>NZ_JAXMMF010000162.1:0-6382 GCF_034366665.1 Tabrizicola sp. | reverse complement strand
TCGAGATGCCCGTGGCCCCGCCGCCCATGTCGATGCAGGCCGCGCCCAATTCCTGTTCGTCTTCCACCAGCGACGAGATTGCCGAGACATAGGCCGAAGACGCAATTCCCGCCAATTCCAGGTCACAGCGCTTGATGCAGTAGAGCAGGTTCTGCACCACGTCGCCGTCCACCGACAACAGGTGCATGTCCACCGCCAGCCGGTGCCCGATCTGCCCGCGCGGATCGCCAAGGCCCGATCGATGGTCCAGCGCAAAGTTGACCGGCTGGGCGTGCAGCACTTCGCGGCCCTGCCCCAGATCCGGCACATCGCAGGACGCCAATACGCGGCTGACGTCCTGTTCGGTGACAACACTGTCCTGCAGGTCCAATTCCCCCGCCAGCCCATAGCTGCGCGGCTCCGCCCCCGAGAAGCAGGCGATCACATGATCGACGCGCACGTTGGCCATCTTCTGCGCCGCCTGAACGGCAGTGCGGATGGCACGCTCGGTCTCGTTCATCACGGCGATTTCGCCGAAGCGCACGCCCCGGCTGCGGGTTGTCGCCGCTCCGATCACCCGGAACTGGCTTTGTCCGGCCATCGGCCCGACCCCGTCCTGCTCACGCAGGCGGTCCGGCCCATCGAACCGCAAGACAAGGCAGGCGATCTTGCTGGTGCCCACGTCCAGAATGGCAATCACGCCACGCTGCATGGCAGCTTTCCGCATGTTCCGCATGGCGCGCTGGGAAGTATAGAGATCGGTCACAGTTCGTTCTCCACGATTTCTAGGCCCTGCGCGCGACGGATTTCGGCAAGGGCATTGGGGGTAAGTCGAAGGGTGGGGCGATGATCTGACCGCAGATCGACGGTCAGGATGTCTCGGTTCATCAGGTCCTGGGCATGGTCCAGCGCCAGCAGACGCTCCAGCGCCTGGACCGGGTTCTCTTCGGGCAAAAGGATGCGCTGGTTACGGTCCAGCACGACGTCCCAGCGCCGCTCGCCCACGCGGACCAGACCGCGAAGACGCGGGGTCAAAGGGCCGGCGGCGGCGATCAGGTCCAGCGCTTCCGGCGTGGCCGCATCGGCCCCATCCCCGGCGATGAGCGGCAGGTCGGCCCGGTCGGCGCGCGACAACAGGCCCGCGACACGGTGGCCGGTCTCGTCAACCAGCGTCAGCCCATCCTCGGTCCGCCAGACCGCCACGGGCACGCGTTCGGTGATCAGCACCTGCAGCACCCCGCCCGAGCGGACCCGCAGGTCGGCCTTCTGCACGGCGTCCAGGGTTTCGATGCGGTCCCGTGCGGCATCAAGGTCGATGTCGAAGGACGACATCGGCAAGGGCAGCGCCAGCTTCACGCGCACCGCTTCGGCCAGATCGTCCGATGCGCCCTCGACACGGGCCAGGCTGATCCGGAACTCGGGCCGGGCCTCGAACTCTTCGCGCAGATGGGTCAACTGGCCGATCACCGCCTGACGGTTCGGCTCGTGTCCCAGCCACACGGCCCCCGCGCCCAGCAGGATCAGCATCGGCAGACCCTTCCAGACGAAGCTGCGCACATAGGGTGTCAGCATCCAGCGCTGGACCCGGTAGGCCCATTTCGACGGTGCGGGGTCCTTGCGGACTCGTGGACCAGGGCGGCGGGCGATCAGCGATTGCATGACGCGTCCCTCACCATCCAGTCGCAGAACGCGGGGAAGCCGATCCCCTGCATCGCCGCCTGTTCCGGGGCCAGCGACGTCGGAGTCATTCCGGGCTGCGTATTCGTCTCCAGCAGGATCAGCCCCGCCAGCCCGCGCGCGTCGTCCCAGCGGAAATCGGTACGCGAGACGCCCCGGCACCCCAGCGCCTTGTGGGCCCTTAGCGCATAATCCAGGCAGGCTGCCTCAATCTCGACCGGCAGCTGCGCCGGGCACTCATGCCGGCTGCCGCCCGGCTTGTATTTCGCGTCATAGTCGTACCAGCCGTCGGTGAGGATATCCGTCACCCCCAGCGCCCGGTCGCCCATCACCGTCGTCGTCAGCTCACGGCCCGGGGCGTAGGTCTCGACCATCACCACGTCGGGCATCGACGCCGCCAGCCGCGGGGCATTGGACCCTTCGCGCACTATATAGACCCCGACCGACGACCCCTCGTTGTAAGGCTTGACCACGTAAGGCGCGGGCAGGACATGGCCCGCTTCGACCTCTTCGCGCGAAGCCAGGACGCTTTCCACCACCGGAAGGCCCGCAGCGCGGTACACTTCCTTGGTCTTCACCTTGTCCATCGCCAGCGCCGAGG
The DNA here is from genome assembly GCF_034366665.1 of Tabrizicola sp. Lineage (GTDB taxonomy): Bacteria > Pseudomonadota > Alphaproteobacteria > Rhodobacterales > Rhodobacteraceae > Tabrizicola. The sequence continues at coordinate 4,125 of NZ_JAXMMF010000162.1, read as the reverse complement.
CCAGCACGCCGGAGTGCGTATAGGGGATCTTCAGCCACTCAAGCAGACCTTGGACGCAGCCATCCTCGCCCCAGCGACCGTGAAGCGCATTGAAGCAGACGTCGGGTTTCAGCTCGGTCAGACGCGCAGGCAGATCGGGGCCGCAATCGACCTCCGTCACCCGGTAACCAGCCTCCCGCAGGGCCTTGGCACATTCGCGCCCAGAGACAAGCGACACCTCCCGCTCTGCGGAAAGTCCACCCATCAGTACCGCCACTTCGGGGGCCATCCTGCTCGATGCGCCCGCCATACACTGCCTCATCCGGGTCTTAAGTGACCCGTGATATTTGTTAGTCCTGCGAGCGTTCTCCGACCCGCATGATTTCCCACTCTAACGTGATACCGCTTGATTGGAAAACCTTTTTTCGTACTTCCTCGCCCAGATTTTCCAGATCGGCGGCAGTCGCCGCTTTGGCGTTCATCAGGAAGTTGGAATGCATGGTGGACATCTGCGCCCCGCCCAGCCGCGCGCCGCGCATTCCGGCATCGTCGATCACCTTCCAGGCCTTCAATTCGTGGCTGTCATCGGCCTTGCCGGTCGAGGATCGCCCCGCCGGATTGCGGAATGTCGACCCCGCGCTGCGCTCTTTCGTGGGCTGCGACGCATCGCGCTTGGCGATCTGGTCAGCCATCCGCGCCTCCAAAGCCTCCGGATCACTCCTGCCTGCCCGAAACGTGGCGGACACGATGACCGAGCCTTCGGGCAGGTCGCTTTGCCGATAGCGCAGGTTCAGCGCAGGGACGGGGAGCGTCTCAATCCGTCCATCGCGCGTAATCACGCGGATTTCCTCCAGCACATCGGCTACATAGGACCCGTAGCAGCCCGCGTTCATCCGAACCGCGCCACCGATGCTGCCGGGAATGGTGCGCAGAAAGGTCAGGTCCAGCCCCGCCTCTGCCGCGCGCTTGGCCACATGCGCATCCAGCGCCGCAGCCCCGGCCACGATCCGGTCACCCTCCACCGAAATCGAATTGAACCCGCGCCCCAGCCGGATGACCACCGCCCGGATGCCGCCATCCCGCACGATCAGGTTCGACCCCACGCCCATCGGAAAGACCGGAACCGAAGGGTCCAGCGCCTCCAGAAAACCCGCAAGGTCCGCCTCGTCGGCAGGCTGGAAAAGCCAGTCCGCAGGCCCGCCCACGCGCAGCCAGGTCAGGTCGGCCAAAGGGCGGTTCGGCGTCAGCACGCCACGGGTCTCGGGAAGCTTGGTCATGGCGCGGTTCTGCGGCGCTTTCGCGCGCGTTGCAAGAGCCGTCAGCCCCGCCGCAATCGTGCCACGGCGATGCCCGCCACCGCGCCCAGCAGGACCGGGGCGGCAAAGACCAGCGAGGACCAGCTCAGTTCAAAGCCCGTGGCCGCCCGCTCTTGCCACTGCATCGCCAGCAGCGCCACCAGCGCAAGGATCGGCAAGGCCAGCGCCTGCCCCCAGCCATAGCGGCGGGTGATGACATAGGACAGCACCGCGACAAACAGCACCGTCCCGCCGCCGATTGTCCAGAAAACCGCGTTCATCGCCTACCCCAACTGTCGGCGCAGCCAGCGCCAGAAGAAGACCACCGGCCAGCGCAGGACCGAGGCCCCCGCAGCCAGCAGCACAAGCCCGACAATCGGCCCCGCCACCCAGGTCACCCAGCCCAGAAGCGGCACGCCAAGCGCGATCAGCACATAGGCCACCCGCCAGTGCTTGTCCTTCGAGGGGAACATCGCGATCACATTGGCCACGACCAGCCACAGAAGGCTTAGAACCAGCGGCCAGTAATCGGGGTCCGCGCCAAGGTTGCCCATCATGCGCTTTCTCCCCCCAGAATGGCGAACAGGGCCGCGGCAAGTGCGGCAAGCGCGGTCAGAAGCCCTGCCCAGGGCACCCAGGCCGCGACGCGGAACGGCGCGGCAGGTTCGCGGCGATGAAGCCGGATCAGCGCCGCGTTGATCAGAACGAAGACGGACAGAAGGACGATCGCCGTCGTCTCGGCCAGCGTCTCGACCGGCAGGACCAGTGCGGCCCCCACGACCGCCGCCCCGACCAGCAGCGTCGCCCGGACCGGGGTGCCGAAGCGGGGGTGCGACCGGGCAAAGGTGGAAAGAACGGCCGTCCGGCGACCCAAGCCGAACAGCACCCGCGAGGCCATGACGATCTGCGCCAAGACCCCGTTCAGCGCCGCCGCCACCGCGATGGCCGACAGGAACGCGGCCGATGTGCCCGTCGCCCGCTCCCAGATCAGCGCCACCGGCTGCGCGCTGGTGCGAAGCGCGTCATGCGAAGCCACGCGCACGGCGGCCAGGCTGACCAGCACGTAAAGCGCCGCCGTGATCGCCAGAGCCAGAAGGATCGCCCTTGGCATCACGTGTTCCGGCTCTTTCGCCTCTTCGGCCATGTTCGTCAGGTCCTCGAAGCCGATGAAGGCAAAGACCGACAGGGAAATCGCCGCCGCGATCCCGGCCAGCGGTGGCGTGGGCAGGTCGGCAAAGCGGCTCCAGTCCGGGCCGGGGGGCGCCAGGAAGCCTGCCGCCACCACGGCCAGCAGTCCGGCGACCTCGACCACCGTCAGGACCGCGATCAGCGCCATGCTTTCCAGCACGCCCGCCACCGCGACCACGGTCAGTGCCACCCCGATCCCGGCAATCAGCCAGAGTTCAGGCAAGCCTGCGAAGGTCAGCAGATAGCCGACCCCGCCCCGCAGGACCGCCGCCGCCGAGATGACGCCCGTCACCGCAATCGCCAGCCCGGCGAAAATCCCCAGATTGCGTGACGAAAACCCGCGCTCGATATAGGCCGCTTGCCCGGCCGCCTCGGGCAGGCGGGTGGCGAATTCGGCATAGGACAGCGCCGAGAAAAGCGCCACCAACCCGGCCAGGACAAAGGCCAGCGGAGCCCAGATCCCGGCGTGTCCGACCACCGTGCCCACCAGGACATAGATGCCCGCGCCAACCATCACGCCGACGCCGTAGGCGGTCAGGAGGCCAAGGCCCAGACGGCGTTTCAGCGCGTCAGCCATCTGCGCCACCCGCCCGAGACGTCACTTCTCCAGGTCCTTCGGCAGGGGTGCCGGTTTGCCAAGCGCCCGACGGACGAAATAGATCAGCGGGTTGCGGAACATCGAGGCGAAGCCGATGATGCAGGCCAACGCCCAGCCCCAGCCGTGATACCAGCCGATCCATGCCAACAGGAAGGGGGCGACGATCAGCAGGATCGTTCCCGGCAGCATCTGCCGCTTCATCGGCAGCATGGCGACGACAGCGGCCAGCAGGACCCAGAGGCAGCCGAAGAACAGGGGCGTGACGACCCCCCAGATCATGCCGTGGCCTCGGCAACGAAAGTCATGCCGCCTTGCCCATCAGCTTGGCGGGCAATGCGTTGGCCCAGGCGCTGATCGTGCCTGCGCCCAGACAGACCACCATGTCGCCGGGCCGCGCCTGTTCCTTGACCAGGCGGGCAAGCTCGCCCTCGTCCTGCAAGGCGCGGGCATGGCGGTGGCCGTGGGCGATCAGGCCCGCCACCAGATCGTCGCGGCTGGCACCGGGGATCGGGTCCTCGCCCGCCGAATAGACGTCGGCGATGGCCACGACATCCGCCTCGTTGAAGCAGGTGCAGAATTCCTCGAACAGGCTGGAAAGGCGCGTATAGCGGTGCGGCTGGTGGACCGCGATGATCCGGCCCTTGGTGGCCTGCCGGGCGGCCCGCAGCACGGCGGCGATCTCGACCGGGTGGTGGCCGTAATCGTCGACGATGCGCACTTCGTTCCAATAGCCAGTGGTGCTGAAACGCCGCTTCACGCCGGCGAACTTTTTTAGGCCCGTGCGGATGCCGGCGTCGGTCACGCCCAGCTCGCGCGCCACTTCGGCGCTGTGCTGGCCGGGTGTCGCGGCGTGCCACAGGTCGGCGTAGGCATAGCCCGAGAAGCGCACCGGGGGGCGCACCTCAAGATACGCGCCTTCGGTCGGATGCGTGCGCTGTCGGAAAAGGCCGGCGGCCTGCAGCTGCGGGTCGTCGGGCAGATCGGCGATGTCGTTCACGCGCATCGCGGGCACGTTGGCCTTTTTCAATATGTCGAGCCATTCGGCCGTGGTGCGTTCGGGCAGGA
>NZ_JAXMMF010000161.1:0-15742 GCF_034366665.1 Tabrizicola sp. | reverse complement strand
CTTGCCGCCCAGCACCGCGAGGCTGAACACGTCCGCCTCCTGAACTACTGGCTCAACCAGCGCGGGGTGATGTCCCACCAGCCTGAACCCTTCGCGATGGCCGAATTCGAGATCCATCGCGTCGTGGCCGAAGCCTCCGGCAACCCCTTCCTCCGCGCCGCCTCTGCCATCATGGAATTCGGGGTGGCCGTCTCCGTCCTCGCGCAACTTGGCGAAGACCTGTCCGCCCCGCCCGAGGGCCTGTCGGACCCCCAAGCCGCTGGCTATGAGGCCCTGATCCGCGCCATAGAACGCGGCGACGCAGACACCGCCGCCACCCAGATGGCCGCCCTCACGCGCTAGGTTAAAACCCGCACCACCCGTGGAGCATCACCCGCCCCAGGTATCCGAAAGCCGGAATCCCTCTGGGAATGGGTCCGACGGGTCCAGCCCGATCTGGCTGATCCCATAGATCCACCCCCGCCCCGAAACCCGGTTCCGCGTCGCCTTGTAAGGTCCCACCGTGGTTTCCTCGACAAGCTCCGTCACGAACTCCCCCCCGATGGTCGAGCGTGAGACGACCCGGTCCCCCACCCGCACCAACCCCCGCGCGAACCGGGCCGCCATGTTGGAATTCGACCCCGTCCCGCAGGGCGACCGATCCACCCGTCCCGGCCGCAGCGTCGTGCAAGTCCGCACAGCCCCGTCCGCCTCGTCCGACCGGAACATCACATAGGCCAGCCCGTTCAGCGCCGCCTCCACCGGATGCACCGCAGGCTCCACCTCGGCAATCCGCCGCCGCAGCTCGACCCCCGTCACCGCCAGCTCCCGCGCCTTCTCCGGCACGATGGTCAGCCCGACCTGATCCACGTCGATCAAAGCGTAGAAGACGCCCCCGAAACAAAGGTCATACTCCACCGCCCCCCACTCCGCCGTCTCGATCACCCCCCGCTTCGCCAGGAACGCGGGCGGCATGTCCAGCGTGACCCGCACCACCTTGCCGCCCTCACACTCCGCTGTCGCCACCACCAGCCCCGCCGCCGTATCCAGCCTCACCACGCTCACCGGCTCGACCATCGGGACCATCCCGGTCTCGAGCAGCGCCGTCGTCGCGCAGATCGCGTTCGACCCGGACATCGCGTGGGCCTGATCGGGCTGCAGCACGATGAACCCCACATCGGCGCGGGGATCGCAGGCCGGGGTCAGCAGACAGAACGACCCCGCCGGACCCGATCTGGGCTCCGAGCACAACCACCGCCGCAGCCCGTCATCGACCGTGTTCAGGTGATGCAGCTTCTCGGCCATCGAGGCACCCGGGACGTTCAGTACCCCCCCGGTGATCACCCGCCCGATCTCGCCCTCGCAGTGGACATCCACCGTCTGTATCGTCCGACTGAACCGCATCGTTTTCCCTTTAGAACCTGTTCACCCGATAAGGGTGCAGATCGACCGAGGGAGTTGCCCCGGTGATCAGCTCTCCCATCAGCCGGGCCGTGGTTGCCGCATAGGTCAGCCCAAGATGCCCGTGCCCGGTCGCATAGAACAGGCCCTTCGTCCTGGTGCTGGCAGACAGTATCGGCACCGTATCCGGCAGCGCGGGACGGTGGCCCATCCATTCGGCGAAATCCTCACACCGAAGGTTCGGCAGCGCCTCACAGGCCCGCTTCACCGTCACCTTCGCCCGCCGATAGTCTGGCGGCGCATCAAGCCCCGCCATTTCCACCGTGCCGCCCACCCGGATGCCCCCCGCCGTGGGCGTCACCATGAAGGCCTTGGCGGGCCAGATGATCGAGTGCTTCATCGAAATCCCAGGGGCCATGATCTGCGTGTGATACCCCCGCTCGGTCTCCAGCGGGATCGGCTCGCCCAAGGCCCCCGCCAGCCTGCCCGAGAACGCCCCGGCGCAGATCACCACCTCGTCCGCTGGAAGCCGACGACCATCCTTCAGCACCGCCTCGCGCATGGTGTCGGACCGGGTAAAGCCCACAACCTCCGCCCGTTCGATGCGGCCCCCCAAGCCCACGAACCGCTCGGCCAAAGCCAGCACCAGCTTGTAGGGGTCCTTCATCGACCGGTTTTGCGGGAAAAGAACCGCCATCCCGATCCGGTCCGACAGTTCCGGCTCCAGCACCTTGATCGCCTGCCGCCCGATCACCTCATGCGGGAAACCGAAGCGCTCCAGGATCTCGATATGCTCGCGGTCGGCCCTGAACTCGACCTCGTCGGCATATAGCGACAGGCAGCCTTCCTGACTGATCTGGTCCTCCAGCCCCGTCTCGCGCAAGAGGTCCAGCGTGTCCCCCAACGCGCGCGAGCACAGTGCCGCCCCCTGAGCCTCCAGCTCCCGCAGCTTCGTTGGACGCGAGGCCGCGATGAACCGCAGGAACCACGGCACCAGCTTCGGCATATACGAAGGCCGCACCCGCACCGGCCCTTCCGGGTCCAGCATCCAGCCCGGAATCTGCTTCCAGACCGAGGGGCGCGAGGCCGGCATGAACTCCGTCACCGCAATACTCGCCATGTTGCCGAAGGACGCCCCCCTCCCGGGGGTGTCGCGGTCGATCAGGACGACCTGCCGACCGCGTTTCTGCAGATCATGGGCAATGGCGGTTCCGATGATCCCGGCCCCGACAACAACCGTGGTCATTTCCAGTTCAGGATCGGCTGCATCGCCGCCGCGAATTCGGCCTTCTCTGCATCTGTGAGAGGTCCGAACGGCATCCGACATTCCCCCACCGGACTCCCTTGCAACTCGCAGCCGTACTTCAGCTTCTGCACGAACTTGCCTGATTCCAGCACGTTCATCGCAGGCCAGACCGCCTGCATGATCTCTTTCGCCCGCGCATGGTCCCCCGCCCGGAAGGCCGCATCCATCTGACATACCGGCTTTGCCATGCAGTTCGCCGGGCCGCAAATCCAGCCGTCCGCCCCCCACTGCATGAAATCCCAGGCGATGTCGTCCGAGCCCGAGACCAGCTGCACCCGCCCCGCATAGCGCTGCGAAATCCCGATGGCCCGCTGCAGCACGCCCGAGCTTTCCTTGATCCCGATGATCCGGGGATTGTCGGCCAACGCATCCAGAGCCTCATACTCGATCTCCACCCCATCCTTGCCGGGGTAGGAGTAGAGCACGATGTCCATGTCGGTGGCATCGGCCACCGCGTTGAAATGCCTGATGATTTCGGCCTGCGTCGGCTTGGTGTAGAACGGCACCGCCAGCAGCACCGCATGATACCCCATGTCCTTGGCGCGCTGCGTATTCGCAATCACCCCGGCGGTGGACGGCGCGTTGGTCCCCGCGATCAGCGTCTCGCCCGGCTTGGCGAAGTCCTTCACGAACCGCAAGACCTGGTCACGCTCATCGTCGCTCATCAGGTTGTATTCGCCCGAGGACCCGCAAGGCACCCAGCCCGAAACCCCCGCCGCGCGCAGCATGGTCAGGTGCTTTTCGAACGCCGCAAAGTCGATCTGCCCCCCGGCATCGAACGGGGTGACAAGCGCGGGCATCACGCCGGACAGCTTCAGCATTTCGGGATCCTCTCGGCACAGCAATGTTCCGCGCAACATGACGACAGTGTGACGACATGTCAAATCCAGAATGTACCGTGTCGACTTGATGCACCCCTTCGGCTATGCTTCGACCATGTTGTCCAAGGGGCCCGCCATGCGCGACGAGAGCGAACCGAAACGGGTCAAGGGCACCGGCGTCAAGTTCGCCTACGAGACCCTGCGCGATGAGATCCTGTCCCTGGACCTGGAGCCCGGCGCGGTGCTGGACGAGACGTCACTGGCCGAACGTTTCGGCATGTCTCGTTCCCCAGTGCGCGAGGCGCTGATCCGGCTGGCGGGCGACGATCTGGTGGTGACGCTGTCGAACCGCTCGACCGTCGTGGCCCCCATCGACCTGCAAAGCTTCCCGAAATACGTCGAGGCGCTGGACGTCGCCCAGCGGATGAACACCCGTCTGGCGGCGGAATTGCGGACCGACCTGGACCTGAAGACCATCGCCCGGCGGCAGAAGGAATTCGTGGCGTCGGTGTCGAAGGGCGAACATCTGGCGATGTCCGAGGCGAACATGAACTTCCACATGGCCATCGCCCATGCGGGCCGGAATCCCTATCTGTCGGCCTTCTACGAACGCTTGCTGAACCAGGGCCGCAGAATGCTTCACCTGCATTTCGCCTATCTGGAGCAGGGCGACGGCGAGGTCCTTCTGACCGATGAGCATGACGAGATGCTGGCCGCCATCCGCGACCGCGACGTGGCTCGGGCCGATGCCCTGGCCCATGCCCACACGCGGCAATTCCGCGACAACTTCATCAGCTACATGAAGCAGAACTACCTGACCGACGCGCCCTTCGTCTCGCTGGGTCCGGCGGCTTAAGGCATCCCCGCCCCGGACTTGATCTGGGGCCTCCCGTCATCGCAAGTGGCCCCGGATCAAGTCCGGGGCAGGGTCGCTAACCCCCCTTCAACCTTTGCAAAAGAAACACTTCGCTGTCCGGTTTCACCGGTGCGGCACGGTTGTTGGCGATCACCTCGCCGTCCACCGCCACCGACAGCCCCGCCTTGATCGCAGGCCCCAGACCCGGATGCGCCTTTTCCAGCGCATCCATCATCTGTCCCACGGTCGCGGCGTCGACCTCCACCACCTCCTGGCCCTCGGCGAACCGCCGCAGGCTGGCCCAGAGATGGACCTTCGGCATCAGGCCTTAAGCGCCTTGATCGCCGCCAGCACCTTCGGCGGTGAACATGGCAGGCTGCGGATCCGCGCCCCCGTGGCCCCGGCGATGGCGGAAGCGACGGCAGGCAGGGGCGGAGTGATCCCCGTCTCGCCCACGCCACGCACGCCGTAGGGGTGGCCGGGGTTCGGGACCTCGACAATCACGGTGTCGATCATCGGCAGGTCGCTGGCGACCGGGATGCGGTAGTCGAGGAACACCGGGTTCTGCAGCCGCCCGTCGGTGCCGTAGACATATTCCTCGTTCAGCGCCCAGCCGATGCCCTGCGCGGCCCCGCCCTGGTACTGGCCTTCCACGTAGGCCGGGTGGATCGCGGTCCCTGCGTCCTGCACCACCAGATAGCGCAGGATCGTCGTCCGCCCCGTCTCCGGGTCCACTTCCACGTCGACGACATGGGTGCCAAAGCTTGCGCCCACGCCTTCCGCCGTCACCTCGTGGTGGCCCGAGATCGGCCCGCCGGTGGAGCCCATCTTGGCCCCGATCTCACCGATGGTCAGCGGCGGATGCTTGCCTGCGTTCGGCCCAGCCGGGTGCGCCGCGCCGTCTTTCCACTCTACGGCCTCGGCGTCGATGCCCCAGTCGGCAGCAGCCCTGCGGCACATCTCGGCAATCGCCTGCCGTGCGGCTTCCACGGCCGCCTTGCCGCTGGCAAAGGTCGCGCGGCTGCCGTGGGTCGGTTCGTTGACCCCCAAAGCGCCGGTTTCCACCACGTTCACCCGCACGTTCTCGTACGGGATGCCCAGCGTCTCGGCGACCATCAGCCCGATGGAGGCGCGGCTGCCGCCGATGTCCGGTGTGCCGATCATCACCGTGGCCGTGCCATCCTCGCCCACCGCCAGCGAAACCGAGGTCTCGCCGCCGTGGTTGAACCAGAAGCCCGAGGCGACGCCCCGGCCCTGGTTCGGCCCCAAGGGCTGCGAGTAGTTGGGGTGCGCCTTCGCGGCCTCCAGCGTTTCCTGCAGACCGATCACGTTGTAGACCGGCCCGTAGGACGACTTCGACCCGTTCTTCGCCCCGTTCTTCAGCCGCACCTCGATCGGGTCCAGCTTCAACTCACGGCACATCTCGTCGACCAGGCTTTCGACCGCGAAAGCTGCCATTGGCGAGCCGGGAGCGCGGTAGGCCGCCGCTTTCGGGCGGTTGGCGATCACTTCGACCGCCTCGTGCTTCAGGGCCGGAATGTCGTAGCAGGCAAAGGCACAGGGCAGCGCCTCGCCGATGGGGGACATGCCCACGAACGCCCCGCCCTGCATGCGGAAGAACACCTGACCGGCCGTGATCGTGCCGTCCTTCTTCATGCCCAGCTTGACGTCCATCGAGGCCGAAGCCGTCGGTCCCGTCGCACGCAAGACTTCCGACCGGCTCATCACCAGCTTGACCGGACGGCCGCCCGCCTTCTTCGACAGGGCCAAGGACAGCGGCTCCATGAAGATCGTGGTCTTGCCGCCGAAGCCGCCGCCGATTTCCGACGGAGTCACCCGCAGGTTTGCCGCGTCGATCCCGAGGACCGCCGCGCTCATCCGGCGGATGTACCAGTGGCCTTGGGTGCAGACCCACATCTCGCCGCGGCCATCTTCGCCCATCTGGCCGACGCAGGCGTGCGGTTCGATGTAGCCTTGATGGGTCGCCTCGGTCTTGTAGGTATGCTCGCGCACGATGTCGGCGGCGGCAAAGCCCGCCTCGACGTCGCCATGCCCGAACTCCATGTAGCGGGCGACGTTGCCGTGCATGCCTTCCGGTACCGAGTAGTCCGCAACGCCTTCACGGATGACCGGAGCACCGGGGGCCATCGCCGCATCGACATCGGTCACATGCGGCAGGACCTCATAGGTCACTTCGATCAGCCGCGCCGCGTCCTGCGCCAGAAGGGCCGAGGTCGCCGCAACCGCTGCCACCGCATGCCCGTCATACAGCGCCCGGTCCCCGGCCAGAGTGTTGTCCTGCAGGTTCAGGTCCTCGCCCGTCAGCCCCGTCGGCAGATCGGCCCGCGTCACCACGGCCTTGACCCCGTCCAGCGCCAGCGCCTTCGATGCGTCGATCTTCACGATCCGCGCGTGGGCATGGGGCGACCGTACCACGGCGGCATGCAGCATCCCCGGCAGCGCGAAGTCCGCGCCGTACCGCGCGCGGCCCGTCACCTTGTCCAACCCGTCCGGGCGGTTGGGGCGGGTGCCGATCAGCTTGTATCCGGTCTTCACATCATCCCGTGCCATCACGCAGCCCCCCTATGGTCCTGACGCATTTCCGCAGCCGCATCCTGAACGGCGCGGATGATCTTGTCATAGCCCGTGCAGCGGCACAGGTTCCCGGCCAGCCAATAGCGCACCTCGGTGTCCGTCGGGTCGGGGTTCCGCTCCAGCAAAGCCTTCGCCGCGACCAGAATGCCCGGAGTGCAATAGCCGCACTGGAGCGCCGCATGTTCGATGAACTTGCGCTGCAACGGGTGCAGTTCTTCCTTGGCCATGCCCTCGATGGTTTCCACCCGCTTGCCGTTCGCCTCGGCCGCCAGCATCAGGCAGGAACAGACCAAGGTCCCGTCCACAGTGACCGAACAGGCCCCGCAGTCGCCGGTGCCGCAGCCTTCCTTGGTGCCGGTCAGGTCCAGCTGGTTCCGCAGCGCATCCAGCAGCGTCTCGCGCGGGTCCGCCAGAAACTCCACCGGGTCGCCGTTGACGGTGGTGGTGACGTGAATCTTGCTCATTTGGTCAATCCTTTCGCCCGGTCATAGGCGATCTTCGCCGCCCGGCGGGCCAGCACGCCTGCCACCTCGATCCGGAATTCCTTGGTCCCGCGCTTGTCGGAAATCGGCTTCGCCGCGCTCTCTGCCGCCTTGGCCAGCGCGCCCAAGGCCGCGTCGTCCAGCGTGGTGCCGATGATCGCCTGCGCCGCCGCGTCGGACAGGATCACTGTGGGAGCCACCGCCCCCAACGCAACCCGCGCCTCAACCACCTTGTCGCCGTCCAGCCGCAGGCTGACCGCGCAGCCGACGACGGCAATGTCCATCTCGGTCCGCGGGATGAAGCGCAGGTAGCAATCGCCGCCGTTCTTGCCCCGCGGCGGCAGGGTGATCGACGAGATCACCTCGCCCTTCGCAAGATTGGTCTTCCCCGGCCCCGCCGGAACAGCCTCAACCGGAATGTCGCGCGACCCGTTCGGCCCCGTCACCGTCACCGTAGCGCCCGCAGCAATCAGCCCCGGCACCGAATCGGCGGCGGGAGAGCCGTTGCACAGGTTCCCCGTCAGCGTCGCCCGGCCCTGCACCTGAGTGGACCCGACAAGGTTCATCCCCTCGACGACGCCCGGCCAGTCCTTCACCAGCCCGGCATGGCCGCCCAGCACGATCCCCGGCACCGCGATCCCGATCTTCCAGCCGCCGTCGGGCGTCTGCACAACCTGGTCGACGCCGGGGATGTGTTTCAGGTCGATCAGATCATCCGGCTGCACCATTCCGGCGCGCATCTGCACCAGGACATCCGTCCCACCGGCCAGAAAGCGCAGGGTTCCGGTCGCCTTGGCCGCGATGGCCGCCGCATCCGCAAAGCTGGTGGGTGTATGGTATCGCATGTCGTCTCCCTGACCCTTTGGCAGGCGTTCCGTCGTCGCCGATTGCCTATGACTTTGCTGCAGCCTGCGGCCCGCCGCAATGCCCCTCTGCGACGTCTTCAGTCTGTCGCCGACCTGATGCCCCGCGCAAGCGACATCTGGCAGGCCTAGTCCGGGGCGTCGCCCAGCAACTGCTGCAAGAGATCGGCCACCGTGTTCTCGTTGAAGGGCGAGGCAAGGACATGCGCGCCTTCGGCGTCGGCCTCGGCGACCATGCCGCGAAAGGCATAGGGCACGGCCAGGGTTTGCAGCGCAACTCCGGCGGGGGTCTGGCGGAACCCGCGCGGTTCGTGATGGATCAACACGGCCCGCGGCCGCCGAAGGGCCAGCTCGTCCAGTGCCGCCTGGGGGGTGGGGAACACAATGACCTCTGCCTGCGGGTCGTTCGCCCGAATCGCATGGGCAAGATCGTCCGCGACGATCTGGTCGGGGTCGATGACGAAGTACCGATTTTGCACTGATATTCCTTTGGGTCGTTGACGTTCCGCCGCCTGATCCTGAAGGTATCTCCGGGGTGCCGCATTAACCTGTGATGAACCAAGGGTTGAAACCGATGTCCAAAGTCACGGATTGCCTGGACTGCCCGCTGCGGTGCCGTCGGCTGTTCGTTCCGATGACCGACGCCGAGCTGGCCTTCCAGCGCCGCTTCAAGGCCGGTGAACGGGTCATCCCGGCCGGAGGAGACATCATCCTGCAGGGCCAGAAGTCCTCGTCGCTGTATACGGTGCTGTCGGGCATGGCGGTCCGTTCGGTCATGCTGGAAAGCGGGCAGCGGCAGGTCATCAGCTTTGTCTTCCCCGGCGACCTGATCGGTCTGCAATCCGGGATCATGGGCGAAGCGCAGCACAGTGTGACCGCGGTGACGGAAACCGTGCTTTGCACCTTTCCCCGCGATCGGGTCTGGAAGCTGTTCCGCAACCAGCCTGCCCGCGCCTACGACCTGACGTGGATCGCCGCGATGGAAGAGCATTTCCTGGGCGAGACGGTGGCCACCCTGGGCCAGCGTGACGCGACGCAACGTATTGCCTGGGCGCTGGTCCGCATCTGGCGTCGGCTGGTCGCAATCGGTATGGACGACGGCGGCTCGGTGCCGTTTCCGTTTCGGCAGCAGGATCTGTCGGACGCGCTGGGCCTGTCGGTCGTGCATACCAACCGGGTGATCGTCGCCCTGCGCAGCGACGGGCTGGCGCGCATCGCGGGCAGGCGCCTGGAAATGCTGGACCATGCCCGTCTGTCCAGGCTGGCGCTTATGGACATGGAGAAGGAAGATGTGCGGCCCATTCTCTGACGGAAGCATCCTGCGGTGAAGGGATTCGTTGCCGCGCAGCTTCCGAAGCTGGTGTTTCTTCTGGCCTTTCTTCCGGGCCTGGCGGTGACACTTGCCGTCTACACCGGCGCCGAACGCCGGATCGAGGCCGAGTTCGTGCGCGTCGCCGACCTTGCCATCGACCGGGTGGTGTCGCGGCTTCAGCAGCATGTCGTGGTCCTGCGCGCCGCCCGGGGGCTTTTGTCCGCCACCCGCGGCGGAATTGTCCGGGACGAATTCCTGCGCTTTCTCTCTTCGGTCGACATCGTGACGGAACTGTCGGGTGTCCAGGGCATCGGTTTCGCCCGGATGATCGCCAGCACCGATACGTCGCTGGCCGAAGATGAGGTCCGCACCCACTACGGTCTGGATATCAAGATCACTCCGGACACCGACCAGCCCTGGCGCACGCCCATCGTTCTGCTGGAACCCCAGAACCCCCGCAACAGCGCCGCCCTGGGCTATGACATGTACTCCGACCCCGTCCGGCGCCGGGCGATGGACCTGGCGATCCAGACCGGCGAGGCCCGGATGACCGCTCCGGTCCAGCTGGTGCAAGAGATCACCAGCGACAAGCAGACCGGCTTTCTGATCTACCTGCCGTTCCAGAATACCGCGCAGCCCGCTGGCAGCCAGTCCCAGCCGGTCGAGGGCTTCGTCTACGCCCCGTTCCGTGGTGGTGACCTGATCCGCGCTGCACTGGAGGTGGGCGCGCCGCTGCCCGTCGCCCTGCGCATCGTCGATACCCAGACCCCTGACGCCCCGCTTTTCGACAGCAGCGCCCAGGCTGGCGACACACCGCGCCACCACAGCCGCAGTCTGGACATCCTGGGCCGGACCTGGCGCTTCGACGTCTGGTCCGACACGGCGGCCATAGGGCAGGTGCGCCATCTGAACAGCGTATTGCTGGGGCTGACCAGCTTCCTTTTCGCCGCTGCGGCCGCCTATGCCGTCTTCGCCCGCCAGAAAGAGGCGGTGCAGGCCCGCGCCGTCGCCGCCGCCGCCGCGCGAGAGGCCGAATACCGCGAGCTTTTGCTGCAAGAGATGAAGCACCGGATCAAGAACCACATCGCCCGCATCCAGTCGATCTCGCGGCAAAGCGCGCGGGGGGCGACGGACGTGAAGGCTTTCACGACGGCCTTCGACGCGCGGCTGCAAGCCATGTCGGCGGTGCAGGAAATCCTGGCAGGCAGCGCCGTGGCCCAGGCCGATGTCCGGGCGGTTCTGGTGAAGGAACTGCAGCAAAGCCTGGACGCGACCGAGGTGCAGCACCTGATCGACGGCCCTCCGGTCCGGCTGGACGAACGCCAGGCCCATGCCTTTGCGCTGGTGGTGCACGAACTGGTCACCAACGCGATGAAATATGGCGGCCTTTCCGTCGGGGGTCAGGGGCTGGAGATCCGCTGGACGGTCCAGACCGACGCCGGTCCCCCACGGATCGAACTGCACTGGACCGAACGGATCAGCGGCTTGGCCACGCCGCCCGCGTCCGGCTCGGGCTTCGGGTCCCGCCTGATCGAAGCCAGCCTGAAGGGCGAGTTGCAAGGCAGCCTGATCCGCGACTATGGACCCGATGGCCTGCAGATCCGCATATCCTTCCCGCTGGACCCGGCGTTGAACCGAACCCGCACTTAGAAAGAGGCCCGCACCCACCTAAGTGGGCACGGGCCGGGCCGTCCGCTGTGAAAGGGCTCGGCTACAGCGGCCGACCGTTCACTTTACTGCACCTTGTATTCGGGCAGGGCTTCCAGCTCTTCCTTGGTCATGTTGACCCAGATCCGCACAGCGCCGCCTTCGTTCTGCGCCACGGTCAGACGGTCCATCGGGATAGCGACCGAACGGGCGCCGATTCCAAGGAAACCGCCGACATCCAGGATCACGTCGGTCACCTGGCCCTCGCCCGTCAGGACAAGGTCAGAGACTTCGGCGATCGAGGCGTCATCCGCACCGCGGACGTCGGCTCCGGTCAGCAGCTCGGCGGTCAGGGTGTCACGCTCGATGGCGGTATAGCCTTCGGGCAGGGCCATCGTGCCGTCGGCAGCCACGGCCGGGTCCGTCGCGACAGCACCATCGGTTGCGGCGGTGCCATCGGCCGGCAGTTCGGTGTCGGTGGCGTTTCCGACGCCCTCGGTGCCTTCTGCCGTGGTCGATTCGGCCACCGCTTCGTCGGTTGCGGTGCCCTGCTGCGTCGTGTCGGTCGCGGCAACGTCAGCATTGGCGTCTGCATTGGCATCAGCGTTTGCATCGACGTCCGCAGCCATGCCCGGCATCACGTATTCCGGCGCGCCTTCCAGCGTCGCGCGGTCGGACTGCAGAACCAGGAACCAGTCGTCGGCGTCGGTGGCGTCATCCTGCACGACCTTCAGCGCAGCCATGTCGACGGCAACCTGACGTTCGCCCATGCCCAGGAAGCCACCGATGTCGACCAGAACCGCGTCGACGGTGCCGTCACGACCCAGAATGATGTCGTTCACTTCGCCGATGTCTTCCCAGCCTTCCTGCACGCCCTGATAGGCGTCGGCGTCAAGCGCGCCTTCGCTGGCATAGATGCGTGCGCCGATGACGTCCGACGCGGCAAGCGCCGGACCGGCAGCTTCGGTCTGGAACGGAGAAGCAGCGTCCTGAGCCATCGCGGGAACAGCGAAGCCGGCCGCCAGAGCGGTTGTAAGTAGCAGAGCTTTCATGAGAATCTCCTTGTTCTCGATCATTGGTGCGGTGCTGAACCGCTTGTGGAAGCCCAACGACTTTGTCCGGGGATGAGTTCCGACCCTTCGCCAGTCAATCCGGATTGGCTGGCAAAAAACCGCGCATCAGACCATCTCGTCCGGGATCAGGGGGAAGGCGCGACCGAAATCCTCGGCCGTCTTCAGATCATATGGCAGCAGGAACCCGCGCCGCAGATCCGGGGACAGCTTCGCGTTCCGGCTTGCCAGACCCCACCAGGCATGGACCGCGCGGCCCGGATCAAAGAAGTCGGCGGCCGCGCCTTTCGGCAACCAATGCGCCATCAGCCGCTGCCTCAGCCGCGCGACCTCGTCCGGACGTGTCAGCACCACGCCCGTCTCGGTATCCCAGCGCAGCGACCGACCGTTCAGGTTTGCCGAGGACACGATGGCCTGCGCGTCGTCGAAGATGCTGACCTTGGCATGGATATAGACCAGCGGGGCGCCGTGCAGCTGCGCCCGGCCCGTTGCCCGTGTCCGGCGCGGTTGCGCGGCCCCACCCACGAACAGCCGCCGCCCGAAGCCGCGGCGCAGGATGCGCAGGCACTTGGCCTGCAGAAACTCGCCCAGTCTGGCGTCAAGACCTGTAGAGCCTTCGAATGCCACGTCGTCCGGTGCGGCGGGCAGGATCAGGATCATCCGCAGCTCGGGATTGGCCCGCGCCGCCTCGGCCAGACACCGCGCCAAGCCGCGATCCCGGAAATACTGCGTCTCGACATAGATCAGGCGCTTGGCCCGGCTGATCGCCTCGCGGTGTGCGGCTTCGATTTCCGAAACCGCCGGTTCGGGCGAGATGAAGCGCCAGGCCCCCCGCCCGCGCTGCCGCGACAAGGTGCGGACAAAGCGCAGCCCCGCGCGGTCCGGTGCTGGCTGGCCCGGAGGCACCTTACCCGTGATGATGTCCTGGAACCCCAAAAGATGCGCGCGCGCGTCGCCCGCCACGGGGCCTTCCAGCATCAGCTGGACATCATGCCAGGTCTCGTGACCGGGCTGCCGGTGGTCGGGCGTGTCGTAGAACCGCTCGTCCAGGTCCAGCCCGCCGATGTACAGAAGCCGCCCATCAATGACCGCCAGCTTCTGGTGATGCGTGGCCGGGTACAGCGGCGGGACCTGGAACAGACGGGGCCGCGGCATCGCGTCCTTGGCCACCAGCATCCGCCCGACCCCCGGCATTTCCCGCAGCGCGGTCAGACGATGCGAGGCGACTTGCCGCCGCAGCCACCCCGCGACCCGGCCCAACCGCGTCTTGACCACGGGCCAGAACAGCAGGCGTGGCCAGATCCCCGCCACTGCCGAATGCATCGAGGGCACGACGACCAGCTTCGCCCCCGGCCCGGCCATTTCCGCAGCCGCCCAGAACATCCGCACAGTCCGCCAGGTCGCCCGGTGCAGCCGGGGCCGTGCCACCGGATCGAAGTCCGACAGGACGATCCGCACCTTGACCCCGCGCCGCAGGGTGTGGATCAGCAGATCAAACCAGGTCGCCCCCACCGCCCGACCTTCGGGCGACCGCAGCCTGGTCTTCAGGTCAAAGACCCGGAAGCCAGCCACGATCTCGGTCTTGGCCGACAGGAAGGCGCACTCCAGCGCCGGATAGGCCTCTGCCGCCGTGACGAAGATGTCGACCGGCGGCAGGGTGGCAGGGTGTCGGTGAATGGCGGCCTGCGGCACGACGGCCTCCAAGGTTGTGGCCGGGATCAACCCCGCGCCGCCGCCCCGGTTCCCGTGCGCTTACGCCCGCAGCGTCGCCGTGGACGAAAAGAACATCGCCTGGCTGACGGCGGACCGGACTTGCTCTTCCGTGTAGGGCTTGTTGATCAGGAAGGCCGGTTCGGGCCGCTCGCCGGTCAGCAGACGCTCGGGGAAGGCGGTGATGAAGATCACCGGGATATTGCCGAACTGCGCCAGGATCTCGTTCACCGCCTCGATGCCCGAGGAATTGTCCGCCAGCTGGATGTCCGCCAGGATCAGGTCCGGCTTTTCGGCTGCGGCCATCTCGACCGCCTCGGTGTGCGTGCGCGCGTTCGAGGTCACGCGATGCCCCATGCCCTCGACAATCGCCACGATATCCATCGCGATGATTGCCTCATCCTCGATCACCAGGACCGAGCCACGGACCGACCGTTCCATTTCCTGCACGGCGACGTCGATCAGGTGCCGCGCCTCGGACGGGTCGCTGCCCATGATCGCCGCAACCTGGTCGTGATCAAACCCCTCGACGGTGTTCAGAAGCAATGCCTCGCGCGAGTTCAGCGTCAGCCCCGCCATATGCGCCTGCGCCGCGCTGGACAGATGGTCTTCGGCATCGGTGACGGGCGCGCCGGCGGTGGACCAGATCGAATGGAACACCGAAAACATCGAGACCTTCGGGTCAGGATGGGCGCCCAGCAGGGTAGGGTCGGCGATGATCGATTCCAGGACCGCGATGGCATATTTGTCGCCGCTGGACTGGTTCCCCGTCAGCGCCCGCGCATAGCGGCGCAGATAGGGAAGGTGCCGGGCCACCGTTGCCGAATGATCGACCGCTTCCTGTGCGAACATCAAATTTTCTCCCTGATGCATAATTCGTCGGGAACCAAACGCGCAAATCGGCGTTCAGTTCCCCGTCACCGTAAGAAATTTCTCGGGCTTCGTGATAGGCCGGAACCGAAGATGGCAGGACGCGTTGGTGACGCAAGTATTGGGAAATGGAATGTCATGAAGAAGGATAAGGAGGGGGATGTGCCCAACCGGCAGGCCATCCGCGCGCAGATCGACGAGAACCTGAAAAGGGTCTATGCGGCCACGCTGAATGAAGAATTGCCCGACAGGTTCCGCGACCTGCTGGAGCAGCTGAAAGGCAAGGCCGCCGGCAAGGGCGGACCGGAATGACGGCTGCGTTTCCAGCGCCACACGCCGATCCCCGGGATCGGCTTGCCGGGGCTATCCCGAAGCTGCGCGCTTTCGCGATCAGCCTGGCCCGCGATGCGACGATGGCCGACGATCTGGTGCAGGACACGATCCTGAAGGCCTGGTCCAACATCGAGAAGTTCGACCCCGCGACCAATCTGGACGCCTGGCTGTTCACCATCCTTCGCAACACCTTCTATTCGTCGCTGCGCAAGACCCGCCGCGAAGTGCAGGACAGCGACGGCGTACATGCCGCAAGCCTTTCGGTGAAGCCCGCCCATGACAGCCACATGGCAATGCGGGAATTCCAGAAGGCGTTCGACCTGCTTAGCCCCGAGCACCGCGAGGTGCTGATCCTGGTTGTCGCGTTTGGTTCCCGATTTCAATTGAAGCGATTAGCTGAAACCTGAGCGGTCTGGTTGGAGCTTGGCATTTCAGCAAAGGCTCGACGGAAGGGCAGGGGGCTTACAGGCCTGCGGCCTTGGTCAGGTTCACCCGGA
>NZ_JAXMMF010000160.1:0-16491 GCF_034366665.1 Tabrizicola sp. | reverse complement strand
AGATTGACGGCCAGGACGTGGTCTACAAGAACTACGTCCACATGGGCGTCGCCGTCGGCACCCCCTCGGGCCTCGTGGTCCCCGTGGTCCGCGACGCCGACCAGATGGGCTTTGCCGCCATCGAGAAGAAGATCGCCGAACTTGGCCTCCGCGCCCGCGACGGCAAACTGTCGATGGCCGAGATGCAGGGCGGCTCCTTCACCATCTCCAACGGCGGCGTCTACGGCTCGCTGATGTCCTCCCCCATCCTCAACCCCCCGCAGTCCGGCATCCTTGGCATGCACAAGATCCAGGACCGCCCGGTTGTGGTAAACGGCCAGATCGTCATCCGCCCGATGATGTACCTGGCGCTCAGCTACGACCACCGGATCGTCGACGGCAAGGGGGCTGTGACGTTCCTGGTGCGGGTCAAGGAGGCGCTGGAAGACCCGCGTCGGCTGCTGATGGATTTGTGAGGATGCAGCAACTCAGTGAACTTACCCGCTCATGGTCAGACGCTCTGACTACACTTTCAGTCGGTTCACTGAGTTTGCTTCTAATTTCTACTGGCAGGATTGACCCAGATGGCTCGCTCTCATTTGCCTTCGGGAAGGCGAACAATTTTCTTTCACTCTCAAACGATTTGTCACCGGTCGCCACCCTCTTCTTTGGGCTGATAGTGCTGAGCCTAGTGATGGCGGTAGGCTATTTCGTGATTCAATTTGGTGAGTTTCTTGCAATACTTCCTGAACTCCGGGATAAAGGGGCAAGGAGCCGAAAACGGATTGAAAAATGTTCGAACAGCCCGGCACTTATGCTCATGTTTTCTAATGCTTACACGTCCTATCGCCTGCTGTGTGGGCTTGGCGGCATCTTGGTGTCTTCAGGTGTTTTGATGTTTGGCTGGGGTGCACTCAGTCTAAGCATACAGCCAGTTGCATTTGGCTTTTTTGTCCTTTCCTTCGGATTGATGGTTATTATTTGGTATGCACGCTATTCGTTCGCGAGTCTTGACTGGGTACTTTTTGGGGACCTTCGGGGGTAGTCAAAACATTCGATAGCGAGCATTCCCCCCAACCCCGGACCCCGCATGACCCACCCCACCCCCAGCCCCACCACAAGCGCCTCCCCTCCCCCTCGTGGGGAGGGGCTGGGGGTGGGGGGCATCCCGCTGGCCATCCTTGCGGCCCTGTCCTTAGCCCTCACCACCCCCACCCAAGCCGAACCCGCCCACCCCGCCCGTCTGCACGTCGGCGAACATGTCCTCATGACCCACGACTGGGACTACGACACCAACCGCTGGCTCCCCGCCGGACCTCAGGTCAACACCGCCTGCTTCCGGGTCACCGCCGTCAAAGGCACCGAGACAACGCTGGAACTCATCTCGGGCCGCTACTTCACCTGGTGGGACGAAACCAACCAACAGCCCGGCTACAAGGACGTCTGGCTTGGCACCACCGCAGACTACCTGGAAAAGCGCCCCGACGCCGCCCCCCGCGAACTGGCGCAAGGCCAGTTCACCACGGTCGCCGGTTGCGGAGGAACCCCATGACCCACCCCCTCGCCGCCCTCGAACACACCCTCTGGCACTCTGAAACCCGCCACGACCACGCGCTGATGGAGGCGACCTTCGCCCCCGACTTCCGCGAATTCGGCCGCTCCGGTCGCCGCTACACCCGTGACGACCTCCTGCCCTCCGGCGAGACTCACGACATCGACGCCACCTCCACGATCTGACCGTCACCGACCTCAGCCCAACCATCGCCCTCGTCACCTACCAATCCGAACTCCGCCGCCCCGCCCACACCGAATGGGCCAACCGCTCCTCCCTCTGGGACCGCGCCCCAGGCCGCTGGCAACTCCGCTTCCACCAGGGCACCCCCTGCGAGGGCCCGACATGATCCGCCCGCTCCTCGCCGCCCTCCTTCTCGCCCCCCCCGTAACGGCCCAAGTCATCTCCACCGGCGCTCCCGCCGCCGATATCCTCCTGTCCCAGGCCATTGCCGAGCATCGCACTTTCCTCACCTGCTCCATCCTTGACCCTGAAACCCACCAAGCCATCCTGCAGGCCTGGAACACCGACAGGGCCGCCGCGATCGGCCTTCTTGCCGACCACAAGATCGGGGCCAACGCGATCTACGCCTTCCGTGACGCCCCCACACCGGAAAATCTGATCCCCGCCCCTGACACCCCGTTCGAGGACGTCCGCCAGCTTTGCGACGCGACGCCGGACTGGGCGCAGCGCTATGCCGCGCGGGACCGGACCATCCTGGCCCAACGCCTGCCGGACGTGATGCCATGACCGCTCTCGTCGCCCTCATGTCCTGCATGCGCAACGAAGGCATCCACATCCTGGAATGGCTGGCCCATCACCGCGCCATTGGCTTCGGCCAGATCGTGATCTGCTCCAACGACTGCGACGACGGCTCCGACCGCCTCCTCGACCTCTTGGCCACGCACGGCCAGATCGACCACCTGCCGAACCCCGTCCCTGCGGGAGAGCCGCCCCAACGACATGGCATTGCCCGCGCCCTTGCCCACCTGTCTACCAGCCCCGCCGACTGGCTCGCCCACCTCGACAGCGATGAATTCCTCAACCTTGCCCCCGACACCCCTTGCGTCCAGGACCTGGTCCGCGGGGCCGGGGACGCCCACACCATCGCCCTTCCCTGGCGGATGTTCGGCGACAACGGCCACGCCTTGTGGCCCGGCGAAACCCTGCGCGCCTTCACTGCCTGCGAAGCGGCCCCAGACCCGCAAACCGTCAAGTTCAAGTCGCTCTTCCGCCACCGCGCCTTCGCCTCGGCCTCCGACCACATGCCCACCGCCCCCCGCGTGGAAACCCCGCTGGCCGTCAACACGGCGGGTGAGCCCCTGTCCTCGGCCCCCCTTTTCGGCAAGCCCGTCTCGCGCTATCAGCCCATCGACGCGGCCCTGCGCGGCGGCACTGTGGTCAACCACTACGCCACCCGCTCGACCGACTGCTTCCTGATGAAACACGCCCGCGGCCGAGGGATGGGCCCGGCCTCGAACAAATACACCCGCAACTCCACCTGGCACCGCCGCGCCAACCGGAACGACACGCAGGACCGCTCCATCCTTGGTCGCTGGCCCGAGACCGAGGCCGAACTCGCTCGCCTCCGTGCCCTGCCCGGCGTGACCGAGGCCGAAGCCGCCTGCCACAGCTGGTTCCTCCAGACCCGCGACACCCTCGCAAGGACCACCGCATGACCCCCGAACTGACCGCCCTCGCCCTGGCTGGCCTCCTGCAGGCCCTGCAGTTCACCCTTTTCGCCGTCCCCGCGAACCGTGAGCTTGGCGTGGGCTATACCTCCAGCCCCCGTGATCGCCCACCGTCGCGCCAGATCTCCATCTTGACCGGCCGCCTGCAGCGCGCGCTGAACAACCACTTCGAGGGGCTGATCCTCTTCACCCTCGCCGTGGTCGTCGTGACCCTGGGCAACCAGTCCACCGCCACCACGCAATATGCCGCCTGGACCTACCTCGGCGCACGTCTCCTCTACATCCCCGCCTATGCCCTCGGCTGGCGCCCTTGGCGCTCGGCCATCTGGGCGGTAGGCTTCTTCGCAACCCTGACGATGATCGTGGCCGCCCTGATCTGACTCTTTCATACTGGCGCAAATATCCTGCGGGTAGTTCATTGTGTTCGCCATTGGTTCAAGAACACAATGGACTGGGGGTGCAAAACCCCGGTCCGCAGCCCGACCAAAGGAACACCAAATGGCAGATTTCGACACCATCATCATCGGCGCCGGCCCCGGCGGTTACGTCGCCGCGATCCGTGCAGCACAACTCGGGCAAAAGGTCGCCTGCGTCGAAGGGCGCGAGACCCTGGGCGGGACCTGCCTCAACGTCGGCTGCATCCCCTCGAAGGCAATGCTCCACGCCACCCACATGCTGCACGAAACCCATGAGAACTTCGAGAAGATGGGCCTGATGGGCGGGCATCCCACCGTGGATTGGGCGAAGATGCAGGCCTACAAGGACGACGTGGTGTCCGGCAACACCAAGGGGATCGAGTTCCTCTTCAAGAAGAACAAGGTCACCTGGATCAAAGGCTGGGCCACCATCCCCGCCGCCGGTCAGGTCAAGGTCGGCGAGGAAACCCACACCGCCAGGAACATCGTCATCGCCACGGGGTCCGAGGCCTCCAGCCTTCCCGGCGTCACGGTTGACGAGGAAACCATCGTCACCTCCACCGGCGCGCTCACCCTTGGCAATATCCCGAAAACCTTGGTCGTCATCGGCGCAGGCGTGATCGGGCTGGAGATGGGCAGCGTTTACGCCCGCCTTGGCACCGAGGTCACCGTGGTCGAATACCTCGACGCCATCACCCCCGGCATGGATGCCGAAGTCGCCAAGACCTTCCAGCGCATCCTGACGAAGCAGGGCCTGAAGTTCGTCCTCGGTGCCGCCGTCCAGTCGGTCACCAGGACCGACACCGGCGCGACTGTGACCTACAAACTGAAGAAGAACGACACCGAGGCCACCGTTGAGGCCGACATCGTCCTCGTCGCCACGGGGCGCAAACCCTACACCCAAGGCCTCGGCCTTGAAGCCCTTGGCGTCGAAATGGGCCCGCGCGGCACGATCAAGACCGATGCCCACTGGCAGACCAACATCCCCGGCCTTTACGCTATCGGCGACGCCATCGCCGGACCGATGCTGGCCCACAAGGCCGAGGATGAAGGCATGGCCGTGGCCGAGGTTCTGTCGGGCAAGCATGGCCACGTCAACTACGGCGTGATCCCCGGCGTGATCTACACGACACCCGAGGTCGCCAACGTCGGCCTAACCGAGGAACAGCTGAAAGCCGAAGGCCGCGCCTACAAGGTCGGCAAGTTCCCCTTCATGGGCAACGCCCGCGCCAAGGCGGTCTTCCAGGCCGAAGGCTTCGTCAAGCTGATCGCCGACGCCGCCACCGACCGCATCCTCGGCTGCCACATCATCGGCCCTGCCGCAGGCGACCTGATCCACGAGGTCTGCGTCGCGATGGAATTCGGCGCCTCCGCCCAGGACCTCGCGCTGACCTGCCACGCCCACCCGACCTGGTCCGAGGCCGTCCGCGAAGCCGCCCTCGCCTGCGGTGACGGCGCGATCCACGCCTGAAGCCAAGGCTCGTCGTTCGACTTCGTCTTCTCCTCGCAAGCTCTCACGCAAGCGAGGAGTGACGAAGTCATCGACGAGCGCCCATGCCTGCCGCAACCGCGCCAGCGCACCTCGCCATGCGCGCAACGCCCAGTGGTGCGGTCCGACCGCATCCCTCAACCCCTGAACGGGCCGCTCGTCGTTCGACTTCGTCTCCTCCTCGCGGGCTTGACCCAAGCGAGGAGTGACGAAGTCATCGACGAGCAGCCCCTACCGCAGCCGCGCCAGCGTCAGCCCCACCGCCCGCAACTCCCGGCTTCCCGGCCGCAGCACCGTCAGCCCGGCTGCCAGCCAACCGACCGGCCGCAGCCACCCGACCAACCGTCGCACCGCCGCCATCGCCCCCTCGGGGGCCGAAACCTCGTAAGCCCGCAGGGCCGCGTCCAGCCAGCGCCCGTCCTCGGGCCACAGGGTAAACGCCGTCTGCGCGAACATCACCACATCCGCCGCCTGCCAGAACCCCGCCCGCCGCGCGCGCCGGAATCGCTCCAGGTCGATGAACCGCGCCTCGACCCCGTCCCAGCACACATCTCGCACCGCAGGTCGGCCATGCGCCATCCCGGCCCAGTGCAGCCGCCCCAGTGCCTGCCCCGCTTCGGCAAAGGCCCGCAGCTTCTCGGCATCACCGCGAACCGGGTCCGCCACCACCTCGGGCAGCACCGGCCCCGCGTCCGGCATCAGCACCCAGTCCGACCCCTCCGCCACGACCGCTGCAACCGCCAGCCCTGCCGCCGACAGCGCGTGCAAACCCTCGCGCTCGGCGGCAAAGGCCCGCGCCGGATCGCCCTTCTGCACCCGCAGCCGCCCTGACAGCCGCTCCACCCGCTTCAGCCAGAACCGCCGCCCATCCGGCAAGACAAACGACCGCACCCGACGCGGCGGTTCGGCCAGCGCAGCGTTCAGGGCTGCCAAAAGCATCGGATCAGGCAAAGGATGCGTCACAAGGGTCCCTGTAACGCGCGCGTGTCGGATTTGCAAAAGCCCCCGTTGCGCCGCAAGGCACTCCACAAGCCCAGAGCGCTGGCGCAAGGCCACGCACACCGATGACAACCTCCCCGCCGTCCCCGCCAGGTGCCTCCCCTCTCCCCTCGGGGGGGAGGGGTCGGGGGTGGGGGGCTACCGGGTCAGTCGAAGAACCCCGGCCCCGCGCGACTCAAGAGCTCGTCCGCCAGCGCCCGACCGATCTCGGCCCCATCCCCCACCAGCCCCCGCCGCTCACCGGCCACCGAAGCCGATCCATCGGGCCGCAGGATTTCCCCCCGCAACCACAGATGATCGCCCTCGACAATCGCCAAACCGGCGATGGGCGTCTCGCAGGACCCGTCCAGCGTCGCCAGGAAACTCCGCTCTGCCGCCAGCCGCAGACCCGTCTCACCGTCATGGATCGCCGCCAGCAGCCCAGCCACCCGCGCATCCGCCGACCGCCGCTCGATCCCGATCGCGCCTTGCGCCACCGCTGGCAGCATCTCGTCCGGCGCAATCGCCGACCGCGCCACCTCGACCATTCCCAGCCGCGTCAGCCCCGCCATCGCCAGGAACGTCGCATCCGCCACCCGCTCCTCCAACTTGCGCATCCGGGTCTGGACGTTCCCCCGGAACTCCACCAGCTTCAGGTCCGGCCGCCGCAACGCCAGTTGCGCCCGCCGCCGCAAGCTGGACGACCCCACGGTCGCGCCCTGCGGCAGCTCGGCAATCGACCCGTAGTGCGGCGAGACAAACGCATCCCGCACATCCGCGCGGCGAAGGTAGCAGTCCAGCACCAGACCCTGGGGCTGCAAGGTCGGCATGTCCTTCATCGAATGGACCGCGATGTCGATCCCGCCGTCCAGAAGCGCCTCTTCGATCTCGCGGGTGAAAAGGCCTTTCCCCCCGATCTCGCGCAAGGCCTTGTCCTGAATCTGGTCGCCGGTGACCTTGATCACCACGATCTCGAACGCGGCTTCGGGCAGCCCGAAGGCCTCCATCAGACAGCGCCGCGTCTCATGCGCCTGCCACAAGGCCAGGGGCGAACCACGGGTGCCGATCTTCAGCGGTTGGGCGGGGGTGGGCAGATCATCGCTCATGCGCCAAGGCTTACCCGTGTCACGCGCGCCTGACAACTCTTGACAACAACGCCCCCACAGCCGACCCATGACGCGAAGCAACGAGGCCAAGACATGACAAAGACGATCCTGCGCGCGCTCAAGGGCGAGGTGCTGCCCACCCCCCCGATCTGGATGATGCGCCAGGCCGGCCGCTATCTGCCGGAATACCGCGAGACGCGGGCGAAGGCGGGCGATTTCCTGAAGCTCTGCTACAACCCGGACCTTGCCGCCGAGGTCACGCTGCAACCGATCCGCCGCTACGGCTTTGACGCGGCAATCCTTTTCGCCGACATCCTGCTGCTGCCCCAGGCGCTTGGCCCGAAACTCTGGTTTGAAACCGGCGAAGGCCCCCGGATGGAGACGACGGATACCCCCGGTCAGGTCGCCAACCTGAAGCCGACCGAGGCGATCCACGAAACCCTCTCTCCCGTCTACGAGACGATCCGCATCCTTGCCCGTGAACTGCCAAAGGAGACCACGCTGATCGGCTTTGCCGGCGCGCCCTGGACCGTCGCCACCTACATGATCGCGGGCAAAGGCTCCAAGGACCAGGCCGCCGCCCATGTGCTGAAGGCGCATGACCGGCCCACCTTCCAGGCCCTGATCGACCGGATCACCGAGGCGACCATCGAATACCTCTCCGCCCAGATCGACGCCGGGGCCGAGGTGGTCAAACTCTTCGACAGCTGGGCCGGGTCCCTCAAGGGCCAGGACTTCCGCGACTTCGCCGAGGCTCCCACCGCCGCGATCATCTCGGCGCTGAAGGCCCGCCACCCCGGCATCCCCGTCATCGCCTTCCCGCGTGAGGCGGGCCAGGGCTACATCGGCTTTGCCCACCGCACCGGGGCGGACTGCGTTGCCATCGACAACTCGGTCAGCCCGGAATGGGCCGCCGCCAACGTCCAAATCGACGGTTGCGTGCAGGGCAACCTTGCGCCCGAGCATATGGTCACCGGCGGCCAGGCCCTGATCGCCGCAACCCAGCACGTCGTCCGCGCGTTTTCCAAGGGTCCGCACATCTTCAACCTTGGCCACGGCATCACGCCCGAGGCGAACCCCGACAACGTGCAGCTGATGATCGACACGGTCCGCGGCACCTGACTTGCACGGGCGTAGGGTGGGCAATTTGCCCACCCTCCTCTTCACGACCCAGACCCTCGGACGCCACGAAGGGCCCACATCGCCCCGATGCGCCCTGACCTGATCGACAATTAGGTCAAGTATATTGACTTAATCACCCGCCCGCGCCACCCTGTCCGCGACAAGGGGGACGGCAGAATGAACTGGACCGATATTCTGGCCACGCGCACTTCGCGCATGAAGGCCTCGGAAATCCGCGAACTTCTCAAGCTGCTCGACCAGCCCGACATCCTGTCCTTCGCGGGCGGCATCCCGGACCCGGCCCTCTTCCCGAAAGAGACATTCGCCGCCGCCTACGCTGAAACCCTGTCCGGGCCGCAGGGTCAGGCTGCCCTGCAGTACTCCGTCTCCGAAGGCTACCGGCCGCTCCGCGACTGGATCGCCGACCGGATGGCCGCGCTTGGCATTCCCTGCACCGCCGACAACATCCTGATCACCTCCGGCTCGCAACAGGCGCTGGATTACCTTGGCAAGCTCCTGCTCTCCCCCGGCGATACCGCCCTCGTCGGCTGGCCCACCTACCTCGGCGCGCTCGGTGCCTTCAACGCCTACGAGCCGCGCTATGACCGGCTCGACCCGCTGGCCAACCGCCCGGCGCAAAGCTTCGCCGACGCCGCCACTGCCGCCGGGGGCCGGGTGAAGTTCGCCTACCTTTCCGTCGACTTCGCCAATCCGACCGGCCAGACGCTCGACCTCGCCGCCCGCCACGCCGTCCTGGACCTTGCCGACCAGCTCGACATCGCCGTGATCGAGGACGCCGCCTACCAGACCCTGCGTTATGACGGCGACCCGATCCCACCGATCCTCGCGCTGGAAATCGCCGCCAAAGGCAGCATCGAGGCCGCCCGCACCCTTTACTGCGGCTCCTTCTCCAAATCGCTGGCTCCCGGCCTCCGCGTCGGCTGGGTCTGTGCCGCCACCGAGGTCATCCGCCGCCTCGTCCTGATGAAACAGGCCGCCGACCTGCATTCCCCCACGATCAACCAGATCGTCACCCATCTTGTCGCCCGTGACCACTTCGACGCCCATGTCGCCACCCTCCGCCAGACCTACAAGGCCCGCCGCGACCGGATGCTGGCCGCCCTCGGGCGCGAGATGCCAAAGGGAGTCACATGGACGAAGCCTGACGGCGGCATGTTCATCTGGCTGACCCTGCCGCCGCAGATCGACGCCGCCACCCTCCTCGCCACCGCCCTGCAGACCGAGCGCGTCGCCTTCGTCCCCGGCCGCGCCTTCTTTGCCGACGCCTCGAACGGCAACACGCTGCGGCTCAGCTTTTCCTGCGCGGACGAGGCGATGATCGACGAAGGCATGCTGCGGCTTGGGCGCGCGATCCGGCACGCGCTCTGATGCTCTGGATTCCCGTCACGCTTGCCGCCGCGATTGCCCAGACCGGACGCAACGCCGCCCAGCGCGGGCTGACCGAACGGCTCGGCACCCTTGGGGCCACCAACGTCCGCTTCCTTTACGGCCTGCCCTTCGCCTGCGCCTTCCTCGCGCTTGCGCTTTGGGCCAGCGGCAGCGCAGTGCCGACCCTCACCCCCCGCGCCCTGACTTTCACCGCCCTTGGCGCACTCGCCCAGATCGCCGCCACCGCGCTGATGCTGCAAGCGATGCGAACCCAAGGCTTCGGCATCGTCACGGCCTGGCTCAAGATCGAACCCGTCCTCGTCGCCCTCATCGGCTGGGCCGTGCTGGGCGAAGAGCTGACCCTCGCCATGCTCGCCGCCATCGCCGTCGCGGTCGCCGGGGTCCTCGTGATGACCCTGAAACCCGGCCAGGGCCGCAGCCTTCTCACCGACCTCCGCCCCGCCACCCTGGGGCTTCTCGCCGGCTTGTGCTTCGGCCTCTCCGCCATCGGCTTCAGGGGCGCCATCACCGCGCTGCCCGACGGCAGCTTCCTGATCCGCGCCCTGACCATCCTTGCGCTTGCGCTGGCCCTCCAGACCCTCGCGCTCGGCGCCTGGCTCGCCCTCAAGGACCGCGCCGCCCTGACCGGCAGCGCCCGGGCCTTCCTGCCTTCGCTCGCCGCCGGTTTCCTGGGGGCCCTCGCCTCGGCCTTCTGGTTCACCGGCTTTGCCCTGACCACCGCCGCCAACGTCCGCACCCTGGCCCTGGTCGAGGTCGTGCTGGCCCTTCTCGTCGCCCGCTTTGCCTTCGGCCAGCGCGCCACCACCCGGCAACTGGCAGGCATCGCGATCCTGCTGTGCGGAGTCCTCCTCCTCCTGCGGTCCCAACCGTAGGCGCAGGCGTAGGGTGGGCGATCCGCCCACCGCCCCGACGCGGGCTCAGCCCAGCGCCAGCCGAGCCTCCACCACTCGCACCAGATGCGCCGCCGCCTCGCCGACACTCGACCGCGTCAACAGATCGCAGAGCGCCGGCAACAGCCACAGCGCCTCGTACCGCGTCAGCACCATCCGTACCGCGTCCAGATCAACCCAAAGACCGCAATCGAACTGCCGCGACATCGCTCCGCAGCCCTTGCTGGAGAAGTCAAGATTCAGCACCATCTGCCCGCGCGGCACCTCGGCCCGCAGTGATCCCCGCAGTGATCGAGGGACGCCCCCTGCTTTGCCACCTTCCCCCCGAACCGCGCCTCCAGCGCCCCGGCCAAGGCCTTGCGCAACTTGGCAGGCGTCACCGGCACCGCCGCGGCAAAACTTGGCACATGGGGCCTCGGCGGCCCGGCGGCCTCTCCCGTCGATCCCTGGGGCCGAACGAAGCCATCGACCCCGCCAGGATCTGCCGCCAGCCAAGCGGGGTTCTTGACGGGTTGGAACCGAAGGTCCAGTCGTGACGGCGCAGAGCCTCCCGCTCTGCATGACCCAGCGTTACCCCCGCCTGCGCCCAGGCCAGGTCCGACACTTCCTCGGCATATTCCTCCCGGTCGCGGGGTGTCAGCGCATCCAGCGCCACCAGCCGCTGCAGCACGAAGGTCGACGGACACCCTCGCAGCAGCGGGAACCCCTGCGCCGCCGCCGCCCGCCGATGCGCCCGGACCCGGTCCATTGCACCCCCCCGCGTCACCAGCGTAGGGTGCGCTACAGCGCACCACCCGTCAAACCCAACCCGCGCCTCGCGGGACATCCGGGCGCTGCCCGCGCCCCTTGCGTCCCCTCTCCCCCTGGGGGAGAGGGCCAGGGTGAGGGGCAAACCCGCAAGTTAAGAAACCCCAACGCCCGCGACCAACCCCTTGAAATCGCGTCACTCCCGGCGTTTGTCCACCGTTGCCACATCAGACGACCTTCCCCGCATCCAGCCGCCCCAGAACTGCCTCTGCCCCCACCAGCACCGCCTCCCGGTGGCCTTCATCCATCCCATCCCAGACCCGGTACATCTGCCCCATCCTCGGGTTCGCCCGGAACCGCTCCCGGTGCCGCACCAGGAAATGCCAGTACAGCAGGTTGAACGGACAAGCCCGCTCCCCGACCTTCTCCTTCACCCGATACCGGCACCCCCCGCAGTGATCCGACATCCGGTCGATATAGGCCCCGCTCGACACATAGGGCTTCGACCCAAGAAGCCCCCCATCCGCGAACTGGCTCATCCCGATCGTGTTCGGCGCCTCCACCCATTCGAAGGCATCGACGTAGACCGACAGATACCATTCATGCACCCTTGCAGGGTCCACCCCCGCCAGAAGGGCAAAATTCCCCGTCACCATCAGTCGCTGGATATGGTGCGCATAAGCCAGGTCCCGCGTCTGCCCCACGGCGGCCCGCATGCAGGCCATCCCTGTCTCTGCCCCCCAGTAGACCGCCGGCAGCGCCCGGGAATGTCCCAGAGCATTTCCCTCCAGATACTCCGGCCCCTTCAGCTCCCAGATCCCCCGCACATACTCCCGCCATCCGATCACCTGCCGGATGAACCCCTCCGCCGCCTGGATCGGCACCTTGCCCGCCTTCCACGCGTCCTCGACCGCAAGGCACACCTCCATCGGCCCCAGCAGCCCGATGTTCAGATAGGGCGAGATCACCGCATGGCTGAGGAACACCTCCCCCTCCAGCATCGCATCCTGCTCTTCGCCGAACCTGGGCAACCGCTCCGTCACAAACTCCCGCAGCGCCTCCAGCGCACCGTCACGATCCGTCGCCCAGCGAAACGGCCGCAACCGCCCGAAATGCGAAAACCGGGCCTCCACCAGCGCCAGCACCTCCACCACCACCGCATCCGGCGCAAAGTCCCGGGGCCGGGCACGCAACAGGTCCCCCTTCGCCGGCTTCCGGTTGTCGTGGTCAAAGTTCCACTGCCCCCCGGCGGGCTGGTCCCCCTCCATCATCAACCCGGTCTTCCGCCGCATGTCCCGGTAGAACCATTCCATCCGCAGCTGTTTGCGGCCTTCAGCCCAGGCCCGGAACTCGGGCTCGGACCACAGGAACCGATCATCCTCCAAGACCCGCACCGGCACCGGCAGCTCCTGCAAATCCCGCAACACCCGCCACTCCCCCGGCTTCGTCGCGATCACCTCAACGGCCCCGAACTCCGCCGCCCGCCGCAAAAGCTCAGCCGAGATCGTCTGACCGTTCTCCGGATCATCCAGCTTGGAATAGACGACCCGCCACCCCTGCTCCCGCAGCCCGACAGCAAACTTCCGCATCGCCGCCAGGATCAGCGCGATCTTCTGCGGATGATGGGGCACGCTCTCGCCCTCCCCCATCACCTCCGCCATCACCACCACATCCCGCGCCTTGTCCGCCGCCGTCAAGGCCGCCACGTCCAGCGTCAGCTGGTCGCCCAGAACCAGCACCAGCCTCACCACGGCACCACCTCGCCCTTCCAGTCGTAGAACCCGCCCGACTGATCCGGCCCCAGTCCCGCAAGCACCGCCAGCAGGTTCCCCGCCGCCACCTCCGCCGAGACCGCCGGATGCCCCGCCCGCTGCGCCGGGGCCAACGCCGTCTCGACCGTCCCCGGATGCAAGGCCACGAACACCGACTGCGGATGCGTCCGCCGCGCCTCGATGGACGCTGTCCGCACCAGCTGGTTCAACGCCGCCTTCGCCGCCCGATAACCATACCAGCCGCCAAGCGCGTTGTCCCCGATCGACCCCACCCGCGCCGACAAGACGGCCAAACGGCTGACCCTGTCCCTGGGCAGCACCCGCAGCGCATGCTTCATCACCAGCGCAGGTCCCACCGCGTTGACCGCGAACTGCGCCGCCAGCCCCTCCGCCGTCACCGAGCGCAACGTCTTCTCCGGCCCGACCCCGCCGATGACCAGCGCCCCCGTCGCCACCACCACCAGATCGAACCCCGGCTCAAGGCCCGCGAAGGCCGCTGCAATCGACCCCTCGTCCGTCACGTCCAGCCCGTCGCCCGACCGCGACAAACCCACCACATCGCCCCGCTGCCGCAAGGTCTCCACCAGCGCCCGGCCAATCCCGCCCGACGCCCCCACCACCAATGCCCGCATCCCGCCTCCATTTCAGAGAGGCCAGAGATAGCGCCTGACCACCCGACGACCACGTCCAGGCGTTTTCATACTGGCTGAAATATCCCCGCCGGAGGCTCTTCCCCTTCAACCCGTCCGCGGTCTGACGACCGTCCGCGGCAGGCGCCATCCCGGGGGTGCAAGGCGGATGAGAAAAGGCGCCAGTGGCGCGTGTCCCCGCCGCAGCGGATGCCTCCCGCGACGGCTTCGCCGGTCAGGTCAAGGCGCGGGCAGCTCTCAGACGACGATCTCGCGCGGGACGATGAAGTCCACGGTCACCCCCGACCCGAAGCTCACCTCGCTCCAGTCCGCGACATCGAAATCCGCAACCAGGGTCGCCCCGGTCGGATAGCGCCCGAACTCTGGGTTCGACGGGGGATGCGCAACCAGACGGGCCGCAAACTCCGCGATGCCGGGGTTGTGCCCGATCATCATCACCACATCCGCAGATGCATGGCGCAGCACCGCCATCATCACATCCGGCCCGGCATGATAAAGCGCGGGCTTCAGCTCCAGCACCGGAGCCCCCGGCAGCGCGGGCGCGATCCCCGAGAACGTCTTCCGGGTCCGCACCGCGTCCGAGCACAAGACCTCGCCCGGCACATAGTCGCGGCTGGCAAGCCACTGCCCCAGGTCCGCCGCCGCGGCCTTGCCCCGGTCGTTCAGGGGCCGGTCATGGTCGGGGGTCAGCGGATCGTCCCATG
This sequence comes from Tabrizicola sp., assembly GCF_034366665.1. Lineage (GTDB taxonomy): Bacteria > Pseudomonadota > Alphaproteobacteria > Rhodobacterales > Rhodobacteraceae > Tabrizicola. Next base: position 1,985 of record NZ_JAXMMF010000160.1, on the reverse strand, counting down.
AGGATTTCGCATGCCGCGTCAGGATCAACCGCTTCATCTGTGGAACTGCCTCATGTGATAGGCCGACTGTTCGGGCAGTCTTGCATAGCTTTGCGACACCGGGCAAGCGCGGCGCACAAGGCAGCCGCCGGACAGGCACTCCTCCCCCTCCGGCCGGTCCAGCCAGGCATGGCAGCCGGGCACATCATACCCCGCCCCGGTCAGCGCCCCGGCCGGGCAGGCGGTCAGGCAAGGGGCCGGGCAACCATCGCAGGGCCGGTCCGCCAGAGGCGGCACGTCGACCACGTCCTTCAAAGCCAAAGCGCCTCGAAAGCTGACCATCAGCCCCTGGTCAGAATGCACCAGAAGCCGCACCGGGCTGTCCCAGACCCGCCCGGTCCGCAGCGCCCATTGGTAGAACGGATGATACGGCGGCCCCCCGAAGGGAAACAGCGCCTTGGCCCCCAGATCGCAGGCGATCCGCCCGATCACGCGACGGGACCAGCGGTCCACCGGGCCAGGCTCCCCCCACTCCGGCTGCGCCTGCAGATGCGCCCAGAACCCCGGCTCCTTCGGTCCCAGCATCAGCATAGTCCGCGTGCCTGCCGGAAAACCCGCCTCTCCCTCGGCCACGGCAAAGCCGCCCAGAATCTCCAGCCGCTCGGCAGCCAGCCGCGCCTCTAGCGCCGGAAGGGCAAGCCCAGCGCCCACCCCAGCCTCGCCGGTCTGTCGTCCTGCCATTCCAGCCCCACGGTCATCGCGTCATGTCCCGCCTTCGGTTGTGGCACATGGGTCCGGAAAATCCGGTCCCAAACCGACAGGCAGAAGCCGTAATTGCTGTCATGCTCCTCACGGTGGACCGAATGGTGCACCCGGTGCATGTCCGGTGTCACAAGGACCAGCCGCAGCACCCGATCCAGCCAGCCCGGCAGAGCGAGGTTCGAGTGGTTGAACAGCGCCGTCCCGCTCAGCAGGATCTCGAACACCAGCACCGCCAGCGCCGAGGGACCAAGCAGATAGACCAGCCCGATCTTCAGCCCCATCGAGGCCAGGATCTCCACCGGGTGAAAGCGAAAGCCCGTCGTCACGTCCATGTCCCGGTCGGCATGGTGGACCCGGTGAAAGCGCCAGAAGAGTGGCACCTTGTGCGTCACCAGATGCTGCGCCCAGATCGCAAGGTCCAGGATCAGGACGGCAAGCACCAGCTCCACCCAAGCAGGCCAGTCCAGCCGGTTCAGAAGCCCCCAGCCCTGCGACTGAGCGTCCAGAGCGGCCCCGATGGCCAGAAGCGGCAGCACGACCGCAAGTCCCCTCAATGCGACAGTGTTCAGCACGGTGATCGCCAGGTTGGCCGACCAACGCCGCGTCCGCGTCACCGCGCGAGGGCGGCGCGGCACCAGCGCCTCCAGCCCCGCGAAAAGGGCGAAGAGCGCCAGGAAAACCCCGCCACGCCAGAGAAGTTCATGCTCCATGCGCCGATCTTACACCCGATTCGCGTGCAATGGTTAAGGGGGTGCAGCGGGTGGTGCAGCCAGACGGCGACCCATACCGGAACCAGACGGAATCCAGACGGTTTCCAGATGGATAAAACGACGCAATTTCAGTCCGTTAACCCACAGACCGCCAGAAGGCCGCTTTCAGCGCCGGGCGTGCGGCTTCACCCGTGGTTCGGTTGCCCGGATCTGGCTGCCCGCACCGTGGTCGGTGAACAGTTCCAGCAGGCAGGCGTTCGGCACCTTGCCATCCAGGATCGTCACCGCCCGCGTGCCCTCTTCGATCGCCATCAGAGCGGTCTCGGTCTTGGGGATCATCCCGCCCGAGATCACCCCGTCCTTGGTCAACTGGCGAATCTCTTCGGGCGTGATGTTGGTCATCACCTCGCCCGCCGCGTTCTTCACCCCCGGCACGTCGGTCAGAAGAAGCAAGCGGTCAGCCTGCAGCGCCCCGGCAATCGCCCCCGCCGCCGTGTCGCCGTTCACGTTGAAGGTCTCGTTGTCCTTCATCCC
>NZ_JAXMMF010000159.1:0-28253 GCF_034366665.1 Tabrizicola sp. | reverse complement strand
TGGGCGAAGTCCGGGAACAGATTGAGGCGATCTCGAAGGGTATGCACATTTCGATGCTCGACATCGAAAAGATCTTTGCGATGGCAGCACTTTTGCCAGATGAAGCCAAGGCCGACAATATCTTCTTGGGCTGGCGAGTCGCAACCATTACTCTCTTGATAGCGCGGGTGATAAAATCGGATCTTGCAACGAAGTTCCTAGCTGCAACGATAAGTGAGGAGGAGTTATCTGCCTTCTTTGGTGCGTCAAGAAACCTAGTAAGCGAAACTCTTGAAAATGGAGAGCGCAATCCGGAGTTCAAGCACCGGATTGCTCTCCTTTATGACACGTGGCGATTCATTGCTCGTGATGGAGTAACGGACGGTAGTGATCGTTGGCACCACCTCGCAAAGATTTTTGACGACTTTGGACGTACTTATGAAGCCAGAAAGATTCCTGAGAAAATTCAGGAAATGTGGTTGAACCAATATCGCATCGTTTGATACGTGTCCCAAACTGCGCCTCACAAACTCCCCAACCGCTCCGTCAAAAGCCGGTAACCCGTCCCGGTCCACGCCTCCCATGAACATCGCATTGGGCTCCCTACCGCTCACGCGCCACCAGTCGGCGACGGTCATGCCGAGGGTGAGCTCGCTCCCCGTCTCGATTTCCACGTTGATGTGGCGGCCGGTGAAGAGGGACGGCTCCAAGAGGTAGGCGATCACGCAGGGGTCGTGCAGGGGGGCGCCATCACTCCCGTATTTCGCGGTGTCGAAGCGTTCGAAGAAATCGGTCCAGGAGGCGGCGGCGGTGCCTACGGGGGTGCCGAGGGCGCGCATGCCTTCGACCCACGCCCGCGAGGTCAGCGCCTTGTGGGTGACGTCGAGGGGCATCACCACCAGGGGAACGCCGGATTTGAACACGATATCAGCGGCTTCTGGGTCGACGTAGATGTTGAACTCGGCCGCGGGGGTGACGTTGCCGCCCTCAAAACAGCCGCCGCCCATCAGGACGATCTCGGCCACTTTCGGGATGATGTCGGGGGCGCGTTGGAAGGCGGTGGCGATGTTGGTCAGGGGGCCGAGGGGGCAGAGGGTGATAGTGCCGGGCGCGTGGGCGCGCAGGGTGTCGATGATGTAGTCGACGGCGTGCTGGGGTTGGAGGGGGTACGTCGGGTCGGGCAGCGGGATGCCATCGAGGCCGGTCTTGCCGTGGACGTATTCGGCGGTGACGAGCTTGCGTTTGAGGGGCGCGTCGCAGCCGGCGTAGACGGGGGTCTTCAGGCCCGAAAGCTCGACGATCTGGCGGGTGTTCTTCTGTGTGAGGGGCAAGGGCACGTTCCCGGCGACGGCGGTGAGGGCGAGGACCTCAAGCTCCGGGCTGGCGAGGGCGAGGAGGATGGCGACGGCGTCGTCCTGGCCGGGGTCGGTGTCGATGATGATCTTGCGGGACATAGGGTGCTCCTTCTTGCGGGGAGTAAGCGGGAACGGGGCAAGTTTGTCCAGATGGTCAGGAAAAGGCGTGCAATGTCGGGGAAGGGGCGTAGGCTTTTCGCGGTCGAAGCGGAGGAGCCGGGCGATGGAGATTCTGGTCGGGACGACGAAGGGGTTGTTCGTGCTTTCGGGCGGGCGGGTGGAGGGGCCGTTTTGCGACGGTTGGCCGATCAACCATGCGGTGGGTCGCGGGGGCGAGATCTTTGCGGCCGGGGGCAGCGGGTGGCATGGCGCGGGGGTCTGGCGGCGTGTGGGCGGCGAGTGGTCGGTGTCGAAGGGGCCGTTCGAGGGGGCGGAGCAGTTGTGGTCCTTGGCTTACGACCGGGGGCGGGTGCTGGCGGGGTCGAAGCCGGCCTATCTGTTTGAGAGCGTCGATGGGGGTGTTTCCTGGGCGCGGCTGGAGGCGCTGACGGATCAGCCGGGGGCGAGTGAGTGGCAGCCGGGGGCGGCGGGGCTGACGTTGCATACGATCCTGTCGGATCAGAAGGGCGGTTTGTGGGTCGGGATTTCGGCGGCGGGGGTGTTTGAGTCCAGGGATGGTGGGGTGAACTGGGTCATGCGGAACCGGCGAGGGAACCGGGCGGGGCCCGCGGGGGCGCTGGCGCGGCATTGGGAGGGAGAGGAGATCCGGCGGGAGGATGAGATCTTCAGTTGCGTCCACAACCTTGCCTTCGGGGCGGCAGAGGGGCTGATCTGGATGCAGAACCACCAGGGGGTATATCGGTCGCGCGACGGGGGGCAGGTTTGGGAAGAGGTGACGGAGGGGCTGCCCTCGACGTTTGGATTTCCGGTGGCGGCGCATCCTTCGAAGCCGGGGGTGGCCTGGGTGTTTCCGCTGAACGGGGACTCGCTGGGGCGGTACCCGGTGGGAGGCCGGGCGCTGGTCTGGAAGACCGAGGACGGGGGCGAGACCTGGGCGGGGAAGGGCGCCGGGCTGCCGGAGCGGGACTGCTTTTTCACGGTGCTGCGGCAGGGGATGGCCTCGTGCCCGGGCGGGGTGGCCTTCGGGACGAATTCGGGCTCGGTGTTCCTGTCGCGGGACGAGGGGGATACCTGGGAAGAGGTCGCGCGGCATCTGCCGACTGTCTTGTCGGTGGAGTTCATGGGGTAGTCGCCACGGGCGCAGATTTCCGATCTTCAAAAGATTTCATATAGTTGTCCACTGACGTTGAACTTCCGAAACGACCCTTTCCCAAAGATCCGGGGTGGGAATTGCCGACCTGCCGTGCGGACCGGGGTGCAGTAGGCTCAGACTCCAGCAAACGGTGGAGGGGCGATGCCGACGCTGGTGTCATTTGTGGTGATCGTTGCGACGGCCTTCGGGACGGAGTGGCTGGTGGACAGTTGGCTGGGCGAGAACCGCAGGGTTTGGGTCGCGTGGGCGGCGATCCCGCTGATGCTGCTGTCGGGCGCTTTGGTGCAGGCGAGCGGACTCCATGAGGTAACGCGCATCTTGCGCAACGCGGTGCTGGGGGCTGGGCTCGGGGCGGCGCTGCGGCGCCTTGGCCTACGCCTGCCGCTTCTGCGCAGCGCGCTTCGCCTGTTCGGGGTCGAGACGGAACCAGAGACGCGGGCCGCACCCACGCTGCGCTGGTCAAGGCTGAGCGAGTGGCTTCTGGGGATTGGCATGGGCTGCGGGCTGGTGGCTCTGGGCATGATCTGGACCGGGGTCTTCGCAGGGTAGGGCACCAACGGAAACAGTCTGTCGGCTTGACCGACGCGCGTTTGGGGCCTTCAATGCCCGGACAAGATGGGTATTTCCGATGCAAGCTTTCCTGATCTGCTGTTTCCTGCTGACACCTTTGTGCGCGGTGGCCTTCACGGCGGATCAGCTGACGCAGGAGTTTGACGCCCGCCGATTGACCGATCAGGAAAAGCGGCTGCTGCAGACCGGACTTGCCTTTGCCGGGGCCTACAACGGACTGATCGACGGAGCCTGGGGCGCGGGCAGTCAGCGCGCGCTGGAGCGGTTCACCGAAGCCGAGGGTGGCAACGCCTTTGTCACCAACGCCGACGCAGTGGTTGCGGCGCTTGAGGCCTATTCGGCGCTGGATGCCGAGGGATGGGAACGGCAATACAACTCGGTCCTGGATATGTCCTTCCTGGTGCCGACGGAAGGGCTGGTCGAGGGTGGTCGGTCGGATGTCTTTTACAACCTGAACGTCCGGGGCCGGTCCATCGGCTATTCGCTGACGGTGCAGGACGCAGCCGGGACGGTCCGGCTGCACCAGTTCACCGAGGCAAGTTCGGTGGTCGATGTCTACACGGTGCGGCGGCAAGAGGTCTGGATCACCTCGGGCCGCGGTGCTGACGGGGTCAGCCTATACACCCGGTCGGACTTCCGGCGCGGGCAATGGTCGACGATCATGCTGTCGGCCAGTGACCGGGATGCCGGCGCCTTTGCGGCAATCACCGGCAGCATCGCACCCGGCTACGCGCCGGCCATCGGCATTTCTCCGGGCCTGCTGTCCGAGGGGATCGAGACCCTGGCCGGCCTGATGCAGGACTCTGCCCCGCCCGTGCCGCACAAGGCGGGTCCGGCGGCGGAAGACAATCGGGCCTCGGTCGTCAGTCCGGCGGTCGGCTATGGAACCGGATTTCTGGTCTCCACAGCAGGGGATGTCCTGACAAACCGCCATGTGATCGCGAATTGCACATCTCTTTCCATTGATGGTCAGCCAGCCGTGGTGATCGCACAGGATCAGACCTTTGATCTTGCGCTCTTGCGGGCCGAGGCCCTGGCAGGAACTGCACCTGCCACCTTTGCACAAAACCCGGCACGGCTGAATTCCGATGTCACCGTGGCGGGTTATCCCTTGCCGGACTTGCTGGGCGGGCTGAACGTGACGCGCGGGGCGGTTACCAGCCTGAAGGGGATCGGCGGCGACGGGATCAACATGCAGATCTCGGCCCCGGTTCAGCCGGGAAACTCGGGCGGGCCGGTGATCAATGCGGCGGGCCAGGTCGTGGGGGTCGTGGTGGCGAAACTGGATGCAGCAAAGGTCGCGGACCTGTACGACGACATCCCGCAGAACGTGAACTTCGCGATCCGGGGCGAGATTGCCAAGCTGTTTCTGGCGCAGAACGGGGTTGATCCGACCATTCAGGCGGAGGGGGCCGGTCTTGCCCCCGAGGATCTGGCCGAACTGGCCAAAGGCTTCACGCGACTGATAACCTGCAATTGAAAAGGGCGCGCCAGAGCGCGCCCAGGCCGGCCGAAAACGGCAGGGTGTCAGCCGTCGAAATCCACCGTCTCCATGATCTTCACCGCGGCCGGGCGCTGTGCGGCGATGTCGGCAAGGGACGTGGTGTCCGGAGTGAACTCGCCCCACGACGCGACAAGCGCCGACCGTTCGACACCGGGTTTGACGGGGTATTCGTGGTTCGTCTCGGCGTAGATCTTCTGGGCAGCGTCCGAGGAGAGCCACTCCATGAACTTCAGCGCGTTTTCCTTGTTCGGCGCCGCCTTGGTCATCGCCACGCCCGAGATGTTCAGGTGTGTGCCGCCAGCCTCGAATGTCGGGAAGACGATGTTGACGCTTTCGGCGGCCGGGACCTGCTCGGGGTCGGCCAGCATCTGGCCCATGTAGTAGGTATTGCCGATGGCGATGTCGCATTCACCCGCCGCGATGGCCTTGACCTGATCGCGGTCGCCGCCGTCGGGCTTGCGGCCCAGATTGGCTTTCAGACCCTCGGCCCAGGTGGTGGCATAGGCTTCGTCGTGATGGGCGATGATCGCACCCAGAAGGGCGACGTTGTAGTCATGCAACCCCGAGCGCGAGCAGATGCGGCCTTTCCACTTGTCCGAGGCGAGGTCTTCGTAGGTGGTGACTTCACCCGGTGCGACGCGCTCCTTCGAGGCATAGACGATCCGCGCACGCGAGGTCAGGCCGAACCACTTGTCGCCGGGATCGCGCAGTTCGGCGGGGATGTTGGCTTCCAGAATGTCGGACTGCACCGGCTGGACCACGTCGGCCTCGACGATCTGCATCAGGCGCGCGATGTCGACGGTCAGCACGAGGTCGGCGGGCGAGCGGTCGCCCTCGGCCACCAGACGCTCGGCCATGCCCTTGTCGACGAAGGCAACGTTGACCGCGATCCCGGTCTCGGCAGTGAAGGCGTCGACGAGAGGCTGGATCAGTTCCGGCTGCCGGTGGGAATAGACGTTGATCTCTTGCGCAAGCGCCGGGACGGAGCAGGCGAGAAGGGCGAGGGTCGAGAGGCGCAGCATTGGCTGACTCCTTTTGTCGGGTTTATGGGTGCGCTTAAACCTGACTGTTTTGCTTGGGTCAAGAGGTTGAGTGAAAGACTCGGACATTTTGTCACCTGCGGCGGTGTGCCCGGTGGCGGCGTCGGAGCCTCCGGCGGGGATATTTGCGCCAGTATGAAAGGCTAGACCTGCGCCTTGTCTTCGGCCTTGGCGCGGTTCCAGAGGGCGTCCATTTCGGCAAGGTCACTGTCGGCGGGGGTCTTGCCCTGTTCGGCCAGCCAATCCTCGATCCTTGCGAAGCGACGGGTGAATTTCTGGTTGGCGGCACGCAGTGCGGCCTCGGGGTCGACCTTCAGGTGGCGGGCGAGGTTGGCCATGACGAAGAGGAGGTCGCCGATTTCTTCGGTGAGTGCGGTGTGGGTCAGGGTGTCGCGGGCTTCCACCACCTCGCGCGCTTCCTCGACCAGTTTGTCGAGGACCTGATCGGTCGAAGGCCAGTCGAAGCCGACGCGGGCGGCGCGGTTTTGCAGTTTCAGGGCGCGGGTCAAGGCGGGGAGCGATTGGGCGACGCCGTCGAGGGTGCGCTGGGTGCCGCGTTCGCGGGCCTTCTGCGCCTCCCAGTCGCGGGTCTGTTGTTCGGCGGTCTTGTCGCGGCTTTCCGAGCCGAAGACATGCGGGTGACGGGTGATCATCTTGTCCGAGATGGCGGCGACGACATCGGCGAAGGTGAAGTGTCCGGCCTCGGTCGCCATTTGCGCATGGTAGACGGTCTGGAAAAGCAGATCGCCGAGTTCTCCCTTCAGCTCACCCCAGGCCTGACGGTCAATGGCGTCGGCGACTTCATGGGCTTCCTCCAGCGTGTAGGGCGCGATGGTGGCGAAGGTCTGTTCGATGTCCCACGGGCAGCCTGCCTTCGGGTCGCGCAAGGCGGCCATGATGGCAAGGAGGCGGTCGATGCCGGAGGGGGGAAGGTCGGTGACGTCGCGGTCAAGGCGGGATTGGGTCATTGCGGCCACCGGGGTTTTGCGATTTGATCAAAGGCCACGTCCGAAGGAGTCCGACATGCCCGTGCTGAACCGTATCGCCTCTTATGCCGAGGAAATGAAGGGGTGGCGGCGCTATCTGCATCAGCATCCCGAACTGGCGTTCGAGTGTCACCAGACCGCTGCCTGGATCGTGGAGCGGCTGCGCGAGATCGGGGTGGACGAGATCCACGAAGGCATCGCGAAGACCGGGATCGTGGCCTTGATCAAGGGGCGGGCTGACGGTCCGGTGATCGGGCTGCGCGCCGACATGGATGCGTTGCCGATCGACGAGTTGACCGGTGTGCCCTATGCCAGCCTGGAGAAGGGCAAGATGCATGCCTGCGGCCATGACGGGCATGTGACGATGCTTTTGGGTGCGGCGAAGTATCTGGCGGAGACGCGGAATTTCGCAGGCAGTGTGGCGCTGATCTTCCAGCCGGCCGAAGAGGATGGCGGCGGCGGGCAGGTCATGGTGCAGGAGGGCATCATGGACCGCTTCGCGATCGGCCAGGTCTACGGCATCCACAACGCTCCGAACGTGCCCTTCGGGCATTTCCACACGACGCCGGGGCCACTGATGGCCAGCGTCGATACGGCAGTCGTGAAGGTCACGGGCAAGGGCGGGCATGGCGCGACGCCGCATGAATGCGTTGATCCCGTGGTGGCCATTGTGGGGATGGTCAGCGCGGTGCAGACGATCATCCCGCGCAACGTCTATGCGCTGGACGAGGCGGTGCTGTCGGTCACGATGATCCACACCGGAACGGCGTCGAACATCATCCCCGAGGAGGGGTTCTTCGCGGCCACGATCCGCTGTTTCAAGCCCGATGTGCGGGCGCTTTTGAAGAAGCGGTTCCACGAGATCGTCGAGGGTCATGCGACCGCCTACGGCGTCAAGGCCGAGGTCAATTACGACTGGGGCTATCCCGCGACGATCAACCACGAGGAGGAGGCGGATTTCGCCGCCGAGGTGGCGCGCGAAGTTTCGGGCGCCGAGGCGGTGGATGCGCGGGCGGCCCGCGAGATGGGGTCGGAGGATTTCAGCTACATGCTGGAGGCGCGGCCGGGGGCCTATCTGTTCCTTGGCACGGGTCCGGGCGCAGGGCTGCACCACCCGGCCTATGATTTCAACGACGAGGCGGCCCCGGTGGGCGCAAGCTTCTTTGCGCGGCTGGTGGAGAAGGCTCAGCCCCTGGCCTGACGGACAAGCGGGACCAGAGCAAAGCCGATCTGACCGGCCAGGCCAAGCGCGCCCGCTGGCGTGGTCATGCCGGTCAGGAACTGCGCGGGCGTCTGGCCGAAGGCGAGGGCGGTGGCGAGTTCCAGCAGCATCAACACGGTGAAGGCGAGGAGCGACAGTCCCGCGCGCGGCCAAGCTGACAAGGGCCAGCGGCCCAGGACGCGGCCTGCGACCCACCAGGACAGGCAAAGGACCAGCGGCACCTCCAGCGCCACGGCGACAAGGGGGCCGAGGGCAGGCGCGACCAGCGTGACCCGGACAGCGCCGATGACGAAAGCTGCGGCGAAGACCGGAAGGACGTAGGCGAATGCAGCCTTGACGATGGGGGACATCTGCGCGCCTTCTGACAGCTGATCGCGGGGACCTGCACGGGTCTTCATCGCATGATAGGGAGATCGCAGTGAAGCTGTCCGCCTTTTTCGCCCTGCTTGTCGTTGGGGGGCCTGCTTTCGCCGATGACTACCTTGGCTTTCAGTCGCCTACCGGCAACATCCACTGTGCGATGTACATCTTCGATGGCAGCGCCGAGGCACGCTGTGATCTGCGGGACTATGTGCCAAGTTACACGAAGCGCCCGGCGGGCTGCGATCTGGACTGGGGCATGGCCTTCGCGGTCGGTGCCTCCGGCAAGGGCGTGCTGGCCTGTGTCGGCGATACGGTGCAGGACCCGGGAAATGCGGTGCTGCCCTATGGCGAAGCGGTAAGCCTGGGGGGGATTTCCTGCGTCTCGGCCAAGACCGGAATGACCTGCACCAATGCCGACGGGCATGGGTTCAGCGTGGCGAAGGCGAAGCAGAAGCTGTTCTGAACCGGCTGGACCCCGGTGCGGGCGGCGGACGCTCCGCGGGGGATATTTGCGCCAGTATGAAAGCGCGAATCGCGGGAGCTGCGACTGCCTTAGGCCCTGATGGGGCCGGATCAGCCTTTGGACACCAGATCTGGGTGACCCCCAACCTTTGGAACAAGGCGGGGGCTGGCCCGGCTTTGATCAAACTGCTAGTCTGGCGTTGTTATCCATTTGTGTCATTCACCCAAGGAGACCCGACATGACCGCCCCCCTGGCCCTGGCACGGCCCAGCCCGAACTCGATTTGGGAGATGGACCGGAGCCATGCTTTGCACCCCTGGACGAACTTTGGACCCTTCGAGCGCGACGGGTCGCTGGTGATCTCGCGGGGCGAGGGCTGTTACCTCTGGGACACCGAGGGGCGGCGATATCTGGACGCGGTGGGCGGCATGTGGTGCACCAACGTGGGGCTTGGCCGCCGCGAGATGGCGCAGGCGATTGCGGACCAGGTGGAGCGGCTGGCGTTCTCCAACAGCTTTGTCGATGTGACGAACGAACCCTCGGCGCTGCTGTCGGCAAAGCTGGCCGCCCTGGCCCCCGGCGATCTGAACCGGGTGCATCTGACCACGGGGGGGTCCACGGCGGTGGATACGGCGGTGCGGATGGTCTGGTACTGGCAGACCTGCATGGGACGGCCCGAAAAGACCGACATCGTGGCGCGGGATCATTCCTATCACGGGTCGACCTACCTGTCGCAATCCGTGGGCAAGCGTCCCGGCGACCGGGTCGAGGAGTTCCGCTACAAGCACGACGGCATCCACCATCTGACCGCTCCGAACCCCTATCGCCGCCCCGAGGGGATGAGCGAGGCTGCGTTCTGCGATACGCTGGTGGCCGAGTTCGAGGCGTTGATCGACCGGGTGGGCGCGGACCGGATCGGTGGGTTCATCGCCGAGCCGATCCAGGCCAGTGGCGGGGTGATCGTGCCTCCGCCCGGCTATCTGCGCCGGATGTGGGAGGTTTGCCAGCGCCATGACATCCTGTTCATCGCCGACGAGGTGGTGACGGCCTTCGGTCGCCTGGGGCACTGGTTCGCGTCGGAGGCCGAGTTCGGCGTGGTGCCGGACATGATCACCTGCGCCAAGGGGCTGACCTCGGGCTATCTGCCGCTGGGGGCCTTGATCTTCAGCGACCGGATCTGGGAAGGGATGGCCGCGAAAGGTGAGCGGTGGTTCACATCCGGCTTCACCTATTCGGGGCATCCGGTGGCCTCTGCGGCTGCACTGAAGTCGATCGAGATCATCGAGCGCGAGGGGCTGCTGGAAAACGCTGCGCGGGTCGGGGACTACTTTGTCGAGCGGCTGCAGGGGCTTGAGGGATTGCCGCTGGTCGGTCAGGTCCGGGGTCGGCGGCTGATGGTCTGCGTGGAGAATGTGGCCGACAAGGTGACCAAGAAGCCGCTGCCAGACGGGGTGAACGAGTCCAAACGCATCAGCGATGCCGCCGAGGCGATGGGCCTGATGGTGCGGCCGATCGGGCATCTGAACGTGATGTCCCCGCCGCTGACGATCACCGAGGGACAGGTGGATTTCGTGACCGAGACGCTGGAAAAGGCGATCCGGCAGGTCACGGACGAATTGGTGCGCGAGGGGCACCGGATCGGATAGGGCGCCCGGAGTTTTCGAAAACTCCGGACCGGAGCCTTTGAAGGCTCCGCCACGATTTCTTTGGGGAAATCGTCTGCTTGACTCGGGCGCATGGGGCGGGTTTGCTTGGCCGACCGGATCCGCGCGTCTCCGCTGAACGACTGCGCCGACAGACCCGAGACCATCATGGCACTTGAAGACGCGAAAACGCAGGTCGACACTGCGTTCACCCGGAAATCCAACCGGGGCTATTCCTTTGAAAACGCCTTCGGCGGGGCGACCTCGTTCCTACGGCGGACTTACACCAAAGACCTGACCGGGGTTGATCTGGCGATCACCGGCGTGCCCTTCGATCAGGCCGTGACACACCGCGCCGGGACGCGGTTCGGGCCGCGCGCAATCCGGGAAGCCTCGACCCTGCAACCCTATGACCCGCCATTCGGCTGGCCGACCAACCCCCTGGAGGAGATGTCGATCATCGACTACGGCGATCTTGCCTTTGATTATGCCAAGGTTTCGGACTTTCCCGCGACGCTGACCGCGCATATCCGCACGATCCTGGCAGCCGGGGCGGGCACGGTGACGCTTGGGGGCGACCACTACATCACCTTCCCCATCCTGAAGGCCTATGCCGAGAAGTTCGGGCCGCTTGGGGTGATCCACTTCGATGCCCATTCCGACCTTTGGCCCGATGACGATCTTGGCCGCATCGACCACGGCACGATGATGTACAAGGCGGTGAAGCAGGGCTACGTCGATCCCGCAAGGTCCGTCCAGATCGGCATCCGCACCACGACCGAGGATTACCTGGGTGTCCAGGTCATCACTGCGCGTGAGGCGCATGAATGGGGCGTGGCGAAGGTGGTCGAGACGGTGAAGGGCATCGTCGGGGATCGGCCGACCTACCTGACCTTCGACATCGACGCGCTGGACCCGGCCTTTGCGCCGGGCACGGGGACTCCGGTCTGGGGCGGCCTTGCCAGTTGGCAGGCGGCTGCAATGCTGCGCGATCTGGCCGGGATCAACCTGGTCGGGGGCGATGTCGTCGAAGTCTCGCCGCCCTATGCCACCACGGGGGCCACGGCGATTGCCGGGGCGCATGTGGCCTATGAGCTGATCTGCCTGTATCACTGGGCGCGGACACAAAGATGAGGAGAGGGCGCATGGCGGTCTGGATGTTGGGCGGACTGCTTGCAGCGGTGCTTGCCTTTGCCGCTTATGTGCGCCTTGCGCCCTTGGACCCCGGGCGCTGGGATGTCAGTCCCAGCGTCTTGGCATGGGACAACGGCGGCCCCTGGGATGAGGTCGTGGCGATGGAAGGGGGCGCTTCGTTGCGGCTCTCGACGGCAGTGGGCGCACCGGACGCGCTTCTGGCCCGGCTGGATGCCATCGCGCTGGCCACCCCGCGCACGCAGCGGCTGGCCGGCAGTGTCGAGGCGGGGCGGATCACCTGGATCACCCGCAGCGCGCTGTGGGGCTTTCCCGATTACACCACCGCCGAAGCGCGGCCGGACGGATTGTACATCCTCTCCCGCCTGCGGTTCGGACGCAGCGACATGGGTGTCAATGCGGCCCGGCTGAAAGGCTGGCAGGCGTCGTTGACCGGGGGCTGAGACCCCGGGTCAGCGAAATCCTTGCGCGATGTCGGGCTGCATGCGAAGAGGCCGCGAAAGCTTGCAGACCAGGGTGTCGAGTGTCCTTCATGCGCGGTCCTGATCCGTCCTGGCAATGCGTGCTGATCGCCTGGGGCGACCGCTATCCCGTCGGGGACATCAACCGTCTGGTGCGGTCCATCCGGGCAAATTCCCGGGGGCTGCAGCGGGTGATCCTGCTGTCGGACCGCCAGCGTGAGGGGCTGGACCCCACCATTGAGCTTCGGGACATCCCGTCCTGGTATCTGGCGCCGGAATTCCGCGGCGGCGGTTGCCACACCAAGCTGTGCCTTTTCGAACCGGGCGTGGTGCCGGACGATCTGGTGGCGGTCTATGTCGACCTTGACACCCTGGTCTTCGGCGACCTGTCGCAGGTGCTGGACGTGATGCGCACGCCCGCGACCGTGGGTCTGCTGCAAGCCTCGGTTCTGCCTTTTGGCGCGCTGTCGCGGGGGCTGTGCCGGTTGACCGGGGGGCGGACGGCGGCGCGGGGAAATTCGTCATTCGTGGTCTATCACCCGGGCAGGACGGGGTTCATCGCGGCGCGGTTCCGCGAAGTGGTGGCGGCGGGGGCAGACATCCACAAGGGCAGTCTCAGGGCAGATGACCGGTTCATCTCGTGGGTGGCGCAGGCGCAGGTGCGGACCATTTCCAACCGACACGTCGTCAAGTTCCCGGCCGAATACATGCTGCCCTGGCACTGGCTGGTGCATCTGCGCGCAAGTCTGCCCTGGGTGCGGCGGCGGCGCGACGGGCTGGTCGCGGTGACTTTTCCGGGCGTGAACTTCAAGGGCGACGATCTTGCCCGCCTGCCCGACGGGGCCGAAATCGCCGATCGGCGTGGGCGGCGGCTGTTCTGGACCGACCGAGCCGTGGGCGGGATGCGCCGTCTGATCATTCAGCTCTATGCCGGGACGCCGGACCAGAAGTGAACCCTTGACCCTTGCCGGGTTCCGGGCCACACCCCGCGCATGGTTCCGTTGGACAAGCTTGCCCAGATCACCGAACGCTTCGAGTATCTCGAGGCTCAGCTCAATGCCGGGGCCGCCCCGGCCGAGATCGCGAAGATCTCCAAGGAATACACCGACCTGAAACCCGTGGTCGATCAGATCCGCGCCTATCGCCGGTCGCTGGACGATCTGGCCGAGGCCGAGGCAATGCTGGCCGACCCCGAGATGAAGGCCCTGGCCGAGGAAGAGATGCCCCGCCTCAAGGCGCGCATCCCCGACATGGAGCAGGCCTTGCGGCTGGCCCTTCTGCCAAAGGACGCCGCGGATGCGCGCCCGGCGATCATCGAGATCCGGCCCGGCACGGGGGGCGACGAGGCGGCGCTCTTCGCAGGCGATCTGGCCCGGATGTATCAGCGCTATGCCGAACGGATGGGCTGGCGGTTCGAGATCATCAGCGAACAGGCGGGAGAGCTTGGGGGCCTCAAGGAATTCTCGGCCCTGATCGAGGGCGAGGGCGTCTATGCCCGGATGAAGTACGAATCCGGCGTCCACCGCGTGCAGCGCGTGCCCGAGACCGAGGCGCAGGGGCGCATCCACACGTCGGCGGCGACGGTCGCGGTCTTGCCCGAGGCAGACGAGGTCGAGATTTCCATTCCCGCCAGTGACATCCGGATCGACACCATGCGGTCCAGCGGGGCGGGCGGGCAGCACGTCAACACCACCGACTCGGCGGTGCGGATCACCCATATCCCGTCCGGGATCGTGGTGACCTCGTCCGAGAAGTCGCAGCACCGCAACAAGGAGATCGCGATGCAGGTGTTGCGCTCCAGGCTTTATGAGGCCGAGCGCGAGCGTATCCATTCGGCCCGCGCGGCGGACCGGAAGTCCCAGATCGGGTCGGGCGATCGCAGCGAACGCATCCGCACCTACAACTTCCCGCAAGGCCGGATGACCGACCACCGGATCAACCTGACGCTTTACGCGCTGGGGCAGATCATGGCGGGCGACCTGACCGAGGTGATCGACGCGCTGGTGTCGCATGACCAGGCCGAACGGCTGGCGGAGATCGAGGGATGAAGGCTCAGGACGCGCTGCGCCGGGCGGTTCCGCTTCTGCGCGATGCCGGGATCGAGGATGGCGCGCGCGATGCCCGCGTTCTTTTGGCCCATGCCCTTGGGATCGGCCACGACCGGCTGACGCTGAAGCTGCAGGACGACATGACCGAGCCGCAGGAGGCGCTGTACGACGCCGCGCTGCAGGCCCGGTTGGCGCGGCAGCCGGTGGC
The DNA here is from genome assembly GCF_034366665.1 of Tabrizicola sp. GTDB lineage: Bacteria > Pseudomonadota > Alphaproteobacteria > Rhodobacterales > Rhodobacteraceae > Tabrizicola. Next base: position 13,987 of record NZ_JAXMMF010000159.1, on the reverse strand, counting down.
GCAGATCACCGGGCGGCGGCTCTTCTGGGGGCAATCGTTCCGGGTGACCCGCGACACGCTGGACCCGCGCCCCGAGACGGAAACCTTGGTTGCCGAAGCGCTGAAGGAGCCGTTCCTGAAGCTTCTGGACCTGGGGACGGGGACGGGGTGCATCCTTTTGTCCTGTCTCAAGGGCATGCCGCTGGCGCGGGGCCTTGGGACCGACATCTCGGACCCTGCGCTGCAGGTGGCAATGGGCAACACGCGCGATCTGGGGCTGGAGGCGCGGGCGCGGTTTCGCAAGTCCGACTGGTTTGCCAGCGTGACCGGGACCTTCGACCTGATCGTGTCGAACCCGCCCTACATCGCCGCCTCCGAGATGCCCTCGCTTGCGCCCGAAGTGCGCGACTGGGAACCGGACCTGGCCCTGACGCCGGGCGGAGACGGGCTGGACGCCTACCGCGCCATCGCGCAGGGGGCGGGGTCACGGCTGATGCCGGGCGGGCGCCTTCTGGTCGAAATCGGCCCGACGCAAGGGCAGGCGGTGGCGGCCATGTTCCGGGCGGCAGGGCTGGAAGACATCCGCATCCTGCCCGACATGGACGGGCGCGACCGCGTGGTCGCAGCCGTGAAACCCGGCGGAGATCGCTGCGGCGCTGCGTGATCGCTGCCTATTCAAGGGTATTTGCGCAATTATCCCTTGTCAGGTCGCAAAGCCTGTGGTTATTGACCCTTGTCAGCCGCGGGTTCCCACCTGCCGATGACGCACTGCCCAGGCCCTGCTGACCCTAATTTGCTGCCTATGAGGGGCGGCGGTCGCAGGCCAAAGCCATCAAAAGGACCAGATGCGCTCCTCCAAGAAACGCTCGCGTTCCAGCCAGAACCGCCCGCGCACGCTCGGCAACATCATCAACCGCGTCTTCGACTCATCGGGTCCCGAGGGCAAGGTGCGTGGCACGCCGCAGCAGATCATCGAGAAGTACCAGATGCTCGCCCGCGATGCCCAGTTGTCCAACGACCGCGTGGCGGCCGAGAATTTCCTGCAGCATGCCGAGCACTACACGCGGATGCTGGCCGAGGCGATGAAGGAAATGGCGGTCGAGCAGGAGGCGCGGCAGCAGCAGTACCAGCAAAGCGGCGGGCAACAGGGCGGTGGCCAGCCCGGCCAGCAGGGCGGTCAGCAGAACGGGAATGGCGGCCAGAACTATGGCGGCCAGAACGGCAACGGGAATGGCGGCCAAAACGGGGGCGGCCAGAACGGGGGCGGTCAGAACGGGGGCGGCCAGCAGCCGCGCGGTGATCGGCCCGAAGGCCAGCAGGACCGGCGTGACCGCGACCGTGGCGACCGGCCCGACCGCGACCGGCAGGACCGCCAGGTTCAGGACAGGGACCGTCAGGACCGGGGCGAGCGTCAGGATCGGGGCGAACGTCGGCAGGACTTCAACCGCGACTTCCGCGACGAGCGCAGCCAGCCGTCCGAAGAGCCTGTTCTGGCGACGGACGTGATCGACCTGCATGGCAGCGACGACAGCGGGCTGATCGAGACGCCCGAATCGTCAGGTCGGCGGACCGAGCCGGAGGTGGCCTCACCAGCCGCCGACGCCGCGCCGAAAGAGGGACCTGCCCGCCGGGCGCGCGGACCGCGCAAGCCCAAGGCCGACAAGCCCGACGGCGAGCCGCCGAAGGAAGCGGCAGAATAGGATCGGGCCGCCTTCGGGCGGCCTTTTCGTTTGCTCCGAACGAAAGAAGGTCTCCGGACTTGCGCCCGAAGACCCACCGGGGCCGAAAGCTGGAAGAAGGGGACATGACCTGGCCCCCGGCCCCGGACCGGACACGCGGGATGAGTGACCATCCCGCAGCCCGATGGCAGGATCACATGGCCGGCAGAAGGACCGTGTCGATCACGTGGATCACGCCGTTCGACTGCTTGACGTCGGCGATGGTGACGTTGGCCACGTTGCCCTGGCCGTCCTGGATCATCACCACGCCGTCCTTGTACATCGCGGTGAACTCGCAGCCGCCGACGGTCTTGACCGGGTGGGCGCCCTTGTCGTCATCGACCATCTTCATGATCGCATCCGACATCGCGTCCGCCGCAACGACATGGCAGGTCAGGATCTTGGTCAGCTGATCCTTGTTCTCTGGCTTCAGCAGGGTCTCGACGGTGCCAGCCGGCAGCTTGGCAAAGGCGTCATTGGTGGGCGCGAAGACAGTGAAGGGACCTTCGCCCTGCAGTGTCTCGACCAGGCCCGCAGCCTGAACGGCGGCGACAAGGGTGGTGTGGTCCTTCGAGTTCACGGCGTTCTCGACAATGTTCTTGTCTTCGAACATGGCCGCGCCACCGACCATCGGGTTTTCGGCCAGCGCCATGCCGGTCGACAGGGCAAGGATCGAAAGGCCAAGTTTCAGGGATTTCATCGGGTCGTTCCTCCGGGTTAGGGCGGGGTCATTCCCACCTCACACCTGAAGGAACGGATCGTTTCTGCCGGAAGTTTCGCGCGCCCTACCGGCTCGCGTTTTCGTGATCAGGCGTCCTGGCCGATCTCGGCGGTCAGGATCACCGGGCCGGTCGGCGCACCGGTGGGCGAGCCGCCCTCGGGCTCGATCGAGACGGCAAGCACAAAGCCTGCGGGCGGGACCGGGTACGAGACGACCAGCGGCCGGTCCTGCAGAAGGCCCAGCGAGACCGGGCTTGCGCCGGGGGCGATGACCCAAAGTTCGTGGACCTGGCCCGCGACAGCCGGAACGCCGGCGACGCGGGTCACTTGCAGGCTGCCACCGAAATGGGTGACCTGATACGCCAGCCGGTTGTCGGCAGTGGCCAGCGTCGCAACCCGGTCGGGCCGCGGCGGGGCCAGGATGGTGATGCTGACCAAGGCCAGTGAGGCCGCGACCAGACCGCCAGCAAGCCAGCCGAAGACCCCGAAGCGGCGGGCCGGGGCGGGTCTTGGGAACAAACGCGCCTCGATCTTGGGCAGCAGGTTCGGGGCTGGGGCCTCGGCAAAGCCGTCGTTGAGGCCGCCCAGGCGCATTTCCCAGTCGGTCACGCGCGCCGCAAAGGCCGCATCGCGCTTGATCCGGGCTGCCACCTCGGCGCGTTCGGGGGCGTCAAGGACGCCCAGCACATATTCGGCCGCCAGCGCGTCCTCGGCCTCGCGGGGGGTAAGGGGTGCGTCGGTCATTGCTCGAGACACTCCTTCAGTTTCAGAAGGCTGCGCCGAAGCCAGGTGCGCATCGTGTTCAGGGGCACCGCATGGCGCGCGGCAAGGTCCAGATAGGACAGGCCGTTCAGATAGGCGCCCTTCACCGCGTCAGCCTTGTCGGGGTCCAGCGTGGCAAAGCAGTCGGCCATCCGCCGCGCCTCGCCCTGGGCGACAAGCCGTGTCTCGGCGCGGGGCGTGCTGTCCTGCACCAGGTCCAATCCGTCGTCGGACGTGGCTTCGGGCCGCGCCCGCAGCCGGTCAATGGCAAGGTTGCGTGCGATGGCGATCAGCCAGGTCATGCCTCGGCCCTTGGCCGGATCATAGCGACCGGCGCGCAGCCAAACCCGTGTGTAGACTTCCTGCAAGGCATCCTCCGCCTCTGCGCGTTCATTGAACATACGCAAGAGAACACCCATGAGTTTCGCGGACGTCACGCGATAGAGCTGGCGGAAGGCCTCGCGGTCCGCAGCAGCGCATTTCGTGATCAAATCGGCGACAGGATCGTCCATGTCGGCGACGTTAAGGTTTTTCGCCCGAGGTGCAAGCCTTTCACGGCAAGGACTTATCCGCGCCGCCGCCGCCGCCCGCCGTCATCCCCGCCGGTCTTGGTATTGAAGTTCACGTCGGGAAGCGTGACCACCGACAGAAGGTTCGGGAAAGCCTCGACCGCGTTGGGGATGGCCGAGGCGTTGACGAAATGCTCCTGGAAGCGGGGTTCGATGGCGGTCTCGATCTTGTGGATGTCGCGGACGGTGGCCTCGATCTCGGCCCGTGCGGCGCGGTTCAGAAGGGCGATCCGCGCGCCGGTCCCGGCAGCGTTCCCGGCGGAGGTCACCTTTGCCAGCGGCACGTCGGGGATCATGCCCAGGATCATCGCGTGCTTGGGGCTGATGTGCGCGCCGAACGCCCCGGCCAGGATGATGCGGTCCACGGTGTCGACCTCGAACTTGTCCATCAGGAGCCGCGCGCCCGAGTAGAGCGCGGCCTTCGCCATCTGGATTTCCCGGATGTCGCGGTTGGTGACAGTGATCTTCGGCCCGCCTTCCGCGCTGCCGTCATGGACAAGGTAGGAATAGGTCCGCCCGTCCAGGAACAGCCGGTCCGATCCGGTCTGCTCGTTTGACCCGATCAGCCCTTGCGCATCGACGATGCCCGCCAGCCGCATCTCGGCCACCATCTCGATGATGCCCGAGCCGCAGATGCCGGTCACACCCGTGGTGGCCGTCGCGGCCGCAAAGCCCGGATCGTCGGACCAGAGGTCCGAGCCGATGACCTTGAAGCGCGGCTCTTTCGTCACCGGGTCGATCTCCACCCGTTCGATCGCCCCAGGCGCGGCGCGCTGGCCGCTGGAAATCTGCGCGCCCTCGAAAGCCGGGCCGGTGGGCGAGGAACAGGCAAGGACCTTGGTGGTATTGCCCAGCAGGATTTCGGCGTTGGTTCCGACGTCGACGACCAGCATCAGGTCTTCGGACTTGTCAGGGTTTTCCGACAGCGCCACGGCGGCGGCATCCGCGCCGACATGCCCGGCGATGCAGGGCAGAAGATAGACCCGCGCGGCGGGGTGCATCTGCAGGTCCAGATCGCGGGCGGTCAGCCGCAAAGCGTTGGACGTCGCCAGCGCGAAGGGGGCCTGGCCCAGTTCGTAAGGGTCGATCCCCAGGAAAAGGTGGTGCATGACCGGGTTGCAGACGAAGACCGAGTCCATGATCAGCGCGCGGTCGACCTTGGCCTCCTCGCAAAGCTGGCCGAAGAGGGTGTTCATCGCCTGGCGCACGGCGGCAGTCATCTCGGCCGCGCCCTGGGGGTTCATCATCGAATAGCTGACCCGGCTCATCAGGTCTTCGCCAAAGCGGATCTGCGGGTTCATCAGGCCCGACGACGCCACGACCTCTCCCGTCCGCAGGTCGCACAGATGCCCGGCGATGGTGGTCGACCCAAGGTCCACCGCCACACCGTAGATCGAGCCTTCGTAAAGCCCCGGCCAGACCTGCATGATGCGGGGCGTGTCCGCATCCGACACCTGATGCAGGGCCACGGTGACCTTCCATTCCCCCTTGCGAAGGATCGGCTGCAACGTGGTCAGGATCGGTAGGTCGATGGTGACGCCCTTGAACCCCCACTGGTCGCGCAAGGCGTCCGACAGCCGTTCCAGATCGCCCGAGGGGTCGTGCATGTCCGGCTCGGCCACTTCGACGAAATGCAGATGGACGGACGGGTCCATGCGGATTTCCCGCGCCTCGACGCGCTTGCGGACCACCTGCTTGTGGACCTGGGATTCGGGCGGCACGTCGATCACGACGTCACCCATCACCTTGGCCTGGCACCCCAGCCGCCGCCCGTCGATCAGCCCCCGGATGCGCTTGTAGCGATCCTCGACGGCGTTCCATTCGGACAAGGCGTCCGGCTCGACCGTGACCCCGTGCTTGGAGAACTCGCCATATCCCGGAGTGATCTGGCACTTGGAACAAATCCCGCGCCCGCCGCAGACCGAATCAAGGTCCACCCCCAACTGCCGCGCGGCGGTCAGGACCGGAGTGCCAAGCGCAAATCGGCCGCGCTTGCCCGAGGGGGTGAAGATCACAAGAGCATCTTGATCGGACACGGCTGTCATTCCTGCCTTTGCCCCGCAGCGGGGTCTTCATGGGTAAAGTGGTACTGGATCTGGTCAAAGCGGTCGCGGGCGAAGGCGTAGAACCATCGCAGGGTCTGAGTGGCCCGTGGCACGCCATGCTCGGCCATTCCGGGGATGTAAAGGGCGACCCCGGGTGCCAGGCGGTGCGCAACACCGTCGATCAGCACGTCGCCTTCGCCTTCGATCCCGAAATAGACCTCAGGCTCGGCATGGCGATGAAGCGCAAAGGTTTCACCGGCCCGCATCTCGGCAATGCCGCATACCAAAGCCTCGGTCGGTGTCACCTCGCCCGAAATCAGCGTCCGCCATGCCAAGGTGCCGCGCGCCGGGTCCTCCCAGCGGGCGGGGGCGCAATCCTGCGCGTCTATGCGAAGGGCAGCCGTGTGCGTCATGCTCATGCGGTTCTAATGCGGCTGGCCCGGACAGCAATGCTGGAATACGGCACGTGACAGCGCCATTCCGTCACCGCGTCTTGCCTCTGGCGGGAGGAGTGTCATCGATCAGGCTTATCTTCTCCCAGCTATTGTGCGCGACCTGGCTCAGGGCAGGATCGGGATCACCCACAGAAACACCGCCGCACCCGCAGCCACCAAAGCGAAGGCTGCAGCGCCTCGACTTGGCGCGGAAACCGTGGTCCAGGGTCACAGCCTCGATTGCCACCTGGGCCAGACCCCGGTCAGCAGAACGCTCGACCACCCGGCGTTCCAGACCTTCTGCCGTTGCCAGGATCGTCGCCGGGTCAAGACTGCTCAAACGCAAGGGCGCTGCATGACACTCCGATTGCGCAGCGCAAAATGCTTTCACATTTGCCCAAATATCCCCGCCGGAGGCACCCGAGCGGGTTTGCGTCCTTCACGCAAAACCGCGAGACAAAAGATGTGCGGCGCAAGCCGCTCCGTTTGAAAACCGCCAGCAACGGGGGCGGACGATGGCCCTGATTCAACCCTCTTCAAGCCAGGCCAGGATCGCCGCCCGGTCCCCGTCCAGTCTTGGCGCCGGGGGCAGGGCGGTGACTTCGGGCAGGGTGGACATCTTGATCGGGTTGCCGGTGGCGGTGAAGGCCGGGCCTCCCGGCTGCGGCGTCACGGGCAGCACCATGTTGCGCGCCCGGATCTGGGGATCGGCCAGCACCTCGACCATGTCCTGCACGCGCGCCGTCGGCAGGCCTGCGGCGTCCAGCACCGCAAGCCAATGCGCGACAGGCTGGCCCAGGGTCACCGTCTCGATCAGCCGCTTCAGCAAAGCGTGGTTTTGGCAGCGCGCGGCGTTGGTGGCAAAGCGCGGATCAGCGACGATGGTCAGGCCCAACACAGCGCAAAGCTTGGTGAACATCGCATCGTTCCCGGCCGCGATCACCACAAAGCCGTCGGCGGCGCGAAAGGTCGCGAAGGGGGTGATCGTGGGATGCCGCGCGCCCGTCGGCCCGGGCGCAACCCCTGTGGCCGAGGCGATGGCGACGGCGTGTTCCTGAATGGCCAGCTGGCTGTCCAGCATGGCGACGTCAACAAAGGCACCCTCGCCGGTCCTGTCGCGCTGAAACAGCGCCGCCAGGATGCCTTGCGCAAGATACATCCCCGCGACGATGTCGCCGATGCTGGCCCCGACCCGAACCGGAGGACCACCGCTTTCTCCGGTGATCGACATCACCCCGCCACGGGCCTGCACCACCATGTCGTAGGCCGGCTTCATCGCGTCCGGCCCGGTCTGCCCAAAGCCCGAGACGGCGGCATAGATCAGACGGGGATGGCGGACATGCAGCGCCTCCCAGCCATAGCCCAGCCTCTCCATCACGCCGGGACGGTAGTTTTCCACCAGGACATCGGCCCGGGCCACCAGCCGTTCAAGGATCGCCCGGTCCGCATCGGCCTTCAGGTCCAGCGCGATGGACTGCTTGCCTGCGTTCAGCGTGGCGAAATAGGCGCTTTCGCCCTGCACGAACGGCGGAAAAGCCCGGGTGTCGTCACCCGTGCCCGGCCGTTCGACCTTGATTACCCGCGCACCCAGGGCTTGCAGACCCTGCGTGCAGAAAGGACCCGCCAGCACATGCGTCAGGTCAAGGATCAGGATACCGTCCAGAGGCTTCGTTGCGGGTGCCATGCGTCTCTCCATTTGCCCGATCCTGCCACGCGGATCGTGACCAGACGTTGACGCCGGTCAAATCCCCCTCTACCTCGCGGCCATGGCACGCGCACCCCTTCTTCAGCTTTCCGGCATCTCGCTGACCTTCGGCGGCAATCCGGTCTTCGACGACCTCTCGCTGACCGTCCAGCCCGGCGACCGCGTGGCACTGGTCGGCCGCAACGGGTCGGGCAAGTCCACCCTGATGAAGGTTATGGCGGGTCTGGTCGAGCCGGACCGCGGCAACCGCACCGTGGCTCCCGGCGTGACCGTGGGTTACATGGAGCAGGAGCCGGACCTGTCGCGCTTTGCCACGCTGGGCGATTTTGCCGCCTCTGCCCTGTCGGATGGGATGGACTACCGCCTTGCCGTGGTGGCCGAGGGGCTGAAGTTCAACCCCGAGACCCCGGTTGCCACCGCCAGCGGTGGCGAGCGCCGCCGTGCCGCGCTGGCCAAGCTTCTGGCCGAAGCGCCGGAACTGATGCTTCTGGACGAACCGACCAACCACCTCGACATCCACGCGATCGAGTGGCTGGAGGCCGAGCTGTCGACCACCCGCACCGCCTTTGTCCTGATCTCTCACGACCGCGCCTTCCTGCGCGCGCTGTCGAAGACCACGCTCTGGATCGACCGGGGCGAGGTGCGCCGCCGCGAGGCCGGGTTCGAAGGCTTCGAGGACTGGCGCGAAACCGTCTGGGCCGAAGAGGACGAGGCGCGCCACAAGCTGGACCGCAAGATCAAGCACGAAGCGAAATGGGCCGTCGAAGGCATCAGCGCGCGGCGCAAGCGGAACATGGGCCGGGTCCGGGCGCTGCAGGCGCTGCGGGCCGACAGGGCGGCGCAGATCCGGCGGCAGGGGACAGCGGCCTTTGCACTGGAATCCGGCCCGACCTCGGGCAAGAAGGTGATCGAGGCCGAGGGGCTGACCAAGACTTACGGCGACAAGCTGATCGTCAAGGATTTCTCGATTCGCGTCCTGCGCGGCGACCGGGTGGCCTTCGTGGGGCCGAACGGTGTGGGAAAGACCACGCTGCTCAAGATGTTGACGGGCGAACTTCAACCGGATGCCGGCAAGGTCACGCTGGGCACCAACCTGGAAATCGCCGTCTTCGACCAGACCCGCACCCGGCTGGATCTGGAAGCAAGCCTTTGGGACAACCTGACGGTCGATCCGCTGATGCGGGTCTCGGGCTCGTCGGACCAGGTGATGGTGCGCGGCACGCCAAAGCACGTGGTGGCGTATCTCAAGGACTTCCTTTTCCAGGAAGCCCAAGCCCGGGCCCCCGTCCGCAGCCTGTCGGGCGGCGAACGCGCGCGGCTTCTCTTGGCCAAGCTGATGGCGCAGCCCTCGAACCTTCTGATCCTCGACGAACCGACCAACGATCTGGACGTCGAAACCCTGGACCTCCTGCAGGATATCCTCAGCGACTACGATGGCACCGTGCTTCTGGTCAGCCATGACCGCGATTTCATCGACCGCATCGCGACCGCGACCGTCGCGATGGAGGGCGAGGGCAGGGCGACGGTCTACCCCGGCGGCTGGACGGATTACGCCAACCAGCGGCCGCAACGCACGGAAGACACTGTGAAATCGGGCGGAAAGGCTTCCAGTGCCGCCGCGCCGAAGCCTGTCGAGGCACCTCGCGCCAGCAGCTTGTCCTTTACCGAACGGAAGCGGCTGGACGATCTGCCGGGCGTCATCTCGCGGCTTGAGGCCGAGATCGCCAAGCTGACTGACCTTCTTGCCGACCCCGAGCTTTTCAGCCGCGAGCCGGTGAAATTCCGCAAGGCGACCGAGGCGCTTGCCGACCGCCAGTCCGCGCTTGAGACGGCGGAAACCGAATGGCTGGATCTGGCCGATCGCGTCTGACCTTTCGGAAGCGGCGGGCGATGGCCGAAACCCCGCCGGTTCCTCGGCTGTTCGCCGCCGGGTGAGAACACAGCCCTTCAAGCTGGCGTGAGCGCCCATTGTGCTTTTGCAGCAACATCCCCATTCCCTGTTCCGAGCCGACCGGAACCGTTCCGATCCGTCTGGGGTTGAGGTCGGCCAGAACAAGGAGACAGAAAATGAAAACTATCGCAGCATTCTTTACGACCGTTGCCCTGACCGCCCCCGCCTTTGCCGGTGGACCGGTTGCCGTTGCCGAAGAGCCGATGATCGCTCCGGTGGCTGAAGCCTACGTCGCGCCGGGCCTGGACTGGACCGGTGGCTATGTCGGTGCGCAGCTGGGCTACGGCGATGTCGATTCCAGCACCGGTGCGCTGGAAGGCTACGGCTGGCTTGGCGGCGTCCATGCGGGCTACCGCTGGGACCTTGGCAACTGGGTTGCCGGCACCGAGCTGACCTATGACAAGACCGACATCGATCTTGGCACGACCGGCTCGCTGGACGACGTCATGGCGCTCAAGCTGACTGCGGGTCGCGAGATCGGCAACAGCCTGGTCTACGGCGCGCTGGGTGTGGCCCAGGCCGACGCAACGGTCGGCGGTGTTGACCTCAGCGACAGCGGCCTCGTCTACGGTATCGGCTTCGACTATGCCGTGAACGAGCGTTGGACCGTCGGTGGCGAAGTCCTGGAGCACAACTTCGACGACTTTGATGCCACCGGCATCGATCTTGACGCGACGACCCTGAAGGCCAAAGTCGCGCTTCGCTTCTAATCTTTGTCGGCACGGCTTTCCGCCGTGCCGATCCCTTCTTTCAGGGCGAGGAGCGCAAAAATTGCGTTTCTCGCCCTGATTGCATTCCAGGACGCGGTCAGTGACATGAGAAAATCATGGCAGGTCCTGAAGTCCCTACCACTTCCCGCTTGCGCCACCGCCCGACGAGCGTCCGCCGCCAAAGCCGCTGCCCCCCGATGAACTGCCGCCGCCCCGGCTGGACAGTCCACGGCTTTGCCGACCTTCCCGGCTGGACCAGGACACCGGGTAGGACTTGTGGTCGTTGAACCCGCAACTTGAACAGGTCAGGTGCTGCATGCCGACGCCCGCATCGCTGCGGCTTGGTGGCTGGATCACCTCGTTGGAGCGGTCCAGCGTCAGTGCTCCGCAGTTCGGACAGGTCCGCCGCTTGCGCCGGTTGCGCCAGATCGCGAAGGCACCAAGGGCCGCAACGGCGCCTGCTCCCAGCAGTCCGGTCAGAGAATCCGACCCCGTGCCCGGGCTTTCGAAACCGTCGGTGACCGAGACCGGGATGCCGGCCAGAAACGGCGCGATCAGCCGTTCGCGCGCCGAGACGACGCCGGCTTCGATGCCTTCGGCATAATTTCCCGCGCGCAAGGGGGGCAGGACAGCCGTCGACAGCACCCGCGCGGCGCGTCCGTCATAGACCGGGTCGTAGCCTGCGCCGAGGGCAATCCGCGCCTCGCGCGCTTGCGTGTCCAGAAGCAGCATGATGCCGTCGTTGCGCTCGGCCCCGCCCACACCCCATGCGTTGAAGAGCGCCTTGCCGTAGTCCTCCATCCGCTGTCCCGCGCCGCCTTGGGCCGCGATGCCGGGGACGGTCACGACGACCATCTGCACCCCCGTCGCATCGCGCATTTCGACCAGAAGGCGCGAGATGCGCCCCTCGGCCGTGGCGTCAAGCACGTCGGCGAAGTCGGAAACGGTATCGCTTTGCGGCTGGGGCAGGTCCTGCGCCAGAACGGGAGAGGCAAACACCAGGGCAATCGCAAGAGAACGGAGGAACATCATGCAAGCATTTCTTGAACTGTCTTTGCGATAAGCGTGACATCTTCTTGGCGGCAGTCAAATGATCCGACCTGCACCCGGATCGCAAAGCGCCCGTCGACGCGGGTCTGGGTCAGGTAGATCCGGCCATCGTCGTTGATCCGCTGCAGAAGGGCCTCGGTCTTTTCGTCCGTCGCCAGGGCAAAGCTGAAGAGCGACAACCGCGGCTCGGTCACGATCTGCACGCCCGGCAGGGCTGCCAACTGGTCCCGCGCCATCTGTGCCCAGGCGACATGGTCCCGAATCCGCGCCCGCAACCCCTCCAGCCCATAGGCGCGCAGGACAAACCACAGCTTCAGCGCCCGGAACCGGCGGCCAAGGGGGACGGTCCATTCGTTGAAATTGACGATCTCTTCGCGCCCCGCTGTCTCCAGGTAGGTTGGTCGCAGGCCCAGGGTCCGGACCTGCGCGCCGGGGTCACGCAAGAGCTGGACCGAACAGTCGAACTGCGCGCCAAGCCACTTGTGCGGGTTGAAGACCACCGAATCAGCGCCCTCGATCCCGGCCCAGAGATCCCGGAACTCGGGGCAGATCATCGCCGATCCCGCCCAGGCCGCATCGACATGGACCGGCACGCCCTCCGCTTGTGCGGCACAGATGCACTCGCCGATCCGGTCGAAGGCCCCGACACTGGTGCCGCCCGCACAGAGGATCACACCCGCCGGGACCAGACCCGCCGCCCGGTCCGCCACAATCGCCGCCCGCAGCGCCGCCCCGGTCATCGCCCGGTCCGCATCGGTCGATACCTTGACCAGGTTGCGCTGCCCGATCCCCGCCACCCGGATCGCCTTGTCGACCGAGGAATGCGTTTCGGCGCTGGCATAGAAGCGCAAGACCGGTGCGCCCGACAGCCCATCCTCCAGCCCGCGCCAGCCCAGTGCTTTCTCGCGCATTGTCAGCACGGCCGACAAGGTTGCGTTCGTCGCCGAATCGTGGATCGTCCCGACAAAGCCTTCAGGCAGACCGACCGCCTGGCGCAGCCAATCGACCATCACCTGCTCGATCTCCGTGGCGGCCGGAGATGTCTGCCAGATCAAGGCGTTGCAGGCCATCGCGTTGGCCAGCTGTTCGGCCAGCATCGACGCCGGGGCCGCGTTGGCCGGGAAATAGGCAAAGAAGCGCGGGTGCTGCCAGTGGGTCATGCCCCCCGGCACGATCTGTTCGAAGTCGGCCCAGATTGCCTCCATCGGTTCGGCTGCCTCGGGCGGGGCAGGGTCCAGCTGCCGCGCGATGGCGCCAGGCACCAGGGGGGCGCGCACCGGTCGGTCGCGCAGACCCGCGTGGTAGTCCGCCGCCCAGTCCGCCGCCCGCTTCGACCAGTGCCGCAAGCCTTCGTGGTCCATCTTCAGCCCCCCAGTTGCTGCGCCCTGAAAGCATGTCGTCCGAACTTGGGCAAGGTTCCACCCTCATGCCGACACGCAAGCTCCTTTTTCCGGCCATCACGATTGGTTAAGGTCATGGCCGTAGCATTCCCACGCCAAGGCTTCGTGAGGTCCCATGTCCCTGTCCCGCCGCGCCGCCCTTCTGGGCTTTTCCAGCCTGCTTCTGTCGGCCTGCGTCGGGCCGGGCAGCAGCTTTCGGACCGAATACACCCCGGTCCCACCCGTGCTGGCTTCCAACTGGCGCCTGGCCGAAGTGCAGGTCACCGTTCCCCGGACCCTGAAGGTCTCTGAAGCCAAGACCTACCTGCCCACAGCCGATATCGTCTGGCGCGAAGACCCGCTGGGTGACCGCTATGACCAGGTCGGCAAGATCATCGAGGCGGCGGTGCTGCGCGGCGCGCGGGGCCTGTCCGGCGCGCGGCCGGTCATCATCGCGGTGACCGTGACCCGGTTCCACGCCCTGACGTTCGAGGCCGAGCAGCGGTTCGAGAATGCCGGTGTCCACAACATCAAGTTCACCGCCCAGGTCATCGATGCCCGCACGGGTGAGGTTCTGGTGCCTGCAACCCAGATCCGGGCCGAACTTCCCGCCCCCTCGGGCAAGACGATGCGCGAGCTGCGGCGCAAGGGGCAAAGCCAGAAGTCGATGATCACCGCCCATGTCGCCAAGACCGTGGCCGGCTGGTTGGGCCTTGGCCCCGACGTGCGCGGCAGCTTCAGCCGTCAGGGCAACTAAGCTTGCGCTACCCCAGCGCGGCCTGCACCTTCCTGGGCAGGCCCGCCCGGATCAGCGCATAAGAAGTCGCGATCCGCTCGCGTAGCTCGTCATCCGGCACCTGACAGAACGGGATGCGCACCCAGGACGCGTGCAGGTATGGCGCGCGGATCGCGCGTCCCGTCTCGATCAGAAGCCGCGCCGTTTCCACATGGTCGGTCTTGACGGA
>NZ_JAXMMF010000158.1:0-5341 GCF_034366665.1 Tabrizicola sp. | reverse complement strand
GGGGGGTCCGCTTCGGCAATGCCTATGCGACGATCCCCTTGTGCGCCCCCTGCCGGGCCGAGCTGGCCACCGGCCTGTCGCCGTTCCGCACCGGGCTTGTCGACCTGAACCGATTCTGGCGCCAGGTGCTGCCACCCGAGAAGGTCTGGGCCTATGACCTGCGGCGGGCGGGGTTCTACAACTTTACCACCGGCAAGGTCGACGCCAGCTACACGCCGATGCCGCAGCGGTTTCGCCGCGTGCTGTTCCACGAAGAGCCGGCGGCGCATGACAGCCGCGGGCGGACGAAGATGAAGCACTATCTGGACCGGGGGCCGGGGATTGCGGGGGTGAACCATCCCGACGACGACGGCTCGCAGGACCATCTGTTCTACGATTTCATGGTGGCGCAGAACGCCATCGACTTTCTGGGCCGGGCCGACCCCGCGCGGCGTCACCTGATCCAGCTGGGCTTCAAGCACCCGCATTACAACCTGGAATGTCCAGACCGCTTCTACCAGCTGTACGACCCCGCCGATGTGCGCTGGCCCGACATCGCCGCGCCCGAGGATTACTACGGCCCGCCCCCCGGCTTTGCGGTCTATGAGGCGGCCTATATCGCCAACGGCAACTGGACGCCGGAAAAGGGCGGCGACGATGGCTGGCGGCAGGTGGTCCGCGCCTATTTCGCGGCGATCAGCCATGTCGATCATGAGATCGGGCGGTTTCTGACCGCGCTGGAGCACTCGCCGCTGGGCGACCGGACCACGGTGATCTTCCTGTCGGACAACGGCTTCAACCTTGGCAACCACGACAGCTTTCACAAGATGAGCCAGTGGGACAGCGCCGCCCATGTGCCGCTGGGCATCTGGTCGCCGCGGATGGAGGCGGGGCGGGTCGTGGACCTTCCGGTATCCTTGCACAACTTCCCGAAGACGATCATGCAGCTTGCAGGCCTGCCGCCGCGCCCGGACTGGGTATCGGGGCAAAGCCTGCTGCCTCTGATCGACCCCAGCTTCGGCGCTTTCGATACGACGAAATCGCCCATTACCTCGGTCTTCGGGACGCTTTCGGTGCGGCCGTCGATCGAGGGCTACCGGAACTTCCGCTACTTCCGCTATCCGAACGGCGAGGAGCATGTCTACGACGTGGTCGCCGACCCAGGCGAGACCGAGAACCTGATCGCGACGGCTCCGATGGAAGTGCTGCGGGGCGAGCTGGTGAAGGGCGCGCTGGACCTGGGCCTTGACCTGCGCGGGTTCGAGAATCCGGCGGACGGGATCAACGCGATGATGGCCGTGGATGGGTCCGTGGTGCTGGAGGGGCACCGGGGCAACGACAACTACTGGGTCTACGGCGCAGAAGCCGAAAAGATCCGCGAGACGAAGGACGGTGGTAACGACACGCTGTGGTATCTGGGCGGGCCGGATGACTATGTTCTGCACTGCCCGATGAACGTCGAGAACATCCGGGTAGCCACCGTGCTGGCGCGCACCGAGGACCCGGGGGGCCGCAAGACCGCGCGCGTCCTGCGGATAGTGGCGCATCCCGACAGCCCGATCACCTTCGAGACCACCGAGCGGGTGATGGTCGATGTGCGCGGCTCACGCGGGAACGACGTGATGATCGGGCCGAAATACGGCGGCGCGACCTTCTACGGCGGTGAGGGCGACGACGTGCTGCGGGCGGTGACGGTGCACGAAGGCTCGCGCCACTATTTCTATGGCGGGGCGGGGAATGACCGGCTGGTCGGTGGACCCGGTCGGGACCTGCTGGATGGCGGCTCGGGAGACGACACGATCATCGGCACCGGGGGCCGCAAGCGCATCTTTGGCGGGCATGGCAATGACGAGATCCATTCCGGTGATGCGGCGTCGGTGGTGCACACGGGGCCGGGTCGGAACCTGGTTCGGCTGGGCAGCGGCAACGACACCGTTCATGCCGGGACCGGGGTCAACAGGGTCGATCCGGGGGCGGGGGCAGTGGTATTCGTCCTGGCCTACGGCGGAGTGACCCATGTCAGCCAGTGGCGGGCGGAACAGGTCTATGACCTTACAGCCTGGCCGAAGACGCCCATCGTCGCGCGCCGGGCGGACGGGGCAGTGGACGTCACGCTGGGACTGTCAGTCCTGCGCATCGCCGGAGTTCCCGAAGAGCACGACCTGGCAACCCAGATCCGTCAGACCGAGGATCAGGAAACGCCCGCCCCATAGCTTCGGGACGGGCGCCTGCTCTGTGTGCCTGCACGTGCAGGTCTATTCGGCCGCCTTGACTTCTGTCCCGTGCCCGTCGTCACCGCCGTCCCTTGTCTTCCACAGCGAGTAGAAGATGCCGGCCGCGATGATGCCGATGGTGATCGCCAGCGAAAGGTAGGGGTCGAACTTGCCGAAGAAGTAGCTGTAGAAGCCCTTCATCCCGATGAAGATCAGCACCACGGCCAGCGCGTACTTCAGATAGTGGAAGCGGTGCACCAGGGCTGCCAGCGCGAAATAGAGGGCGCGGAGACCCAGGATCGCCATGATGTTCGCGGTGTAGACGATGAAGGTATCCGTGGTGATCAGGAAGATCGCGGGCACCGAATCCACGGCGAAGATCAGGTCGGCGACGTTGATCACGATAAGCGCCACGAAAAGCGGTGTGGCGAAGACGACCAGCTTGCCCGTCGTGGGGTGCGGCTGGCGGACGAAGAACTTCTGCCCTTGCAGGTCCTTGGTCACGTTCATGTACTTCGCGGTCAGCTTCACCACCGGGTTCTTCGACACGTCCATGTCGCCCTCCGGCACCACCAGCATCTTGATGCCGGTCAGCGCCAGGAAGGCCGCGAAGACCAGCGTCACCCAGGAGTAGTTCGAGATCAGCTCGGCCCCGACAGCGATCATGATGCCGCGCAGGATGATGACGCCGATGATGCCCCAGACCAGCGCGCGGTACTGGTATTTCCGTGGAATGGCGAAGTAGCCGAAGATCAGCGAGATGACGAAGACGTTGTCGATCGAGAGCACCTTCTCGATGATGTAGCCCTGGAAATAGCTGGCCACGGGGTTGGTCCCGTCGCTGGTCACAAGAGTGCCGTTCGACCATGCCCACCAGATGTAGCCGCCGAACAGGATGGCGATGAAGATGTAGAAGGCAGAAAGCTTCAGGCTTTCAGCCACGCCCAGTTCGTGGTCGTCCTTGTGGAGCACGCCAAGGTCGAAGGCCATCAGCGCGATGACGATGCCCAGGAACATAAGCCACAGCCAGAGCGGCTTGCCCACAAATAGCTCGAAGAGGAAATCCATCCCCATTAACCTTTATTCGGGTGCGTCGATCAGTCAGCCTTCTGAGGGGCAGGTTGCCGGGCATGACATCGAGCACGATTTCTCGATGCGGTCCGACATCACGTGCCAAAAGACTTCGGCGTCGTCAGAGGGGCCCGGCCCGCAAGGGCTTAAAGTGGGCACAGGGTGCGACAAATCAACCCCGTTGCTCGCGCTTTTTTCACGTAACCGTGATTAACCGGTGCCGGTTGGCCGATTTTCGCAAGTCTCGGGGCTTGTGGCACACGCGGCGCGGCCTGTATGCCCGTGCCCAAGTCCCCATGCCCAAGCCCCCGTGCCAAAGCCCCCGTGCCAAAGCCCCGTGCCAAAGCCCCGTGCTTCAGCGAGAACAAGCCAATGAGCCTGAACACCTTCGGTCACCTTTTCCGCGTCACCACCTGGGGCGAAAGCCACGGGCCGGCCATCGGCTGCACGGTCGATGGCTGCCCTCCGGGCGTGGCGCTGGCCGAGGCGGACATCCAGCCCTGGCTGGACCGCCGCAAACCGGGGCAGAACAAGTTCACCACTCAGCGGAAGGAACCGGACGAGGTCCGCATCCTGTCCGGCGTGTTCGAGGGCAAGACCACCGGCACGCCGATCCAGCTGCTGATCGAGAACACCGACCAGCGGTCCAAGGACTATGGCGAGATCGCGCAGTCCTTCCGGCCGGGTCATGCCGACATCACCTATCACCAGAAATATGGCATCCGGGACTATCGCGGCGGCGGCCGGTCCAGTGCGCGCGAAACGGCGTCGCGGGTGGCTGCGGGCGGCGTGGCGCGTGCGGCTCTGGCGGCGCTGGTGCCGGGGCTGAAGATCACCGGCTACATGGTGCAGATGGGCGTGAAGGGGATTGATCGGTCCCGCTTCGATGCGGCCGAGATCGAGCGAAACCCGTTCTGGGTGCCCGATGCGGTGGCCGCCGTGGAATGGGCCGAGTATCTGGATGCGCTGCGGCTGTCGCACAACTCGGTCGGGGCGGTGATCGAGGTGGTGGCCGAAGGAGTGCCACCGGGTCTGGGCGCGCCGCTTTATGGCAAGCTGGACAGCGACCTTGCCTCGGCAATGATGTCGATCAATGCCGTGAAGGGTGTCGAGATCGGCGAAGGAATGGCCTCGGCCAGCCTGACTGGGGTGGAGAATGCGGACGAGATCCGCATGGGGCCCGGCGGGCCCGAGTATCTGTCGAACCACGCGGGCGGAATTCTGGGCGGGATTTCCACGGGCCAGCCGGTGGTGTGCCGGTTTGCGGTGAAGCCCACGTCGTCGATCCTGACGCCGCGCCAGACGATCACGCAAGCTGGGCAAGAGACCGACCTGATCACCAAGGGCCGCCATGACCCCTGCGTCGGTATTCGCGCTGTCCCGGTGGGCGAGGCGATGATGGCCTGCGTGATCCTGGACCATCTGTTGCTGGACCGTGGCCAGACGGGTGGCGTGCGGGGTCTGATCGGCTGAACGCTGGCGAAGACTTCGTCGAAGGGGCGGCTGCCGGAGTGCGGCGTCGATCTTTCGGAAGGAAAGGTGGGCGGATCGCCCACCCTACGCCTGCGTAAGGCAATACACGTATGTACGGGGATGGCCGCAAAAAAGAATGGAGGGCCCCGCACCCCTACGGGACCCTCCATCCACCCCACGCGCACACCCCAAGCACCGCACGTGATCTGTAGTATAAGGGTCCCGGGCGTCCTGCCCTGACTTGATCTTGATGCCTCGAATCGCCCCCACCGGGCAAGGCGCGAGTGCGGAAGGTTTGCTTCAAATCGGAAGGGCTGCTTGGCAAAAGGCCCACGCCGGGCGGGCGCGGGCCTTTGCAACCGGATCTTCGTCGCGTTACTTGTAGGCGGCCTCGCGGCCGAAATGCTTGACGAGCAGATAGTAGAACACGGCGCGGAACTTGTTGCGCTCGGACTTGCCGTAGGTGTCGACGGCGGCGTTGATCCCCTCCATCAGGGCAGGCCCATCCGTCAGGCCCAACTTCTTGACCAGGAAGTTGGCCCTGATCCGCTCCAGTTCGTCCTTGTCCGACGCGGCGACGGTCTGCGCGTCGTTGTCATAGATCG
>NZ_JAXMMF010000157.1:0-7435 GCF_034366665.1 Tabrizicola sp. | reverse complement strand
CCCGATCTGCCGCTGCGGCTGATCTTCGAACACTGGCCCGAGGTGGCCAATGTCTTCCGCGCGCAGGGAATGGCCTGTTTCGGCTGCCCCATCGCGCCGTTTCACACGGTGATCGACGCCTGCGCCGAATACGGCCTGGACGAGATCGCCTTTCGCGCCGCACTGCAGGCCGCAGCGGTGCTTTGATCCAAGGAGCCGACATGCGGCCACATCACGCCTACACCGGCCCCGCCCTTTTCAGCTATGGCTTCCGCCCGCTGTTCCTTCTGGCGGGCGGCTTTGCGGCGCTGGTCATCCCATTATGGATGGCGGTCTGGAGCGGGCACGTCAGCCTGGGCGGGCCGTTCAGCCCGACCGACTGGCACATCCACGAGCTGCTCTTCGGGTATACCTCGGCCGTGCTGGCGGGGTTCCTGTTCACCGCGATTCCGAACTGGACCGGGCGGATGCCGACGCGGGGCTGGCCGCTGATGGCCCTTGCGGCGCTGTGGATGGCCGGTCGGCTGGCGGTCGCCGGGGGCCTTGGCCTGGGACCGGTGGCCGTGATGGCGCTGGACTGCGCCTTCCTTCTGGCCATCGGCGCGATGGTCACGGTCGAGATCGTGGCGGGCCGGAACTGGAGCAATCTGCGCGTGGTCGTCCCCGTGCTTCTGTATCTTGCGGCCAACATCACCTTCCATCTTGAGGCGATGCAGCTTGGCACCGCCAATTACGGCCGCCGCCTGGGCTTTGCGATGGTCGTCCTGCTGATCGGGCTGATCGGTGGGCGGATCATTCCCAGCTTCACCCGGAACGGGCTGGCCAAACAGGGGAACGGGCCGATGCCCGTGCCGTTCGGCAGGTTCGATGCGGCCAGTCTGGCGCTGACGCTGGGGGCGCTTCTGGCCTGGGTCGCCCTTCCAGAGGAGCCGCTGACGGGGCTGGCCCTCATCATCGCCGGAGCGGGTCAGGCGCTTCGCCTGGCGCGCTGGCGTGGCTTCAGGGTCTGGCGGTCGGCCATCCTGGTGATGCTGCATCTGGCCTATGCCTTCATCCCGGCGGGTCTGGTGGCCCTTGGGCTGGCGTCGCTGGACATTTTGCTGCCGGTGGTGGGACTGCATCTTCTGGGCATAGGTGCCATCGGCGGGATGACTCTGTCGGTGATGATGCGCGCCTCGCTGGGGCATACCGGCCGTGAGCTGCAGGCTGGCCCTGCGCTGGGGCTTGCCTTTGCCTGCGTTGCCCTTGCCGCCCTGACACGCGTGGCGGTGCCGTCCGAGCCGGGTCTCTGGGCCGCAGCATCCCTGTGGACCACCGGTTTCGCCATCTTCGCCGCCCGGCTTGCCCCGATCCTGACCCGGCCGAATCCCGCGCGCCGCGTGCCTAACCCGCAGCCCCGCTGAGCATGACCAGCCGGTGCGGCGCGGTCACCGTGATCTTGCGCCGTTCCGACAGCACGATCCCGTCGCGTTCCCACCCGCTAAGTAGGCGGCTGACAGTGTGCAAGGTGGTGCCGGTCATGTCCGACAGGTTCTGCCGGGTGATCGGCATCCCGATCTCGATGCCGCCATCGACCTTGCGCCCGGCCTGGGTGACCAGCCGAAGGATCGCACAGGCGATGCGCTGCTCGACCGCTTGCGTCGCCATCTCGACGATGCGGTTGTTCATCTCGCCCACCCTCTCGCCCACGACCTTGTAGGTTTCGGTGGCAAAGCCGGCATAGCTGTCCACGAAGACCTGCCACAGCCGGTTCGGCCAGGCCAGGACCACGCAGTCATCCGCCGTCATTGCCGTCGCCGGATAGGTCGTGCGCCCGATGGCCGCCCCGATCCCGAACAACTGCCCCGGAGCGATGTGCAGCGCGATGATCTGATCGCCGCCCGGAGTGGTCCGGACCACCCGGATATGGCCGTCCAGAAGCAGGAAGAAGCGTTCGACCGGCAAGCCCTCGCTGAAGATGGCAGCGCCTGCGTCGAACCGCAGCGCGGTCGCGGCATCCAGGATCTCGCGGATCTGGGGCCGGGACAGCCTGCGAAAGGGGGGGAGCGCCGCCAGAAGACTTTCGTCGAGTTTGTGCAAACGGTGCCTCCGATGTTGTGGCAGCACAACGAACCGGGGACGACCTTAGCCTAGAAGAAGGGGCAAGATAACCTGAAAGGACCGGACATGTTCTCGAAACTGATCACTGCAACCGTCGCAGCCTTTGTGCTGGCCACGGCGGCCCAGGCCGAAAACTTCGACGTGAAGATGCTGAACAAGGGGGCCGACGGCGCGATGGTCTTCGAGCCCGCCTTCGTCAAGGCCGCCGTGGGCGACACGGTGACCTTCACCTCGACCGACAAGGGCCACAACGTCGAAGCAATCGAAGGGATGCTGCCCGAGGGGGTGGAGGCGTTCAAAAGCGGCATGGGCGAAGACTATGTCCTGACGCTGACCGCCGAGGGTCTCTACGGCGTGAAATGCACACCCCACTACGGGATGGGCATGGTTGCGCTGATCCAGGCTGGCGCCCCGGTCAATCTGGATGCAGCCGCCGCCGTGACGCAGAAGGGCAAGTCCAAGGCCCGGTTCGAGCCGCTGTTCGCACAAGTGGCAAAGTGACCCGACCCCACACCGATAGGAAGGCGGCCTTGACGGGCCGCCTTTTCCTTTGCCTGCCGGAGACCAGCGCCTAGTCCCGCACCAGCCGGAACCCCAGATAGTCCGGCGGCACCCCCGCTGCACATCCGCCCGACCGGGCATCACGGATGAAGTCGATGACGAAGGCGCGATGCTTGCCTTGCACCGCCCGCACCCCGCAGTAGTCCAAGCTTGTGGCAATCCCTTTGCCATCCGGGGTCAGCGTGCCGTTCTGAAAGCAGGTCTCTGTCCACTCCCAGACGTTGCCCGAAATGTCGGCCACCCCCATCGAGTTCAGCCCGAAATGGCCCATCGGATGCTGCTGCAGGTCGGCCTCGCCGCGCAATTCAACCTCGCGCCGGTAGCTGGCGATCCAGCGGCGTGAGGGATCATCACCGTTGGCATCTTCCCCGAAACCGTCGTCAAAGCCGCGCTCTGCGGCAGCCCTCAGCCATTCGGCATCGGTCGGCAGGCGCCAGAGCTGTCCTGTCTCGTCGGACAACCACGCCGCATAGGCCAAGGCGTCGGCATGGTTGACATTGGTCTGGGCCGCCCCCGCAACGCCCCCGACAGGTGCTGCGGCGCAGGCCCCTGCCGCGACACAGCGGGCGTAGTCGGCCTCCGAGACCTGGTAGATCATGATCTCCAGCGTCGCCACCTCGACCCGCTGCAAGGGGGCATCGACGACGCGGGTGCCCTGGCGGAATTCACCTGCCGGGCGATAGTCCTGCGGACCCGCGGGGATGCGCACGGTCTGCGGCGGGGCCAGGGCCGGTCGCTGGAGCGGCACGAGGATCGCCCCCGCCGCGCCCAGGGCGACCGCTGCCAGAAGCCCCAGTGCCAGCCGACGTTTCATGTGACCCTCCGAACAAAAACGGCGGGGCGGCCCGGGACGACAGGCCACCCCGCCAGGACGCGCCAGCCGTTACGGCAGCGCAGTCCGTCCTTCATGCAGGACATCGTATTCGACCGGGGCCACGACCTGCTCCATCAGATCGTTGTTCCACGTGCCGCCGACGATCACGTGCGCCGTGGCGCCCAGGTTCACCGCCTCGATCAGGTTGTGGTTGACGTAGGCGTAGACGCCCGGCTGCAGGAAGGTGTAAAGCGCCGCCCCGGCCGATCCGCCCCGGATGAACCAGGTCTCCAGATCGCGGTCCGGCAGGTTGTTGAACTTGCCGCTTTCCCAGACCAGATCGCCATGCCCGCCGATCAGATGCGGGCGGCTGTCGCGGTTGGCCTGGCTGTGGACGAAAAGCACGCGCTCGCCCTGTTCGGCCTCAAGCGCCTGGTCGCCCGTCAAAGCCCCCACCCTGCCGTTGAACACGACATGCGACGGGATCAGCCCGTTCATCACCTCCAGCGTGTCGGCATAGCTTTCGCCCGCATCGGCAAAGCGCATGTAGGCGCCATCCGCGCCGCGCGGGATGTAGAAGTCATTCTCGCCGATGTAGTAGACCCGGTCATAGGACACCGGATGGCCCAGGTGGTCCTTCAGCCCGTCCCGCGGCAGCACCATGATGCAGCCCGACATGCCCGACACCACGTGCCAGGGGATCATCGGACCGCCCGGAGCGCAATGGTAGACGAACACACCCGGCCGCGTCGCCTTGAACCGCAGCACCGCCTTCTCGCCGGGATTGACCAGCGTCAGCGAACCGCCCCCCAAAGCGCCAGTGGCCGCGTGAAAGTCGATGTTGTGCTGCATCATGTTTTCGGGCGGGTTGAACAGGGTCAGCTCGACATAGTCGCCCTCGTGCACCACCAGCATCGGGCCGGGGACCGAACCGTTGAACGTCATGGCCTGCAGCCAGGCGTCCTCGTCCACCTGGATCTCCTTTTCCATGATCTTCATCTCGAACTCGATCACCGCAGGCCCGCCGGTGGCCACCTGCTCATGGCTGTGGACAAATGGCGGCTTGACCAGCTTGACCTTGCGACGGGGCAGGCTGGACAGGTCCACCGGCGCGGCGGCCGAGGTGTCCATCACCTCTTCCGCCCCGGCGGTCTTGACGACAAAAGGAGCCGCGGCAATCATCGCCGCCCCCATCAGTGCAGTGCGTCGCGTGAACATGGTGCTATCCCTCATCCGTGTGTCGGTTGAGGCGAGTTTAGCCCTTTGCGGGAACGGCATCGTTGTCCTGCAACAACATGCGGTGCAGCCAAGGGAACCCCGTCACTGAGGTTTGCAAAGACGGTCCCCCGGACCGCAAGGGTCCAAGACGCCAAGACCCCGGCGTTGCCGCTGTTTACTCCGCTGCCTCGCGGCATCCGAACCGGGTGATCAGCCCGGCAAGTTCGGGCCGACAGGACCCGCAGGACGTGCCTGCCCCCAGGACTTCCCCAAGCGCCGCGACGGTCAGCGCCCGCCCGGTCAGGATGGCCTCGCAGATGGTGTTTCGCCCGACGTTCAGGCAGGCGCAGACCGTTGGCCCCGGATCGGCCACATCGCCCCGCGCGCGCCCCGCCAGGGCGTCCTGCGCATCACCTTCACCCAGCAAAGCAATCACCATGTCCCGCGCCAGCGCAACCGGCTTTGGGCCCACGAACAAGGCTGCAACCAGACGCCCATCCTGGTGGAAGGCGACGCGCGCAAGGTTGCGGGCCTGATCCGTCACCGAGACCGGGTCACCGTCGGCCAGCCCGAACAGCTTTCGCGCCTGGGCCACCCAGTCATCCGGCACCCAGGTCCCGGCCAGTTCGGCGCGCCATCCTCCACCGACCCGTGCCTTGGCCCAATAGGCACTGTCGGGGCTGAAGTCCGACGCCGAGACGGCAAAGCCGTACCAGCGCGCCGGATACTTGCGCAGCGTGACGCTGCTAGCCTTGCTGTCGGGTTGGCCCGACACCGGGTCCGGGTTGGCTGCGACCAGGGCATCGACCCGACCCGTCGGCGCCGTCTCTGAGGTCCAGTGCATCGGAGCGAAGGGGTGTCCGGGGGCCACGCGATCCGTCACCAGCACCCGCAGGATCGCACTCCCGAGGTCATTCGTTGCCTCCACCAGATCGGCGGTGCGCAGGCCAAGACCCTCGGCATCGGCGGGGTGAAGCTCCAGGAACGGCTCGGCCAGATGCGACGACAGCCGGGGGCTTTTCGCGGTGCGGGTCATCGTATGCCACTGGTCCCGGATACGGCCGGTGTTCAGCCGGAAGCCCGGAGCCTGGGATGTCAACGGCACCTGAACCGCAAGCATCCGGCCCTTGCCGTCCGGCGTATGGAACCGTCCATCCCCGAAAAACCGCCCACCCTGGCGCTGACCTGACGCGGGCCAGAGAAACGGCATCAGGTCGTCGTAGCGGTCAGCGTCGATCGACGCGTGGTCCGAGATGTCGAAGTCCAGCCCGAACGCCCCGGCCACGCCGGACAGCGCTGCATGTTCGGCAAATATTTCCGCCGGCGTCGTCCAGGCAAAGGCCTCCGGCCAGCCCATCCGCCCCGCGACGTCCGCCAGGATGCGCCAGTCGTCACGCGCCTGCCCCGGCGCTGCCAGGGCGGCGCGCTGCCGACTGATCCGGCGTTCGGAATTGGTGACGGTGCCGGATTTCTCGGCCCAGGCAGTTGCCGGCAGCAGCACATGCGCCAGGCGGGCCGTGTCGGTATTGGCGGTGATGTCCTGCACCACTACAAAGGGGCAAGCTTGCAGGGCCTTCGCCACAAGGTCTGCCTCGGGCATCGACACAACGGGGTTGGTGTGGATGATCCAGACCGCCTTGATCCGGCCATCCGCCACGGCACGGAACATGTCGACGGCCTTCAATCCCGGCCTTTCGGCCATGCCCGGCGATGTCCAGAACGTCTGCACGGCGGCGCGGTGCTGCGGGTTCTCGATCTCCATATGGCAGGCCAGCATGTTCGCCAGCCCGCCGACCTCGCGCCCGCCCATCGCGTTCGGCTGTCCCGTCACGCTGAACGGCCCCATCCCCGGCCGCCCGATGCGCCCCGTCGCCAGGTGGCAGTTCAGAATCGCGTTGACGTTGTCGGTCCCGTGCGAGGACTGGTTCACCCCCTGACTGTAGACGGTGACGACCTTTTCGGTCCCGCACCACAGGTCGATGAACGCGCGCAGGTCGCCGTCGGAAAGCCCCGCCCCGGCCCCGTCCGTCGACCGCGCCGCCGCGAAGGCGGTCTCGGCCCCGGAGACCTGCGCCAGAAACGCCGGATCGACGCAGCCCTTCGCCTCGATCCCGGCCAGAAGCGCGTTGAACAGCGCTACATCCCCACCCGAGGCGATGGCCAGATGCAGATCGGCGATCTCGCACGTGGCCGTCCGGCGCGGGTCGATGACCACGACCTTCATTCCCGGACGCGCCGCCTTTGCCGCCGACAGGCGCTGGTAAAGGACCGGATGACACCAGGCCAGGTTCGACCCCACCAGAACCACCAGATCGGCAAGCTCCAGATCCTCATACAGCCCCGGAACGGTGTCCGTTCCGAAGGCGCGCCGATGCCCCGCCACGCTGGAGGCCATGCAAAGCCGCGAATTGGTGTCGATGTTGCCCGTGCCCCAGAAGCCCTTCGCCAACTTGTTGGCGACATAGTAATCCTCGGTCAGCAGTTGCCCCGAGACATAAAGCGCCACCGAATCCGGCCCGTGGTCCGCAATCGTCCGGGCGAACCGCTTGGCCACCACGCCCAGCGCGGCATCCCAGCCCACTTCCTGCCCGAAGACCCGTGGGGCCAGCAGGCGTCCCTCCAGTCCCACCGTCTCGCCCAGCGCCGTACCCTTCGAGCAGAGCCGCCCATGATTCGCCGGATGCCTCGGGTCGCCCTTCACCGAAAGGCCCCCCGCCCCATCCGGCTTCAGGATCACGCCGCACCCCACCCCGCAGTACGGGC
>NZ_JAXMMF010000156.1:0-16954 GCF_034366665.1 Tabrizicola sp. | reverse complement strand
GCGGATGGGCCCGGCCAACACCATCCCGGCGGTGGTGCTGGCCTGCGCGGTGCTGACCTATGGCGGGGTGTCGCTGTTCGTGGTGGCCTTTGCGGTGGCACCGCTGGCGACCGAGCTTTTCGCCCGCAGCAAGCTGCCCCGCCCGCTGATCCCGGCGACGATCGCGCTGGGGGCCTTCACCTTCACCATGACCGCGCTGCCCGGCACGCCCTCGATCCAGAACGCGATCCCGATGCCCTTCTTCGGCACCACCGTCTTTGCCGGGCCGGGGCTGGGGCTGGTGGCCGGCGCGGTGATGCTGGGCTTCGGGCTGGCCTGGCTGATGTGGCGCGCCCGCCGCGGCCGCTTTGCCGAGGAGACCACGGCCCCGGCAGGCGTCGGAATGCTGCCGCGCCGTTTCCGCGAGATGGCCCAGGGCGAGGGCTTCGACATCGCCGAGGCGCGCCAGGGCGGCGAGGCCCCGACCGATCTGCCGCCCTTGTGGCTGGCGGCGCTGCCGATCGTGGCGGTGGTGGCGTTGAACGGGCTGTTCGCCGGGCTTCTGCTGCCGATGCTAGACACCGCCTATCTGGCCGCTGACCGCTGGGGCGGGGTCGGCTTTGACCGGCTGCGCGGCGTCTGGGCGATCATCCTGGCGCTGGCGGTGACGATCCTTCTGATCATCCTGACCAACCGCCGGCGGCTGCCCGACCTGACCGAATCCCTCAGCGCGGGGGCCGGAGCCTCGGCGCTGCCGCTGCTGAATACTGCGGTGCTGGTAGGTTTCGGCACCGTCATCGCCGCGCTGCCGGTCTTTGCCGTGGTCAGCGAAGCGGTGCTGGGCATCGCGCCGGGAAACCCCCTTGTCGCGCTGGCGGTGTCCTCCAGCATCCTGTCGGGGCTGACCGGCTCGGCCTCGGGCGGGATGAGCATCGCGCTGACCACCATGGGCGAGACGTTCCTGGCGCGCGGCGTTGCCGCTGGGATCGACCCGGGCGTGCTGCACCGGGTGATCGTGGTCGCGACCGGGGGGCTGGACACCTTGCCGCACAATGGCGCGGTGATCACGCTGCTGACGGTCTGCCGGCTTGACCACCGCCGCGCCTATGGCGACATCTTCATGGTGGCGGTGCTTGGCCCGATCCTGGCACTTCTGGTGATCCTGCTGCTGGCCGCGTGACCCGGCCCTGCCGTCGGGGCCTTGTGACACCGCGCCCCGCGTCTCCGAGGGATGGCACCACGCGCGCAACCTTGACTCCCCGCCCTGGACGACCCAGAAAGCAGCGACACCACTTGGGGCAGCCGAACCATGAACCTGGTCTTCTTTTTTGCCGGGCTCGGCCTTCTGGTCGTAGGCGCGGAACTCCTGGTGCGCGGGGCGTCGCGGCTGGCGCTGGCGGTTGGCCTGTCGCCCCTCGTCGTCGGACTGACCGTCGTCGCCATGGGCACCTCGGCCCCCGAGGTGGCGGTGTCGGTCGGCGCGGTCATGGGCGGCCAGTCCGACATCGCCATCGGCAATGTGGTGGGATCGAACATCTTCAACGTGCTCCTTATTCTGGGGCTGAGCGCATTGATCGTGCCGCTGGTCGTCCACAGCCAGATCATCCGTCAGGAAGTGCCGATCATGGTTGCGATCTCGCTGCTTCTGGTAGTCATGGTGCAGGACCGCGTCATCGGCATGTACGAGGGCGCGATTCTTACAGCACTGTTGGTCGTCTATACCTCTTTCATCGTCGCCCAGTCGCGCCGCGCCACGCGCGCGGCGGCGGCTGACATGGAAACTCCTGAAGCAAAGGTGGGTTCCGGCGGCTGGTCCGACTCGCGCCTGGTGCAGGTCGGCATGATCATCGGCGGGTTGGCATGCCTGATCGTCGGATCGCGGCTTCTGGTGACGGCCTCGGTGGCCTTTGCCCAGGCGCTGGGGATCAGCGAGCTGGTGATCGGCTTGACCATCGTCGCCGCCGGTACCTCGCTGCCCGAAGTCGCCACCTCGATCACCGCCGCGCTCAAGGGCGAGCGTGACATCGCGGTCGGCAATGTGGTCGGATCGAACATCTTCAACATCCTGGGCTGCCTTGGCCTGTCCGGTCTGGTCGCCGGCACCGCCGGGATCAGCATCGCGCCCTCGGTGATGGCCTTCGACATCTGGGTGATGCTGGCCACGGCGATCGCCTGCATTCCGATCTTCCTGTCGGGCCGCGAGATCGCGCGGTGGGAAGGTTTCGTCTTCGTCGCCTATTACGTCTTCTACGTCACCTACCTGGTCCTTGCCGCAGAACAGCATGACGCGCTGGAGACGCTGACCACGGCCATGGTCTATTTCGTGATCCCGCTGACCCTGGTGACGACGGTGGCGATCTACCTGCGGCCGAACCGGACGGGCAATGTCTGAGACTTGGGATCCCCTAGTCGGCGCGACACCTTTCAAAGGGGCCCGACGATGAACCAGGAAGCGCTGATCCTGTTCAATCTCGCCGAAGCGCTGGGGATCGGCCTGC
The DNA here is from genome assembly GCF_034366665.1 of Tabrizicola sp. Taxonomy (GTDB): domain Bacteria; phylum Pseudomonadota; class Alphaproteobacteria; order Rhodobacterales; family Rhodobacteraceae; genus Tabrizicola. Next base: position 14,477 of record NZ_JAXMMF010000156.1, on the reverse strand, counting down.
TGATCGGGGCCGAGCGCGAACAGCGGATGTCGCAAACGGACGTCAAGTCTTCGGCCGGGATCCGGACCTTTGCCATCACGGCGCTTCTGGGTGCAGTTGCGCAACTGACCGGCGGCGTCGCCCTCCTTGCCGCCGCCGTCCTGGGTGTCGTGCTGCTGGCCGGGCTGGCCTACTGGCGCGGACGGGCCGAGAATGTCGGCCTGACCACCGAGATCGCGCTGGTGATGACGGTGCTCTTGGGCGGGTTGTCGGTGACGCAGCCTCTGGTGGCCGCCGGGGTCGGGGTCGTGATGGCGGTGCTGCTGGCCTCGCGTGCCTACCTGCACGATTTCGTGCGCTCGGTGATGACCGAACAGGAGCTGCGCGACGGGCTGATGCTGGCGGCGGCGACGCTGGTGGTGCTGCCGGTCCTGCCGAACCAGACCTTCGGCCCCTACGCCGTGCTGAACCCCTATCTGATGTGGTCGGTGGTGATCATGGTCATGGTCATCTCCGCTGCCGGCCATGTGGCGGTGCGGGTTTACGGGGCGCACTACGGGCTGGCAATGACTGGTTTCGCCTCGGGTTTCGTTTCCAGCACGGCAACGATTCGCGACATGGCCGGGCGCGTGCACAAGATACCAGCACAGCTGCTGGGGGCGGGAGCAGGGGCGTTGCTGTCCTCGGTCTCGACAGTGCTGACAATGGCGCTGGTACTGGCGGCGACCAGCCTTGCCACGCTTGACGCAATGGCGCAGCCCCTGCTGGTTGGAGGACTGGTGGCAGCCATGTATGCTGCGCCCTGGGCGATTGCTGCCTTACGCGCGCCGCCGACCCTCGCCGAGAATGTGCCGCCAGGCGAGGCAGTCACCCCGGTCGTGCAGACCCGCGCAATCAGCCTGAGGGCGGGGTTGGCGTTTTCGGTCGCCCTGGCGGCGATCATGCTGGCATCTACCGCCGTGCAGCAGGAATTCGGGCCGAACGCGCTGATCGCGGCCGCCGCACTGGCCGGTCTTGTCAACACGCAATCGGCGGCGATTTCGGTCGCGCTGATGGTCGGGTCGGGCCAGATCGCGCCACAGGATGCGGTGCTGCCGATCCTGGCAGCGATCAGTACCAACACCGGCATGCGGGTCGCCCTGGCCGCGACGCTGGGCGGGGCCGGCTTTGCCGGTCGGGTGATCCCGGGGCTGTTGCTGGGCCTGGCGGCAACCTGGGCGGCGGTCTTCCTGCCCGTGACGATACCCCTGTGGGGCTGAACAGATCTGCGCCTGGATGGGACAAGGCGATGACAGAACCGCCCGAACCGACCTGACTTTCCGACTTTCCGCAGATCGGGCAGGAGAACCGGTTGCCGCTTTTGCCTGATTTGCCCTAAGCCAGCTGCTGCGCTTGAAATAAATGCGACGCAGCCCTGCCGACATTCCGATCTGGCTGAAGGCCAAAGGATAGCCCCATATCCAATGCAATTCCGGCCTACAGCCGAAGTTCATCCCGATTTATCAGGTTTAGTTTGGCCAACTCTATTGCGGGCATGGCGGTCAGCACCTACCTCAAGACCACTGCAAGAGTGCAGATAGCGCAAGGAACCGAGATTATGAAATGCCCTGTTGACGGCACACTGCTCACGATGTCAGACCGCCAGGGAGTCGAGATAGACTATTGCCCGACGTGCAGGGGTGTCTGGCTCGACCGGGGCGAACTCGACAAGATTATCGAGATGTCTCAGTCTGTTCCAGTTCCCGCCGGACCACGCGGCGACGCTCGTCCGGCGCAAAGTGAACGTGACAGTCGCGCCCACCGCGACAATGAACGCTATGATGATCGCGGCGACTATGATGACGAACATGATCCGCGTCGGCGCAAGCGCAAGTCGATGCTTGGCGAGCTGTTTGATTTTTGATCGCGGCAGCGCGGCGTGAAACCTGTTCCCCGGGGACTGCGACTTCGGTCCTCGGCGCACATTCTGGCAGTCACGCCCGGGCTGGTCTGAAAAGCTTCACTCTGAACGACGCGGTTCAGCCGGAAGCGCCTGACGTTTATACCCAGATGGCAAAGCAATTGTCCACCTTGGACGTTTGCTGCCCGTTTTCGGTTGTGGTGGTCTGCGGAATAGTGGTTAACCGTTGAATGGGGCCAATTGCACCCTGAGGATTCGATGCAGCTTGTCTCAGTTCTGAATCGGTTAGCCATCTTTGGAGCCCTCTGGGTCGTACTGACAGGCGGCGGGGTCGATTCCCTGGCATATGGCGCGGCCGCAGTCGCCGTGGCAACGGTGCTCAGCCTGCTGATCTATCCGGTTGACCGGCCCGGTGTTGTCGTTTGGCGCGCGGCGGCGATACTGCCCCGGTTTCTGGTGCACAGCGGGTTGGGTGGGCTGGACGTCGCGCGACGTGCTTTCGATCCACGCCTGCCGATTTCGCCAGGTTGGGTCGACATCCCCTTGTCGAGCCGGCATGACGCGGCCAATGTTCTGTTGGGGGGGCTGATCAGCATCCTGCCAGGCACGTTGCCCGCCGGACCGGGCGACGGCGAAATGGACATACACGTCCTGTATCTGCCGAATTTCACGCCGGGCGAGGTTCAAGCCGACGAAACCCGTATCCACGGTCTGTTCGACAGCCGCATCACTGAATATGGTGCGACGCATGGCTGACTGGTTCACCCTTGTCGCGATCTTCCTGCTCTTGACCGTCGCGGCGGCGCTGGTGCGCTGCTGGCGCGGGCCCGGCCCGGTCGAGCGGATCATGGCCGCCCAGCTTGCCGGCACCGGGGTGATCGGCGTCGCCGTCGTCCTTGGCGCGGCGCGTGGAGATGCGGCCTTCCTCGACGCGGCGCTGATCGGCACGCTGCTGGCGGCCATTGCGGTGACCGCCTTCGTGCGTGGCACCGCGAAACCCGGGGCAAAGGAATGAGCTGGATCGATCTGGCGGTGCTGGCGCTCCTCGGCGCAGGGCTGGCCTTCTACGCCGCGGGCTCGCTGGGGCTCTTGCGCTTTCCCGACACCGCCTCGCGGCTGCACGCGCTGACCAAGGCAGACAACCTTGGCCTTGGGCTGGTGGCGCTGGCTGCGGCGATTTACGGCGGGTCGCTGGCGGTGGCGGCCAAGATCGCGCTGGTCTGGCTGTTCGCGGTGATCGCGGCGGGCACTACCTCGCAGCTGCTGGCCCGGCGCGCCCGCCTGGACGAGGCCCGCCTGGACGATGCCGACAGCGCGCCGGACGGCGGCCTGCGATGACCTTCGCCTTCGACCTCATCCTGTGCCTGATGATCCTCGGCACTGCGGCCATCGCGCTGTTCGTGCGCGACGCACTGGCCGCGATCGCCTTCTTCATCGCCTTCGGCAACCTGATGGGCCTAGCCTGGCTGGGGCTAGATGCCGTAAACGTGGCGCTGGCCGAGATCGCCATCGGCGCGGGCGTCACCGGGGTCCTTCTGATCCTGGCGCGGGCGCGGCTGCTGGCCTTGGGGGATGCCGCGACATCCACCGGCTCGCCCCTGTTGCTGCGGCTGGGGGCCCTTGCCGCCTGCGCGGGGTTCGTGGTCCTGCTGGCGGCGGCGGTGCTTTCGATCCCGCCCGAAAGCGGGCTGGACCGGGTGGTGGCACCGCTGATGCCGGGGCTTGGCATCGAGAACCGGGTGACGGGCGTCCTGCTGGCCTTCCGCGCCTATGACACGCTCTTGGAAAGCTTCGTCCTTCTGGGCGCGCTGGTCGCGGTCTGGTCGCTGGCCCCGGCGGGGGCCTGGCCCGGCCGCCCCGCCGATCCCGGCATGGCCGATGCGCCGATGCGCCGGGTTGCGGGCACCTTCGGCCAGCTTCTCTTGCCGGTGGCGCTGGTGATGGCGGCCTATCTGGTCTGGGCCGGATCGGACCTGCCGGGCGGCGCCTTCCAGGCCGGGACGGTCCTGGCGGGCGGCCTTCTGGTGGCGGGGATGGGCGGCACCATCGGCTTGCCGTCCAGCGACCAGCCGCTTCTGCGCGCGGCGCTGGTGTTGGGTCCCGTGGTCTTTCTGGTGATCGGGCTGGCCGGGGTCGCGGCGGGCGGATTGCTGGTCTATCCTGCGGGGCTGGCCAAGGCGCTGATCGTGACCATCGAATACACTCTTTTCCTGTCGATCGGGGTCACGCTGGCCTTGTTGGTGGCCGGGCCGCCGATGCCAGGCGCGTCGGACCCAGACCCGGAAGGGAAGGGCTGAGATGGACCTGCCGCTGCCCGTCCTTCTGTCCACCGGACATCTTTATGCCGTGACCGGCGCAGCCCTGGTGGGTCTCGGGCTTTACGCCTTCATCACCCTGCGTCACCCTTTGCGCCAATTGCTGGCAGTCAATGTGGTCGGGGCGGGCATCTTCCTGATCCTGGGCGGGCTGGGTCGGGGGCCTGACGCTACCGATCCTTTTCCGCAGGCGCTGGTGATCACCGGCATCGTCGTAGCCGTCGCGCTGACCGCTTTCGGCGCGGCGATGATCGTACGGCAGGCCCAGACGCGGGCGGCCGCGAAACCTGCCGCCGACGACAACGAAAATCCCGCGCCATGAGCCCGCTTGACCTTCTCATGGCCGCACCGCTCGGCTTCATGGCGGCGGCGCTGATGCTGGGGCCATCCGGCCGCTGGCTGATCCTGCTGGCCGCACCCCTGATGGCGGGACTGGCGCTGTGGCTGGCGCTTTTGCCGCCCGATGCGGCCTATCTCGTCGGTCAGTGGGACCTGCCGCTGGGCATCCTCTTGCGCGCCGACGGGGTGGCGCGGCTGATGATCCTCGCCACCGCGCTGGTGATCGGCGCCGTCGGGCTGCACGCGCTGGCCGAGCTGCCGGAAAAGCCCGGCCACGCCGCCCAGGCCGAGACCTTCTGGCCGCTGGTCTATCTGATGTGGGCCGGGGCCAATGCGGGGTTCCTGACCACCGATCTCTTCAACCTCTACGTCACGCTGGAGATGGTCAGTCTGGCCGCGGTGGCGCTGGCGGCGATGGGCTCGCTGGCGGCGGCGTTGCGTTATTTCATGATCGCGCTGCTCGGCTCGCTGGCCTATCTGCTGGGCGTGGCGCTGACGGTAGCGCGCTACGACACTGTGGACGTGATCCTTCTGGCGCAGGTGGCTGAGGCCGATCTCGCGACGCTGCTGGCGCTGGGGCTGATGACGGCGGGGCTGCTGATCAAGGCCGCACTCTTTCCGATGCACGGCTGGCTGCCGCCCGCCCATGCCGCCGCCCCGGCCCCGGCCAGCGCGCTTCTGTCGGCGATCGCGGTCAAGCTGGGTTTCGTCATCCTGGTGCGGCTGTGGTTCGAGGCTTTTGCAGCCGTTACCGGCCCGGCCGCCCTGCATGTGCTGGGTGGCCTGGGCGCGGCGGCGGTGATCTACGGATCGATCCAGGCGATGCGGCAGGACCGGCTGAAGCCGCTGGTGGCCTATTCGACGGTGGCGCAGGTCGGTTATCTGTTCCTGGCCTTTCCGCTGGTCGCCGGGACGGTCGAGCCTTCCGGCGCCTGGGCCGGGATGACGCTGCACGGCGTGGCGCATATGCTGGCCAAGGCGGCGATGTTCCTTGCGGCCGGGCTGATGCTGAAGGCTGCCGCCGGTGACCGGATCGCCGATCTGGGCGGGCTGGCGCAGGCCATGCCCCTGACCGTGACCGCCTTCGGCCTGGCGGCGGTGTCCTTGATGGGGCTGCCGCCTTCGGGCGGGTTCACCGCCAAGTTCCTGCTGCTAAGCGCTGCAATCGAGCAGGGCGCGTTCCTCTATGCCGGAGTGCTGGTGATTGGTGGCCTGCTGGCAGCGGTCTATCTCTTTCGGGCGCTGTCGGCCTGTTTTGCCCCTTTGGCTGGCGCGGGACCTGACACCGCGTCGCGCGGCCCGGTGACCGGCGGAGTGCAAGCCGTGGCACCGCTGGCGCTGGCGGGACTGGCCATCGTCATGGGCTTTGCCGGCACCGCGCTGGTCGACGTCTCGGCCATCGAGGCACCCTGGGCCACGCCCACGGTGATCCAACCGGAGGCCGCGCCATGATGACCTTCGCGCCGCTGCTTCTGGTATTCCTGCCGCTGGTCGCCGCCGGGGTCAGCTTTGCCTTGCCCGAGCGGTTGTCCGCCTGGCGCAACGCGGCCAACCTCGGCGTGGCCTTTACCAAGCTGCTGGTAGTGGCCTACCTGCTGAACGCGACTGAGGCCGGTCTGGTGTTCGAATGGCGCTACGAGTTCCTGCCGGGTCATGATTTCGTGCTGCGGCTGGACAGGCTTGCCCTTCTGTTCGTGACCCTTTCGGTATTCCTGTGGCTGTTGACCACGATCTACGCCATCGCCTATTTCGACCGCGGCCCGAACCTGCCGCGGTTCTTCGGCTTCTTCAACCTCTGCGTGCTGGCGGCGACCGGCGTGGCGATGTCGGGCACCGCGATCACCTTCTTCCTGGTCTACGAACTGCTGACGCTGGCGACCTGGCCGCTGGTCGCGCACAAGGGCGACGACAAGTCGCTGCGCGCGGGGCGGATCTACCTTTCCTACACGCTGGCGGGCAGCGTCGCCTTCCTGGCCGGGATCCTGTGGCTGCAGTCGCTGGTCGGCGCGATCGAGTTCGCCGCGCCGCCGGACCTGACCGGCATCCCCGCGCTGACCCTGACGCTGATCTTCATCCTGTGCATCGGCGGGCTGGGGGTGAAGGCCGCGATCTTCCCCCTGCATGGCTGGCTGCCCGAGGCGATGGCCGCCCCCGCGCCGGTCAGCGCGCTTCTGCACGCCGTCGCAGTGGTCAAGGCCGGAGCCTTCGGCATCGTGCGGATGATCTATGATGTCTACGGCATCGGCACCGTGGCCGAACTGGGCCTTGGCGTGCCGCTGGCGGCGCTGGCCTCGGTCACCATCCTTTACGGCTCGGTCCGCGCACTGATGCAGAGCGATCTGAAGAAGCGGCTGGCCTATTCCACGGTCAGCCAGGTCAGCTACATCATCCTTGGTGCCAGTCTCATCGGGCCATATGCCGTGATCGGCGGGCTGGTGCATCTGGTGCATCAGGGGATCATGAAGATCACCCTTTTCATGTGCGCCGGCGCGCTCGCGAACCGCATGGGGATCAAGGCGATTGCCGATCTGGACGGGGCGGGCCGGCTGATGCCGGTGACGATGGCGGCGTTCTCGGTCGGGGCGCTGGGGATGATCGGGCTGCCGCCGGTGGCGGGCTTCATCTCGAAATGGTATCTCGGGATCGGCGCGCTCCAATCGGACGCGGCCTGGGTGGTGGCGGTGCTGGCGGGGTCATCGCTCTTGAACGCCGCCTATTTCCTGCCGCTCCTCTACCGCGCCTGGCTGTTGCCCCCGCCACCCGACCGGCCCGCCATCCGCGAACTGGCCACCACCCGCGACCGGATGCTGATCCTACCCGCGGCGGTGACGGCCCTGGTGGCGCTTGGGGCGGGCATCTTCGCATCGCTGCCGTTCAGCCCGCTGGGCTGGGCCACCCTGATCGCCGAGGGGGGCTATCTGCGATGACTGCCGACCTGACACTGCTTCTACCGCTGACGGTCCTGTGGCCGATGCTGCTGGCCGGGCTGGCGCTTCTGCCGGGCTGGGGCCCGCGCATGGTGATGTTTCTGCCGCTTGGCCCCCTGCCGGCACTGGCCGCCGCCCTTTTCGCGCCGCGCGACACACCCGTCGCGCTGCCGGGGGTGCTTCTGGACGGCGGGCTGGAACTGACTGCCACCGGCGCGATCTTCCTTGGCGGAGCGGCGGTGCTGTGGTTCTGGGCCGGGGTCTATGCCGCCGACTACTTGCGCCGCGACAGCCGGCCCGCCGCCTTCGCGCTGTTCTGGAACCTGGTGCTGGCCGGCAATCTTGGCGTCGTCATCGCCGCCGACATCGTCAGCTTCTATGTCTTCTTCGCGCTGGTCTCGCTTCTGGCCTATCCGCTGGTGATCCATGACCGCAAGCCCGCGTCGATGCGGGCGGGCACCGTCTATCTGGTGCTGGCCGTGCTGGGAGAGGTGGCGATCCTGGTCGGGCTGATGCTGGCCTCGCACGGGGCGGGCGGAGCCATCGGGATCGAGGCGGTGCGCGCTGCCCTGGCCCTGCCTTCGACGCATCCTGCGGCACTCGGGCTTCTGATCGCGGGCTTCGGGATCAAGGCCGGTCTGATGCCCTTGCATGTCTGGCTGCCGGTGGCGCATCCGGCCGCACCGGTGCCGGCCTCGGCGGTGCTGTCGGGTGCCATCGTCAAGGCCGGGATCTTCGGGATGGTGGCCTTGCTGCCGCTGGGAACCTCGGCGGCGGTTGCGGGCAACCTGCTGACAATCCTGGGCTTTTCCGGCCTGTTCCTCGCGGCGCTGCTGGCGGTCGGGCAGGCCGGGGCCAAGTCCGTGCTGGCCTATTCCACCGTCAGCCAGATGGGTTTGGTGATGGGGGTGCTGGGCGTTGCGCTGGCTGCGGGCAGCGCGCCCGCCACGGTGCTGCCGGCGGTGGCGCTGTTCGCATTGCATCACGGGCTGGCCAAGGGGGCGCTGTTCCTGGGCGTCGGCCTCGCGCCGCTCTGCGGGCGAGGCTGGCGCTGGGGGCTGATGGCAGTGCTCGCGGTGCTGGGCCTGTCGCTGGCCGGGATGCCGCTGCTGGCCGGGGCGCTGGTGAAATCGGCGATGAAGGACCCGGCCGGAGCGCTTGGCGCGACGCTGATCGGTCTGTCCGCACTGACCACGGCGCTGGCGATGGCGCGCTATCTGGCGGTGCTGCCGACGGCGAAACCACGCCGCCGCCCGCCGCTTCTGATGGCGCTGCCGTTCCTGGCGCTGGCCGGGGCGGCGCTGTGGCTGCCCTGGCTGCTTTACGCCGATGTGACCGGCAAGTCCCCGCTGGCGGCGGACCTCGCGTCGAAGCTGGCCGAGGCTTGGCCGCTGGGCCTCGCGGTGCTCTTGATCGCGGGCGCGGTCGCGGTCGGGTTGAAGCCGCCCACCCTGCCCGAGGGCGACGCGCTTGGCCCGGTGCAGCGCCGGGCAGCGGCCCTGACCGCCGCCGCAAGGGCTGCCCTGCGCGCCGGGTCACGGTCACTGCGCCGCTCGCGCCCGAAGCCGCAGATCGTCATCGGCGAGGATCTGGACCGGATCGAGGACATCTTCCGCGAAGGCGCCGCCGCCGCGATCCTGGTTCTAGCCATTACGGGGGCGGTCGTCGCCGCCAGCCTGATCTAGACTGGCCCGACCCCGGCCTATTGCGCGACAAAACCGCCGTCGACCGGCACCACCGCGCCGGTCATGAACCCGGCCTCGGCCGAGCACAGCCAGACGATCAGGCCGGCCACCTCGTCGGGGGTGCCGATGCGGCCCATCGGGTGCAGCCCGTCCATCATCTGCCGGCTGGTCATCTTGCCGCCCGTCGCCTGATCGGCCAGCGAATCGAGCATCCGCGTGTCAATCCCGGCCGGGCAGACCGAGTTCACCCTGATCCCCGCCTTTGCATATTCCAGCGCCGCATTGCGCGTCAGCCCGTTCACACCGTGCTTGGAGGCAACGTAGGATGAAAGCCCCGGAAAGCCGATCAGCCCGGCGATCGAGGAAAGGTTGACAATGGCGCCGCCACCGCCCTGGGCCAGCATCTGGGCGATCTCGGCCTGCAGGCAAAGGAAGGTGCCTTTCAGGTTGACCGCGATGATCCGGTCGAAATTCGCCTCGGTCTGGTCAATGAACGGCGCGATCGTGCCTTCGATGCCGGCATTGTTGCAGGCGCAGTCCAGCCGACCATAAGCGGCGACCGTGGCCGCGACCAGCGCCTTGACCTCGGTCGCGACCGACACGTCGGCGCGCAGGAACCGCGCCTCGCCGCCGCTGTCGCGGATCATCGCCGCGGTTTCCTCGCCGCCGATGCTCTCGACATCCGAGACCATGACCTTCGCCCCTTCGGCGGAGAATTTCAGCGCCGTCGCGCGTCCGATCCCCGCCGCGGCGCCGGTGACCAGCGCGACCTTTCCAGCCAGCAGTGCCATGCCGGTTTTCCTTTTCCCGAAGTTGCAATGATGTAATGGTGTAATGATACGGGCAGCCGTCTTGCCCGGGGCTGACATGGATCAAGGATGCGAAAGAAAGCTGCTGGCGTCGCCATGACCGGGCAGGGGCACTTGCCAATGGCGCGGATACCGGAAACGCTCATGGCATGATAGAGTCGCTCTTGCTGGCAACGAAATTCACCCGGCAATCGGTGGCGGCACTCGAGAGGGCGCTGCTGTTGATGCCGGGCCATGCCGACAGGATCGGCGTGCTGCATGTTGTCGACCCGGACGTCTCGGTTGCGCTGGTCCTGGGCGTGGGCGGCAGCCCGCCGCCGATCCTGACTGAGTGGCTGGACGTGCGCCTGCCGGAAGGCTTGGCACGCCCCGAGGTGCTGATCCGCAAGGGCGACCCACATTCGGAGATTCTTGCAACCGCCGATGCGCGCGACGATGATCTGATCGTGCTCGGCTCGTCGCGGCCGCAGGGGCTTCTTGCCGGCCTCCGCGGCAGCACAATCGAAAGGGTACTGCGGGGCGGAACCCGCCCGGTTCTGTCGGTGCGACAGCCGCCGCAAGGCCCTTACCGGCGCATCCTGATCGCATCTGACCTGTCCGGCTCCTCGGGCTTCGCGGCTCAGACGGCACTGCGGCTGGGACTGCTGCGCGACGCGCGCATCCACCTGGTGCACGCGGTCGACGACGAGGCAGGCGCCGAAGTCGGTCAAGCCGAAGCCGAGTTGCGCGCCTTCGCGGCGCGCCCGGACATAGGCCTGCCGGATGGAATCGAGGTTTCGGTCCTGGCCGGAAGCCCGCAGACGGCACTGCGCTCAGCGATGGATGGCCTTGCGCCGGATCTGGTGATCCTTGGGACTGGCGGACATTCCGGCTTGCGGCGCCTGGTGCTGGGCAGCGTTGCCGAGGATCTTCTGGCCTGGTTGCCGGTGGACGTGCTGGTCGTCCCGCCCGAGCCGGAGCTGTAAAGGCCAAAGCTGTTGGGGGCCAGTCGGCCCCGCCTGATCCAGATCAACGCGCACCGGTGGCGGGGATCAGGGTTCGCGCAAGAAATTCAGGGAGGTGGCGGATGTACAAGCATGTTCTGGTCGCGGTCGCGTTTGACGCCGAACACGATCCCGAACGCTCGCTTCAGGCGGCTGCCGTGCTGGCGCCTGCCGGGGCGCGCGTAACACTTCTGCATGTCAAGGAGGCCATTCCCTCCTACGCCATCTCCTACATCCCCGAAGAATACGACCAGGCCCTGAACCAGGCAATCCGCGACCAGCTGTCCGAAATGGCCGCAAGGTTCACCCATGCGCAACCGGTCCTGCTGGAGGGCCATTCCGGCCGCACCATCCTGGAATGGGCGGAGGAGAACGAGGTCGATTGCATCGTCATTGCCTCGCATCGGTCCGGGCTGCAGGACTATCTTCTGGGCAGCACTGCCGGGCGCATCGTCGGCCATGCCCGCTGTTCGGTGCATGTGGTGCGCTGAGCCGCCGCGCCGCGCGGGTCAGAGCCAGCCGTGGATCGGCAGGTGCCCGGCGACCCAAGATATGCCGCGCCGCAGCACCCCGGTCTCGGGTTCGCGGTCGAACTGCGTCGGCAATCCAGGCCGGATCACGTCCCAGCGGATCGCCGAACCCTGCAGTGAAAGCGCATAGGCCATGTCGGGGCCGCTGTCGGCGTCGTATGCGGCCAGCAGGTCCTGCACGTTGCCGGGCTCCTCGAACCAGACGCCAAGCTCGGCATTGATCTCGGCCGAGCGCTGGTCGAAGTTCAGCGACCCGACGATGGCGGCCTTGCGGTCGATGATGAAGACCTTGGAATGCAGCACGTCGCGCTGGCCTCCCGGCGCGACGGGCGGCGGCGCGAATTCATGGACCCGGACCCCGGCCGCCAACAACCGGGCCCGATACTGCCGGTACGCGCCATGAACAGCGATGTTGTCCGAGACGGAGAGCGCGTTGGTCAGCACCGAAACCTCGACACCGCGCTGGCTGAGCGCGATCAGTTCCGCCATGCCGGCCTCGCCGGGGACGAAATAGGGGGTGATCAGCCGAACCTCGCGCTCGGCCGCAGCCAGCAGCGCATGCACCTTTTCGGCCATCCAGAGGGCGCTTCGGGTGCCGTAAGCCTTGTCGGGCGGATCGGCCAGAACCCGCACCTCGGCCGCTGCGCGCAAGCGGCCCGTCAGCGCGGTCGCCGCGTCGCGCCCTGCGAGGGCCTGATCGAGGAACCTGCGGGCGTGGGCTGCTTCGCTGTGCCGCCTCAATCGTCGGCGAAACCGCCGGAGACTGATCCTGATATGCGGCAGCAGCGCGCGGATCGGCAGCACGAGGCCGAGGTTCCAGTAGCCGTCGAACATCCGGTCGATGTCGCCGACCGCCGGACCGCTGAGCATCAGGTCGGCATCGCGCGAGACCCGGTCGGACTCCGACCCTCCCGATCCGCCCGGACCGCTGCCGGGGATCCCCGGCCCGAAAAAATAGGTGTCGCCGATGTTGCGCCCGCCGACGATCGCGATGCGGCCATCGGCGGTCCAGGTCTTGCCGTGCAGGCGCCTGTTGTAGCGGGTTAGGCCAAGCGCCGCCTCCAGCCCGCGCCGCAGTAGATGGCCCCGGTTGCGGAACGGATTGAACAGCCGCACGTCGACGTTCAGATGCTCGCTGAGGGCCAGGAACACCGGGTCGATGCCCTGAACGTAAAGATCATCCAGCAGCAGGCGCACCCGCACGCCGCGATCCGCCGCGTCCAACACCTCGCGCAGCAAGAGCCAACCGGTCAGGTCGGTGCGCCAGATGTAGGTCATCACATCCAGGCTGCGCCCGGCCTGCCGGACCGACTGCACCCGGGCGGCAAAGGCGTCGACATTGTCAAGCAGGCTGGCAACCGCGTTCGCCTTGCCCTCGGTCGCCGCCGCACCGGCCATGAGCAGGTCCAGCGGCGTGGCCGGGCCTTCGGGGGGAAGCGCCCGTCCCGCCGGGCCGCGGGCGCGCTCGGCGAAATGGTACCAGGACCGGAAGGCCAGCGCCGACGCCATCACCACCGCGGCGGCGGCGGCCAGCAGCCACAACAGGCCTTCCAGGGTCCAGTGCATCAAGAAGACTGCGGCAGCAGCAGGCCGGCCGCGGTGCTGTTGAACCGCAAGCGGGCCTTGACCGGCAGATGGTCGGACGCGACCTGCGCCAGCTTCGAGCGGTGGACCTCGATCCCGCTCAGGTCCGACCGGGCGCAGGTCATCACCCGATCCAGCGACAGCATCGGAAACCGCGACGGAAAACTGCGAAGGCTGGCAGTCGGCCGGAAATGGGCCAGTAGGGGATCAAGGGATGACCGCCCCGCAGCCCGCCACTCGTTCAGATCGCCCATCAGCAGCGTCGGCCGTTCGTCAAGCCTCTGCAACCGCTCCAGGATCTTCTGGGCCTGGCGCAAGCGCGATCCCGCCGTCAGCCCAAGATGCGCGGCGATCACCCGGATCGACTGGCGCTGGATCGTCAGGTCCGCCATCAGGGCGCCGCGCGGCTCGATGCCGGGCAGATCCAGCTGGTGCACCGCTTCGACCAATGCGTCGCGCACCAGAATCAGGTTGCCGTGAAAGCCATGCGCCTTGCGGTGCGTCTGCATCGGCACCGCAATCAGACCCAGGTCGCGGCGCAATGCCTCCAGATCCAGCAGTCCGGCACGGCTGCCGAAACGTCTGTCGGCCTCCTGCAAGGCGATGATGTCGGCACCGATCTCGGCAATCACCGCAGTGATGCGCGCCGGATCCCGGCGCCGGTCGATGCCGACGGCCTTGTGGATGTTGTAGGAGGCAACGGTGAGGTCGATCATGTTCGCCTAGCCGGGTCATTTCGCAGTTTCTTCGGGAATCCCGGAAACTGATGACCTGCCGATTAGTGTGCCAAGAGAGTCGGAATTCGCAGATCGCCGAACACGCCCTTCGTTGCTCCGCCAAGGATGAAATCGCGCAGGCGGGAATGGCCAAAACCGCCCATCGCCAGAAGCTGTGCTCCCTGTGCCCGGGCCCCGTCCTGCAACACCTCCGCGATGGTTCTGCCGTCCAGGGTAAGATCGACGGCCTTGGCATTGTAGCCGCGCAGTTCCAGCGAAACCGCAAGGGTCTGCGCGAGGCCGGCACCTCGCAGCGATTTCTCGTCCTGCACCGTCAGGACCGAAATGTGGCCACCCGCCGACAAAAGCGGAAGCGCATCGCACAGCGCCCGCGCGGCGACGCGGCTTTCATCCCAGGCAATGGCGATGTGATCGACGGGACCCGACGGGGTCGACGGGGGAACAAGGATCACGGGAACGCCGGCGCCGAAGACAAGCGATTGCGCCATATCCTGCGACAAAAGGGTCTCGGCGGCCCACGGTAGCACTGCCAGATCGAAGTACCGCGCTTCAACTGCGGCGGCGTCAAGAGCGCCGCCCAGCACCGGCCTTTGGCTCATGACCTTGACGTTGAGTTCTGGCGCTGCAGCCCCCTCGATGAGGGAGCGCAGGCGTTCGCATTCCGCCTTGCTGCGATCTTCCGCCGCGCG
>NZ_JAXMMF010000155.1:0-21619 GCF_034366665.1 Tabrizicola sp. | reverse complement strand
GGGGCGACGGTCTGGCCACCGTGGAGGGCCAGGGCCGGGGCAGCGTGATCACCGTCACGGCGGCTGACGTGGTGCTGACCGGCCTGCACGTCACCGGGTCGGGCAGCGACAACCAGGCCATCGACTCGGGCATCAAGATCGCAAAGGGCGCCGACCGCGCCCGGATTCAGGGCAACCGGCTGACCGACAACATGCATGGCGTGGACGTGCACGGGGGCGTTGACACGCTGGTCACTGGCAACAGCATCGAAGGCCGCCAGAATCACCGGATGAACGAACGCGGCAACGGCATCTATATCTGGAACAGCCCCGGCACGGTGATCGAGGGCAACACGGTGCGCTGGGGCCGCGACGGGATCTTCTCCAACGCCTCGAAGAAGGGCACCTACCGCAACAACACCTTCCGCGACCTGCGCTTTGGCGTTCATTACATGTACACGCATGACAGCGAGGTGTCGGGCAACGTCAGCATCGGCAACCACCTGGGGTTCGCGATCATGTTCTCGGACCGCGTGGTGGTAAGGGACAACCTGTCGCTGGGCGACCGCGAACACGGGGTGATGCTGAACTTTGCCAACGGCGCCGATGTGGCCGGAAACCTGGTGCGCGGCGGCAGCAAGAAATGCCTTTTCATCTACAACGCCCACAAGAACCTTGTCTTCGGCAACCGCTTCGAGGGCTGCGGCATCGGCATCCACTTCACCGCCGGGTCGGAACGCAACCTGCTGACCGGCAACGCGTTCCTGGGCAACCAGGAGCAGGTGAAATACGTCGGCACCCGCTTCATGGAGTGGAGCTACGAGGGGCGCGGCAACTTCTGGTCCGACCACCCCGCCTTCGACCTGAACGGCGACGGCATCGCCGATGGCGTCTTTCGCCCCAATGACCTGATGGACCATATCCTGTGGTCGCAACCCGCCGCAGCACTTCTGACCGGCGCGCCCGCCGTGCAGCTGGTGCGCTGGTCGCAGTCGTCCTTTCCGGCAATCATGCCGGGCGGTGTGACCGACAGCCACCCGCTGATGACCCCCCTCACCATTCCTGTCCCCGACGACATCCTGGCGCTTGAAGCCGAAGTCGCGGGGCGTTGGACCGAAGGCCACTATGATGACACCGACCTTGACGATCTCGGATCTCACTAAACGCTTTGGCGAGGTGGCGGCCCTGACCGGGGTCAGCCTGTCCGTCGCCCCCGGGGAACGGGTCGCTTTGCTGGGCCACAACGGGGCGGGCAAGTCGACGCTGATGAAGATCATCCTCGGGCTCATTCCGATGACCAGCGGTCAGGTCTCGATCTGCGACGCCACGCCTGGGTCCTCCGCCGCGCGGTCTGCCGTGGCCTATCTGCCCGAGAACGCGGCCTTCCACCCCGCGCTGACCGGGCTGGAACAGATCCGCCACTACCTGCGCCTGCGGGGGGAAAGCCCGGCCCTGGCGATGGGTCTCTTGGAAAAGGTCGGGCTTGAGGCCGCCGCACGCCGCCGGATCGGCACCTATTCCAAGGGCATGCGCCAGCGCGTCGGTCTGGCGCAGGCCCTGATCGGCCACCCGCGCCTGCTGGTGCTGGACGAGCCGACCTCGGGCCTTGATCCCGTATCGCGGCGCGAATTCTATGCGCTTCTGGATGACCTTGCCGCCCACGGTGCCTCGATCCTGCTGTCGTCCCATGCGCTGACGGAAGTCGAGGCGCGGACCGACCGCATCGTGATCCTGTCCAGGGGACGGCTGGTGGCCGAGGGCACGCTTGGCGACCTGCGCCGCCGGGCTGACCTGCCGGTGATGCTGCATGTGACCGCCCGGAACGGATATGCGTCGGACATCGCCGCCCAACTGCCGGGGGCCATTCTGGTCGATGGCGCGCTGCATCTGACCTGTCCGCAATCGGCCAAGCTGCAGACGCTGGGCCGGATCGCGGGGCTGGGGGACAAGGTCGCCGACCTCGACGTCCTGCCCCCCAGCCTGGAAGACCTTTACGCCCATTTCAGCCGGGGGCCGCAGCCATGACCCGCATCCTGTCCACCGCCGCCACCGAATTCCGCATCGCGCTGCGCAACCGCTGGGTCGCCATCGCGCTGGCGCTGATGGCTGTCTTCTCGCTGGTGCTGTCGCTGGCTGGGTCCGCCCCGACCGGGGGCTTGGGCGTCGACCGCCTGTCGGTCATCGTGGCCTCGCTGACCTCGCTGTCGGTCTATCTCATCCCGCTTCTCGCCCTTCTGATGAGCTTTGACGCCATCGCCGGGGAATCGGAACGCGGGACGCTTCCCCTGCTGCTGGCCTATCCCATCGCGCGGGAAGAGGTGCTGATCGGCAAGCTGCTCGCCCACCTTGGCATCTTGGCCGTGGCGGTCCTTGTCGGACACAGCCTTGCCGCCGCCGTGGCGTTCTGGACCGACGAAAACGCCGTCGCCGGTCTGCCCGCGCTGATCCGCCTCAGCTGGTCGTCGATCCTGCTGGGCGCGACCTTCCTTGGCGCTGGCTATGCGCTGTCGTCGCTGTCCCGCCGTCCGTCGGGTGCGGCCGGGATGGCCATCGGCCTGTGGCTGGGCCTGGTGGTGCTGTACGACCTTGCCCTTCTGTCCGCCATCGTGGCCGACAACGGCGGCTGGTTCACCACCAAGGCCTTCCCCGTGGCCCTGCTCCTGAACCCCGCCGATGCCTTCCGGCTGTTCAACCTCTCAGCCTCGGGCGCGACTGCGGCTGCGGCCGGCATCGGCGGCGCTGCCGACGCCATTCCGCTGTGGCAATCGCTGGCGTCTGTCCTTCTTTGGCCGCTTGCCGCGCTGGCGCTGGCTGCGGCCGCCTTCCGAAAGGTCACCCCATGAAACGCGCGCTGCTTTTCGTCCTGTTGCTGGCGGCCTGCCAGGAAGAGGCCGCCCAGAACCTCGACCCCCTGCCGCTGACGCCCGAGACGGTGGGCCATTTCTGCCAGATGAACCTTCTGGAGCATGAGGGCCCCAAGGGTCAGGTGCATCTGGAGGGACTGCCCGCGATGCCGCTCTTCTTCAGCCAGGTCAGCGATCTGGTCGTCTACCTGCGCCTGCCCGAGCAAAGCGGCACGGTCCTGGCGATCTATGTCAGCGACATGGGGGCCGAGGGCGCGACCTGGGCCGAGCCCGGCATCGCCAACTGGATCGACGCCCGCACGGCCCATTACGTCGTCGGTGCCGCCATCACCGGCGGGATGGGCGCGCCGGAAGTGGTGCCCTTTGCCGACCCTGCCGAAGCGCAGGCCTTTGCCGCCGCGCGGGGTGGCATGGTGATGGCTCTGGACGAGATCCCCGACAGCGCCGTCACCGCGCCGATCTCTGCCGCTGCCGGAGGCGCGGATGATTATGCCCGCCGCCTGAAAGCGCTTTCCGACAAACCCGAGGGCTGAAGCCATGTTGACCCGCCGCCGTTTCATCGCAATTTCCGCCGCCCTTGCGCCCTCGATGGCGCTGGCCAAGTCTGACCTGCATGTCGAAACCGGCATTGCGCTGGGGGCCAAGGTCACCCTGCGCCTGCACCACCCCGACGGCGCCCGCCTGGCGGCCCTTGCGATGGCCGAGATCCGGCGGCTTGAGGGCATCTTCTCGATCTACTTGCCGGGTTCCGACCTGAGCCGCCTGAACCGGGACGGGACGCTGCGCGAGCCGCCCTTCGAACTTCTGGATTGCCTCAGCCTTGCCAGCGCAGTCCATTCGGCCAGCGAGGGGCGGTTTGACCCGACCATCCAGCCCCTTTGGGCGGCCGAAGCCCTGGCGACCGAACGCGGTCTCCCCCTGTCGGACCCGGAACGCGCCAAGGCCAAGGCCCGCACCGGCTGGGACGGTGTCAGCCTGTCAGCGGACGCCATAACTCTGCGCCCCGGCATGGCTTTGACGCTGAACGGCATCGCGCAGGGCTACATCGCCGACCGGGTCGCGGCGCTTCTGTCCAGCCACGGCCTGACCCGCGCGCTGATTGATACCGGAGAGCTGCGCGCCCTGCCGGAAGGCCGCTGGCCCGTCCAGCTTCCCGACCGCGAAATCCCGCTGGTGGGCCGCGCCCTTGCCACCTCGTCCCCACTGGGAATGACCTTTGGCGGCGATGGGCGCACCAGCCACATCATTGATCCTGCGCTGGGCCGCCCCACCCGACTGATCTGGCGTTCCATCTCGATCTCGGCCCGATCGGCGGCGCTGGCCGATGCGCTGTCGACCGCCGCGTGCTTGATGGATGTCAAGGACCGGATTGCTGCCCTGTGCGACCAGCTGCCCGGCGCGACACTGGAATCCGCCATCCCGCTTTGACCCACCGGCCCAGGCCCGCCCCGGCTAAACCCAACTCAGCGTTGAGAAACCGTTTGACACTTGCCGGGCAGTTGGGCCTCCTTGGGGGTGTGGCGGACTCAGCAAGATCCGCAAAAACAATCGGGAGTATGAAGATGCAGCTGAAGCATGGTTTTACCCGTGCTGCAACGCTGGCCGTGTTGCTTGCCGGAACCTCGGTGACCGCGCTGATGGCCGAAACACCGGCTGAGACGCTGGTGGTCGCCGATGCCATCGACGACATCGTGTCGATCGACCCGCACGAAGCGTTCGAGTTTTCGGGCGTCGACCTGAACAACAACGTCTACGACACCCTGGTCGAGCTTGACCCGGCCAAACCGGGCGAGTTGGTGCCGGGCCTTGCCGAAAGCTGGTCCGTGGCCGATGACGGCATGACCTACACCTTCAAGATCAAGTCGGGGATCACCTTCTCCTCCGGCAACCCGCTGACGGCGGAAGACGCGGCAGGATCGCTGCGCCGGGTGGTCAAGCTGAACAAGACCCCGGCCTTCATCCTGACCCAGTTCGGCCTTACCCCCGAAAACGTCGACCAGATGATCACCTTCGAGGGCGACACCGTCACCTTGAAGACCGACAAGGCCTATGCCCCGTCCTTCGTCTACAACTGCCTGACGGCGGGCGTGGCCAACATCGTCGACATGAAGACCGTCATGGCGAACGAGGTCGAGGGCGACATGGGCAATGCCTGGCTCAAGGCCAACAGCGCCGGAACCGGGGCCTATGTGCTGAAAAGCTTCAAGCCGAACGAGGGATATGTGCTTGAGGCGCGCCAAGGCCATTGGCGCGGTGATGCGGCGATCAAGAACGTCTTCATGCAGCACATTCCCGAAGGCGCGACCCAGCGTCTGCTGCTCGAAAAGGGCGACATCGACATCGCCCGCGAGATGACGCCGACCGACATCGCCGGGGTCACCGGCAATGCCGACCTCAAGGTGCAAAGCGACGTCGGCGGGCAGGTCTACTATCTTGCGCTGAACCAGAAGAAGGAAGAACTGGCGAACCCCAAGGTCCAGGAAGCGATGCGCTGGGCCATTGATTACACCGGCATGCAGGACAGCATCCTGTCGGGTCAGTGGGTCGTGCACCAGAACTTCCTGCCCAAGGGCTTCCTTGGCGCGCTGGACGAAAACCCCTACGGCCTGGATATCGAAAAGGCCAAGGCGCTGATGGCGGAATCCGGGCTGACGCTGCCCATCGAGATCGGCTTCACCGTCCGCAACAACCAGGAGCGGCTGGACATCGCCACCTCGATCCAGAACACCTTCGCCCAGGCCGGGATCAACCTGGTCATGGACGTGGGCGACGGCGCGCAGGGGCTGGAGAAGTATCGCGGGCGTCAGCATGACATCACGCTGCAGACCTGGGGGCCGGACTATCCCGACCCGCATACCAACGCCTCGACCTTCGCGCTGAACCCCGACAACAGCGACGAAGCCAAGGCGACGGGCTATCTGGCCTGGCGGACCGCATGGGACCCGGGTGCCGAACTGAACGCCGCCACGAACGCCGCGGTCGAAGAGAAGGACAGCGCCAAGCGCGCCGAGATGTATGCCGACATCCAGCGCAAGGTGCGGGACAACTCGGCCTTCATCCTGATGTTCCAGCAGGCCCGGCAGGACGCGATGCGCGCCAATGTGAACGGCTTCTACGCTGGCGGCGCGACCGACTCGGCCAGCTACTGGACCGTCACGAAGTAAGCGAAAGGGGCCGCCGCATTCACACGGCGGCCCCGTCCCGCAATGACCGCATCCCCCGTCCCCCAGCATGAGAGCCGCCTGCTGCGCATCCTGCAGCAGGTTGGTGTCGGCCTGTTCACGCTTGCGATCACGCTTCTTGGTCTGCTTCTGGTGACCTTCATCATCGGACGTGTCGTGCCGATCGACCCGGTCCTGTCCATCGTGGGCGAGCGGGCGACCGAAGCGCAGATCCAGGCGGTGCGCGACCGGCTGGGGCTGGACCTGCCGATGTGGCAGCAGTTCTGGATCTACGTCCGCGACGCGGTCCAGGGCGACCTTGGCACCTCGATCCGCACCGGGGAAAGCATCTCTTCGGAAATCGCGCGCTACTTCCCCGCCACGCTGGAGCTTGCGACGCTTGGCACCATTTTCGGGACCCTCGTCGGCGTGCCCGCGGGCGTGCTGGCCGCGACGCGTCCCGGCAGCATAGCCGACCAGATCGTCCGCGTCGTCGGCCTGATGGGCTATTCGATGCCGGTCTTCTGGCTGGGCCTGATCGGTCTTCTGGTCTTCTACGGCCAGCTTGACTGGGTCGCCGGTCCCGGTCGGCTGGACCCGACCTACGACATGATGATGGAGTTCACGCTCACCTCCTACACCGGGATGATCCTGATCGATTCGGCCCTGAACGGCGCCTGGGATGTCTTCGCCAACGCGATAAGCCACATCATCCTGCCCGCCGGTCTGCTGGGTTATGTCTCGATGGCCTACATCAGCCGGATGACCCGCAGCTTCATGATGAACGAGCTTGGGCAGGAATACATCACCACCGCCCGGGTCAAGGGCATGCCGGAGTGGCGGGTGGTCTGGGTCCATGCGATGAAGAACGTGATGGTGCCGCTGATCACCGTGATCGCCCTCAGTTACGCCTATCTTCTGGAAGGTTCGGTCCTGACCGAGACGATCTTCGCCTGGCCCGGACTTGGCAGCTATATCACCGATGCGCTCTTCGCCGCCGACATGCCCGCCGTGCTGGGGGGGACCGTGGTGGTGGGCGTGGTCTTCGTCACGCTCAACATGCTGTCGGACATCATCTACCGCCTTGTCGATCCAAGGGCCCGCACATGACGGAGCGGACATGACCACGCTTCGCGCCTGGCTGCAGGACCCCAGCCCGACTTCGCGCCGCCAGGCCCGGCTTGGGCAGATGTGGCTGGCCTGGCTGCGCATCCGCAGGAACCGGCTGGCGATGGCGGGGCTGATCATCGTGGCCATCCTGGTCTTCATGGCCATCTTCGCGCCCTGGATCGCCCCGCACGACCCCTTCGTCCAGAACCTGGGCAACCGGCTGCAGCCGCCCGGCACGCCGGGCCACTGGCTTGGAACCGATGATTTCGGCCGCGACATCCTAAGCCGCATCATCCACGGCGCGCGGATCACGCTGTACATCATCGCGCTGGTCATGGTGACGGCCCCGGTGCTGGGTCTGCTGATCGGCACTGTCGCGGGATATTTCGGCGGCTGGCTTGACGCCGTGCTCATGCGCCTGACCGACATCTTCCTGGCCTTTCCCCGCCTGATCCTTGCGCTGGCGCTGGTTGCCGTGCTGGGGCCGGGGATCGAGAATGCCGTCCTCGCCATCGCGCTGACCGCCTGGCCGCCCTATGCCCGCGTCGCACGGGCCGAGACGCTGACCATCCGCAACTCGGACTACATCGCCGCCGTCCGCCTGCAGGGTGCGTCGGCCCCGCGGATCATCCTGGGCCACGTCGTGCCGATGTGCCTGCCCTCGGTGATCATCCGGGTGACGCTGGACATGGCTGGCGTGATCCTGATTGCGGCGGGCCTGGGTTTCCTTGGCCTTGGCGTCCAGCCCCCGCTGCCCGAGTGGGGCCTGATGATCTCGTCAGGCCGCAAGTTCCTGTTCGAACAATGGTGGGTTGCCACCATGCCGGGCCTGGCGATCTTCATCGTCTCCCTTGGCTTCAACCTTCTGGGCGACGGCCTCCGCGACGTCCTTGACCCCAAGAGCGCCCCGAAATGACCCTGCTTGACGTCCAGAACCTGCGCGTGACCTTCGACACCGAAACCGGCCCGGTCGAAGCGGTGCGCGGCGTCTCGTTCTCGCTTGGCCGCGAGCGTCTGGGGATCGTCGGCGAAAGCGGCTCGGGCAAGACGATGACCGGCCGCGCCGTGCTGCGCCTGATCCGTCCCCCCGGGCGCATCCAGGCCGACCGGATGGTCTTTGACGGGCAGGACCTGATGGGCGCCAGCGAACGCGAAATGCGTGCCCTGCGCGGCAAGCGCATCGGTATGGTCATGCAGGACCCGAAGTACAGCCTGAACCCGGTGATGACCGTGGGCGACCAGCTGACCGAGGGGCTCCGCCGTCGCGACGGGCTGGGCCGGAAGGATGCCGAAGCAAAGGCGATGGCCGCGCTGGAGGCGGTCCAGATCCGTGACCCCGGCCGCGTGATGGAAGCCTATCCGCACGAACTGTCAGGCGGCATGGGCCAGCGGGTGATGATCGCGATGATGCTGATCCCCGAACCTGACCTCCTGATCGCCGACGAGCCGACCAGCGCGCTTGATGTCACAGTGCAGGCCGAGGTGCTTTCAATCCTCGACAACCTGGTCCGCGACCGCGGCATGGGGCTGATCTTCATCAGCCACGACTTGCGCCTTGTCGCCCGTTTCTGCGACCGCGTTCTGGTGATGTACAAGGGCAAGGTGGTCGAAGAACTGCTGGCCGCAAACCTGCTTCAGGCGCAGCACCCCTATACCCGCGGGCTTCTGAACTGCCTGCCACGCATCGGCGGCGCACGCGGTCCGCTGCCGACGCTGGACCGGACGGGGGCCTGGGCGGAATGACTCTGGTCGAGACCGAGAACCTCTCCGTCACCTTCCGCGCCCAGGGCCGCGAGGTGCGAGCAGTCCAGGATGTCAGCCTGACGGTGGCCGAAGGCGAAAGCTTCGGGCTGGTCGGCGAAAGCGGATCGGGCAAATCGACGATCCTGCGGGCGATCTGCGGCATGGCGCCCGTGTCGGCCGGGACCATCCGGATCGGCGGCAAGCCGCTGCCGACCCCCCGCGGCCCCGGGTTTGCGACCCGGGTGCAGATGGTGTTCCAGGACCCCTACGCCAGCCTGCACCCACGCCACACCATCGACCGCACCTTGTCCGAACCCCTGGCCATCCACGGGATCGGTGGCGCAGACGACCGCGTCATCCGCGCCTTGCAGGACGTGGGTCTGCCGACCTCGTTCCGGTTCCGCTATCCGCACCAGCTTTCTGGCGGTCAGCGCCAGCGCGTCGCCATCGCGCGGGCCCTGATGCTGGAGCCACGCATCCTGCTGCTGGACGAACCCACCAGTGCGCTGGATGCAAGCGTCCAGGCCGAGGTGCTGAACCTTCTGAACCGCCTGCGGGCCGAACGCGGCCTGACCTTCCTGATGGTCAGCCACGACCTTGCCGTCGTCGACTACATGACGGACCGCGTTCTGGTGATGAAGGATGGCCGCGCCGTCGAGGCCTTGTCCCGCGAGGACCTGGCCCAGTCGCGGATGAAGACCGACTATGTCCGCAACCTTCTGGCCGCGTCAGCGGACCGGATGCTGGAACAACCCGCGACCGGCATGGCACCGGCATAAGCACCTCGGTCTCGGCAGACCGGACTGCCCTCCAACTGCGCGGATTTCGGAAAGACTTCGGCGGTCTTTCAGGACTCCGGCCGGGTCCTGACCAACACTGGTGACATCTCCCGGATGGAGCTGTCCCATGTCACTTCATGATCCTGTCATCCTCGCCCAGGACTTCGCCGCCGCCATGTGCGGCCCCCAGACCGACGATCTGCCGCCGTTGGGCGATCTGCGCCACCGGCTGCTTGAGGCGGGCAGTCTGGATTGCTGCGCCGAAGGCGATTTCCTGGCCCTGATGCCCTCGGTCCATGCGCCTGCACCACCGTGGAGCGATGACCGGACATGGCTGCGGCGCATCCTTGGCTTCTGAACGCTTGACAGGTCGGATCATCAGGTCTTCGCTGATGACACCCTGACAGGGGTAGGCCATGAGGATCGCAGACCACGATCTTGATCTGCAACGCGGCACGCTTGTCCATGACGGCGTGCCCGTGCATCTGCGGGCCAAGACCTTTGCCCTGCTGTCCTACTTCGCCCGAAATGTCGGGCGCGTCATCGGCAAGGACGAGCTTTTGGCCGCGATCTGGCCCGATGTGATCGTGACCGAAGACTCGCTGACGCAGGCCATCGGCGATCTGCGCCGCGTGCTTGGCAACGCCGTGATCCGCACGGTTCCCCGGCGCGGCTACATGCTCGACGCGGCACGGCCCATGCCCATGCAGGACGGCCCGCCCACCGTGGTCGTGCTGCCGTTCCTCACCCTGTCGGACCGGCCGGACGATCGCGCCCTGGCCGATGCCGTCGTCGAGGAAATCTGCCAGTGTCTGGGGCGCTATGGTCTGGTCCGGGTCATCGCACGACACTCGGCCTTCCAGTGCCGCCCCGAGGACATCCCCCCGCAAGAGGCCGCGCGCAAGCTGGGTGCGGACTGGTTCGTCGAGGGCCCGGCACGGCGCGTTCCGGACGGCCTGCGCCTGTCGCCCGCCCTGTGCGAAACCGCGTCGGGTCGGCAGATCTGGACGGAAACCTTCCTTGTCGGTGACGATGGCCCGACCGAGGTGCTGTCGGCCCTGCCCCACCGCATCGTCACGCGCCTCAGCCTTGACGAACAGAAGCGCGCCGCACTCCTCCCGGCCTCGCCCAGCGCCGATCTGGGGGCCTGGCGGCATTTCGTGGCCGGCGTCGCCGCGCTGCGCCGCTATGGACCCGGTGTGAACGAAGCGGCCTGCGACCACTTCCACGCCACCGTCGCGCGGGACCCTGGCTTTGCCCTGGGACATGCCTACCTCGGGCTCGCAATTCTGACGGTCGGCCGGTATGACGCCTCGCCTCCCGACGTGCTTGACCGGGGACTTTCCCACGCGCTGCACGGGGTCGAGCTTGCGCCCGACGAGGCGCGCTGTCACGCCATCCTTGCCCTGGCCCGCCTGTGGCGGCGCGAGTTCGACGCGGCCGAATACTCGGCGCGCAAAGCGGTGGAAACCAACCCGTCCGATCCGGACCCGCTTGCCATACTGGGATATGTGCTGACCCTGCGCGGCAAACCGCACGAGGGCATCGCCTGTCTGAACGCCGCGATCCGGCTCAACCCCCTGCACCCGGCCTGGTATCACGGCGACCTGGCAATCGCGCACCACGTCGCAGGCAATCATGCCGAGGCCATCGCCTGCATCCAGCGCCTGCCCGCCCTGGACGCCTGGAAAGAGACGCGCCTGGCCGCCTGCCATGCGGCAATGGGCGACGCGACAGCCGCGGCCCGCCACCTGGACCGTGCCGAGGCTTTGTCGCCTGGCTGGGACGCGCAAGCGATGGTCGACAGCTGGGCCGAACTGGAGCATGACGCCGACCACAGCTACCTGCAGCGCGAAGTTCGCCTCGCGCTGCAGGTACGGCGGAATTTGACACCCGATGGCAGGAAAAACTGACATCCGCGGTCCCTTGGCCGTCCTGCAAAAGCCGGGGCAACAGGACCTGCGCAAAGGGACCCCTGCCCGCATCATCCGCGGCAAATGGGGCTGCAGGCAGTTGGACCCTGCCTGCAGCAAAGGCGCTTAGTTCATCTCGCCCGCGCGGTCGGCAGCGACCGCCGCCTCGGCCGTCGCGACGGCTGCGGTGAAGGCGTCCAGCACTTCCGGGCCGCCCTTCACGTTGGCCTTGAACCACTCGAACACCGGGTCGACGGCGGTCTTGAAGGCGGCTTTCTCCTCGGCGGTGGGCACGTAGATCTCACCCCCGGCAGCGCGGAAATCGGCATAGGCCTGGATTTCCTTGCGCTTGGGGCTGGCGAAGGTCGCCTGCTGCAGGGCGGCAAACCCATCCACGACAATCTGCTGCTGTTCCGGCGTCAGCGACTTGAAGCGGTCGTTGCCCATCCACCAGAACGCCCCCATGTAGCTGTGGCCGTCCAAAGTCATGTATTTGATCCCCGCATCGGTGAATTTCATCGACATGATGTCGGTGATCCCGTTCGCCGTGCCTTCCACGACCCCGGTCTGCAACGAGGTGAACAGCTCTGGCCACGGGATCGGCGTCGGCGAAGCGCCAAGCGTGGTCGCCAGCGTCTGCGGCAGATCGGCGGGCACAGTCCGCATCTTCAGGCCCGCCAGGTCAGCGGGTGCGGCGATGCGCTTCTTGGTGTTGGCATAGTTCCGCCAGCCGCCGGTGTTGCCGATGGTCATCAGGCGGATCTTGTCGCCGCTGTCGGCCAAGGCCATCGTCCGCAGCTTGGCGGTAAAGTCGGTGCCGGTCAGCACTTCCTCGGCCACGCGGTCGTCCGACATCAGATAAGGCAGGTCGAGAACCTGGATATAGGGGAACAGGCCCGCCGCCCCGCCGCTGGTCGAGATATAGATGTCGATCGTGCCGTCGGCCACGCCCGCCAGGCATTCATCACCCTTGGCGCACAGCTGGGTGCCCATGAAGATCTCGACGCCGATCGCGCCGTTCGAGGCGTTCTCGACATAGTTCTTGAAGACGACGAGACCGTCGTAATCCTCGTCCTGCTCGTTCGAGTTGGCGGTGGCGCGCAGCATGATGTCCTGCGCAAAGGCCGCCCCGGCGGTGCCCGCCAGAAGCGCGGCCAGCGCCAGGGATTTCAGGGATGATGTCAGCATGGTTCCTCCGGTTGGTTTCTTGTTGGCGTTGAACGGGTCAGTCCACGAACCCCATAAGGCGGGGCAGGGTCAGGGAGATGGCCGGGACATAGGTGATCAGCAGGATCACCAGGAATTCGACGGCCAGGAACGGCAGAACGGCGCGGGCGATGGTTTCCACCCTAAGGCCCGACACGGCCGAGGTGGCGAACAGCACCAGTCCCATCGGCGGGGTCAGCAGGCCCACGGTCAGGTTCACCACCATGACGATGGCAAAGTGCACGGGGTCCACGCCCATCGAGGCGAAGATCGGCCCCAGGATCGGCCCCAGGATGATGATCGCGGGACCCGCGTCCAGGAACATGCCGACGACGAACAGAAGGAGGTTCACCAGCAGCAGCAGCAAAAGCGGGTTTTCCGTGATGCTGAGCAGGGTCGAGGCCAGAAGCTCTGGCGTATGCGCCAGCGCCGCGACGGTCTTAAAGGCCATCGCAGCACCAACCAGCAGCATGACGACCGAACTGGTGATGCCCGCGCGGGTCAGCACACCCGGAATGTCGCGCCAGGTCAGCGTCTTCAGGATGAAGATCGAGATGATGAAGCTGTAGCCCACGGCCACGGCTGCCGCCTCGGTCGGGGTGAAGACGCCCGACAGGATGCCTCCCATCAGCAGGACTGGGGTCATCAGGGGCCAGAAGGCGGCAGCACCGGCGCGGGCCGCATCGGTCCAGGTGGCACGTGGCAGAGCCTCGGGCAGCTTGTAGCGGTCAGCCATCAGCTTGATCGTGATCATCAGGGCGATGCCGATCAGGACACCCGGCACGATGCCGGCCAGAAACAGCGCGGCAACGCTTTCGCCCATGACATAGGCGTAGATGATCATGATGCCCGACGGCGGGATGATCGGCCCGATGATCGCGCTGGCGGCGGTGATCGCGGCGGCGAAGGGCTTGGGATAACCCTTCTTCTCCATCTGCGGGATGATGATCGACCCCAAAGCCGAGACATCGGCGACCGCCGACCCCGAAATCCCCGCGAAGAGCATGGAGTCGACGACGTTCACCTGCGCCAGCCCGCCCCGGAAGTGCCCGACCATCGCCTGCGCGAAGCCGACGATCCGGGCGCTGATGCCGCCGCGGTTCATCAACTCTCCGGCCAGCATGAAGAACGGGATCGCCATCAGCGGGAACGAGTTCATCCCCTCATAGACGTTGCGGTAAAGAAGGACGATGTCGCGTTCCTGCCCGTTCAGCCACAATAGGATCGCGGGCGCGGCCAGCAGGCCGAAGACCACCGGCAGGCCCAGCATCAGGAAGACCAGGAACAGGGGCAGGAAGAAGGACAGCATCTATTCCGCCCCCGATCCCAAGGTGATCGTCCCGGCAATCTCGCGCAGCGTCTCGGGGCCCCAGATCAGGGCGTAAAGGTTCCGCAGCGCCAGTTCCACGGCGACCAGCAAGAGAAGCGCCACCCCGACCAGCAGCGACGCCATCATCCAGGACTTCGGCACCTTCATCCAGGTCGCCAGATCCAGGCTGACCGGAACGCGCAGGGAATCCGTCTCGAACCGGCCGCCAAGGCCCGTCACCTCGGACCAGCCGATGCCAAGGGCGATCCAGAGAACCAGGATCGTCACGCCCATCAGGAAGACGGACAACCCGGTCGCCACCAGACGCGGCAGAAGCCGGATCACCATGTCGATGGCGACAAATCCCCCGCGCCGGAAGGCAGTCGGGGCCATCAGCGCCGTGGACCACATCATCAGGAAGCGTGAGGCTTCCTCGGGCCAGGGCAGCGCATTGTTCACGACATAGCGGAAGAAGACCTGCGCCAGGATCACCACGACCATCAGGCCAAGGCAGACAGCCCCGAACCAGCGGCCAAGCGCCAGAAGCGCGCCGTTGATCAGGCCCAGGCCGTTGCAGATGGCCAGAAGTGCGGTCACGTCTCCCTCCCTTCGCCCCCTCTCCCCGGGGGTGTTTCAGCCGGCAAAGCCTCCGAACCTGCCTTTCGCGAAGACCAGCGGCTCGCCCTCCTCCAGGGCCAGCCGCAGGACCTGTCCCACGATGATCAGATGATCGCCGCCGTCATGCGTCGCGTGCTGGGCGCAGTCAAAGCGGGCCAGCGCGCCGGGCAAGGCCGGCACACCCTCGGCGTTCGGCTGCCAGTCCAGGCCCTCGAACCCCAGGCCGCCGCGGGAAAACCGGGCGGGCAAGTCCGCCTGTTCCTGCCCCAGCACGTGGATGGCATAGTGCCTTGCGGCGGCAAAGAACGGATAGCGTTGCGAGGCCTTGGCGGGGGACCACAGCACAAGGGGCGGGTCCAGAGACAGGCTGGCGAAACTGTTGGCGGTAAAGCCCATCGGCCCCTCTGGCCCCTGGATCGTGACCAGCGTCACCCCGGTGGCAAAGCGGCCCAGTGCATCGCGGAAGAGCCGCGCGTTGGCTGCGTCCGGCACGATCCCTGTCATCTGAAGCCCGCCATCCGCCATCATGCCACCTCGTGCCCCTGGGCAAGGGTCAGAAGCTCGAACCAGGTCTGGCGATCCATCGGCACGCGCAGCGCGTCCGAGATCGTGGCAATCCGCGTCAGCGTGTTGGTGCCCAGAACCGGAATGATCTTCGCCGGATGATGCAAGAGCCAGGCCACGGCAACGGCGGTCCAGTCGGTGCCTGCCGCCTTGCCGATCTGATCCAGCCGGGCGCTGAGACCGTCGTTCGCCTCGGCGCGCAGGTGGCCACCGGCCAGAGGGCTCCAGGCCATCGGGGCGATGGCGCGTTCCTGCAGGAAAGCCAGATCGCCGTTGGTGAAGGGGGCACGGCAGTTCAGCGACAGTTCGATCTGGTTGGTGACGAGGGGCTGCGTCATGGCCGATTGCAACAGCGAGACATCCCAGGGCCGGAAGTTCGACACGCCCACGGCCCGCACCTTCCCACTGGCGACAAGGGCATCCAGTGTGCGGCCCGTCTCGTGGTGGTCCATCAAGGGGTCAGGCCGGTGGATCAAGAGCAGGTCGATCCGGTCCGTCGCCATCTCGCGCAAGCTGGCCTCGACCGACGCCGTGATATGCGCCGCCGAAGTGTCGTAGTATTTCACCCGCGCTGCCGAGTGGCGACCCACAGGGGCGACGATGTCGCATTTGGTGACAATCTCGATCCGGTCCCGCAGTCCCGGCGCAGCCTTCAGCGCCGCACCCAGCAGCGTCTCGGCGGTATAGCCACCATAGATGTCGGCCTGGTCCATCGTGGTGATGCCTTGTGCAAGGCAGGCCTCGACCTTGGCTTGCACATGGGCCGGCGAGCTATCCGGGTCGTCGCCCAGCCGCCACATGCCGTAGACGAGGCGGGACATCGTGATCTGACCCAGGGTGACACGTTCCATCAGCGGCGCACTCCAAGCCCGAGGGGGGTTGCGGGGGTCGTGGCCGGAACCCGGCCATAAGCGTGGGGCAGCGAGCAGGTCTTCAGCTGGGGCAGGACCTTGGTACCGAAATGGTCGCACTCGTCCAGATGCGGATAGCCCGAGAAGATGAAGGCCCGGATGCCCATCTTCCGGTATTCCTCAAGCTTGGACATAACCTGATCGACCGATCCGACAAGCGCCGCGCCGCAGCCCGACCGCGCCCGGCCGATCCCGGTCCAGAGATGGGGTTCGATATAGCCGAACTGGTCGGCCAGTTCCCGCGCGCGGGCCTGGTGCGCCACGCCAAGACTGATCGAGTCATGTGCCCGGTCGCGGATCAGTTTGCCGTATTCGTCATCCAGCTTGGACACGATGTAGTCGGCATAGTCCCGCGCCTCGGCCTCGGTGTCGCGGACGATCATGTGGACCCGCAACCCGTAGTCCAGCGTCCGGCCATGCGCGGCGGCGCGGGCGTGGACGTCCTGCATCCGCTTGGCGAGCATGTCCATCGGCTCGGGCCACATCAGGTAGACGTCGCACTGCGCCCCACACAGCTCCAGCGCGTCGGGGGAATAGCCGCCGAAATACAGCAAGGGGCCACCGTTCTGCTGGTAGGGCCGCGCGGGATCGGTCGTGATCTTGGCGATCTGGTAGACCTCGCCCGAATATTCGATGTGGTCCTGTGTCCAGGCCTGACGCAGGATCTCCACCACCTCATGACTGCGCTTGTAGCGATAGGCGCTGTCCGCAACCTCGCCCGGAAAGTCCGACGAGATGACGTTCAGCGTCAACCGCCCCTGCAGCATGTGATCCAGCGTGGCAACGGTGCGGGCCAGCATCACCGGCTGCATCTCGCCGCAGCGGATGGCCGCCAGGAAATTGATCCGGTCCGTGATCGGCGCGCAGCCCGCGACGAAGGACAGTGTGTCCTGCCCGACTTGATATGAGGACGGGCACAGGATGTTGCGAAACCCGTGCCCCTCGGCCCGTTTCACGATGTCGGAACAATGCGCCCAGCTGGACCGCAGGTCGCCATCCGGCACGCCCAGGAACTGGTAATCGTCTGAACACAGGGCCGCGAACCAGCTGACTTCGCAGGCGTCCAGGTCGGGCGACGTGATCGGGACCACCGACATGATTCTCTTGTCTCCGGCTGCGGCTTTCCTCTTGCGTAGCACTCGCTTTGATGTAGATCAATCATGTATCAATTCTGGATGCGACCTTATGGCCCACCCCGGTTCGCTGCCGCTGTATCAACAGATCGCCGAGCTTCTGATCCGCGACATCGCCGCCGGCCGCCTGATCGACGGCGAACGCCTGCCGCCCGAGCGTGACATGGCTGCGAACATGGGAATTGCGGTCGGCACCCTGCGGCAGGCGCTGAAGTCGCTGACCGAAAAGGGCCTCCTGGACCGGGTCCAGGGGTCCGGCAACTACATCCGGGCCAAGGCCGATGCGGCCTCGGTCTATGCGCTGTTCCGGCTGGAACGGGTGCAGGGTGGCGGCCTGCCCACGGCGCGGGTCCTTTCGGTGGACCGCTGCAAGAAGACCCCTGCCCTGCCGCCCTTTGGCGCGCATCCCGAAGGCCACCGCATCCGTCGCCTGCGCTTTCTGTCGGGCCAGGTCGCGGCGGTCGAGGAAATCTGGCTGGACGGCGCCGAGGCGGACCGCATCGCGCCGGGCGACCTGCTGGAATCGCTCTACCTCTACTACCGCCAGCGTCTTGGCATCTGGATCGCGCGCGCCGAGGACAGCATCGGCCAGGGCCCCCTGCCCGACTGGGCGCCGCCCGAGTTTCCGCACCGCCCGGGCACCCCCTTGCCACTGATCACCCGTATCAGCTGGGCGCAGGATGGCCGGTCGGTCGAAGCCTCGCTCACCTGGTATGACCCTGAAACCGTGCGCTATGTGGCGCGCCTGAAATAGGAAGACGACATGCTGCGCTACGGGATCATCGGCTGCGGAATGATGGGGCAGGAGCATCTGCGCAACATCGCCTTGCTGGACCAGGCCAGCGTGGCCGCGATCTTCGAACCCGATCCGGACATGCGCACGGCGGCGTCCGCCCTTGTGCCCGACGCGCGGATGGTGGGCTCGGTGGCCGAGGTCCTTTCGGTCCCCGAGGTCAACTGCCTGCTGATCGCCAGCCCGAATTACCTTCACCTTGCCCAGCTGGAGGAAATCGCCCGCATCCGGCCGCTGCCCGTCCTGTGCGAGAAGCCCCTGTTCACCGACCCGTCGGACGCCCCCCGCCTGGCCGCCCTCCGCGCCGCCTACCCTGCCCCGATCTGGGTGGCGATGGAGTACCGCTACATGCCCCCCGTCGCGCATCTTTTGCGGGAAGCCCAGGCGGCAACGGGCGGCGTCAGGATGCTGACGATCCGCGAGCACCGATTTCCCTTCCTGCGAAAGGTCGGCGACTGGAACCGCTTCAACCGCAACTCCGGCGGCACCCTGGTCGAGAAATGCTGCCATTTCTTCGATCTGATGCGCCTTGTCGCGGGCTGCAACCCGGTCCGCGTGATGGCCAGCGGCGGCCAGGCGGTGAACCACCTGGACGAAGTCTATGACGGGCAGCGGTCCGACATCTGGGACCACGCCTATGTGATCGTCGACTTCGAATCCGGTCTGCGGGCCATGCTGGAGCTGTGCATGTTCGCCGAAGGCAGCCGCTATCAAGAGGAAATCTCGGCCGTGGGTCCGCTGGGCAAGATCGAATGCCTGGTCCCGGGTCCGGGCCGCTTCTGGCCGGCACACCTTGGCGCGGCCCCGGTGCCGAAGGTCATCGTCAGCCCCCGCCATCCCGCCGGGCCGATGGAACTGGAGATCCCGGTTGATCCGAAGCTGCTTGCGGCCGGGGACCACAACGGCTCGACCTTCTTCCAGCATCAGGGCTTTCAGCGGGCAGCGATGGGCACCCAAGGTCCAGAGGTATCGCTAGAGGATGGCTGGTGGGCCGTCGCAATGGGACTGGCAGCTCAGGAAAGCGCACGGACGGGCGAAGCTGTCAGCCTAGGCCGCGCCAGCTACACACCGGGCTGACCATGCGCCGCCGCTGGCCTGGCAACGACGCTGCCAGGCTGTGAGGGGGGCAAATCCATCGGCGTCCTGACGACCCAGGACGCCGACCATCGGCAGGGCGTGCGCCGGATCAGTGGCCCAGGATCTGGCTGAGGAACAGCTTGGTCCGGTCGCTTTTCGGGTTCGAGAAGAACTCTTTCGGCTCGTTCTGTTCGACGATCTGGCCCTGGTCCATGAAGATCACCCGGTTCGCAACGGCCTGGGCAAAGCCCATTTCGTGCGTCACGCAGATCATCGTCATGCCTTCCTCGGCAAGCTGGATCATCGTGTCCAGCACTTCCTTGATCATCTCGGGGTCAAGCGCCGAGGTCGGCTCGTCGAACAGCATGATCCGCGGCTTCATGCACAAGGACCGCGCGATGGCGACGCGCTGCTGCTGACCGCCCGACAGCTGACCGGGGTACTTGTTCGCCTGCTCGGGGATCTTGACCTTCTGCAGGAAGTACATCGCGGTCTCTTCCGCTTCCCGCTTCGGCACCTTGCGGACCCAGATCGGCGCCAGCGTCAGGTTCTCCAGGATCGTCAGGTGCGGGAACAGGTTGAAGTGCTGGAACACCATCCCCACCTCGGACCGGACCTTGTCGATGTTCTTCAGATCGTTGGTCAGTTCCGTCCCGTCGACGATGATCTGGCCCTGCTGGTGTTCCTCCAGCCGGTTGATGCAGCGGATCAGCGTCGACTTGCCCGACCCCGACGGACCGCAGATCACGATCCGCTCGCCCCGCTGCACGGTCATGTTGATGTCCCGCAGGACGTGGAACTGACCGTACCACTTGTTCATGCTGGTGATCTGGATCGCGACTTCGTCCGAGATCTGCATCTTTGCTGCGTCTGCCATGATGTGCCCTTAACGGTGATCGGTCTTCAGCTTCTGTTCCAGGTACATCGAGTACCGCGACATGCCGAAGCAGATGAGAAAGAAGATTGCGCCGACAAAGATGTAGGGCTCCCAGTAGATGCCCTTCCAGTTGATGTCGGCGCGCAGGATCGTGGTCACGCCGCGCAACGGGTCCATCAGACCGACGAAGCTGACCAGCGTCGTGTCCTTGAACAGCCCGATGAAGGTCGAGACGATCGCCGGGATCGAAACCTTCAGCGCCTGCGGCAGGATGATCAGGCGCTGCGCCCGCCAGTAGTCAAGGCCCAGCGCGTCGGCGGCCTCGTACTGACCGCGCGGCAGGGCGGCAAGGCCCCCCCGGATCACCTCGGCCAGGTAGGCCGCGGCGAAGAAGGTGACCAGGATGATCACGCGCAGGATGATGTCGAAGTTCGTCCCCGGCGGCAGGAAGTACTGCAGCAGAAGCGAGGCCGTGAACAGCAGCGTGATCAGCGGCACCCCGCGCACGAACTCGATGAAGCCCACGGACAGTGTCTTGACGATCAGCATGTCCGACTGCCGGCCCAGCGCCAAAAGGATGCCGATGGGCAGCGAGAAGCTGATGCCGGTGACGCCAATCACGGTGGCCAGAAGAAAGCCGCCGAACTGGTCCGAATTGATCGCCAGGATCTCCAGCGGCAGCATCGCATGGACGGCGTTGACCAGCGGCACGTCCAGATACAGCCACCACAGCGCCGCCGCGACGATGCCGGCCCCGGCCGCCGGTGCAAGCCCGATCAGGGGAGAGGCCAGGCGGAACACCGCATAAAGGACCGCAAAGCCTGCCATCGCCACGATGGGCGACCAGATCGACCCACCCCAAAGCAGCCAGAAGCACAGTGCCGGATAGATCAGCGTGAACCACAAGAGCTTGCCGGGAAGGACCTGCGCCAGCGCGATCAGCCCCGCAACCAGAGCCATCGCCAGCACAAAGGCCGACGCGGGCGCCTGCGACAGATACAGCGTAAGCAGCAGGAAGGCCGCCACAGCGCCCAGA
This sequence comes from Tabrizicola sp., assembly GCF_034366665.1. Lineage (GTDB taxonomy): Bacteria > Pseudomonadota > Alphaproteobacteria > Rhodobacterales > Rhodobacteraceae > Tabrizicola. The sequence goes on along the minus strand of NZ_JAXMMF010000155.1, from coordinate 546 downwards.
AGAAGGCTCAGGTTGCGCTTTTGTCCGGAATAAAGCACGGGGGCCAGGGCCGCGAACAACAGCCCGAAGGCCAGGATCGGACGCCACCATTCGGCCGGCGGGTAGAAGCCGAACAGGAAGGCCCCCCACCACACCCGGATCGAGGCCCAGCACGCCCCGGTCGCGCCTTCGCCGGCGCGCGCCTGTACGATCTCGCGACACTGCGACAGGCTTTCGGCGTTCCAGACGGAATTCAGCCACCAGGGCAGCGACGATGCGATGATCCAGTAGACAAACAGCGCGCCCAGGACGGTCAGCACAATGTTGAGGGGTGTCGAGAACAGGTTCTCGCGCATCCATTTGACCGCGCCGCGTTCGGTGATCGGCGGCGGCAGCGGCGGAAGCATCTCGGTTCTGTTGAAACCCTGGTCCATGTCAGCGCGCCTTCAGCTGGACGGAATTGTTGTACATGTTCATCACCGCCGAGATCATCAGACTTATGGACAGATAGATCAGCATCATCAGAAGCATACATTCCAGCTCGCGCCCGGTCTGGTTCAGCGTGAT
>NZ_JAXMMF010000154.1:0-53217 GCF_034366665.1 Tabrizicola sp. | reverse complement strand
CCCCCCGCGGCCCGTTACCCTTTGATCCCGGCAGAGAGCGTGATCGCCTCGGTCACCTTGCGCTGAAACAGAAGGTAGGCCAGCGCCACCGGCAGACCGGCCAGCACGGCGGCGGCAAGCTGGCGGGCGTAGTAGACCCCGAAGGCATCGTTGACCTGGGTGATCCCGACGGGGACCGTCATCATCTCGGTCTTCGTCACCGACAGGAAGGGCCAGAGGAAAGCGTTCCAGGTCCAGATGAAGGTGACGATCGACAGCGCCGTGGTCACCCCCCAGTTCATCGGCAGGTAGACCTTGAAAAGGATGCGGAACTCGCCCGCGTTGTCCATCACGGCGGCCTCGCGGAAGTCCTTCGGGACCTGGTCGAAGAACTGCTTGTAGACGATGATGATGACGGGGTGGATCAGCTGCGGCAGCATGATTCCGGCCCAGGTGTTGATCAGGCCCAGCTGCGAGGTCAGCACGAAATGGTTGATGATCAGCGCCTGGGTCGGGACCATGAAGCTGGCCAGGATCAGCCACCACAGCGCCTTGCGGCCGGGGAACTGCAGCTGCGACAGCGCATAGCCGCACAGCATCGAAGTCACGATGGTGATGACCGTAACCCCCACGGCGACAGCGATGGAGTTGATGTACCAGGTCACGATCTGGGTGTCGTAGATCGCGGTGTAATAGTGGCTGAACGTCAGGTTTTCGGGCCAAAGCTCGATATAGGGGCGGACGACCTCGTCCTCGGGTTTGAGCGACGAGATGACGCCCCAATACAGCGGGAAGGCCCAAAGAAGGGCCAGCAGGACAGTCAGGACAGTGATCACCCCGCCCCAGAAATTCGCGCGTTGGAGGCCGTTGATGGTCATTTGCGTCCCCCCGCCAGGCGCAGAAGTTGGAACTGCAGGACCGAGACGACGACCACGAGGACGAAGAGCGTCACGGCGACGGCAGCGGCGCGGCCGCCCTGGTCCTGCTGGAAGGCGCGCTGGAAGACGTAATAGACAAGGACCATGTTGTCGTTGGGCCGTCCGCCCTGGGAAAACAGGTAGACCTGGTCGAAGATCTTCAGCTGCGCGATCAGCTGTATGGTGAAGACAAGGCTGGTCACCGGCCAGAGAAGCGGCCAGGTGATGCGGCGGAAGGTCGTCCAGCGGCTGGCATTGTCCAGGGCTGCGGCCTCGTAGATCTCGGGGGGGATCGACCGCAGGCCGGCGAGGAAGAGCAGGATCGAGAAGCCTGCCGTCCACCAGATCGTCACGACGCCGACTGCGGGCATGAACCATTCGCGGGTCTTCATGATCGGGATGCGGTCCATGCCAAACAGGTCCAGGACGTGCATCAGGATGCCGAACTGGAAGTTCAGCACCCAGTCCCAGATCAGATAGACCACCGACACGGGCAGGATGTAGGGCAGGAAGAACAGCGCCAGAATGGCCGACTGCAACCGCCCCTTCAACCGCGAGACGCCAAGCCCGATCAGAAGCGCCACAAAGGTGCCGGGCAGGACGGTCAGGATGACGAAATAGGCGGTGTTCCAGGCGGCGGTGCGAAAGCGCGGGTCCTTTGGAAGCCGCTCGTAATTCTCGGTGCCGACCCAGTCGCCACTGCCGATCAGGGGGGCGTTGGTGAACGAGATGCCGAACATCTGGATGGTCGGCCAGACGAAGACCAGAAGATATATCGCAAGGAAGGGGGCCACCAGAACGGCGGCGATCCAGGCATCCTTGCGGCGATTGGTCAGCATGCTCGCGTCCCCGGATAAGTTGGGGCCGCCCGGTGACAGGCGGCCCGCTTTTGTGTCAGATCACAGAGCGTTCAGCTCTTCCTTGATCATCTCCACGGCTTCCGCCGGGTCCATCTCGCCGTTCAGTGTCGGCACGAAGTAGGTGGACATGACGTCGAAGATCGGCCCGGCCACGCCCGCCATCGGGGATTTCGGGTCGAAGATCATGTTTGCCGTCAGCGAAGAGTAGGTCGCGTTCGGCTCCATCGCCTTGTATTCGGCCGATTCCGTGACCGGGCCATAAGCGGGGATGTGCCCAGCGGTAGCCCAGAAGAGCGAGTTCTTCTCGATCCAGGAAATCGCCGTCAGCACTGCGGCGCGCTTTTCGGGCGTCATTTCCTTGCCTTGGTTGGCGGGGATCGCGAAGCTGTGGCTGTCGGCATAGGTCGCAGGCTTGTCAAAGATCACCGGCAGTTCCACGGCGCCCCAGTTGAAAAGCTTCCCTTGCGCGTTGAGGTCGGTCATCGTGGGCACTTCCCACACGCCGTTGATCATCATCGCCGCTTCACCGCTGGTGAAGAGGGCAACGGTCGCCGGATAGTCGGTGTAGGTCGATTGCAGGCCCGCCGTGGTCCATTCCGCAAGGACGCCAAGCGCGTTTGCCAGTTTTTCACCGTTGTCGCCGGCCAGGAACTCGCCGTCGGTCATCAGCTCGCCGTTCTGCTGGCCGACAAGCGAATAGATCGTGCGGAACATGAAGTTGCCGTCGGCGGTGACGGACCCAAGCGGGAACTTGACGCCCGAATCCTTCAGGGCTTGAAGGGTGGCGGTAAAGCCCTCGCGGCTGTCCAGACCCTTCGGCTTGCCGTTTTCATCCAGCATCCCGGCTTTTTCCAGAAGGTCCTTGTTGTAATAAAGGACGATCGGGTGGGTATCCAAAGGCACGGCATATTGCTTGCCGTCGATGGTCACCGCATCCCAGGTTGCAGGGGCGAAGTCGGCCTGCGACAGGCCCATCGTCGCCCAGTCTTCGGGCGTGATTTCCTGCAACACGCCCTGCTGCACGGCCAACGGGATGCGGCTGGCGTGATAGGTCATGACGTCCGGCGCCTCTCCCACGGCGGCAGAGGTCTGGACCTTCGCGTAGAAGGGCGTGCCCCATTCCAGCGTGGTCGCGTCGATCTTGACCTGGCCCGCGTGCGCGGCATTGAAGTCGTCGATGAGCTTCTTCATCCGCACGCCGTCGCCGCCGCCCAGGAAGTCCCACCAGACGACAGTCTCTTCCGCCCGTGCGACCCCGGCAAGGCCGATGGTTGCGACGATGGCGGCCTTCAGCATTCCACTTATGGTCATCATTTCCTCCCTCATGGCGGCGTGGTTCGCCGCGTCTGATGGGAAAAGCGTATCCGCTTTCCCGATTCGATCAACTTAAACCTGATACGTATCCGATGATTGGATACTAACGCCCGACCCGGATCATCGAGTAGGAATGCGGCGGCAGGGTCAGGTGCAGTCCCTTGCCGCCCAGCTTGGCCCCGCTGCCCTTTTGCGGGGCGACGTTGTCGGGATTGGACTTGGAATTCCGCGCCTCAAGGTCGGTGTGCTTGATCAGCGTGTGCTCGACCGTCTTCGCGGTGAAGCCGTCCAGCGCCACATCGACCTCCATCGGTTCGGTGCCCGAGCGGTTGATGGCGAAGAAGGTCAGCGTCCCCGCGTCGTCGTCACGCACCCCGGCGATGTCCAGCCACGGGACGCCCGCTGCGGCGTCGGCGTCGTAGGTCGGAACCTCGACCGCCAGCTGCATCGCCGTGCCGCGGCCGTGCTTCGACGCAAAGAGGAACGGCCAGTAGATCGTCTGCCGCCAGGCCGCGCCGCCGGGCTCGGTCATGATCGGGGCGATGACGTTCACCAGCTGCGCGATGCAGGCGATCTTCACCACGTCGGCGCGGCGGATGAAGGTGTTCAGGATGCAGCCGACCTGCAGGACGTCTTCGAAGTTGTACTGGTCCTCCAGCAGGACCGGGGCTTCGGGCCAATCCCAGGTGCGCATCCGTTCGGCGTCGGCCTTGCGTTCGTGGTACCAGACGTTCCATTCGTCGAAGGAAATCGTCACTTTCCGCTTCGACCGCTTCTTGGCCTTCACATAGTCGATGATGCCCGCCACGGTGCCGATGTAATTGTCCAGCTTCTGCGGCAAGGCGAGGAATTCGTTGGAGTTCTTCTCGTAGTTTTCGAAGTACATGTGCAGGCTGATGTGGTCGACCTGGTCGTAGGTTTCCTCCAGCACGGTGGCTTCCCACTGCGGGTAGGTCGGCATGTGCGAGTGGGACGAGCCGCAGACGACAAGTTCCAGCGTCGGGTCAAGGCCGCGCAGGGCCTTGGCGGTTTCATTCGCCAGATGACCGTATTCGCCGGCGGTCTTGTGGCCGACCTGCCAGGGCCCGTCCATCTCGTTGCCCAGGCACCAGAGGCGGCAGTTCCAGGGGTCCTTGCGGCCGTTCTTCGCCCGCAGGTCCGACCAGTAGGTCCCGCCCTTGTGGTTGACGTATTCGACGAAGGCCCGCGCCTCATCCAGGCCCCGCGAGCCAAGGTTGACTGCCAGCATCATCTCGGTCCCGGCCTTTTCGGCCCAATCGGCGAATTCGTGGATGCCGACCTGGTTGGTCTCGGTCGTGCGCCAGGCAAGGTCAAGGCGCTTGGGCCGCTGGTCCTTCGGGCCGATCCCGTCTTCCCAGTTGTAGGCCGACACGAAGTTGCCGCCGGGATAGCGGCAGATCGGGGTATCCAGCGCGCGAACGAGGTCGATCACGTCGCGGCGCATTCCTTCGGCGTCGGCGGTCGGGTGGCCGGGCTCATAGATGCCGGTGTAGACCGCACGGCCAAGATGCTCCAGAAATGAGCCGTAGAGCCGTTTGTCGATGTCGGCGATCGTATATGCGCTGTGCGCCGTGACCCGTGCTTTCATGATGTCCTCCCGTCCGGATGTGAGAATCCGTTTCTCTGGTTCATACCAGCTTTCCGGGTATAGTTCGTCAGGAGCCGCCCTGGGTCAAGCAAAAAGGTTGGGGGCGGTCAGCTGCGGATCAGGCGCAGCGCAATGTCCTGGTCATGGTTGCCAAAGCCGCGCCCGAAGATGTTGATGCCTCCGGGGTGGCGGGCGTCTTCCTTGACGCCGATCCGGACCCGGATCGACCGGTGCGCGTTCAGTTCAAGGTCGCCAAGGCTGCAGTCCGACAGCCGGGTGCCGTCCAGGAAGGTGCCCGCATCGGTGACTTCCCAGCGCTTGAGGTCGCCATACTGCGACCCCGCCAGCTTCCACCAGTCGGGCGTGTACTTGCCGCGCTTGTCGCCATAGTCGCCCGGAGAGGTCCAGGTGCCGATCTCGTACCCGTTGATCGCCACCGTGATGTCCGAGGGCCAGTCCTTCGACGTGCCCGGCACTTCCGAGGACAGCTCCAGCGTCAGTTCCAGCGCGCGGACCGAGGTTCCGGCCAGCTTGGCGTTGTTGGGAAACTGGTATTCCACAAAGCCGTGGTTGAACCACAAAAGCCCGGCGCGCATCCGGTCTGGGTCAAGGAAGGTGTCCGGCACGTCGAGCAGGCCGATGATCCCGTCGGGCGAACACAACCCGCAAGGCGCGCTGACCTCGCAGCGGGTGTAAAGCCCGATGGGCATCGCGACCTCGATGGCGTTCGCATGCTTGGCGGGGGTCGGTTCCTTGAAGGCGATGAGCATCTCGGTGAAGGTCGAGGCGCAGATCTTCTGGCTGCCCTTGCGCCCCTTTTCCGACCGCGTCTGCACCAGCCCCGCGTCCACCAGGATCTGCATGTTGGACGACACCGTCGACTGCGGAAGGTCCAGTTCCTCGGACACCTGGTTGACGTTGCGCGGACCCTTGCGGGTCAGATGTTCAAGGATGCGAACCCGGACTTCGCTGGCCAGGCTGCGTAGGATGTCCGGCCGCTCAAGAGGGTCGACAACAAGGATCTGGTTGGTCATGTGAGCACGCGGTTCTACTGATCCGTTCCGTATCAGGAATGTGGATGCAAATAAAGCCGGTCATGTCGGAAGGTGCTTCAGGGGCCGCACGCCGCAGGGTGCCGCCTAACTGCTAAGCGCCTTGCCGAAGATCGCGGCCACCCGGGCCTGCGCCGCGCGGTAGTCGGCGAAGTCGGTCGCGAAGGCCTTGATCCCGAATTTCGTCGCCATCACCGTCCGTGCAATCTCGTCCGCGGTGGCGTTCAGGCCGGCCAGAGTCATCCGGCCCTCGGCCACGCCCTGCCGGATCCAGTCGGCCAGGTGGCTGGTGATGCGGGCATAGGCCGCTTCGACGGCGGGCTGCGTGAAGGGGCTGTTCGACGACAGGATCTCGTCGGCGTGGGGCGAGTTCAGCATGGCCTCCACCGCATCGCCATCGATGGCGTGGAAGGCGGCCAGCAGGATCTCGGCTGCGGGGCCGGGACGGGCCAGAACCCGCTCCACCGACTTTTCCGAGCGTTCGAAATGGATGCGGACCAGCGCGTTGAAGATGTCGTCCTTGCCCGCGTAATGGAGGTAAAGCGCCGGGCGCGACATGCCAGCGCCCTTGGCGATGTCGGCCATAGACGTCCGCCGCAGACCATAGCGCGCAAAACATTCGAAGGCCGCGCGCAGGATTGCGGCTTCCTTCGGATCAATGGGCGCTTCAACCTCGGCTGTGATGGCGGCTGTCATGGCGCCAGTCTAGGGAAGCCCGGACGATACGTCAAACAGGCGTTGACATGCTGACATTATGAGTCCAAAGTGTCAGAAACCAAGGGAGTGACCCATGAGCTTTACCCTGTCCATCAACGGCACCCCGCGCCAGGTTGATCTGCCGGACGATGTCCCGCTTCTGTGGGCGCTGCGCGATGGTCTTGGGCTGACCGGAACCAAGTTCGGTTGCGGTGTGGCGGCCTGCGGGGCCTGCACGGTGCTGATCGACGGTCAGGCGGTGCGGTCCTGTCAGGTCCCCCTTTCGGACGCCGTGGGAGAGATAACGACCATCGAAGGTCTGGGCCAGCCGGGCGCGCTTGCGCCGCTGCAGGAGGCCTGGGTCAGGCATCAGGTCGCGCAATGCGGCTACTGCCAGTCGGGGCAGATCATGCAGGCGGCAGCGCTTCTGGCGCAGGTGCCCGAGCCGACGGATCAGGACATCGACGACGCGATGCAGGGCAACCTGTGCCGCTGTGGTACCTATCCGCGCATCCGGGCCGCGATCCTGGATGCAGCCCAGATGATGAAGGCAGGCTGACATGGCAAGCTGGAAGACGATCACCCGCCGCTCGTTCCTTGTCCTTGGTGCCGCCTTCGTGGGTGGGGCCGCCTTCGGGGCCTACAAGGTGGCCGAGGTCCCCGCGAACCCTCTGGTTCCCGGCCCGGACGGGATGCCGCTGAACCCCTGGGTCATCATCAACGCTGACGGCATCACCGTGATTGCCCCCCGCGCGGAAATGGGGCAGGGGATTTCCACCACGCTGGCCGCGCTGGTGGCCGAGGAACTGGACGTGGACTGGGACCAGGTGCGCGTCCTGCACGGGCCTCCGGCGCAGGCCTACTACAACGCGGGCTTCGTCGAGCGGATGTCGAACGAGCCGGACTACCGGCTGTCGCTGCAAGCGAAGTCGCACAACGCGATCCTGGCGGCGGTGCCAAAGATATTCTCGATGCAGATGACGGGGGGGTCGACCGGGGCCATTGGCGGCTTCGTCCAGATGCGCCTGGCCGGTGCCGGCGCGCGCGAGGCGCTGAAGGCTGCGGCGGCGAAGCGGCTGGGGGTCGCCCCCGACACGCTGCGGACCGAGGGTGGCAAGGTGATCGGCGCGCAGACCTTCACCTACGCCGAACTGGCGGCCGAGGCAGTGGACCTGGTGCCCGACGACGTGCCCCTGCGCGACCCCTCGACCTGGCGCTATGTGGGCAAGTCGATGCCGCGGCTGGACATGGTGGCGAAGTCCACCGGGACCGAGACCTTCGGGATCGACGTTGTGCTGCCGGGGATGAAGTTCGCCACCGTCCGGATGAACCCCCGGCGCGGGGGGGCAATGACCAGCTTTGACCCATCGGCGGCACTGGCCCTGCCGGGGGTGGAGCAGGTGGTCGGCCTGGGTGGCGGCATTGCGGTCATCGCCAGCAACACCTGGACCGCCATGCAGGCGGCGCAACTGGTGGATATCCAGTGGGGCGAGGCGGACTATCCCGCCGACAGCGCCGCCATGCTGACCCGGATCGAGGCGGCATTCACCACCGAACCGGACTCGCGCCTGCGCGACGAGGGCGATGTCGAGACCGAACTGGCCAAAGGCGACGTGATCGAGGCCGAATACCGCATCCCCTTCCTGGCCCATGCCGCGATGGAGCCCTTGAACGCGACCGCCTGGGTCAAGGCCGACGGCTCGGCCGAGGTCTGGTGCGGCAATCAGGCCCCGATCATGACGCGCGACGCCATCGCCGGTGCTCTGCGGATCGGGTCGGACAAGGTGACGCTGCACACGCCCGTCATGGGCGGAGGGTTCGGCGGCCGCACCGATCCGGTGCCCGCCGTGCTGGCCGCGCGGGTGGCGGCGGCGATGCCGGGCACTCCGGTCAAGCTGACCTACAGCCGGGAAGAGGATCTGGGCCAGGACTTCTACCGCCCGGCCGCCATCGCGCGGTTTTCGGGGCGGGTCGAAAATGGCAAGGCCACCGCGCTTTGGGGCCGGACGGCGGCACCTTCGGCCACCCGCAGCGCTTTGGCGCGGCTGATCGGCTTTGCGCCCCCCGGCCCGGACCGTGCCACGGTCGAGGGCGGCTTCGACCAGCCCTACGGCCTGCCGCATTACCGCTATGACGGCCATGTCGCCGACCTCACGGTGCCTTTGGGCTTCTGGCGGTCGGTGGGCAATTCGATGAACGCCTTCTTCCTGGAAAGCTTCATCGACGAACTGGCCCATGCCGCCAAGGCCGATCCGCTGGCCTTCCGGCTGGAGCTGATGCGCGACACCCACGCGCCCTCGGCCAGCTTGCTGGAAACCGTGCGCGAGATGTCGGGCTGGGACAGCCTGAAGCGGCCCGGCTTCGGGCGCGGCGTGGCGTTCTGCTATTCCTTCGGCACCCCGGTCGCGCAGGTGGTGGAGGTCCAGCAGACCCCCGCAGGGATCAAGCTGACCCGCGCCTGGATCGCCTGCGACCCCGGCCTTGCGATGGACCCAGGGATCGTCGAGGCGCAGATGACCGGCGCGATGGTCTATGGCCTGTCGGCCGCGGTGCAGGAAGAGATCGGCTTTGCCGACCAGGCGGTCGTGCAGCAGAACTTCCCGGACTATGACGCGCTGCGGATGCATACCACGCCGCACTTCGAGGTCAGGATTCTGCAGAACAACGGCACATTCGGGCATATCGGCGGCGTGGGCGAGCCGGGGACCCCCCCTGCCGCTCCGGCGCTGGCGAACGCGCTTTATGACCTGACCGGCACCCGCGCGCGCGAACTGCCCCTGAGCAAGACCTTCGACTTTGTCACCTAGGCAGCAGGCGGCGCGCGGCAAACCAGCTGCCCGCCGCCATCACCCCCGCCGTGGCCAGGCACAGCGGCAGCCCGCCAACCTGATAGCTGAGGCCGGAGAGCAGGGTCCCGATCAGGCGACCGGCGGCATTGGCCATGTAGTAAAAGCCCACGTCCCGCGTGATCCTTTCGGCTGATCCGAAGGCAAGGATCAGGTAGGAATGGACCGAGGAGTTGATCGCAAAGACAAAACCGAAGACCAGAAGCCCGCCGATCAGCATGGCTGTCAGCCAGGGCGCGGGCCCCTCGGCGGCCCAGGCGGCCCCGGCCAGCAGGAAGGGGATCGGCACCAGAAGGCCGGCCCAGCGGACCGCCTTCCGCACCGTTTCCGCCTCGGGTTGGTTCTTCGCGCCCAGGATACGGGGGGCAGCTGCCTGCACGGCGCCATAGGCGATGATCCACAGCGCCAGGAACCCGCCAATCAGGAAGAAGGCCTCGCGCCGTCCTTCGGAAGTGCCGTCGGACAAGACCGATTGGAAGTAGACGGGGATGCCGACCACGAACCAGACATCCCGTGCGCCGAACAGGAACAGGCGCGCGAGCGACAGACGGTTGACCCGTGCGTCCTTGGACCGCCAGCCACCCCAGGCCTCGTCCGCCTTCATTCGCCCTGGCAGGCCCGAGGGCAGGAACAGCACCACGGCAATCAGGATCACCGCCAGCACGCCCGCCATTGCCCAGACCGCCGTCGTGAAACCAAGAAGGGCCAGCAGGGCGGCCCCCAAGAAGAACCCCAGCCCCTTGACCGCGTTCTTGGACCCCGTCAGCACGGCGACCCAGCGGAATAGGCCCCCAGCCTCGGACGGGGCCAGAAGCTTGACCGCCGACTTCGACGACATCTTCGCCAGGTCCTTGGCGACGCCCGACACCCCCTGGACCGCCATCACGAAGGCGACCGAGGCTGCAATGCTCCACCCCGGGTCCAGCTGCGCCAGGGCGATCAGCGCGCCGATTTGCAGCGCAAGCCCGCCGTACAGCGTCGCGGCCAGGCCAAAGCGGGCAGCAAGCCAGCCCGCGCCCAGGTTGGTGATGATACCCGCCAGTTCATACAGCAGGAACAGCCAGGCCAGCTGGATCGGCGTGAAGCCCAATGCGTTGAAGTGCAGTAGCACCAGCATCCGCAAGGCGCCGTCCGACAGCATGAAGGCCCAGTAGGCCGCCGTGACAGCCGCATAGGCGCGCAGGGGGTTTGCGGCACTCACAGCGATCCGGCCACCATACGGGCGATATCGGCCAACCGGCAGGCATAGCCCCATTCGTTGTCATACCAGGCGTAGATCTTCACCTGCGTCCCGTTGACCACCATCGTGGACTGCGCATCGACGATGGCAGAGCGCGGGTCATTGGTGAAATCCGAGGACACCAGGGCTCGCGTCTCGTACCCCAGGATGCCCTTCAGCGGGCCGTCCGCTGCGGCGGCGAACAGCGCGTTCACCTCTTGGGCGGTGGTGGGCCGCTCGACCTCGAAGACGCAATCGGTCAGCGAGGCGTTCAGCAAGGGCACCCGCACCGCATGGCCGTTCAGCCGGCCTTCGAGTTCGGGGTAGATCAGCGTGATCGCCGTGGCGCTTCCCGTCGTCGTGGGGATCAGGTTCAGAAGTGCGGACCGCGCGCGGCGCATGTCCTTGGCCGGGCGGTCGACGATGGTCTGGGTGTTGGTCACGTCATGGATCGTGGTGATCGAGCCGTGGCGGATGCCAAGCGCTTCGTGGATCACCTTGACCACCGGGGCAAGGCAGTTCGTCGTGCAGGAGGCCGCCGTCACCAGCGCCTGGCTGCCGTCGTAGAGGTGATGGTTCACCCCGTAGACCAGGTTCAGCGCCCCGCCATCCTTGACCGGCGCGCTGACGACAACCTTCTTCACGCCCGCCGCATAATAGGGCGCGACCTTGGCGGCGGTCTTGAAGACGCCAGTGCAGTCGATCACCAGATCCACCGCCAGCTCGGCCAGGGGCAGAGCCTCGATGGTCTTGTGATGGGTCAGGCGAACCGGCTGGCCGTTCAGGACCAGCGCGTCTGGCGCAGCCGACACCGGGGTCCGCCAGCGACCGTGGACCGAGTCGAACTCCATCAGCAGAGCGTGCTGGTCGGCGTCGCCGACGGGATCGTTGAGCAGCACGATCTCGCCCCCGGCCCCCGTGTCGATCAGGTCTCGCAGGACAAGCTTTCCGATCCGGCCAAGGCCGTTCAGGGCAATACGGGGCATCGGGTCAGGCCTTTGCGTCTTGGTCGGTCGCGATTGCGTCGACATGGGATTGCAGCGAAAGCCGCGTCAGCGACTCGAAGGGCAACTCGACGAAGGCCATGATCCGGCGGCGCAGGGCGGCGTAGGTGCGGGCGAAGACCAGCGCCTTTTCCGCATCCGTGCCGGTGGCCTTTACCGGGTCGGGCAGGCCCCAGTGGCCGGTGATCGGCTGGCCCGGCCAGGGTGGGCACTCCTCGGCCGCGGCGGTGTCGCAGACGGTGAAGACGAAATCCATGATCGGGACGCCGGGCTGCTGGAACTCTGACACATGCTTGGACCGCAGGCCCGTCACGTCGTGGCCGTTGCGCCGCAGGACATCCAGCGCGAAAGGGTTCAACTCGCTTCCCGGCCGGGTCCCCGCGGAAAAGGCCTGAAACCGGCCCTGACCCAGATCGCGCAAAAGCGCCTCGGCAAAGATCGACCGGGCCGAATTGCCCGAGCAGATGAAGAGCACATCGAAATCGGTATCGCGCATGGCGGCGTCCTTCCGGGCGGTTAGAAGAGGGGACAAAAGGTCGGGTCGCCCCCGCCCGACATCGAGGGCGAGGTAGCCGATCAGCGCTTCGGTCGCGTCCAGATCGACGGCATAAAGGAGGGACCTGCCCTGGCGGGCCACCGAGACCAGACCCGCGCCGGTCAGGTCTGCCAGGTGGTGCGACAGGGTGTTCTGCTTCAGCCCCAAGGCCGCAGCGATCTCGGTCGGCCTGACGCCTTGCGGGGCAAAGCGCACCAGAAGGCGAAATACCGCCAGGCGGCCGGGATGACCAAGGGTCGCAAAGGCGTGGGAAGCGAAGGTCTGTTCCATATTTCCCGATTACTGGAAATGATTTCCGCCGTCCAATGAACCTTTCATGACAGCTTCCGCCTGCCCTGCGGTGCGAGTTGCGGCGGGACACCCGCAGCCAGATTTCCAGGAACCAAATCCGGCGGTACCGGGTTTGCCACCTGTGTTCCGCGAAACCGAAGGGGTTCAGATGGCAGTGCGCAACCTTGCTTATCCCGCTCCCTCGTCCTGGGCGTCGTTGCCTGGACAAGAGACGCTTAGGTCCTTCGCGGCGGCGTTCTTTGCGCTGACCTTGCTGACGGACTGGGCCTATACGCAGACGATGATCCTGATGTGGAAGGACTTCTCCGCCTGGCTGCTGTTTGCGGGCCTTGTCGCGGGGGGATTTGCCGTCCTTCTGTGGCTGATCGGCCTTGCGGTCTATCGCAGACGTCCGCTGTGGCTGGTGGTGGTCTTGAACGCCGTGGTCCTGGCCCTGGCCTTCGCCAACAGCCTGGTCCACGCCGGAGACGGCTGGACCGCCATCGTGCCCTGGGGCCTTGGGCTTTCCCTGCTGACCTGCCTGCTGATGCTTGTGTCGGCGACGCTGCGCCGCGCGGCGGTCCAGCCCCTGCAGCGCGCCTGAGAGGAGACGCCAGAATGCCATCCACCCCCCTTTCCCCGCGTGCGGTCCTGATGACCGGCATCGCGCTGGCTGCCGTCCTGTCCGCATCTGTTCAGGCCCAGGACCAAGCCAGGGACAAAGCCCAGGATTTCGACATCTCCAGCCAGATCGGCCCCGACCCGGTGCTGCCCGAACCGCAGTATCATGACCTTCTACCTGGCATGAACGTCGGCGAGGTCGTCGGCTGGGACCAGGGCGAGACTCCCACGGTGCCCGAGGGTCTGACGATCACGGCCTATGCCACCGATCTGGTGAACCCGCGCACCGTGCATACGCTGCCCAACGGCGATGTGCTGGTGGTGCAGTCGAAAGCGCCCGCGGGCAAGCCCAAGTTCCGGCCCAAGGACTATATCCGCGGCTGGATCATGTCGATGGCCGCAGGCGGGGGCGGCGGTCCGCAAAAGGACACCAACCTGATCACCCTGCTGCAGGACCCGAACCGCGACGGGGTAGTCGACGCTCGCCACGACTTGCTGACCGGGCTGAATTCGCCCTTCGGCCTGGCCTGGATCGACGACACGCTGTACATCGCCCTCGCCGACGGGGTGGTCAGCTATCCCTACGCGCTGGGCGAGACAGCGATCACGGCCGAGCCCGATCTGGTGACGCTGCTGTCTGGCGGCCCGTTGAACCACCACTGGACCAAAGACCTGGCGCTTAGCCCCGACGGGACCAAGCTTTACGCCTCGGTGGGGTCGAACTCGAACGCGGGCGAGAACGGAATTGAACTGGAACGGGGCCGTGCCGCGATCTTCCAGATCGACCGGGCGACCGGGGCCTCGCGGATGTTCGCCTCGGGCCTGCGCAATCCCAACGGGCTGATCTTCCACCCCGAAACGGGCGTCTTGTGGGCCGTGATCAATGAGCGGGACGAGTTGGGGCCGAACCTGGTGCCGGACTACATGACCTCGGTCGTCGAGGATGGGTTCTACGGCTGGCCCTACAGCTATTACGGCCAGCATGTCGACGAAAGGGTCCGCCCGCAGCGGCCCGATCTGGTTCAGGCGGCGATCCAGCCGGACTATGCGCTGTCAAGCCACGTGGCCGCCCTGGGCCTGGTCTTCACGCAAGGCTCGGCGATGCCGGAGGAGTTCGCCAATGGCGCTTTCGTCGGGCAGCGCGGCAGCTGGAACCGGGAGGAGTTCAACGGCTACAAGGTGTCCTATGTCCCGTTCCGCGACGGCAAGCCTGACGGGATGTTGCAGGACGTGGTGACCGGCTTCCTGTTGCCCGAGGAAGAACAGGTGCGCGGGCGTCCCGTCGGTCTGGGGATCGACGGGACCGGCGCGCTGCTGATTGCCGATGACGCGGGCAACACCGTCTGGCGTGTGGCCGCAGCGGATGGGCGGATCACCGATGCCCCGGTCGAGACGGACCGCGTGGCGACGGACGCTGCTGCCGGGACGGCGAACAGCGAAGGCGCAGCACCGCAAAGCACGCCCCCTGCCGAGGATGGGTCCCCGACAGAAGCTGCCCCTGCAGAACCCGCCCAGGCCGACCCCGCCCCGACCGACTAGCGCCGACCGACTGGCGCCGACCGACCAGCCCTGCAGATTAGCCGCAGACCGTGATGGTCAGCACCGGCAGGACGGTCCAAAGCGCCGCCGCCAAAGCCGCGGTGCCCAGGATCGTGGCGGTGGTCTGCACGAAGCGCGATGACGACCTTCGGGCAAGCAGTGCCGCAAGGACCAGTCCCTGGACCCCCACGAAAAGGGCCGCGCCGGCGATCAGTGCCGGGCGCGGCTCTACCCCCTCGGGCCAATGGCGCGAACAGGTCAGGCCTTGCAGCGCATAGACGGCGCTGAAGCCGATCAGCCAGATCGTGAAGGGCAGTGCGAGACGCAGGATATTCGTCATCCGAAGGCCCCCGGCAGCCAGGCTGCCCCCAGGGCCACCAGCCCCGTCGCAGCGGTGAAATCGGCCCAGAGCGAGACGATGCGCGCCTCGCCGACCCGCAGGCCGTGCCCGGCGATCCGGCGCAGGGCAAGGTAGGCCAGCATGATCAGCGTCAGCGCGGCATGAAAGCCGACATGCCCCGCCAGAAGCCACAGCGTCGCGTCATAGGCATGGCTCGCGGGGTCAGGTCGCGCCAGCATGACCGAGGCGGCAGCGGCGGCCAGCGCCAGCACTCCGACCAGGCCCAGGACCAGCGCGGGTGCCGTCCGCAGGCCTTTTCCGATGGCCCGGGCGGCAAGACGCGGACCAGCGGCCAGCGCGGCGGCTCCGCCAAGGGCCAGAAGCACCGGAAGCAGCGTCGGGCCAAGGTAGGCGGGCGGTGGCCAGTTCGGCGCGACGGTCCAGAGGAAGGCGTAACCGAACATCAGCGAGCCGAAATGCACGCCGTCCGCCACCAGCAGAAACAGCGAGCCCCACCAGCCGGGCGGGTCGGCGCACTCGGCAGCGACCGGCAGGTGCGTCCCGTGACCGGCATCGACCAGCCCCTCGGCCCGGCGCGGGGCGGTGGTCCAGACCCAGACCAGCGCCACGATGACCACGCCCACCAGTGCCAGGCCCGACAGCCAGTAGGCCTGGACCAGCGGCGCCAGGAACGAGGTGCTGGTGACGACCGCCAGCACGATCGGCAGGGCAGAGTTCCCGGGCATGACGGCCACCTGCAACGGCGCGCCCGTCGTGGTGGTGACGATCAGCGTCTCGCGCCGGTTGCGGGATGCGTCGCCCAGGTAGCCTTCACCCTTCGCGATCCGCTGGGGCAGGTCGGGGTCCGCCGTCAGCGGATAGCGGCCCTGCACGATGGGGATCGAGGCGAAGCCGTAGGCGGGCGAGGGCATCGGCGCGGCCCATTCCAGCGTGGTGGCCCCCCAGGGGTTCCGCTTGCCGCGCAGCCCGGCGAAGGTGTTGATCCCGATGTCCAGGATCACCAGCGCAAAGCCGATGGCCATGACGAAAGACGCGGTCGAGGCGACAAGGTTCAGCAGGTCCCAGCCCTGCCCCTCGTCATAGGTCCAGGTGCGGCGGCGTTGGCCCAGAAGGCCCGCGACATGGACGGCAAGGAAGGTGATGTGGAAGGCGGGGACCACCAGCCAGAAGGCCACGGCCCCAAGACGGAAGAAATGGAAGCGCCCGGTCAGAAGCGGCTGGAAATAGTAGATCGCCGCGATCATCGGTAAGACATAGCCGCCGATCAGCACGTAATGCAGATGGGCGACGACAAAGTGGGTGTCGTGAACCTGCCAGTTGAAGGGCACGATGGCCAGCATCACCCCGGTCAGCCCGCCGATCACGAAGGTCGCGAAGAAGCCGATCAACCACAGCATCGGCACCTCCATCCGCACCCGGCCTTTCCAGAGCGTGCCGATCCAGGAAAAGATCATGATCGAGGTTGGAACGGCGACCAGCGTCGAGGCGGCCGAAAAGAACGCCAGCCCCAGGTGCGGGATGCCGGTGGTGAACATGTGGTGGACCCAAAGCCCGAAGCTGAGGACCGCCAGCGACACCGCCGCCGCCACGACCCAGCCGTAACCCAGAAGCGTGGTGCGGGCCATGACCGGCAGGATGGTGGCGATCATCCCGGCGGCGGGCAGGAAGATGATGTAGACCTCCGGGTGGCCGAAAAGCCAGAAAAGATGCTGCCACAAGAGGGGGTCACCGCCGTTTTCGACCTGGAAGAACGGCCAGCCAAGGGCGCGTTCGACCTCCAGCAGCAAGGAGCCCAGGATCATCGGCGGGAAGGCCGTCAGGATCATCAGCGCCACGATCAGGATGTACCAGGCGAAGATCGGCATCCGCGACAGGCTCATCCCGGCAGCGCGGTAGCGCAGGACGGTGACGACGATCTCGACCGCGGTGGCGATGGCCGAGACCTCGATCGAGGTGATGCCCAAGAGCCAGACATCCGCCCCGATCCCCGGCGAAAAGGCGGCCGAACTCAAGGGCGGATACATGAACCAGCCGCCGTCGGGCGCCAGGCCCATCAGCATGGCGATGATGACCGCCGAACCGCCGAAGATGTAGACCCAAAGCCCGTAGACCCCAAGCCGGGGATAGGCGAGGTCGCGGGTTCCCAGCATCCCGGGCAGCAGAAGGACCGCCAGCGCCTCGAAGAAGGGGATGGCAAACAGGAACATCATCACGGTGCCGTGCATCGTGAAGACCTGGTTGTAGGCCTCGGGTCCCATGAAGGCCGAGCCGGGCGTGGCAAGCTGCGCCCGGATCAGCATGGCAAGCAGGCCACCGATCACGAAGAACAGCGTCGCCACGGCCAGGAAAAGCCGCCCGACGTCGTTGTTGTTGTTCGTGGTCAGCCATCCCCGGAAACGGGGGTCGGGCGACCAGATCCGCTCAAGCTGACGGTGCAGCCGCAGGGCCGTGCCGCGGCGGAGGGGCGTCTGGGTCATGGCGGCCCTTCCTGCAGGAAGCGAGCCCAGGCGGCCGGGTCGTGCGCCTGGACGGTGAAGACATGCTCGCGGTAGCCCGCGCCGTTGAACTCGGCGGTCTGACCGGCATAGATGCCGGGAGAGGGAGCCTCGATCCGCAGGACGTTCACGTGGCCGGGCAGGGCGTCCAGCTTGCCCGCAAGGCGCGGCACCCAGAAGGAATGAACGACATCGCGGCTGGTGATCCGGACGTCCACGGGGCGTCCGGCCGGGATGTGAAGCACGCCGTCGGTGGCAAGGTCCGGCGCATCGGGGTAACCGAAGGTCCAGGCCCATTGCCGCGCCTCGGCGGTCACCGTGACAAGGTCGGGGTCCTCGCGCGGCAAAAGCCGCTCACCGATCTGCAGCCCGTAGACGGTCAGCGCGGCCAGCGTCACCAGCGGAAAGGCCAGGCCCAGCGTCCAGAGCCAGAGCCCGCTTCCGCGTTCAGGGTCGCCTGTGTCGGAAGCGGCGGGCGGCAGGGCAGGGCGGCGCAAGAGCGCGGCGGTCAGCAGCGCCAGAACAAGCGCCAGGATTGCCAGGCCGCCCGCCAGCATGATCCACCAGATGTCCGCGATGGCCGCAGCCGCCGGACCCGCCGGATGCAGGATCGACAGCTGGGTCTGGCAACCGGCCAGCCCCTGAAGCGTTGCCCCGCAGGCCAGGGCGCGAAGGAGACCCCCATGACGGAAAAGACCAAGCCGGAAACGACCGTGACGGACAGGACCCAGCCGCAGCCGTACCGCCCGACGCCCGACGAGGCGGCCTCGGTCAGCGATCCGATTGCCAGCCATCCGGACTTTGACAAGACCGAAACCCGGATGGCGATCCTGGGCCATCCCCTGCACGCCATGTCCGTCGCCTTCCCCGTCGCGCTGACCTTCTGCGCCTTCGGGGCGGACCTGTTCTACTGGTGGTCCGGCGAGGAACGCTGGGCCTGGGCGGCGCTTTGGGCCTGCGGGACGGCCTTCCTCTTCGGGTTGCTGGCCGGGCTGACCGGCACGATGGAGCTTTTGATGGTGCCGGGTATCCGCATCCGTGCGGCGGCCTGGACGCACTTCGTCATCGCGGTGATGCTGCTGTCGCTTCTGGGGTTGAACTGGGGCTGGCGGCTGACCGGGTATGAATCGGCCGTGCTGCCCTGGGGGCTGCTTCTGTCCGGCTTCGCGGTCCTGGTGGTTAGTGCGACGGGCTGGCATGGCGGGAAACTGGTCTTCGATTATCGGTTGGGGACGTCGAAGGGCAACTGACGGTCCAGCGGGGCCTTCAGCCATTCCGGGACCGGCAGGTCTTCAAGCTCGGGTTTCATCAGGACCAGCACCAGGACGCCGATCACCAGCCCCAGGGTGACGATAGCCGGCGCCAGCGCTGCGGGAGGGTCATGGCGGCCGTCGCTCTCGGCCACGGCGATGATCGTATGGCCGACCCAGGCATGGACGGCGACCAGCCCGGCCACAAGGACCAGCTTGCCGAAAAGCCACACGGTGAAGACATCGCGCAGATAGATCAGCGCCGTGCCGGACGCGATCGCGATGACGGCGGCGGGGGTGACGGCCCAGACATAGGAATAATGCGTGGCGCGGCGGATCTGCGCGAACTCGGACTGCATCAGGCCGGGGTCATGCCGGGCCAGCATCTGCGGCAGGGCAAAAAGCCCGGCAACCCACAGCGCCAGGAAGCCCAGGTGCAGCGCCTTGAGATGCGGGGTCAGCGCCTCGGCCCAGCCCATCACGCGGCCCCCATTCCGCGCCAGGCACGGCGGGCCAGCATCCCGCCCCAGGCCGCATAGGGCAGCCCGGCCGGCATCCACATTACCAGACCGCCCAGCTGCTGATCGGCCAGCGGCGTCATGCCCCAGAGCAGCGGAGCAGAGGCATGGGTGGCATAAAGGCCTTCGGGCGCAAGGGTAAGGATCGCGCCCAGCATCCCCATGCCAAGATAGCCCAGGAAGACCCAGACCAGCCCCTCGCCCGCCGGGAGCCGGAAGACGGCGCGCCAGAACAGAAAGGCCGATCCAAGAAGGCTGGCCTGCATCACCCAGTAGATCGCCATGTCCGACAGGGCGGCATCATAGGCGACGGGCAGATGCCACAGCCACAGCGCAGCGGTGGCGGCAAGGAAGGGAAGGCCGGTCCCGGTGTCAGATCCCGAGGGCCTCGCCAGCGCCAGAAGCGGGGCCGCGACGGCCACCAGCAGGACGTGATGCAGGACCCGCGCCGAGAACAGCGCCGAGGACAACGCGCAAAGTGGTGACAGGAAGGCGATTGCCAGCACGAAGATGGCGGCAAGGCCTGGCCTGTTTCTCCCTGCAAGCAGCGCCAGACCCGCGATCACGGCAATCGCCCAGGGATCAAGGTTCCAGCGCAGCCAGATCTCATCCGGCGCAGGCGCGGGGCCGCAGTAAAGGCCCTCCCACCCGGTCACGCGGCGGCCAGGGCGTTGAACCGCCGCATTGTTCCAGGGTCGGGGCAGCAGCAGGACGTCGTTGGATGAGACGGGTCCATGCGGGAAGTCCTTGTTCGGATTGTCGCTCAGATCGTCGCTTAACGCAGAAGCCTGCGGTGCGTTCCCAGATCCCCGGAAGGGTCGCGGCCCTACAAGACAGCGCTGGGGCGGCGGTCTTTCGACGTATCGGCAGAAAATACCTGTCAGGGGGTTGACCTTCCCATCATGGGAAGGTCCATATGGGGAAGGTCCCGACCATCAAGGAGGATCGGACCATGACCGCTCCACGCATCGAAACCACCCTCGCTTTGCCCATCACCGGCATGACCTGCGCCTCTTGCGCGGGGCGTGTCGAGCGGGCGCTGAAAGCCGTGCCGGGGGTCAGCGCCGCCGCGGTGAACCTGGCAACCGAAACCGCCGAGATCACCGGCATCGCCCCGCCCGCAGCGCTGATCGGCGCGATCGAGAAGGCCGGCTACAAGGTTCCGGCCACTGTTCAGGACCTGACGATCGAAGGCATGACCTGCGCCTCCTGCGTCGCGCGGGTCGAACGGGCGTTGAAGGCCGTGCCGGGGGTGACACTGGCCAATGTCAACCTTGCCACCGAAAGCGCCCGGGTCGAGGGTGCGGCAGACCCCGCAGCGCTGATCCAGGCGGTCAAGGCCGCAGGCTACGCCGCCCGCGTCGCCAGTGCCACGACCGAAACCGTGACCGACCGCCGCGAGCGCGAGGCCGAGGGGCTGACCCGCGACCTGATCCTTGCCGCCGTGCTGACCCTGCCGGTTTTCGTGCTGGAAATGGGGTCGCACATGATCCCGGCCTTTCACCACTTCATCATGGGCACCATTGGCCAGACCACCAGCTGGCTGATCCAGTTCGTGCTGACGACCATTGTCCTGGCCGGTCCAGGTCGCCGCTTCTTCCTGAAGGGCATCCCCGCGCTTGTGAAGGGCGCGCCCGACATGTCCAGCCTTGTCGCAGTCGGCTCGGGTGCGGCCTGGGCCTATTCGACGCTGGCGACCTTCCAGCCCGCGCTGCTGCCGCCGGGATCGGTCGTCGTCTATTTCGAGGCCGCCGCGGTGATCGTGACCCTGATCCTGCTGGGCCGGTTGCTGGAAGCCCGCGCCAAGGGCCGGTCGTCCAAAGCCATCGAGCGGCTCATCGGCCTGCAACCCGTCGTCGCCCATGTGCGGCGTGGGGGCAAGGTCCAGGACCTGCCCGTGGCCGAGGTGCGGCCCGGGGACCTTCTGGAACTGCGGCCGGGCGAGCGTGTGCCCGTCGACGGTCGCGTGGCCGAGGGGGCCAGCTGGATCGACGAATCGATGGTCACCGGCGAACCCCTGCCCGTCGAAAAGCACGCGGGCGACCGGGTGATCGGCGGCACGGTGAACCAGACGGGTGCCCTCGTGATGGAGGCGGTGTCGGTCGGCGCGGACACCATGCTGTCGCGCATCATCCGCATGGTCGAGGCTGCGCAGGGCGGCAAGCTGCCGATCCAGGCGCTGGTCGACAAGGTGACGCTGTGGTTCGTCCCCGCCGTGATGGCCCTCGCGGTGGTGACCTTCCTTGTCTGGCTGATCTTCGGACCTGCGCCGTCCTTGCCGATGGCCCTGGTCAATGCCGTGGCGGTCCTGATCATCGCCTGCCCCTGCGCGATGGGTCTTGCGACTCCGGTCTCGATCCTGGTCGGAACGGGCCGGGGGGCTGAACTGGGCGTCCTTTTCCGCAAGGGCGAGGCGTTGCAGGCGCTGCAGGGCGTGCAGGTGGTGGCCTTCGACAAGACCGGCACTCTGACCGAAGGCAAGCCCGTGCTGACCAGCTTCAAGCCCGCCGAGGGCGAGACGAAAGAGGCCCTGCTCCCCGTGCTGGCGGCGGTCGAGGCACAGTCCGAACACCCCGTCGCCCGCGCCATCGTCGCTGCGGCCGAGGGTCTGGCCCTGCCCGCGGTCGAGGGGTTCCTGGCCAAGCCCGGCCACGGCGTCTTTGCCCGCGTCGCAGGGGCAGAGATCGCGCTTGGCTCGGCGCGCGAGATGGGCAATCGCGGGGTCGACATCGCCGCCTTCCTGCCCGAGGCCGAACGTCTGGCCGACCGCGGTGAAAGCCCGCTTTACGCGGCGCGGGACGGCAAGTTGGTGGCCCTGCTGGCAGTGGCCGATACGGTGAAGCCGACAACCCCTGCCGCCATTGCCGCGATGAAGGCGATGGGGCTGAAGCTTGCGATGATCTCGGGCGACAACGCCCGGACCGCGCAGGCCATCGCCCGCGACCTTGGCATCGACGAGGTGGTGGCCGAGGTGACGCCCGAAGGCAAGGTCGAGGTGATCCGCAAACTGAAGGCGCATGGCGCATTGGCCTTCGCGGGTGACGGGATCAATGACGCGCCTGCCCTGGCCGAGGCGGACGTGGGCATCGCGATGGGCACCGGCACCGACATCGCCATCGAGGCGGCGGATGTGGTGCTGGTCTCGGGCCGTTTGCCCGCGCTGGCCGATGCCATCGGCCTCAGCCGCGCCACGATGCGCAACATCAAGCAGAACCTCTTCTGGGCCTTCGCCTACAACGCGGCACTGATCCCCGTCGCGGCCGGGGTGCTTTACCCGACCTTCGGCATCCTTTTGTCCCCGGTGCTGGCCGCCGGGGCGATGGCGATGTCCTCGGTCTTCGTCCTGACCAACGCCCTGCGGCTGAAACGCTATGGAGCTCGCACATGATGAACATCGGTGAAGCTGCCCGGGCCTCGGGCGTGTCGGCCAAGATGATCCGCTATTACGAGGAAACCGGCCTGATCCCCCCTGCCGGTCGGACGGGATCAGGCTACCGGACCTACGGCCCGAAAGAGGTGCAGATCCTGCGCTTCGTGCGTCGCGCCCGTGACCTTGGCTTCCCGATGGAAAAGGTCGCGGATCTTCTGGCGTTGTGGCGCGACCGGGAAAGGGCCAGCGCGGACGTCAAGCATTTGGCCGAAGCCCAGGTGCAGGCGTTGGAGGCGCGCATCCGCGAGATGCAGGAAATGAAGGCGGCGCTGGAACATCTGGTCCACTGCTGCGCCGGGGACCAGCGGCCCGACTGTCCGATCCTGGACGATCTGGGCGGACCCCAGGCTTTCGCGGCCCGCGCGGGCGGGGTGCGATAGAAAAACCTGCTCGCCCGGCCTCAGCGCCATTTTCTCGGCATGATACAGGCTTAGATCCACCACTGGACGCGCCCGTCCGCAGCTTGCAGCCATTGCCCCGGGAAACCTGATGCCCCAGTTCGCCGACCTCCGCGCCGCCTTTGTCGAAGGCATGAGCCGCGCGGCCACCTTCGTCGCCGTCGCCACCACCGACGGCGAGGGCGGACGCGCGGGCGTCACCGTGTCCTCGCTGACCTCGGTCTCGGCCGATGGCGAGCAACCGTCGCTGCTGGTCTGCATCAACCGCCAATCCCCGGCCGCGACCGCAATCCTGCAGAACCGCGCCTTCTGTGCCAACCTTCTGGCCGAGGACCAGCAAGAGATCGCGAACCTCTTCGCCGGCCGCAGCGCCACTGACCGGGAGGAACGTTTCGACCAGGTGACCTGGGCTGCTGGCGACATCGGTCAGCCAATGTTGGCCGGGGCCACGGCCAGCTTCGAATGTCGCCTTGCCACCGCGCTGTTGTGGGAGACGCATCACGTGATCATCGGCCGCGTCAGCGCAGTGCAGCTTTCCGGCAGCGGGTCGGCCCTGCTTTACGGCCAGCGGGCCTATCGGCGGGCGATCCATCTGGACGTGAAGTAGACCTAAAGCCGCCGCATCCAGAACTGCAGGGGCTTCTCCGTTTCGGCACTGTCGCCCAGATCCTTCCAGCTGAACCGCGCCACCACGCCCGGCAGCGTCTCATACCCCCGCCCGCGCCAGAAGGCGTCGTTTGTCCGGGCCGCAGCGGGGCGGGCCGGGTGGTCGTCGGGCCGGATGACCGAGCAGAAGGCGACATGGGTGCGGCCCAGGTTTCTGGCGTGTTCCTCGCGCAGGTCGATGAACCGGTGACCCAGGCCAAAGCCGCGGTAGGGGCGGAGGAGGACCGACTCGGCGCCATAGAGGATGCTTTCCGGTTTCAGTCCAAGGTCGCGGAAGGGCGCGGAAAACTCCGGCGCGTGGTCCTCCATCGGGGTCGAGGTCGAGGCTCCGATCAGCTGGCCGTCATGGAACGCCCCCACCAGCAGCGCGCCGGGGTTGTCGCGGTAGGTGTCCAGATATTGGCGTTCGTAGTCCAGCGAGCCGTCATAGAGGTAGGGCCAGTCCCGAAACACCGTGATCCGTAGCTTGGCCACGCCGTCGAGGGCGGCCTCCAGGTCGGGGCCGCGCAGGACCCGGACGTCGATCTCGTCGATGTTCATCCTTGGACCTGCCGGACCCAATCGTTGAGGTTGTAGAAGGTGGTGATGCGGCTGATGAGGCCATCCCGGACCTCGAAGAACCCCCCGGCGGGGAGGATGTATGTCTGGCCGCGCGCCTCCGGCAGGCCGGGGTCGGTCTGCAGATACTCCCCGTGGACCACGAACTCCGCCGCCCCCCGGGTGCCGTCGTCGGTCGCGAAGATGGTGAGGTCCTTGAGTTGCTCCCGGTAGCTGACCCCCATGTGGCCGCAGAACTCCCGGAACATCACCTTCCCGATCCGGTGCCCGCCCTCGTTCACCCGGTGCTCGATGTCGTCGGTCAGGCAGGCGAGCATCCCCTCGGGGTCGCCCGCATTGAAGGCGTCGTAGTACCGGCGGATCAGGGAGAGGGTCGTCTCGCGGGGCATGGGGGTCTCCTTTGGGGTCGGAGAGTAGCGGGCCGGGCCGGGGTTTCCAAGCCGGAGGGGACGGGTTGGGGGTGGAAAGCGACCTTGGGGGGAGGGGTGTCCACGGTGGACAAATTGGAGTTTTGGAGGAATTTCAGTGGGTTGGGATTTTCTGTTAGGGGATTGTTAAGAATTGCGCCGCTATGCATTAGTGGCAGAATGTTATGAACAGGAAGGATTCGCCCGTGCGGAAATTTGTCGTTGCATGTTCCTTGGTGGCTTTGGTCGGATGCGTCGAAACGAGTGTGCAGCCGCTGACGCAGTCGTCTTTCAAAATTTCAACGCAAGCTGAGGACATGTGCGGCGCGAAGGGCACGCGAGAGATCGCCTTCCGTGAGGCCGCCATCGAAGTCATCAAGCGTGGCGCTGACCGCTTCATCGTGGTCGGTGACCAGTCGAGGTCGGAGATCACGGGCGGGATGTTCACTACCTACGGCGGTTTCGACACCTACGGGACGAACACGCAGGACATGGTCATCCAGATCATCCAGAAGGGTGATCCGCGGATGAAGGATGCGCTGTCGGCGCGTCAAACGCTGGGACCGGATTGGCAGGCGATTGTGGCTAAGGGTTCGGCGGATAGTTGCCTGTAAGGCGACCTTGGAGGCAAGGCCGGAACTAAATGGGTGCCGCAGTTTCCTGCGACACCCTTTCGGCTCACTTGCCTTTTCCGGCCCCGTTTTTCGTCGGATCGACGAGAACGTAACCCATACCCGGCCTAGGCGTCGGCGGCAGCGGTTCCCCACGCACCACAGTGCGCTCAGAACCAGTATGCCCACCGCGCGGCCCAACCTGCTCATATTGTCCAGAACGAGGGGCGGACGACCCCGGCTTCAGTTTGTCGCCCATGGCGACCTCCTTTGTTTGCGAAGGCCGCTTGACTCACCGTCTTTGGTTTGATTCAAACCAAAGTGCTTCGCGATGTACCGCAGCGACCTTCAGGTTTCGCGGTTTCGGAGTGGGACGCCGCTTTGGGATGCACCCCGGGGCGGCGTCTTTCGATTCTCCGACTGTCACGACGAAATGTGCGCTACGAGATATATGCAGGTCAAGCGCAAAAAGCGCGACCACGCATTTGACCCCCTATCAATGGGGGTTTCCCCAGACTTATCCCCCAATATATGGGTGAAATCAAGGGAAAAGTACCAATATGCTGAAAGCCGGATCGCAAATGTGGGGATAACCCACCAAATTCAGCTATATGTTGTATCGGCCAACCTCAACCCTGCAACGTCCGCACCCCATACCCCTCGCCACGCGCCTTCATCGCCGCCACAGCAGCCACTGACGCCGCGGCGGTGGTGAAATACGGGATCTTGTCCATCAGCGCGACGCGCCGGATGTCACGGCTGTCGGACACGGCCTGCGTGCCCTCGGTCGTGTTCATCACCAGGGCGATGTCGTTGTTCTTCAGCCGGTCGACGATGTTCGGGCGGCCTTCGTAGACCTTGGCGACGGCCTCGGAGGGCACGTCCTTCGAGGCCAGCCACTTCGCGGTGCCCTTGGTGGCGACGATCACGAAGCCCATCGCCACAAGGTCGCGGGCGGCGGCGGCGAGGGCCGGGGTCTTGTCCATGTCCTTGACCGACAAGAAGACGCGGCCCTTTTCCGGCAGGATCGTCCCGGCGCCCATCTGGGCCTTGAGGAAGGCCAGGGCGAAGGTGCGGTCCCAGCCCATCACCTCGCCGGTCGATCGCATTTCCGGCCCCAAGACCGGGTCGACGCCGGGGAAGCGGGCGAAGGGGAGGACGGCCTCTTTGACGCTGAACCACGGGGTGTTGGGGTCGGCGAGGGTCAGCGGGTCGGCGAGGGGCAGCGGGCTGTCGGGGCCGACGCCGGCGGGGTAGGGGGCGCGCATCGGGAAGTTGGACAGCGGCTCACCGGCCATCAGGCGGGCGGCGATGGAGGCGATGGCGCTGTCGGTGGCCTTGGCGACGAAGGGCACGGTGCGGCTGGCGCGGGGGTTCACTTCCAGGACGTAGATCACGCCGTCCTTGATCGCGAATTGCACGTTCATCAGGCCGACAACGTTGAGGGCGAGGGCCATGATGACGGTCTGGCGTTTGAGTTCCTCGACGGTCTCGGCGGACAACTGGTGCGGCGGCAGGCAGCAGGCCGAGTCGCCGGAGTGGACGCCTGCCTCCTCGATATGTTCCATGATTCCAGCGACATGCACGGCTTTACCGTCGCTTAACGCATCGACGTCAACCTCGACGGCACCGGAGAGATATGAGTCGAGAAGGACAGGCGAGTCGCCGGAGACCTGAACGGCGGTGGTGATGTAGCGTTCCAGCTGGGCGTCGTCGCGGATGATCTCCATCGCGCGGCCGCCAAGGACGAAGGAGGGGCGAATGACCAGGGGATAGCCGACATCCTGCGCGACTTTGAAGGCTTCGTCGCGGCTGCGGGCGGTGCCGTTGTGCGGCTGCTTGAGGCCGAGCTTGTGGAGAAGCTGCTGGAACCGCTCACGGTCTTCGGCCAGGTCGATGGCGTCGGGCGTGGTGCCGAGGATCGGGATGCCTTCGGCGTGCAGGGCGTTGGCGAGTTTAAGGGGCGTCTGGCCGCCGAACTGGACGATGACGCCGTGAAGGGTGCCGTTTTCCTGCTCGACCCGCAGGATTTCGAGGACGTGTTCCAGGGTCAGCGGTTCGAAATACAGGCGGTCAGAGGTGTCGTAGTCGGTGCTGACGGTCTCGGGGTTGCAGTTGACCATGATGGTCTCATAGCCCGCAGCGGTGAGCGCATAGCAGGCGTGGACGCAGCAATAGTCGAACTCGATCCCCTGGCCGATGCGGTTCGGGCCGCCGCCAAGGATGACGACTTTCTTGGCCTTGGAGGGCCGGGATTCGCATTCCACGTCACCCATCGCGGGGTGTTCGTAGGTGGAGTACATGTAGGGGGTCTGGGCCTCGAACTCCGCCGCGCAGGTGTCGATGCGCTTGAAGACCGCGGTCACGCCGAGGCGTTGCCTTGCGCGGCGGACTTGCGCTTCGTCCCGGCCGGTGAGTTTGGCGAGGCGGGCGTCGGTGAAGCCCATCATCTTGAGCTTGCGGAGCGCCTCGGGGTTGGTGGGCAGGCCTTCCTTGCGGATTGTGGCCTCCAAGTCGATGATCTCGCGGATGCGGGCAAGGAACCAGGGATCGAAGGAGGTGATCTGGTTGATCTCGTCGTTGGTCAACCCGTGGCGCATGGCTTGCGCGATGACGCGGAGGCGGTCGGGGGTGGCTTGGCCGAGGGCTTTGACGATGGAGGCTCGGCTTTGGGCGTCGAGGTCCCGGGTCAGGCCCGGGACGGGTGTTCCCTGAACGCCCGGGATGGCGATTTCGTCAAAGCCGGTGAGGCCGGTTTCCAGGGACGCCAGCGCCTTTTGCAGGGATTCGTGGATGGTGCGACCGATGGCCATCGCCTCGCCCACGGATTTCATCGCGGTGGTGAGGTTGGGCTCGGAACCGGGGAATTTTTCGAAGGCGAAGCGGGGGATCTTGGTGACGACATAGTCGATGGAGGGCTCGAACGACGCGGGCGTCACCTTGGTGATGTCGTTGTCGAGTTCATCCAAGGTGTAGCCGACGGCCAGCTTCGCGGCGATCTTGGCGATGGGGAAGCCGGTGGCCTTGGACGCCAGCGCCGAGGAGCGCGACACGCGGGGGTTCATCTCGATCACGACCATGCGGCCGTCGGCGGGGTTGATCGCCCACTGAACGTTCGATCCGCCGGTCTCCACCCCGATCTCGCGCAAGACGGCGATGCTGCCGTTGCGCATGATCTGGTATTCCTTGTCGGTCAGGGTCAGCGCGGGGGCCACGGTGATCGAGTCGCCGGTATGGACGCCCATCGGGTCGACGTTTTCGATGGAGCAGACGATGATGGCGTTGTCCTTGCGGTCGCGGACAACCTCCATCTCGAACTCTTTCCAGCCGAGCAGTGACTGGTCGACCAGCACCTGCGCGACCGGCGAGGCCTCAAGCCCGGACTTCACGATCGCCTCATAGTCGTCGCGGTTGTATGCGACGCCGCCGCCGGTGCCGCCAAGGGTGAAGGCGGGACGGATGATGGCAGGCAGGCCGACGTATTCAATGGCGGCAATCGCCTCGGCCACTCCGGCGGCGATGTCGTACTTGCCGTCGGCCTTCTTCGGGGCCGCGATGATGGTGGCCTTGGGGTTTTCCAGGCCGATCCGGTCCATCGCCTCGCGGAACAACTTGCGATCTTCTGCCATTTCGATGGCTTCGCGCTTGGCCCCGATCAGCTCGACCTTGTACTTTTCCAACACGCCCATGTCGGCCAGCGCCAGCGCGGTGTTCAGGCCGGTCTGCCCGCCCATCGTCGGCAACAGCGCGTCGGGGCGTTCCTTTTCGATGATCTTGGCGACGACTTCGGGGGTGATCGGCTCGATGTAGGTGGCGTCCGCCAGACCGGGGTCGGTCATGATCGTCGCGGGGTTCGAGTTCACCAGGATGACCCGGTAGCCTTCTTCCCGCAGGGCCTTGCAGGCCTGGGCGCCGGAGTAGTCGAACTCACACGCCTGGCCGATGACGATGGGGCCCGCGCCGATGATCATGATCGACTTGATATCGGTCCGCTTCGGCATGTCAGCCCCCACCTATTGCGCAAAATTGTGCGGGTTATAGACAGAAGCCGGACCGGCGCAAGGGGCAAACCGGCGGGTCGCAAACCCCGTCAGGCCTGTCGGGAAAGCCACTGGCGCGGGGTGCAGGATCGGCCTATCTCGACAGACAGGACAGTGGGGGCGCGCGGGTGATCCTTCTTGAACATGGGCCAGACGGGGCACCGGCGCTTTTCGACGCGCCGCGCGAGGTCATTGCCGCCCAGACCCCAGGCGATGTCGCGCCCGCGCTGGCCCGGGCCGAGGCGCTTCGGGCAAAGGGGGCCTGGCTGGCCGGCTATGTCGCCTACGAGGCAGGCTACGCGCTGGAGCCGAAGCTAGCCCGCCGGATGCCGCGCAAGCGGCCCGGCCCGCTCGTGGCGCTGGGGGTCTTTGATCGCCCCCTGGCTGCAGGGCAAGTGCTGGCACGGGCCGGGGCCGAGGGCGAGCGGACGCGGATGACCGCCCCCGAGCCGCTGGTCGGGCGGCGCGCCTATGGGACCGCCGCGCGGAAGATTTTCGACTATATTGCTGCCGGGGACTGTTACCAGGTCAACCTGACGTTTCCGATGGTGGCGCGGCTGGCCCAGGGAACGGCACTGGGGCTATACGGGGCCTTCCGCCGCACAGGGGCGGTGGGACATGGGGCCTATGTCGACCTTGGGGTGGGGCCGGTGGTCGTGTCGCGGTCGCCCGAGCTTTTCTTCAAGGTGCAGGGCGGCAAGATCGTCACGCGCCCGATGAAGGGCACGCGGCCCCGCGGCAAGGACCCTGCCGAGGATGCCGCGATCATCGCGGATCTGCTGAGCGACGAGAAGGACCTGGCCGAGAACCTGATGATCGTCGACCTGTTGCGCAACGACATCTCGCGACTGTCGCGGGTGGGAACGGTGAAAGTGCCCGCCCTTTACGCCATCGAAAGCTATGCGACGGTGCACCAGATGACCTCGACCGTCGAAGGCGTGCTGGACGGGCCGCCGACCCTACCGGGGCTGATGGCCGCGCTGTTTCCCTGCGGCTCGGTCACCGGCGCGCCGAAAATCCGGGCGATGGAGATCATCCGCGAGGTCGAGCCCTTTGCGCGCGGCGTCTATTGTGGTGCGGTGGGATGGATGTCGCCGTCCGGGGACGCCGATTTCTCGGTCGCGATTCGGACACTTTCGATCAGCGGATCTGAGATCGTTATGAACGTGGGCGGCGGGCTGACGCATGGCTCGACTGCGGCAGGCGAATGGGAGGAGGCGCTGTGGAAAGCGCGCTTCGTGAAGGCGGCCGTGAGCCGGGACTGAAGCTGATCGAGACGGTGCTGTGGGACGGCCGCGCCGCGCCACGCTGGGCGCTGCATCTGGACCGGCTGCAGCGGTCGGCAGAAATGTTGGGCTGGCCCTGTCCAGACGTTGCGCCCGACGGACCGCACCACCCGGCGCGGCTGAGGCTGACCCTGGACGGGGAGGGCCGGGCGGAGTGGACGGTCGCGCCTCTGCCTGCGGCCAAGGCCGAGTGGCGCGTGGGCCTGGCCAAGGAGAGGTTGCGATCGGACGACCCCTGGCTGCGGATAAAATCCACCCGACGCGCGGCCTATGACCGGGCGCGGGGCGCGCTGCCCGAAGGTTTGGACGAGGTGATCTTCCTAAACGAACGCGACGAAGTCTGCGACGGCTCGATCACCACGGTGTTTTTCGACCGGGGGCAGGGGATGCGGACACCACCCCTCGCGTCGGGCCTGCTGCCGGGCGTCTTGCGGGCAGAACTGGGCTGCCCGAAGGAGGTATTGCGGGCAGAGGATCTTTCCGGTGCAAAGCTTTGGGTCGGCAACGCGCTTCGTGGTCTGATCCCTGCAGTTTTCATACGGGGATATTTGCGCCAGTATGAAAGGGCGTGGGCTTGACTTCAGGCAGGGGGCAAGGTGTATCGGCGCGAGGAAATTGAGGCCCTGGAAAGGGGAACGATGATGCACGCCTATCGCAGCCACACCTGTGCCGCGCTGAACAAGGATCATGTCGGCCAGACCGTCCGCCTGTCGGGCTGGGTTCACCGGGTGCGGGACCACGGTGGGGTGCTGTTCATCGACCTGCGCGACCATTACGGGATCACGCAGCTTTTGTGCGACGGGGACTCGCCCGCCTTTGCGGCGTTGGAGAAGGTGCGGGCCGAGTGGGTCATTCGGGTGGACGGCCGGGTGAAGGCGCGGGATGCGTCCTTGGTCAACGCCAAGATCCCCACCGGCGAGATCGAGGTTTATGTGACCGAGGTCGAGGTGCTGGGCGCCTCCGAGGAACTGCCACTTCCGGTCTTCGGCGACACCGAATATCCCGAGGAAACCCGGCTGACCTACCGCTTCCTCGACCTGCGCCGCGACACGATGCACCAGAACATGATGCTGCGGTCGAACGTGGTGCGCTGGTTGCGGAACGCCATGTGGGACCAGGGCTTCACCGAGTTCCAGACGCCGATCATCACCGCGTCGTCACCCGAAGGTGCCCGCGACTTCCTGGTGCCGTCCCGCCTGCATCCGGGCAAGTTCTACGCGCTCCCGCAGGCGCCGCAGCAGTTCAAGCAGCTGATCCAGGTGGCGGGCTTTGACCGCTATTTCCAGATCGCGCCCTGCTTCCGCGACGAAGACCCGCGCGCCGATCGCTCGCCCACCGACTTCTATCAGCTGGATGTCGAGATGTCCTTCGTCACCCAGGACGACGTCTTTGCGGCCGTCCAGCCGGTGCTGCAAGGGTTGTTCGAACACTTCGGCAAGGCGCGCCGCGTCCACGCCGACTGGCCGCGCATTGCCTACCGGGATTCGCTGAAATGGTTCGGCTCCGACAAGCCAGACCTGCGCAACCCGATCCGGATGCAGGACGTGTCGGAACATTTCCGCGGCTCCGGCTTTGCCATCTTCGCCAAGCTTCTGGAGCAGGACGGCAACGAAGTCCGCGCCATTCCGGCACCCAAGGGGCCGTCGGGCGAACCCGTTGGACGCAAGTTCTGCGACCGGATGAACGCCTTTGCGCAACAGCAGGGCCTGCCGGGGATGGGCTATATCTTCTGGCGCGAGGCCGAGGATGGCTCGGGCATGGAAGCCGCCGGTCCCCTGGCCAAGAACATCGGACCCGAGCGGACCGAGGCGATCCGGGTCCAGCTGGGCCTGGAGAAGGGCGACGCGGCCTTCTTCCTTGGCGGCAAGCCGGAGACCTTTGAACCCATCGCGGGCCGCGCGCGGAACGTGATCGGCGAAGAACTCGGCCTGACCGACAAGGACAGCTTCCGCTTTGCCTGGATCGTCGACTTCCCGATGTACGAGAAGACCGACGAGGGGAAGATCGACTTCAGCCACAACCCCTTCTCGATGCCGCAGGGGGGCTTGGAGGCGCTGAATGGCGACCCGCTGGACGTCTATGCCTACCAGTATGACCTCGCGTGCAACGGCTATGAGGTGATCTCTGGCGGCATCCGCAACCACAAGCCCGAGATCATGTACAAGGCGTTTGAACTCGCGGGCTACCCGAACAGCGAAGTCGACAAGCGGTTCGGCGGCATGGTCAAGGCATTCAAGTACGGGGCACCTCCGCATGGGGGCTGTGCTGCGGGGATCGACCGGCTGGTGATGCTTCTGGCCGATACCCAGAACATCCGCGAGGTGATCATGTTCCCGATGAACCAGCGGGCCGAGGACCTGCTGATGAACGCTCCCAGCGATCCGACCCTGCAGCAGCTGCGCGAGTTGAACCTGCGCGTCGTGCCGAAGGACAGCTGATGTACCAGGCCTCGGTCCCCGTCTTCCGCCACTACCTGTCGCGCGTCAGCGACATCGTGGCGGTCGCGGGGCCGGATGCCCTGGACGCCCGCATTGCCGACAGCTTCCCCGCCCGCCAGCAGTTCGCCACTGCGGCGGGCTTTGCCTTGCGGATCGCCTGCCCGCTTGCGGGGCGCGAGGTGCCGGACCTGCCGCAGGGACTTGGTCCCCGGCTGGCCGTCGCCCGCGCGCTGCTGGGATCGATGACCCCGGCCGACTTCGACGGGGCCGAGACGCGCATCATCCGCCATCAGGCCGGTTTCGCAGTGCTGGAGCAGACCGGGGCAGAGTTCCTGCATCTCTACGGCCTGCCGAACTTTTTCTTCCACCTGACAATGGGTTACGCCGCCTTGCGCGCTGCAGGGGTGCCGCTGGGCAAAGCTGATTTCGACGGCTTCCACTCCTATCCTGCGGATTTCCACTTCTAGCCAGCGGCTTGCGTCGGCTGGGCTGCGGGCCTAGCCTGACCCAGGGGCAGGGGAGGACGCGTGATGTCGGATGCAAGGCTGGGAGAGCTGGTCGCAGGCTGGACCCCCCCTCGGCGCCCGGATTTCACCGCGCTGGAGGGGCGCATGGTGCGGTTGGAGCCGCTTTCGGCCGAAGCCCATGCGTTCGAACTGCACGGGGCCTTCCAGGGACACGACAGCCTTTGGGACTATATGCCTTACGGGCCGTTCACCTCGGGCTCGGCCTATCACCGCTGGGCGCGGGAAAAGGAAGCCGGCGACGACCCGCGCTTTCTGGTGCTGCGCGACCGGACGACGGGCCTTGCCGGCGGGATCGCCAGCTATCTGCGGATCACGCCCGAGGCCGGGTCGATCGAGGTCGGGCATATCTGTATCTCTCCGGCCATGCAGCGCGGTCGGGCCTGGACCGAAGCCATGTTCCTGATGATGGACTGGGCCTTCACGGCGGGCTACCGGCGCTATGAATGGAAATGCAATGCCCTGAACCTGGGTTCGCGCCGGGCAGCGCAGCGGTTGGGTTTCAGCTTCGAGGGGGTGTTCCGGCAGCACATGATCGTCAAGGGGCGCAACCGCGACACCGCCTGGTTCAGCGTGATCGACAGCGAATGGCCTGCCCTGGCCGAGGCTTATGCGGCCTGGCTTGCGCCCGCGAACTTCGACGCGCAGGGCCAGCAGAAGGAACGGCTGTCCGACCTGACGCGGCTGGTGCGGGCGGCAAGCGATCCGGCGCTGGAGCGCTGATCACGCCAGCGAACTGAGGGCGGCAAGCCGATTCTCGATCATGCGCGCCAGTTTGGCGCGGTCGAAGGCGGTGTGTGTCTCTTCCACGGCGGCCTGCAAGGCGACATCGCCCGCCGCCCGCGCCAGGCTGCGCAGGAAGCCCTTGGCATAGGCCGTGTCGCCCGGCGCGGTGATCAGGCTGGCGGCGCGCACCAGATCGTCGCGCAAGGCCAGCGGATCGCCCAGGGGGGCAGGGGTGTCATCACCCTTTTCGACCGGGCCTGCACCGCTGGCAAGCTGGCGAATCAGCCGGACCAGCGCTGCGGCCGAGCCGAGCGGTTTTTCCAGAAACTCGGTCGCGCCGGCATCCAGCGCCGCTTCGCGCCCGTCCGGGTCGCCCGACAGGCCAAGGACGGGAAGCCCCTCGGCTGCCAGCTCGGCGATCAGGTCCTCACCCCGGCCATCGGGCAGGCCAAGGTCGATAATGGCCAGGTCCGGACGGCGGAAGGCCAGATGCAGCCGTGCGATTTCAAGGCTTTCCGCGCGCCGAAGCCGGGCACCCGCGCGCTGCAGGATCAGGCGCAGGGCGTCGCAGGTAAAGCGGCTGTCGTCGACGATCAACAGCGACAGACCCTGCAATGGCAGGCGGCCCTGGCCATGCAGCGGGGGCGGCGGCATCATCGGTTCGGGCGGAAACGGCATGGGCAACCTCATCTTCGTGCGCCGAGTTTTCCCTGATCGCCGTAAAGTCCGGGTTAACGCCTGCGACCCTTGAGCCACTTGCATGACCGAAGGCCGGACCGCATAAGCGGCACCAACAGCCCGGAGGACCCCATGATCGGACGCCTGAACCACGTCGCCATCGCCGTGCCCGACCTTGAAGCCGCAGCGGCGCAGTACCGCAACACCCTTGGGGCCAAGGTCGGCGCGCCGCAGGCGGAACCCGACCACGGGGTGACGGTGGTCTTCATCGAACTGCCGAACACCAAGATCGAACTTCTGCATCCACTGGGCGAGACATCTCCGATCAACGGCTTTCTGGAGAAGAACCCCTCGGGCGGCATCCACCACATCTGCTACGAGGTCGACGACATCCTGGCGGCGCGCGACCACCTCAAGGCCTCGGGCGCGCGGGTGCTGGGCTCGGGCGAGCCGAAGATCGGCGCGCATGGCAAGCCGGTGCTGTTTCTGCACCCCAAGGATTTCAACGGCTGTCTGGTGGAGCTTGAGCAGGCATGACGATCACGGCGGCACTGGTCCTTTATTCGATCACCTGGTTCATGACGCTGTTCTGCGTCCTGCCCTACCGCACCGTCTCGCAGGACGAGGCGAATGACATCGTGCCGGGGACACCTCCGGGGGCACCGGCCGGTGAGGTGATGAAGCGCAAGGCCTGGGTCACGACGCTGATCGCGACGCCGATCTGGGCGGTGATCGCGGGGGTGATCCTGTCGGGCTGGATCACGATGGAAGACCTGGACTGGTTCGGCCGGATGACGCCCTGACGCTGGGACCGGGCCAAAATCCTTAAGTAAGGATTTTGACAAATTTCTTGTTTAAGAAATTTGGGTTGCGCTACCGACCGGCGGTGGCGAGCTGATGATACAGGTGCGTGAAGGTCGCCACACCCAGGACCGGGATCACCAGGTTCAGGATCGGCACTGACAGGGGCGCTGCCATCAGCGTGCCCGCAGCCCACAGCGTCCAGCGGTTGCGACGGCGCATCGCCTTGACCTCTGACGGCGGCAGGCGGCGCAGGGCGACCAGCGTGAAATACTCGCGCCCCAACAGGAAGCCGTTCAGCGCCCAGAAGGCCAGCGGGATCGACGGGCCAAGGAAGGGGTAGATGAACAGCGCGCCGATGTTCACCGCCAGCACCAGGCCCAGAAAATTGACCGACTGCCGCAGGCTTTCGCCAAAGCTTAAGGGCGTGGCGGCGGGAAGCTGCGGATAGTGCCGGTCCTTGACGGCATCGGCCACGTCTTCCAGGAACAGCCCGGTAAAGGCCGAGGCGACAGGGACCATCAGAAACACCGACAGCCCGATCATGAACAGGACCGAGGTCCAGCCCAGAAGCGTGTCCATGCCCGTCACCGGGCCGATCACCGGCAGGTCGATCTGGTCGGGCGACAGCCACCAGACCAGCTGCAGGAACAGGGCATAGACCGCGAACAGAAGCGCCAGCGCAAGAAGCACGCCCAGGATCACAACGCGGCGAAAGCGGCGGTCGCCCAGCTGGCCAAGGGCCTTGAAGAAGGCCGCGAAGATCACGCCTCGACCCAGGTGACAATGCGAGACAGGTCAGGCCGGGGCCGGTCGGGTCCGTCCTCGGGCGGGGTGGCGATATGAACGATGCCGGCGACGCTTTCGCCTTCGGTGCAGCCAAAGGCGCGGGCGGCGAAGGTCGCGTCATGCGCCGGCCAGCCGGTCAGCCACGACGCGCCCCAGCCTGCGGCCTCGGCGGCATTGACGATGCCAAGGCAAAGCGCGCCTGCCGAGAGGACCTGCTCGGCCGCCGGTATCTTGGGCGAAAGCTTGGGCGAGGCGATCACCACGACGGCCAGTTTGCCCAGGTCAAACTGCCCGCGGCCCTTGGCGATCTTCTCGTCGTCGCCACCCAGTTCCCGCGCGCGCGTCTCGGCCAGGTCGGCCAGGCGCTGGAACGCGGCCCCTTGCACCACGATCAGCCGCCAGGGCTCCAGCTTGCCATGATCCGGGACACGGGTGGCGGCGGCCAGGATTTCCTCCAGCTGGTCGCGGGTCGGAACCGGCAGAGAAAACAGCTTCGCCGGGCGAGAGCGGCGGGATTTCAGGAAGGCAAGGGCGGCATCGTTGCGGACTGGCATTCGGGACCTGGGTTCATGTGTCGCGCGGAAGCTTAGGGGGAATGTCGGGAAGGCGCCAGACCGGGCGGGTGGCGGTAGCACGGCGCGGGATTGTCACACGCCGGGCAGGCGTCCCGTGCTAGACTGACCGCATTTCAGCAGCCGTTTCAGGTGACCCCCATGTCCGACAATTCCAGCCTTCTGCCGGTTTCCGCCCCCATCGCCCATTTTCTGGAGTTCTTCTGTCTTTTCGGCGCGCCCGCCAATGCGCAGACGAACCCTCTTGTGCAGATCATCGTCAACCACGGCTATGCGCTGGGCTTCTGCCCCGACCGGGGCCAACCGCTCTGGGCGGCCTACCAGGTCGCGGCGGCAGTGCGGGACGTGGACTTCCAGCGGCCCGAGTTCTTCTACGATGACCCCCGCCTGCCCGAGGCCTGGCGGATCGGCACGCAGGGCTTTGGACGCGTGGCGGGGCAGACCTATGACCGGGGGCACATGGTGCCGAATTTCGCGATCAACACCCAGTTCGGCCGGGTGGCGCAATTCGAGACGTTCCTGATGTCGAACATCGTGCCGCAGCGCAGCCCGATGAACCGGGGCATCTGGAAGAACCTGGAGCACGGCATCGTCAAGTCCTACGCGCCGATGCGCAAGCATGTCTGGGTGATGACCGGCCCGGTCTTCGGGGCGACTCCGACGATGATCCAAAGGAAGTCCGGCAAGATGGTCCCGGTGCCCGAGGCGCTGTTCCTGATCATCGCCGAGCCGGAACGCTATCCCTTCGACGCGCCGGGCAACCTGAACATCCTGGCGCTGATGATCCCGCAAGAGCATCCTTCGACCAAGCCCGAAACCGCGCCAATCTCGTCCTTGCCCCAGATCGAGGCGCAGACCGGGCTGACCTTCTTTCCCCGGCTGTCGGCCAAGGACAAGGCCAAGCTTGTGCTGCACACCAGCCCGACAGTCTGGCCCTTCGCGGCGATCACCCCCGGCAACAGCGACGTGCCCGCACCCGAGGGCTAAAGGCCCAGCGTGCGCGCAGCTTCGTCGATCCATCCCCTCACGAACGCATTGAAGCGCGCGTCGGGCTGGCGTTTGGCCAGGGTCGCGCCCAAGGGGTCAGGGGCCGTGACGGGCGCGTCGGACAATTCTTCCAGCACGGCATGGCCGCAAAAGGGGACGTAAACCTCGGAATAGCCGCCCTCGTGGACCAGGGTCAGCCGTCCGTCGCACAGCCGGTCGGCGGCCTGCATCACCATTCTGGTCAAAAGCCGGAACGTCTCGGCCGTGCAAAGCATCCGGCCCAGGGGGTCGACAGCGGCGGCATCGAAGCCGCAGGCGACGATGATGGCATCGGGCTTGAAACGGTCCAGCGCGGGCAGGACCACCCGCTCCATCGCGTAAAGGTAGCTGGCGTGCCCCGTGCCGGGGGGCAAGGGCAGGTTGAGGTTCGCTCCGGGGGCCTTGGGGCCGCCCGTAGCCTCGACCCCGCCGGTGTCGAGGGGGTAGTTCCGCTCCTGGTGCAGGCTGATCGTCAGGACATCGGGGTCATCCCAGAAGATCGCCTCGGTCCCGTTGCCGTGGTGGACGTCCCAGTCGATCACGGCGACGCGGCGGACCAGCCCTTCGGCTTGCGCGGCGCGGATCGCCACGGCGATGTTGTTCAGCAGGCAAAAGCCGTTCGGGAAATCGGCCGTGCAATGGTGGCCGGGGGGACGCGAGAGGGAATAGGCGTTGCGCACCTCGCCCGTCAGAACCGCCCGCAGTGCGGCTGTCGCCAGACCCGCCGAAAGGGCCGCAATCTCGTAGCCACCTGCGCCGAAGGGGGTGCGCAGGCCCAACTCGCCCCCGCCTGCATCGGAGGTGTTCTTGAACGCCGCAAGATAGCTTTCAGGGTGGACGCGAAGGAGGTCCTCTTTCGTCGCCGCCTCGGCACCTCGCATCGACAAATGCCGGGTCAGGCCGGTGACCCCGATCAGGTTGCGCAGGCGTCGCTTGGTCTCGGGGTTCTCGGGCAAACCCCCGGGGGTCGGCTGGACCAGGCCCGCAACGGGTAGCGTGAAGGCGTAGTTGCCGCCGCCATGCCAGAAGCAGCGTTCGTCCCAGAAGAAAGCGGTGGTCATGGGCGTCTCCCTTTGCGGCAAGACTAGGGGTGGCGGGGAGGTTTGGCCAGACGGTGCGGCCGGGACCCAAATTCCTTAAGTAAGGAATTTGTCAAATTTCTTGCTTAAGAAATTTGGCTCTTGTCTTGACCCGCGCGCCCGGCTTTCAACCGGGCATGACTGACCTGTCCCACCTTGCCCAGCCCGGTGCCACGATCGCGATCCGTGTAACCCCGAACGCCCGCCGCGCGGGAGTGGAGCTTTTGGACGGCCAGATCCGCGTTGCC
Source organism: Tabrizicola sp. (assembly GCF_034366665.1). Classification (GTDB taxonomy): domain Bacteria; phylum Pseudomonadota; class Alphaproteobacteria; order Rhodobacterales; family Rhodobacteraceae; genus Tabrizicola. The sequence continues at coordinate 13,834 of NZ_JAXMMF010000154.1, read as the reverse complement.
GTGACCGATACGCCCGAGGCCGGCAAGGCGACCGAGGCCGCACGGGCGGCGCTTGCCAAGGCGATGGGGGTCGCCAAGACGCGGCTGCAGTTGATCCGGGGGGCGACGACACGCGACAAGCTCTTCCGGCTGGACTAGCCCGGTTACGGGACCTTCCGTTCCAGCCGGTAGCTGCCCTCGGGCAAGTTCAGCGCCGCGGCAAGGTCGCGCATCTGGGTCGTCGAGAAGGTGATACGCATCACCTCGTCGGTCTGCGGATCGACCTGTTCCAGGGTAACGCAATCCTCGAAGGCGTTGATCACGATGTCTTCCAGCAACGGGGCATCCTCGCCCTCGTCGACCAGGGTGATGACCGTTGCGTCGAATTCGTGCTCGATGGTGAACATGATCTCAGGCTAGCCCCAAGGCCCGGCCGCCGCAAGCATGACGCTTGCGTGAGCCGCCCTTTCCCCCGCCCGCCGATTTGCTACCCTTGGCAAAATCCGGTCGAGGTTCCCCATGCGTCTTTCCCTGCTTGCCGCCCTTATCCTGTCCCTGGGCGGCTGCGTCTCGACCTATCCCGCGCCTCCGGCCCTGCCACCCGCGCCCACCAGCGAGGTCCAGCCCGCCCGCGCGGCGGCCGAGAATTTCCTGACCGTGCTGGCCCGGGTCGAACCTGTGGCCGAAAGCTACTGCCGCCAGCGCAGCGTGGCCGCGAACTGCGACTTCCGCATCGTGGTGGACGACCGGCCGGGCCAGCCGCCGAATGCGTTCCAGACGCTGGACCGGACCGGGCGTCCGGTGATCGGCTTCACCCTTGCGTTGATCGCCGATGCGCGCAACCCCGACGAGCTGGCCTTCGTCCTGGGCCACGAGGCAGCGCATCACATCGCGGGCCACATCCCCAAGCGCAATGACCAGGCGCTGTCGGGCGCACTGCTGGCGGGGGTTCTGGCGCAGACCAGCGGGCTGTCGCCAGACGAGGTTCGCGCGGCGCAGAACATGGGGGCCGAGGTCGCGGCACGCAGCTATTCCAGAGAGTTCGAGCTGGAGGCCGACGCGCTGGGCGCCGAGATCGCCTTGGTCGCGGGCTATGATCCGGTGCGCGGCTCCGGGTTCTTCGACCGGCTGCCGGACCCCGGCGACAAGTTCCTGGGCAGCCATCCCCCGAACGCGCAACGCAAGGCGCTGGTCGAGGCGACAGTGCGGCGGTTGCAGCGCCCTTGATCTGGGTCAAGGCGAACCGTCGCGACCTTGGGCAGCATGGCCTGATACCTACCAGGAGGTTTTGCGATGATCGGGTATCCAGAGGCACCCAAGGCATGGTGGCTGACCCGCGGCATGGCGCGGATTTCCGGGGTGAACCTGCCGCGCGCCGTGGTCGAAGGCTGGCTGCAGCGCGACGAGCTTGAGGATCTGATCACCCGCTGTGCCGCCTGCGGTCGCGGCGCGGAATGCGAAGGCTGGCTGGTCAGTTCCGGCGCGGCGCGGGCGATGCCCGACTTCTGCCCGAACAAGCCCGGGATCGAGGCTTTGGGCTAGACCCCGGATGAGCTTCACGCGGCGGTCCGCCGACACGGATGCCGGGTGAACGGGGCGGTGGACCAACCCCTCTGGTCCGCCGCCCCATTTTTCCCTAGGACCTCTGGCATGATCGTCCTGGAAGACCTCCTCCGTGACCGTGGGTCGCGCTATGCCGCCGCCACAGGCACGGTGCGCTCGAAAGCCGAGATCGACGCCTTCCTCGCCACGCTGCGCCGCCGTCGCAAGTTCGACAAGGCCACGCACCATTCCTGGGCAGCACTGCTGGCCGACGGCGGCCCCCTGAAGAACGACGATGGCGAGGCCGGGGCGGGCGCGGTCATCCTGAAGATGCTGGAGCGTGAGGCGGTTCCCGACCGCATCGTCGTCGTCACCCGCTGGTATGGTGGCGTCCACCTGGGCGGCGACCGGTTTGCCCATATCGTGACCTGCACCCGCGCAGCCCTGGCGGCGCTGCGCGGCTAGGACCGGGCGGCTTGGCGCAGGCCCGGCGTGGGGCTAACCTGCCCCGAAACGCAAAAGGGGGAGGACGGATGCAAGATGCCCTGCGGGCCGAGGCACGGCGGCTGGCCAATACGGTGATCTGGTCCTGGGCGGGCTTTTGCGCGGCCTGGGCCACGGAAAAGACGCTGCGGCAATGGACCCTGGCCAACGTCCTGTCCGCCGCGCTGGCCTTCACGCTGGACCTGACGCCCGGCCAACGCGCCCTGATCCTGGCCTTGGGCTTGCTGATCCTTGCGGCCGAACTGATCAACACCGCTGTCGAGGAAGTGGTGGACATGGTCTCTCCCGGTCCGGACCCGCGGGCGAAGAAGGCCAAGGACTGCGGCTCGGCCTGCGTGGCGCTTGCCGCCCTCGCGGCGGGGGTGGCCTGGGGGGTGATCCTGCTGGGGTAGGGAACAAACGGCGCCTGCTCCGGTTGTCTGGAAAACCCCCAACCCGAGAGGCTACCCCATGCAAGACGCCCCCTTTGCCGACCGCGCCACCGCGTCCGGCCACAGCTCCACCTCCTCGATGGTCTCCAGCGCCGATGTGAACGGCACGGCGGTCTACAGCCCCACCGGCGACCACCTGGGCCAGATCGACCACCTGATGATCGACAAGGTCTCGGGCCAGATCGCCTATGCGGTCATGGGCTTCGGCGGCTTTCTGGGGATCGGCGAGGGCCACCATCCCGTGCCGTGGAAGAAGCTGAGCTATGACACCGATCTGGGCGGCTTCGTCACCGACATCACCGAGGAACAGCTGACCGGAGCGCCCACCGGGGGCGACAACTGGTCTGACGACCGCGACTACCAGCGGCGCAACTACGACTACTACGGCGTCCCGCCCTACTGGGTGTGATCGTCGTCAGAGGGTCCGGCCGTTGGCCGGGCCTTGGCTGCGCTGCCGCCGCAGATGCGCCTTGTACAGCAGCGGAGCGGCCACGCGGTCATACAACACATCAATCACAGGCCGGACCAGAGGCCACGCGGTCACCTTGGCAAGCCAACGCCACCGCGGCATCGCGGACCAGAGCGCCCGGAACGCGGGCATCCCCGACAGCACCTGTCCGTCCTGCCAGACATGCAGCTGCCGGGCCGCGCGGTCCGGCGTCAGTCCCCAATCCTCGGCCCGGTCCATCCCGTCGAAACGGATCGGCAGCCCGTCCGTTATCGCTCGGCGGCGGTAGGCGTCGATCTCGAACCGGCAGACCGGACAGGTCTCGTTGTAAAGAACGCGGGTTTCCTGTGTCATGGGTGACAAGTAGTCCGGTGCGGACGGGGTGGAAGGCGTCAGGCTGCCGCAGTTAGGCCTGGCCGTCACCTGTCGGCGGTCGCATGACGTCGGTGTCGCGATAGTCCATCACCACCCACATGAAACTGTGCAGATCTATGTTGTCCGCCGGATCAAGGTCGCCCAAGCCGTTGCCGACTTCCGCAGTCATGTGCAGAAGCGAGGCATAGGTCTCAGGATTCGGCGCGCTTTCGTAGTCGTGCGCGAAGCTGTGCCCAATGCGCGTGGCAAAGGCCTTGGTGAACGTGGGCTTCAGGAACATGTGGCGGTCGGGCAGCCACAGGAAGGGGAAATAGGTTAGGCAGACCCAGCTTGCCACGCCTTCGGCCTTGAACTGACGGGAAAGGTCACGGCAGGCCGCATTCGTGTCGCCCATCGCGAAGCTGCGGGCAATAGACAGAAACTCGGCCGCGCGGGGGCCGCGCAGGACATCGGCAAGTTTCGCCTTCGAAAACGGGTCGAGCAGGTTGGTCTGCTGCATGACGCGCAGGGCTGCAAGGCCGATGTCCGGCGTGTCGAACGTGCCCGCAACTGGCACATCGCGTTGCAGTGTTTCGGCAGCTTTCGACTTGTAGTGGCGTTCCCCCGTGGTGCTGTCGCCGATGTAGGCTGGATCGGTGAAGCCTTCGGGAAAGAGGCCAAGGAAACGCTTCCGCGCGCCGTCCAGACCGATGAAGTCAGGATGCTCTTCGGCCAGCATGGCCCGTAGCCGGGTCTCGACCTCAAGCGCCGTCGTGCCGGTCACCTGCTCCTTGTGCCGACCGACGATGATCCCGGCGAAGCCGTTTCGCTGCTTCAGGATGCGAAGCCGGTGCGCCCCGACGCGGACTTCGCCAGCCCCCAAGGTCACACCAGCCGACCCCAGAGGTCATACTCCCCAGCCTCGTCCACCTGGACCTTGACGATGTCGCCGGGGGTCAGCGCCTCGAAGCCTTCGTCGATGAAAAGGTTGCCGTCGATCTCGGGCGCGTCGGCCTTGGTGCGGCAGGTGGCGCCGTCCTCGTCGACCTCGTCCACGATCACCTCTAGCACTTTTCCAACTTTTGCGGCCAGTTTCGCCTCGGAAATCGCCTGAGCTTTTTCCATAAAGCGATCAAACCGCTCTTGCTTCACCTCGGCAGGCACATGGTCGGGCAGATCGTTCGACCGCGCCCCGGCGACGTTTTCGTACTGGAAGCAGCCGACGCGATCCAGCTGCGCCTCGTCCAGCCAGTCCAGCAGGGTCTGGAACTCTGCCTCGGTCTCGCCGGGGTAGCCGACGATGAAGGTCGACCGCAAAGTCAGGTCTGGCGCGATGGCGCGCCAGGCGGCGATTTCGTCCAGGGTCCGGGCGGCGGCGGCGGGGCGGGCCATACGTTTCAGAACGTCGGGGTGGGCGTGCTGGAAGGGAATGTCCAGATACGGCAGCACCAGGCCTTCCGCCATCAGCGGGATCAGGTCGCGCACATGCGGGTAGGGGTAGACGTAATGCAGCCGCACCCAGGCGCCCAGCTTGCCCATCTCGCGCGCAAGGTCGGTGATGTGGGCGCGCACCTCGCCGCCCTTCCAGGGCGACAGGTCATGCTTGCGGTCCACCCCGTAGGCCGAGGTGTCCTGCGAGATTACCAGAAGCTCGCGAACCCCCGCCTCGACCAGCTTTTCCGCCTCGCGCAAAACGGCATGGGCGGGGCGGGACACCAGCCGCCCGCGCATGTCGGGGATGATGCAGAACTTGCACTTGTGGTTACAGCCCTCGGAAATCTTCAGATAGCTGTAGTGCCGGGGGGTCAGGGAAACCCCGGTCGCAGGCAAAAGGTCGATGAACGGATCGGGCGAAGGCGGCACCGCGGCATGCACCGCGTCAAGCACGCTTTCGTACTGGTGCGGACCCGTCACGGCCAGCACGCGTGGATGCGCGCCGGTGATATACTCCGGTTCCGCCCCAAGGCAGCCCGTCACGATCACCCGGCCGTTTTCCTGCAAGGCCTCGCCGATGGCTTCCAGGCTTTCGGCCTTGGCGCTGTCCAGGAAACCGCAGGTGTTCACGATCACCGCGTCGGCCCCCTTGTAGTCCGGGCTGATCGCATAGCCCTCGGCCCGCAGGCGGGTCAGGATGCGTTCGCTGTCAACCAACGCCTTGGGGCAGCCAAGGCTGACCATGCCGATGGTCGGTTGCCCCGCGCGCCGGGTGTCGGGCACCAGAGCGCGGGCAAGGTCGGGGCGAAGGAGCGGCGGGTTTTCTGACATGCGCGCCCTATACTCTGCGCCGACCGGTCTGGAAAGCCCGCCCTCTCGGCCATTTGATGCCAGTGTGGTCCCCCCGACTTGGCATCCCGCCGCCGGGGGGCTTAGACTTCGGCAAAACAAGAAAATCTCCGAGGAGTTGAGCATGCGCTGGATCGTCCGGGTCGGGGTTACGCTGGCTGTGCTTGTGGTCCTGGGCCTTGGGCTGGGAGCAATGGTGCCGGCCGAGAGGGTGGCACAGGCGGTCTCATCCCAGTTCGAGGCGATCACGGGGCGCAAGATGCAGCTGCAAGGCGAGGTTTCGCCCCGGCTCTGGCCGTCGCTGGGCATCTCGACCGGTCCGGTCAGCATCGCCAATGCCGAATGGGCGGACAGCGACCAGCCGCTCTTTCAGGCGCAAGGCCTGTCCATCGACGTGAACATCGGCGCGCTGTTCGGGGGCGAGGTAAAGATCCTGGGCCTTGCCGCCGACCGCCCCGAGATCAACCTGGAACGCAATGCCGAGGGCGAGGCGAACTGGGTCTTTGCCGCAGGGACCGGGGGTGGCGCAGGCTCGGTCCCGGCTCCGGCCACGGGCTTTTCGCTGGATCAGGGCACGATCACCGGCGGCACCATCCGCTACGTCGACCGCCAGTCGGGCCGCGAGATCGCGCTGGACGGGGTGGATGCGACGCTGGCGATCCCGGATTTCTCGGGCCCCTTCACGCTGACGGCCACGGGTCTGTCCGGCGGGCAGGCGGCGGCGCTGGACCTGTCGGGCGGGGTCTTTTCCGCCTTTGCCTTGGGCCGGGTCGTGCCGGTGACGGCGACGCTGACGGCAGGCGGCTCGAAGGTGACTTTCGACGGCCGCGGCGGCTATGCTCCGGTGGTGGCCGAAGGCGCGCTGGTCGCCGACCTGGCTGATCTGCCGGCTTTGGGCGCGCTGACGGGCTCGGAACTGTCGCGCCCGCCACTCGGCCTGGGCCAGGACAAGCTGCAGATCAGCGGCACCCTGACGCTGGACGGCACCGGCGCGGCCTTCCTTCGAGGGGCCGAGATCGCGGCCGACCAGAACCAGTTGAAGGGCGACCTTGACCTCTTGCCCGGTGAGGCACGCCCCTTGCTGAAAGGCGCACTTGCCGCCGGTCCCATCGTGATCGGCACCGGACCGGAGGGCGAGATGGGCGGCGGCCAGGCCGGCGGGATGGACGCCGAAGGCTGGCCCGAAGGCGAGATCGACGTCTCGGCCCTTGGCGCGCTGGATGCCGAGGTCGCGCTGTCGGCACCCTCGATCGATCTGGGCGTGCTGAAACTGGGCCAGACCCGCGCGCTGGTGACCATCGACCGCGCCCGTGCGGTCGTCGACATCCGCGAGATGCAGGCCTACGACGGCCAGATCTCGGGCGATTTCGTGGTGAACGGGCGCGGCGGGCTGTCGGTCGGCGGCAGGCTGGCCTTTGCGGGCCTGCAGACCCAGCCCTTGTTCACAGACCTTGCGGGCTGGGACCGGCTGGTTTCCACCGCCGATGCCGAGCTGGAGTTCCTGGGCGTCGGCAATTCCGTCGATGCGATCGTGAAAAGCCTGGAAGGCCAGGGCACGCTGGAACTGGGGAGGGGCGAGTTGCGCGGGCTGGACATTGCCGGGATGCTGCGGACCCTGGACCCCGGCTTTGTCGGCGAGGGGCAGAAGACCATCTTCGACGGCCTTGCCGGAACGTATTCCATCGCGAAGGGCGTGCTGTCCAACAGCGACCTCAAGCTGGTGGCGCCCTATGTCACCGCCTCGGGCTCGGGTGAGCTGGGCCTGGGCGAGCGCACGTTGAACTACCGCCTGCGCCCCACCGCGCTTGCGGCCGAAGACGGGACCGGCGGGGTGATGGTGCCCTTGCTCATCACCGGCCCCTGGGCCGACCCCAGCTTCCGGCTGGACCTGGAATCCATCGCGCGTGAGAAGATGGAGGCCGAGGCCAAGGCCGTCGCCGCGCGTCTGGAAGAAGAGGCCAAGGCCGCCGAAGCCGCCGCCAAGGCCGAGTTGGAACAGCGCCTGCGTGAAGAGCTGGGCGTCGAGGTCGCACCCGACGAAAGCCTGGGCGATGCGGCCAAGGACGCGGCGACGCAGGCGCTGGAAGATCAGGCCGTGAAGGCGCTGGAAGAGATCCTGAAGGGGAACTGACCCAAGGAAAAAGCCGGCACCCTTCGGCACCGGCTTTTAAGGTCAGGTCAGGTCAGGTCAGGTCAGCGGCGACGGTCGCGACGGGCGCTCATCGGCTGGAAGGCGACGCCGACATGGGCCTCGCAATAGGGTTTGCCGGGCAGGCTGGGCAGGCCGCAGAACCAGAAGTCGTCGGTCGCCGGATCGCCGATCGGCCATTTGCAGGTCCGTTCGGTCAGTTCCATCAGCGTCAGCCTGCGCGCGCGCTTTTCCACTTCGCGGACCGAGGCCAGCGCCTCCGGGCTGATCTCGTTCAGGCTGGGCTGCGGCGGCAGCGGCTGACCGGCCGGAACAATCGCCTTGCGCAGCGGCAGCGGCGTCACGTTCGAGGCCGACGGTGCCGGAGCCGCCGGGGCAGCCGCGCGCGGTGGCTCGGCGCGCGGGGCGGCAGGGGCCGGGTCCGGCCGCGGCGCAGGTTCGGGCTTTGCGGCCTGGACAGGGGCGGGGGCTGGCGTGCCCTCGTCCTCTTCCTCCTTGCCGCCCACCCGGTTCGACAGGCCAAGGCGATGGACCTTGCCGATCACCGCATTGCGGGTGACTCCACCCAGCTCCTTGGCGATCTGGCTGGCCGACTGGCCCTCGTTCCACATGCGCTTGAGCGTCTCGACACGCTCGTCCGTCCAGGACATCCCGATCTCCGCCTGTCTTGAATATCCGGGCATTGTATCCGTCCGGGGCAGGGGGCCGCAAGGGTGGCTCTTTCGATTGCCAGATCAGGCACCGGTTTCGTCCCGTCCGTCCATCACCACGCCCCCCATCACCACGCCCCCCGGACGCCTGCCCCCCGGAGGCCTGCCCCCCGGACGCCTGCCCGCCCGCCGCCGGGCCAAAGGTAACGCAGCCGTGCGCCGTCGTCAGGCTCGCCTGACTTGTTCCCCTTGGGACCGCCTTCCTATCTTCCTGTGAAGCAGGAGTAGTGCCATGCCGCTTGCCACCCATCCGAACCCCGACCTTTCGGTCGGCCCCGACCGACACCCGCACTGGAACTCGGCCCCCAATCGGCGGCAGGGGTTTCACACCTTGCACCGGATCGCCCGCTACGCCCAGACGTTCCGCGCCGCCCGCGTCCTGGACCTGCGCCTGTCCGCCGACCTGTCCATCCCCGCGCGCGAGGACGTGCGCCGCCTGACCGCGCTGCCGTGGTTTTCGGCAATGGCGGTCACCGAAGGCAACCGGCTGCTGTATCAGGCCTATGCCCCCGACTTCTCCCCCGATCAGCCGCATGCGATCATGTCGATCTCCAAGCTGGCCGCGCACCTGATCCTTGGTCGGCTGTGGGAGGACGGCAAGATCAACATGGATGAGACCCTGGGCGAAATCCTGCCCTTCATCGGGCCGGGCTACCACGGGGCCACAGTGCAGGACGTGGCCGACATGAACGTCCAGAACGCCTATGACGAGGATTACACCAACCCCGATACCACTGCCTTCCTGCACGAGGCGGCAATGGGGATGCGCCTGCCCAAGGGGCCTGAACCCGCACTCCGCGACCTTCTGACGGGCATCGGCCTTGCACCGGGGGCCAGCGACACGCGGAACCCCACGGGGACCAGCCTTTACAAAAGCGCCAACACCGATGTCCTGATGCTGGCGGCCGAGGCGCGGGGCGGGCGGCCCCTGCGGCTCTGGCTTGCCGATCTGGCCGACGCGGCGGCGGTCGAGGGGGCCTTGCACATCGGCACCGACCGCCACGGCCTGCCGATCTTCAGCGGCGGCATCTGCCTGACCGCCCGCGACCTCTGCCGCTATGGCGCGATCCTGGCGCGGAACGGGCAGGGGGTGGACGGCCAGCCCTTCGGCTCGGCGGCTTTCCTGGACGCCACCCGCCGCGGTGGAGTGGCCATGCCCGCCCCCCGCGCCCATCTGCGCTATTCCAACCAGACCAACACCGACGGCACCTGGGTCGGCCACGGCGGTTACGGAGGCCAATACCTGGTCGCGAACCCCCAGACGGGCCGCGTCGCCTGCTTCCTGTCGGTCCTGCAGACCGATGCCGGGTTTGATGCCGACTACTACCCGCCGATCATCAAGATGCTGGCGGAAATCTGCGCCGGCTAAAGCCGCAAGGCGCGCGCTTCGGCGTTGCGTACGATGGGAAAGGCCGCCCTGCGCCGCAGAAACTCGGCCTCGGGGATCAGCGCCTCGATCTCGGCCCGCTCTGCCGCACCCAGACCCGACAGGCCCATCTCGCCAGGGTGAAAGCTGTCCGACAGCGCCCCTTCGGCCAAAAGCACCTCGTGCCGGTCGCAAAGCAGCACCACGTAGTCGACGCCCCCCGCGGGCAGGACCACCCGCGCTGCGCGGTCGTCGACCAGCGCTTGCGCCGCGACCAGCACCCGGTCCTCGCCGAAATAGACCTCGGCGCGCCAGTCGTCGATCAGCATCCGCTGCTGCGCCGAGACCACCAGTGGCCGCATGTTGCCCACCGTGCCCGCCGCAAACTCCACCGGCCGCAGGGCGGGGTGCGCCAAGAGTTCCAGCACCGAGACCCGCCGCCGCCCGACCCAGCGCAACGGGCGTGAGCCATTGGAAAGCGTCGTCACCACCGCGCCCGTCGCCAGCGTCTCGACAAGCTGTGGCCCGTCGGGCGTGTCGATCAGCGTGCCCGCGCCATAGGCCGCAACACCCTCCACCGGAGCGGGCGCATTGGCGGGCAATACCGCGGCGTCCCAGGGTCCCGCCACGGCGACGGCCACCACCTTCGCCCCGATCCGCACCAGGAACAGCCCCACGCGACTTGGCACCGGCTCGATCGCGACCCGCAGACTTGCGGCGTGTTTCACCCCGGCCAGCGCGGCGGGTTCCGCAAGCGCCAGGCCATCGGCGCTGATCTCAAGGACCAGATCCACCGGCTGGGCTGCGGGGGCAAGCGCGGGGTCCTGCTCGGCCAGGCGCTGCGCCCAACCCCGACCGGCCGCCGCCCGAGGCAGCCGCACATCGTCCAGCGCGTAGACGCCGACAGTGATGCGTTCCGCAACCATGCCTGCCCGAAATCTCCGGTATTCTTGTCGCCCTGTTCCCAGGGCCGTCGGCCCCGTCGTCCCCTGATCCTGCCTTGCCAGCCTTTACAGGTCATTTCCAGCGAAAACGCCAAACCTGCGGCCGTGCGAATTTGCTTTACCCAGGGGCGACTTCCGGCTATCCGACGGCCATGACCACCGGGACCCGCCATAACCTTGCCTCGCGCCGACGCCGTAGCGTCTGACGCCGCATCCCGCTGTCCCCGGCGCACCCCGCGCGCCACGCCTCTTCCCCTTCCGTTGACTCCCGGCCAGCCGTCAGGCACCCATTGGCCTTACCCTGCAAGGACATGCCCATGATCCCGTCCGTTCTGCCGACCTACAACCGCGCCCCCCTTTCCTTCGTCAAGGGCGAGGGCAGCTGGCTTACGGCCGAGGACGGCCGCCGATATCTGGACCTTGGCTCGGGGATCGCCGTGAACGCGCTGGGCCACGCGCACCCTGCCCTGGTGCAGGCGCTGACCGATCAGGCGGGCAAGCTGTGGCACGTCTCGAACGTCTACACGATCCCCGAACAGGAGCGGCTGGCGAAGCTTCTGACCGACGCCACTTTCGCCGACACGGTCTTCTTCACCAACTCGGGCACCGAGACGGCGGAGCTTGCGATCAAGATGGCGCGCAAGTTCCATTACGACGCGGGCCAGCCCGAGCGGACAGAGATCGTCGCCTTCGAGGGCGCCTTCCACGGCCGCTCCACCGGCGCCATTGCCGCGGCGGGGTCGGAAAAGATGGTCAAGGGCTTCGGCCCGCTGATGCCCGGGTTCAAGCACCTGAAATGGCCCACAAATGACGCCGATCACGCCGCGATCCGCGCTGCCATCACCGACCGGACCTGCGCCGTGATCATCGAGCCGATCCAGGGCGAAGGCGGCATCCGCGTCGTCCCCGACCAGTGCCTCAAGGGCCTGCGCGACCTTTGCGATGCGACCGGCACGCTCCTCATCTTCGACGAGGTACAATGCGGCATGGGCCGCACCGGCCGCCTCTTCGCGCATGAATGGGCGGGGGTGACCCCCGACATCATGATGGTCGCCAAGGGCATCGGCGGCGGCTTCCCCCTGGGCGCGGTCCTTGCCACCGAACACGCGGCGTCCGGCATGACGGCAGGCACCCACGGCTCCACCTACGGCGGCAACCCGCTGGGCTGCGCGGTGGGCGCGAAGGTCGTCGAACTGATCTCCGACCCCGGTTTCCTGGCCGAGGTGGCCCGCAAGGGCGCGCTCCTGCGTCAGGGCCTGGAATCCCTCGTCGCGCGCCACCCCACGGTCTTCGAGGCCGTCCGGGGCGAGGGTCTGATGCTTGGCCTCAAGTGCAAGCCCGCCCCGACCGAAGTGGTCAAGGCGGGCTACGAGGCCGGCGTCCTGACTGTCGCCGCCGCCGACAACGTCCTACGACTTCTTCCCGCACTCAACATCCCCGACGCTGACATCGCCGAGGCGCTTACCCGCCTCGATCAGGCTGCGACCCACCTCGAACAAGCTGCCTGATTTCATACTGGTCCAAATATCCTGGGGGTCCGGGGGCAAAGTCCCCGGCTACCAGCCAAAAAGCGAAACGAAATGAAACACTTCCTCGACATCCACAAGACCGACCCCGCGCAGCTTCGGACCATGATCGACTCTGCGCAGTCCATGAAGACCGCCCGCAACGGCCGCCCCAAGGGCTCGCCCGATGACGAGCAGCCGCTGAAGGGCCACATGGTCGCGCTCATCTTCGAAAAGCCCTCGACCCGCACCCGCGTCTCGTTTGACGTGGGCGTTCGCCAGATGGGCGGCGAGACGATGGTGCTTTCGGGCAAGGAAATGCAGCTGGGCCACGGCGAGACCATCGCCGACACCGCCCGCGTCCTGTCGCGCTACGTCGACCTGATCATGATCCGGACCTTCGAGGAAGCCACGCTTCTGGAAATGGCCGAACACGCCACCGTCCCCGTGATCAACGGCCTGACCAATCGGACCCACCCCTGCCAGATCATGGCCGACGTCATGACCTACGAAGAACATCGTGGGCCCATCGCGGGCAAGAAGGTCGTCTGGTGCGGCGACGGCAACAACGTGGCGGCCAGCTTCCTGCATGCCGCCGGGCAGTTCGGCTTCGACTTCACCTTCACCGGGCCGGAAACTCTGGACCCCGAAGACAAGTTCGTCGCCTTCGCGCGTGAGAAGGGCTCGAAGATCACCATCCAGCGCGACCCCTTCACCGCCGTCGAAGGCGCCGACCTTGTGGTCACCGACACCTGGGTCTCGATGCACGACCCCGAATCCGCCAAGGAGCGCCGCCACAACCAGCTGCGCCCCTATCAGGTGAACGAACAGCTGATGTCCCGCGCCAAGCCCGATGCGCTTTTCATGCATTGTCTGCCCGCGCATCGCAACGACGAGGCGACCAGCGCCGTGATGGACGGCCCCCATTCGGTGATCTTCGACGAAGCAGAAAACCGCCTGCACGCCCAGAAGGCCATCATGCGCTGGTGCCTCGGGGTGTAACGCTCGGGGTGTAACGGATGTCAGCCGCGCCACAGCCGCATCCCGCGCTCGCCGAAATTCTGCGCCCGGCCTATGCCCCCTGCGCCTTGTTCGGCACCTGCCCACAGGCGGTCTGGCAGCCAGGCCGGGGCCATGTGCCGCGGGGGTTCCTGGGCGCGACTGGCGACCTGAATGAGGTGCGCGCGATTTTGGTCTTCGCCGAACCTGGAGGCGTCTACCCAGGCGACAGCTATCCAGAAGCCGGTCCCGACGAACTTCTGGCGGCCACGATCGCCGCCACGTTCCAGATCCTTGCGGGATCGCGCGACCTGTTTCACCGGAATGTACGCTGGTTCATCGATCAGATCGCGCCCGGACGCCCGTTTGCCGACCAGCTGCGTTCGGTCTGGTTGACCGAAGGCCGGCTTTGTTCGGTCAGCCAGGAGATCGGCGGGCTGCGGGACCGCACCTGCGCCGACCGCTATCTCGCCCGGCAGGTGCAACTGATGCCGCAGGCAACGGTCGTGGGCTTCGGCGGCAAGGCGCAGGCCTGTCTGCGCGCTTTGGGCATCCGCCATGTGGCGGCCTATGCGTTGGCCCCGCCCGGCGCGAACCACAGGCCCGCCCTGCCGAGCTGG
>NZ_JAXMMF010000153.1:0-63424 GCF_034366665.1 Tabrizicola sp. | reverse complement strand
TGAGGCCGCGGCGATCAGCAGTTCGGCACGTTGACGGCAAGGCCGCCCAGTGAGGTTTCCTTGTATTTTTCATGCATGTCATGGCCGGTCTGGCGCATGGTTTCGATACAGGCATCAAGGCTGACCAGATGCACCCCGTCGCCGCGCAGGGCAAGGCTGGCGGCAGACACCGCCTTGATCGCCCCAAGGCCGTTCCTTTCGATGCAAGGCACCTGCACCAGCCCCTTCACCGGATCGCAGGTCATGCCAAGGTGGTGTTCCAGCGCGATTTCGGCGGCATTTTCCACCTGTTCCGGCGTGCCGCCAAGGACGGCGGCAAGGCCTGAGGCGGCCATTGCGGCGGCAGAGCCGACCTCGGCCTGGCAGCCGCACTCGGCCCCCGAGATCGAGGCGTTGTGCTTGCACAGCCCGCCGATGGCCGAAGCCGTGAGGAGGAAGTCGGCGACCTTGGCCTGGGACGCGCCTGGCACGTGGTCTAGGTAGTAGCGGATGACGGCGGGGACGACGCCTGCGGCACCGTTGGTGGGGGCGGTCACGACCTGGCCACCGGCGGCATTTTCCTCGTTCACGGCCATTGCGTAAAGCGACATCCAGTCGTTGATCGTGTGCGGCGGCGTCAGGTTCAGGCCCCGCTCGGCCAGCAGGGCGTCGTGGATGCCTTTGGCACGACGACGGACTTTAAGGCCTCCGGGCAGGATGCCCTCGCCCAGCATCCCGCGCGAGATGCAGTCGTTCATCACCTGCCAGAGGCGGGAGATGCCCTGCTCCAGTTCGGAGGCGGAGCGGAACTTCAGCTCGTTGGCGCGTTTCATCTGGGCGATGGTCAGGCCGGATTTCTGTGCCATTTCCATCATTTCCGCCGCCGTCTCGAACGGGTAGGGCACGTCGGCGCGGGCTCTGGACTTCGCGCCCCCGGCGTCGGCCAGTTCCGCCTCGGTCAGGACGAAGCCGCCGCCGATAGAATAGTAGGTCTCGGTCAGGATCACGTCGCCCTGGGCGTCGGTGGCCTTCAGCACCATCCCGTTGGCGTGGCCGGGCAGGGCGGGGCCGTAGTCGAAGAGAAGGTCCTTGCCCGGATCGAAGGTCAGGGGGCCAAGGCCGTGGGCCTCGATCACATGGGTTTCCTTGATCTTCGCCAGCGCCGCATCGGCCTTTTCGGCGTCGTAGGTCGCGGGTTCGAACCCGGCGAGGCCAAGGATCGTCGCCCGGTCGGTGGCATGGCCGACGCCGGTGAAGGCCAGCGAGCCGTGCAGGGAGGCCCTGAGGCCGTGGAACCGGAAGGGCGAGGCCCGCATGGTGTCAAGAAAGCGGGCGGCGGCGACCATCGGGCCCATCGTGTGGGACGACGAGGGGCCGATGCCGACTTTGAACATGTCGAAGACAGAGAGGAACATCAGATACCTGGATGAGTGAAGGGGGTGGGGCCGAGGCCGTCCGAGGCCGCGACACGCAGGGCGGCGGGCCGCGCCTCGTGTGCGGCAAGGACGGCTTTCAGATGTGGAAAGTTGGCGAGGTCGACACCGTAGGGTGCCGGCGGCAAGAGGGTCAGCCAGCGGACAAGGACGCCGATGTAATAGCCCAGGACTCCGGGATGGTCGGGCGACAGCCAGCGGGGCGACTGGGTGGCGATCAGTTCTTCGATCAGCCCCAGTCGCGCGACGATCTGGTCATGGGCGGCTTCCTGGGCGGCGGC
Organism: Tabrizicola sp.; assembly: GCF_034366665.1. GTDB lineage: Bacteria > Pseudomonadota > Alphaproteobacteria > Rhodobacterales > Rhodobacteraceae > Tabrizicola. Next base: position 61,731 of record NZ_JAXMMF010000153.1, on the reverse strand, counting down.
CGAGTTCGCCTCACCCGCCGGGCGGTGGGGGTAGAACATCGCCAGCGCGGCCTGATGCAGCGCGTTCGAGGTGAAGAAAAGCCAGGACAGGAACGGCCCACGATCGGGGTCGGTCGGTCCGGGGCCAAGCCGCCCGGTCCGGTCCACCAGCCACAGAAGGATCGCCGCCGTCTCGAACATCGGGCCGTCGTCGGTTTCCAGCGCGGGGATCAGGCCCACGGGGTTCACCCGGCGGTAGTCAGGACTGGCCAAGGCCCCGCCGTCGATGTCGACGATGGCAAGCGTGTGGGGCAGCTCCAGCTCTTCCAGCGCGAAGCGGACGATGGTCGAGGCGAAGTCGGGGGCGTGGTGCAGGGTCAGGGTCATGCGGCCTCGGGTGCGGTGTAGGGGGTGGGGCCAAGGCTGTCGATTTTGGCCAGGCGGCGGGCGGCGGTGGTTGCCTCATGCGCGGCGAGGATGGCGGTCAGTGCGGGGAACGGCTTGAGGGTGAAGCGCAGGGCCGGGTCTGCGGGCAGGCAGATCGCCCAGCGGATCAGGATGCCGATGTAGTGCCCCAAAGCCGGCTGCGCGGGCGTGAGCCAGAGGGGGGCATGGGTCGTTATGAGGGTTTCCAGCTGGGCTGCCTGGGTCACCAGCCGCTCCAGCGCCAGACGGCCGGCCTCGCCAGAGGCGTCCGGCCCGGCGGGTCGGTCAGGGTGGATCATTGCCATCACGGTCGGGTGGACGGTGTTCGAGACGAACATCAGCCAGGACAGGAAGGCCGCCTGGGCGGGGTCGGACGGGGCCGGGCCAAGGCCGCCGTGGCGCGCGTTCAGCCACAATAGGATGGCCGCGGTCTCGAAAATCGGGCCGTCGGGGGTTTCCAGCGTCGGGATCAGCCCCAGGGGGTTCAGCGCGCGAAAGCCGGGGGCGTCGAAATCGCCCGCATCCCAGTCCATCGCGCGGACCTGATAGGGCAGCGCCCGTTCCTCCAGCGCCAGCCGGATGATCTGCGAGGCCCAGTCGGGGATGTGCCAAAGGGTCAGGGTCACAGGACTGATCCTTCCGGGGGGTTGGGCTGTTCGGGACGGGTGAAGGGGTGCGGGCCCAAGCCTTCGGCCCGGGCGATGACGCGGGTCTCGACCCGGGCCTCTTGCGCGCGGGCCAGGTCCTGCAAGGTCGGGAAGGCGCCCATGTCCAGCCAGCGCGGGCCGTTCACCGGGTAAAGGGCTGCCCAGCGGGTCAGGACGATGGTGTAGACGCCAAGCGGCTTGCCGGCCGCAAAAAGCTTGGGGTGCTGCAGTGCCGCGGTGTCCAGCAGCCCGAAGTGGCGCTGCATGCGCGTCGACATGATTTCCAGATGCGCACGGTGGGCGTCGGCAGGCGCATATTGGTGCGGGTAGAAGATCTGCCGCAGGTCGGCGTGCGCGGTGTTTGACAGGAAGAACAGCCACTTGAGGAAGACCGGACGATCGGCTTCGGACGGGCCGGGGCCAAGGTGGTGGGTGTCGGCCAGCCAGAGCAGAATTGCCCCGGCTTCCGAGATCGGTCCCTGGGGCGTCTCGAGCGTCGGGATCAGGCCGGTCGGGTTCAACGCCCGGTACGGGGCGCTGTCCTGCTGGCGCTTTGCCCGGTCGACCAGCGCCGTACGATACGGCAGGCCTGCCCCGTCCAGCACCAGGCGGATGATCAGCGAGGCGTTGTCGGGGGCGTAGTGCAGCGTGTACATCGTTGGTCCTCTGCCGGAAGCCTTGCGCAAGTCTAGCGTCGCTGCAGGGCGAAAAGCGACTCCTTCTCGGCCCTTTGTCGTCCTGTTGTCCAGCCGGACCTTGGGAATTCCTGGTTGCGGTTAACCCGCCGTAAACCATTTCCCGGCCAGTCTGTCGCGCGACATCCAACGGAGGGACGTGATGGCACGGGTATTGGTGATCCTGACACTGCTGGTCTGGCCGCTGGCGGTGTCGGCGCAAGAAACGGTGGGCGAGCCGAGCGCGCTGCAGTTGGCGATGCAGAAGGACCCGGAGCGGTTTGCAGGTCGGGTGACCGATCTGATCGCGGGCTTCGGCGGGCCAGAGGGGCTGACGCTTGCGGGGATCGACGACCATATCGCGCTGGAACGCGCCGGGGCCCGCGCCTCGACCCTGCGGCGGTTTCTGGCGATGGACCTTGATGCCGACGGGACCGTGGACCGGACCGAGTTGCAGGTCAGCCAGCGCGCTGGCAACGCCGACGCGCGCGGTCGGATGGAACGCCAGTTCCTGGCGGCGGATGCCGACGGCGACGGCCGTGCCGACGCGGCCGAACTGGCCGACCAGGGCCGCCTTGCGGGCCTGCGCGCCATCAGTGCCGACGAGGCCGGGTTCCTGCGCGGGCTGATGGTGCTGGACGCCGACGGCAACGGTGCGCTGACCGGGGCCGAGGTTGCAAAGGCAGTAAGAGGTCTGGAAAAGGCAGGCTAGCGCAACGGTCTGTCGCCATTCAAGCCTCTCGCCCTTTCCGGCCGATTACGTTATTCGGGGGTGGAAAAACAGGGGGACTGTCATGGCAGCAGAGCTTTCGCCGATCGATCAGGCCAAGTTCGTCGCCGCGCGCCGGTCGGTGGATTTCGTCGAGGACGGGATGAAGCTGGGGCTTGGCACGGGGTCGACTGCGGCCTGGATGGTGCGTTGCCTGGCCGAACGGGTGCGCGACGAAGGGCTGCACGTGACCTGCGTGGCGACCTCGGCGCGGACGGCGGACCTGGCGCGCTCGGTCGGTCTGAAGGTGGTGGGCCTGGATGAGACCCGGTGGCTGGACCTGACCATCGACGGCGCGGACGAGTTCGACCAGAACCTGAACCTGATCAAGGGCGGCGGTGCGGCGCTTCTGCAGGAAAAGATCGTGGCCACCGCCAGCGACCGGATGATCGTGATCGCCGATGCCGCGAAGGAAGTGGCGCAGCTTGGGGCCTTCCCGCTGCCGGTCGAGGTGATCCCCTTCGGCTGGCAGACGACCAAGGCCCTGATCGAGGAAACGCTTTACAGCCTGGACGTGATGGCCCGCGATGTGGCGCTGCGGATGGCCAAGGACGTGCCGCTGATCACGGATGAGGGGCATTACATCCTGGACCTCAACCTCAAGCGGATCGGCAACCCGCGGCAGCTGGCGCTGGTGCTGAACCAGATCCCCGGCGTGGTCGAGAACGGGCTGTTCATCGACATCTGCGACGTGGTGGTGATCGGCCACGGTGACGGTCGGGTGACGGTGCGCGACATCAACTCGGGCAAGGTGGAAACCGGGTCGGTCGACATCACCGAAAGCCGGAACATCTTTGCCGATCTTGACTAATCGCTGACGGCCGGCCCCGCAAAAGCGCGGGCGGGGGGCTTTCGCCCGGGCGCGGGACGGAATAGCTCTGTCGCACGGCAACGGCGGAGGGGCTTCGCATGGCTTTCGACTACGATCTCTTCGTGATTGGTGGCGGCTCGGGCGGGGTGCGCGCGGCGCGGATCGCTTCGGGCGAGTATGGGGCCAAGGTCGGTCTGGCCGAGGAAAGCCGGATGGGCGGCACTTGCGTCATCCGGGGCTGCGTGCCGAAAAAGCTGATGGTCTTCGCCTCGGCCTATCCCGAAGCCATTGCCGAGGCGCGGGAATATGGCTGGGATGTCACGGCGGGCGGCTTTGACTGGACCCACTTTCGGACCCGGCTTGAGACCGAGCTGGACCGCTTGGAAAGTGCTTACCGCAACACACTTAAAACCGCCGGGGTGACGATCCACGACGACCGCGCGGTGATCGTCGATGCGCATCGCGTCCGGTTGGCCTCGGGGGCCGAATTCACCACAAAGCACATCCTGGTCGCGACGGGCGGCTGGCCCTTCGTGCCGGACATTCCGGGGCGCGAGCTTGCCATCACCTCGAACGAGATGTTCCATCTTCCGGCCCTGCCGAAGCGGGCGCTGGTGGTGGGCGGCGGCTATATCGCGTCCGAATTCGCCTGTATCCTGAAGGGCCTGGGCGTCGAGGTCAGCCAGTACTACCGCGGAGCGCAGATCCTGCGGGGCTTTGATGACGAGGCGCGGGGCCACGTGGCCAACGCCATGCGGGCGCAGGGTATCGACATCCACTGCGGCACCGACGTGATGCGGCTGGAGAAGACCGCGACGGGCATCCGCGCTATCGCCACCGACGGGACCGAACGCGAGTTCGATCTGGTCCTTTACGCCACCGGACGCCGCCCCAACACCGCCGGCCTGGGGCTGGAGACGCTGGGCCTCACGCTTGGCCGGGGCGGCGAAATCCCGGTGGACGCCTACAGCCAGACGGCGGTGCCTTCGGTCTTTGCCGTCGGCGACGTCACCGGCCGGATCAACCTGACCCCCGTCGCGATCCGCGAGGGCCATGCCTTCGCCGACACCGTTTTTGGCGCCAAGCCCACCGCCTTCGACCACACGCTTGTCGCTTCGGCCATCTTCACCCAGCCCGAGATGGGCAGCGTGGGCCTGTCCGAGGAAGCCGCGAAAGAGCAGGAACCGATCGAGGTCTACTCCACCGCCTTCCGCCCGATGCGCACGATCTTTGCGGGCAAGCAGGACCGGGTGCTGATGAAACTGATCGTCGCCCAGGCCTCGCGGAAGGTCCTGGGCTGCCACATCGTCGCACCCGAGGCGGGCGAAATGATCCAGCTGGCCGCCATCGCCATTGGCATGGGGGCCACGAAAGAGGATTTCGACCGCACCTGTGCTGTCCATCCGACGATGGCCGAAGAGTTGGTCACGATGCGAAAACCGGTCAGAACGGCCTGACTTCTGGCGCGGACGGGTTGATTTCCGGCTGGATATGACCAGCTTAGGGCAAAGGTAAGAACAAGGGGTTTTCTTAAATGGCAGGAAGTGGCGGTCCCTGGGGCGGCGGTGGCGGCTCGGGAGGAGACGGCAACAGGGGCGACAAAGACGACGAGGACCGCCGCGGCGGTCGGCGTGGCGAACCTGGACCCCAGATCCCCGAGATCGACCAGCTGATGAAACGCGGTCAGGAACAGCTGCGCGTCCTGATGGGCGGGCGTGGCAATCGTGGCACCGGCGGACCCGGCGGCGATCCCGGCGGGCCGGTCTTCACCAAGCAGAGCCTTGCGCTTGGCGCCCTGGCGCTGGTCGCGGTCTGGGCCTTCATGTCCTTTTACACCGTGCGGCCGGAAGAACGCTCGGTCGAGCTGTTCCTGGGCGAAAGCTCGGGCATCGGCGATCCCGGCCTGAACTTCGCACCCTGGCCCGTCGTGAGTTACGAAAAGGTCCAGGTGACCGGCGAACGCACAACCGATATCGGCACCGTGGCGGGCAGCACCGACAGCGGGCTGATGCTGACGCGCGACCAGAACATCGTCGACATCGGCTTCCAGGTGGTCTGGAACATCTCGGACCCGGAAAAGTACCTGTTCAACCTGGTCGACCCCGAAGACACGATCCGCGCGGTCAGCTCCAGCGCGATGCGCGACATCATCGCTCGGTCGGAACTGTCGCCGATCCTGAACCGCGACCGGGGTGTCATCGCCAGTGACCTGCGGACAGCGGTGCAGGCCACGCTGGACAGCTACAACGCCGGGATCACCGTGATCCGGGTCAACCTGCAGACCGCCCAGCCCCCGCGTGAGGTGATCGACGCCTTCCGTGCCGTGCAGGCCGCCCAGCAGGAACGCGACCGGCTTGAGAAAGAGGCCGACGCCTATGCCAACCAGGTCACCGCCGGTGCCCGAGGCGAGGCGGCGCGGCTTCTGGAAGCCGCCGAGGGCTACCGCGCCCAGGCGGTGAACAGCGCCCAGGGTGAGGCGGCGCGCTTCATCTCGGTCTACACCGAATACGTGAAGGCGCCCGAGGTGACCCGGCGTCGGCTTTACATCGAAACGATGGAACGGGTGATGGGGGGCATGAACAAGGTGATCCTTGACGGCGTCTCGGGCGGCGAAGCGGGGCAGGGCGTCGTGCCCTTCCTGCCGTTGAACGAGCTTGGGCGGATGACGCCCAGCCAGGGGGCCGGTACGGGCTCGGGTACGGCTGGGGGGACCAACTGATGCGTGCGATGTACATCATTCCGGCCTTCGTGGTCTTGCTGGTGCTGGTCCTGTCCTCGGTCTTCATCGTGGATGAACGCAAGCGGGCGCTGGTCCTGCAGTTCGGCCAGGTCGTTCAGGTCAAGGAAGACCCGGGTCTGGGCTTCAAGATCCCGCTGGTGCAGGACGTCGTGCTGTACGAGGACCGCATCCTCGGGCTGCAGACCCAGCCGATCGAAGTCACGCTTCTGTCCGACCGCCGCCTGGTGGTGGACGCCTTCGCCCGCTGGCGGATCGTCAACCTGGTCGAGTTCCGGCAGTCCGTCGGCACGGCCGGCGAGGAACGTGCCCAGCAGCTTCTGGGCAACATCCTCAGCCAGGCGATCCCGGAAGTCCTTGGTAACGCTACGCAAGAGCAGGTCCTCAGCCAGGACCGCGCCGGGCTGATGAACCAGATCCTGACCATCGCCAAGCGCGAGGGTGCGGCCCTGGGGATCGACGTGATCGACGTCCGTCTGACCCGGACCGATCTGCCCGAGCAGAACCTGGAAGCGACCTTCGCCCGGATGCGCGCCGAACGCGAACGCGAAGCGGCGGACGAACGCGCCCGGGGTGGCGAAGCCGCGCAGCGCGTGCGGGCGTCTGCCGACCGGACCGTGGTGGAACTGACATCGGACGCCCGGCGTCAGGCGGACGTGGTCCGCGGCGAGGCCGATGCCGAACGGAACCGCATCCTGGCCGAAGCCTATGGCCAGGACCCGGAGTTCTTCGCCTTCACCCGGTCGCTGACCGCGTATGAGGTCAGCCTTCAGGGTGCCAACTCGTCCATCGTGATGCAGCCGGACAGCGAGTTCTTCGACTATCTGCGGTCCGATGCCGGGCGCGCCAGCGGGGCTTCGGTCGGACCGACCACGCCAGCGCCCGTGATCGAACCGGCTCCGGCGGACGCAGCTCCGGCTGAACCGGCAGCGCAAGAGGCTCCGGCCAATCCGTGAGCCATCTCGTCCTGGCACTGGGACTGGTTCTGGCAATCGAGGGGCTGGTGCTTGCACTGGCCCCTCGTCGCATCGAGGATGCGCTGCGGCTTCTGGCCAGCCTTGGGCTGGACCAGCGCCGGTTGATCGGGCTTGGCGCCCTTGCCTTTGGGGTCATGCTTGTGTGGCTGGCCCGGGTTTGATGACATATTCCTTCACATCACCTTGATGCGCCGCGACTGGGTTTGCATTGTCATCGGCGTCCTCTAACTGTTTGTTCAATCCCGACGCGGCAGGGTCGACCCGGAAGCCGTCGCCCCAAGATCTGATTGAACAGGAGTTCGCATCGTGCCCGACCTCACCCCAACCATCCGCAATGCCCTGCGGTCCAGCACGCTTCTGGCCCTGGTCCTCGGCTTTGGCCTCAGCGTCGCGCCGGTCCACGAGGCCCAGGCCTTCGGTGCGCCGGAAAGCTTTGCCGAACTGGCGGAAAAGATCAGCCCGGCCGTGGTGAACATCACCACGTCCGCAATGGTCGCCGCCCCTGCCGATGGCGCGCCGATGGTGCCCGAGGGCAGCCCGTTCGAGGATTTCTTCGATGACTTCGGTGGCCCCGGACCCGGCGGCCCGCAGCGGTCCGAGGCGCTGGGCTCGGGCTTCGTCATCTCCGAGGACGGCTTTATCGTCACCAACAACCACGTGATCGAGGGTGCCGACGAGATCGAGATCGAGTTCTTCTCGGGCGAGCGGCTGAAGGCCAAGCTGGTCGGGACCGACCCCAAGACCGACATCGCGCTCTTGAAGGTTGAAAGTGACAAGCCGCTGCCTTTCGTCAGCTTCGGCAATTCCGACCTGATGCGGGTGGGCGACTGGGTCATGGCGATGGGCAACCCCCTGGGCCAGGGCTTTTCGGTCAGCGCGGGCATCGTCTCGGCCCGTGGGCGTGAGCTTTCGGGGACCTATGACGACTTCATCCAGACCGACGCTGCCATCAACCGCGGCAACTCGGGCGGGCCGTTGTTCAACATGGACGGCCAGGTGATCGGGGTGAACACCGCGATCCTGTCGCCCAATGGCGGGTCGATCGGCATCGGCTTCTCGATGTCGGCCAACGTGGTGACCAAGGTCGTGGACCAGCTGAAGGAGTTCGGCGAGACCCGCCGCGGCTGGCTTGGCGTCCGCATTCAGGACATGACCCCCGAAATCGCGGAATCGATGGGTGTGACCGAGGCCAAGGGTGCCCTGGTGACCGACGTTCCTGATGGACCTGCGAAAGACGCCGGCATCGTGGCGGGCGACGTGATCACCCGCTTTGCCGGCGAAGAGGTAGGCGACGCCGGTGACCTGACCCGCCGCGTGGCCGATGCCCCCATCGGCGAGGCGGTTCCGGTCATCGTGCTGCGCGAGGGCAAGACCGAGACGCTGGCCGTCACGCTGGGCCGGCGGGAAGAGGCCGAGGCGGCGACGATGCCCGCCTCGGCCCCTGCGCCGGAAGCCCCGAAAGAGCTTGAGACGCTGGGTCTGACGCTGGCCCCCCTGGACGACGAGATGCGCGGCCGCCTGGGTCTTGAGGCCACGGCCGAGGGGCTTTTGATCACCGCAGTCGACCAGGCCTCGGAAGCCTTCACCAAGGGTCTGGCCGAGGGTGATCTGATCACCGAGGCCGGTCAGCAGAAGGTGGTGCGCCTGCAGGACCTGGAAGACCGGATCAAGGAGGCGAAGGACGCCGGACGCAAGTCGATCCTCCTTCTCGTCCGCCGCGGCGGCGACCCGCGCTTTGTGGCGCTGTCGATCGAGGACTGATCGGTCGGGTTGAACGTGTAGACCGGCGGCGGGACCTTCTCGCCGCCGTTTCCATTCCGGGAGGCCGGACTTTTCGAAAACTCCGTCATGGAGATTTCAAAGGCTCCGGTTCGATTTCCTAGAAGAAATCGGCCTAGGGCTGGTCCCCCGCCCGCACCCCGTCGAAGCGGAACCCCGGGTCCAGCAGGCGGTCCAGCATCGGTGACAGATCCTCGATCAGTTCGGCCACCACATGCACAACACCCGCCTCGCGCTGCAGCTTGCCCGTGACGCGCAACAGACGCCCCGCGATCACTGCGCGGCGGAAGCGTTCGTAGACATTCGCCCAGACCACCACATTCGCGGTCCCCGTCTCATCCTCCAGCGTGACGAAGATCACCCCCTTCGCCGTGCCGGGCCTTTGCCGCACCAGCACCAGCCCCGCCACCGTCACCCGCGCACCTGGCGGAGGCTCACCCAGACGGGCGGCCTGCAGAGCCCGCGGCGGGCGCGGCCAGGCGCCAGAGCGCGGGGCAGGGGAAAGCACCAGGGTCATGAGAACAATAATAGAACATCTGCGCTGCAGGGCAAGCCCGCACCCCCCTCTGGCAAATCGCGCCGGACTGGCCTATGTCACGTCTGTCGATCCCGGGAGAGCTTGAGAATGGCGAAGATCACTTACGTCGAACATAACGGCAAAGAGCATGTGGTTGAGGTCGCCAACGGCCTGACCGTCATGGAAGGCGCGCGCGACAACGGCATTCCGGGGATCGAGGCCGATTGCGGCGGCGCCTGCGCCTGTTCGACCTGCCACGTCTACGTGGACCCGGCCTGGGTCGACAAGCTGCCGAAGAAGGACAGCATGGAAGCCGACATGCTGGACTTCGCCTGGCATCCCGATCCGGCGCGGTCGCGTCTGACCTGCCAGCTGAAGGTCTCGGACGCGTTGGACGGGCTTCGCGTGCAGATGCCCGAAAAGCAGATCTGATGCGGCTGGCGCTGGCCTTGGTCATGATGGCCGGGGCCGTAGCAGCCGAAAGCGCGCTTGATCCCCCCATCCTGCAGGCCGACCTTGTCGATCCGACCGGGCGCTATGACCACGCCGTTCTGGGCGACGCGCTGGAATGGGGCGGGCTTCGCCTGGTCGTGGGTGACCGGACTGTCACCCTGACCCTGCCGGAGAACCGCGTTTTCGAGGACGTCGAAGCCCGGCTTGCCGATGTGACCGGCGACGGGGCACCAGAGGTCGTCGTCGTGGAAACCGACCTTGCCCAGGGGGCCTCGCTTGCCCTTTACGGGCCCCAAGGCAAGATCGCCGCAACCCCGTTCATCGGCCAGCGCCATCGCTGGCTGGCCCCCGCCGGGATTGCCGATTTCGACGGCGACGGGCGGATCGAGATCGCCTATGTCGACCGCCCGCACCTGCGCAAGGAGCTGGTCTTTGTCCGCCTTGACGGTGACCGGCTGGTGGAGACCCTGCGACTGCCGGGCCTGACCAACCACCGGATTGGCGAGGATGTGATTTCGGGCGGCTTGCGCGACTGTGGGCAGGGGCCGGAACTTGTGCTCGCCTCGTCCGACTGGACGCGTCTGATGCGGGTCCGGGCAGGCGTGGTGCAGGACATCGGCCCGCTGCCGCCCGGGGGTCTGACGATCCCGCCCTGCTAGGCTTCGGCCTTGCCCAGCCGGTCGGCCTTGCGCTTGACCAGCATGGTCCGCAGATCGTGCATCGCCAGCAACAGCGTATCGGTAACCGCCTCCAGCTGCGCATCCGTCGCGCGGGACTGCGCCCATTGCGTCGTCAGGTTCAGGTGATCCACCGTGCGCAGGATATCGTCCACCTCCCGCGCGGCCATCTGGGCCTGACGCGCCGCCAGCCAGTCCTCGATCGCGGTCCGGTCAGCCTTGGTCAGCTCCACATCGCCATGCGGCTTGATGTTGCCGTTCTTGACGTTGACTGCGGCGATTTCGACCATCTCGATCCGGCGCTGACGGTTCTCGGTTCCGATGCGGAACACGGCCGCACCGTTTTCGCGCACCCGGAAATAGTAGTCGGGAAGGTCTGCGCCCATCGCCCTGCCTGATCCAATCCTGCCGGACCAGAGCGGCCCGTCCAGCCATTCCTTCCCGAGTGCCGCGGCTTCGTCAACCCGGAAGCCGCCTTCGGTCAGACAAGCGATGCGCAGAAGCGCTGGATGCGCGTGCAGGCTTCGCGCAGGACCTCGTCCGAGGTGGCATAGCTGACCCGGAAGTTCGGCGACACCCCGAAGGCCGCCCCGAAAACCACCGCCACGCCGGTCTCTTCCAGGAGAGCGGTCGCAAAGACCTCGTCATTGGAAATCACCGTGCCTGCGGGCGTGGCCTTGCCGATGCAGCCCGAGATGTCGGGATAGACGTAGAACGCGCCTTCGGGCTTGGGGCAGCGGATGCCCCTGGCCTGGTTCAGCATCGACACGACCAGATCGCGGCGGCCCTGGAAGACGCGGCGCCAGTCAGCCAGAAACTCTTGCGGGCCGGACAAGGCCTCAAGTGCGGCATACTGGCTGACCGAACAGGGGTTCGAGGTGCTCTGGCTCTGGATCGTCCCCATCGCCTTGATCAGCGCCACTGGACCGCCCGCATAGCCAATCCGCCAGCCGGTCATCGCATAGGCCTTGCTGACGCCGTTGCAGGTCAGCGTGCGGTCATAAAGCCCCGGCTCGATCTCGGCCGGCGTGCAGAACTCGAAATCATCGAAGACCAGGTGTTCGTACATGTCGTCCGACATCACCCAGACCTGGGGATGCCGCATCAGCACATCGGTCAGCGCCTTCAGTTCTGCCCGCGTATATCCCGCGCCCGTGGGGTTCGACGGCGAGTTGAAGATGAACCACTTGGTCTTCGGCGTGATCGCCGCTTCCAGCTGTTCGGGTGTCAGCTTGAACGCGGTCTCGATGCCCGCCACCACGGGGACCGGCGTGCCCCCGGCCAGAAGCACCATGTCGGGGTAGCTGACCCAGTAGGGGGCCGGGATGATGACCTCGTCTCCCGGGTTCAGCGTCGCCATCAGCGCGTTGTAGAGGATCTGCTTGCCGCCGGTGCCGACGCTGATCTGCTGCGGAGTGTAGGTAAGCCCGTTTTCACGCAGGAACTTGGAACAGATTGCCGCCTTCAGTTCCGGGATGCCATCAACCGCCGTGTAGCGCGTCTTGCCGTTGTCGATGGCGCGCTTTGCTGCGTCGCGGATGTTTTCGGGCGTGTCGAAATCCGGCTCGCCCGCGCCTAGGCCGATGACATCCTTGCCCTCGGACTTCAGCGCTTGTGCCTTCGTGGTCACCGCAATGGTGGGCGACGGCTTCACCCGTGCCAGCGTGTCGGAAAGGAAGGCCATCTTGTCACCTTTCGGGAGGGTGGAGTTTCGGCGTATGAAGGTTCGGCATATGGAATTTCGGGCCTGCCTGTCTTAGGGTCCGCTCCGATGCGGTTCAAGCGGGAACGGTGGGGAAATGGGCGAGACGGCTGAAGCACGCCTGAAGCGGATGGCGATGCGGTCCTGGCGGCGCGGCACCAAGGAGATGGACCTGGTCCTCGGTCCCTTTGCCGATGCGCATCTGGCCGGGCTGTCCGAGGCGGACTTGCAGACCTATGACGTGCTTCTGGAAGAGAACGACCAGGACCTGATGGCCTGGATTCTTGGCCAGTCCCCCGCCCCGCCGGCGCTTGTGCCCTTGCTGGCGCGGATCACTGCCTTCGCCGAAACCCGCCTCACGCCGAGAAAATAGTCGAAGTTCTCGGCAAGTTTACGGAATGTTTGCGGTTTGTGCCGATTCTACCCCCGTCCGAACGGTGGAGAAACGGTATGACAATGTATGCCCCGCTGCTGGATGGGTCGCAAAAAGCGTTCCTGTCCTGCTACCTTGACAACCTTGCTCTGGTCGAGCGGCTTCATCGCCTGCTTCTGGATGTGATCAAGGATGAATTCGAACGGCTGAACATTCTGGAAATCAACTCGGTCCAGGCGCTTTTGCTGTTCAATATCGGCGAGAACGAGGTGACGGCGGGTGAACTGAAGTCGCGCGGCTACTACCAGGGCTCGAACGTCAGCTACAATCTGAAGAAGCTGGTCGAACTTGGCTACATGCACCACCAGCGGTCCGAGATTGACCGCCGGTCCGTGCGGGTCCGCCTGACCGAGAAGGGCCGCCATGTCCGCGGTCTGATTGCGGACCTTTTCGCTCGCCATTCCGACGGCATCGAAAAGCGCGGTCTGATCGACGCCTCGGGGATGGACGAGATCAACATGTCGCTGAAACGGATGGAGCGGTTCTGGACCGAACAGATCCGGTATATCTACTAGGCCGCGCCTTCCGGCCTTGTGACCGCCACGGGCGGCAAAGGGACGGGAAGGCGCAGGCGTCCGCAACCGCACCGTGAAACGGGACAGCGTGCGGCTGTCCGCCGCGATGCGACCTCAGTTCATCTTCCGGGATGGCAGGAAGGGCAGGGGGGCGACCGGCAAACCCTCTTCGATCATCGCGCGGGCCTCGTCCGGCTTCGCCTCGCCGTGGATCGCCCGCTCCGGCGCGTCACCGGCATGGATTTTCCGCGCCTCGGCCGCGAAGTTCATGCCGACGTATTCCGAGTTCTCTTCGATCTGCTTTTTCAGCGCGGCCAGCTTTTCTTCCAGGTCCGTGCCGGGTGCCGACAGGTCGGGCTTCACCGCCGCAGCCGTGCGGGCCGGACGGACGGCGGGGGCCATCAGGTCTTTCTCGACCTTGGTCACGCCACAGACCGGACAGGCCACCTGCCCAGCCGCCTGCAGCGCCTGAAACCCCTCGGCGTTCTTGAACCAGCTGTCGAAGCCATGCCCGGCTTCGCATTTCAGGCTGTAGCGGATCATCTTGTGCAGTCCCGTCCCGGACCAAGGATAGCTAACCACTCGTGCCGAAAGATCAATGGCCCTTGCGCTTGCCGTCCTTCGGGCTTTCCACCGACCCTGCGATGTCGTCGTCGTCATCGGCCGCGATCGGCCCTGGACGACCCTGAAGCGGTGGCAGGAACTGGGCGATGATCGTCGCAAGCTCGGGCTCGGCCACCAGGGTCGCCGCTTCGGCCCGAGAGAACCACTTGCGGCGGCGTTCCTTCACCTCGGGGAAGGTCTTGGCCATGTCTTCGACCCGCAGCCCGTAGACCGCCACGGCACAAGGCACACTGGCCCCGGCGGGCAGACATTTCTGATAGCCATAGCGTCCGACGCACAGCGGGTTCATCGTGCCCTGCACCCCCGCTTCCTCCCATGCCTCTTGCGCGGCTGCAGCCTCGGGGGACAGGCCGGGCATCGGCCAACCCTTCGGGATCACCCAGCGCCCGGTGTCGCGGCTGGTGATCAGCAGCACCTCGACGCCGTCAGCACCAGACCGCCAGCAAAGCGCCCCGTATTGCATCCGTGAACCGCCTGTATTCGCGCCTTGCGCCGCAATCTTGTCTTGCCAACCCATGCCAGTCATCCTGGCCGCCCGGTTCCCGGGTCTGGCCGCTGCCCTAATCCTCAAGATGTAGTATCGCATATATATGGCGCGAATTGGAAAAAAGTTCCCGAAAATTGACGAAAACCGCAGGCGGCTTATCTGACACTGCATCAATTTGTTGCAAGCGGGGGTGCGGTGATGCGGTATCTGATGGCGGGTGTGCTTGCGGTGGTGGCCAATCAGGCCCTGGCGGCCGAGGGTTTCCGCTTCACCTCGATCGACGGGGGCGAGATTGCCCTGGACGACTGGCGCGGCAAGCCGGTCCTGGTGGTCAACACCGCGTCGCTGTGCGGCTTCGCAGGCCAGTTCGACGCGCTGCAGGACCTGCATGACCGGCTTGAGGGCAAGGTGCTGATCCTTGCCGTCCCCTCGAACGACTTCGACCAGGAACTTGCCGACGAGGCGGCGGTCAAGGAATACTGCGCCATGACCTTCGACCTGACGCTGCCGATGACCGAGATCACCGCCGTGACGGGGGGCGAGGCGCACCCGTTCTACGCCTGGGTGCGGGACCAGACGGGCTTTGTTCCCGGCTGGAATTTCAACAAGGTGCTGATCGCGCCGGATGGCAGCATCGCAGGCACCTTCGGCGCGCCGGTCAAGCCCGAGGGGCCGCAGATCCTTGGGCGGATCGAGGCGATGCTGGAATGATCGCAGGGCCACCGCCCGTCTCTGCCGGGTCCGTGGCGCCGCCCCTTTTCATCGGGTCGGACATCTATCGTGGCTCGTCCTATGGCGCGCGCCATCCCTTGCGGGTGCCAAGGGTGTCAACCGTGATGGACCTGGCCCGCGCCTTGGGATGGCTGCCGCAGGACCGTTTCCGCACCAGCCCCCGCGCCAAGCCCGCAGCGCTAAGCCTATGGCACGAGCCCGCTTATATTGCTGCGTTGCAGGCCGCCGAGGCGATGGGCGAAGCGACCGAGGACATGCGCACGCGCTTCCACCTTGGCACGCTGTCGAACCCGATCTTCCCCGAGGTCTATCGCCGCCCCGCCACCGGGGCCGGAGGCGTGATGCTGGCGGCCGAGCTGGTGGCCGCGACGCCGGGGGTGATTCACGTCCCCGGGGGCGGCACGCATCATGGACTGCCGGGGCGGGCGAACGGGTTTTGCTATCTCAACGACGTGGTCCTGGGGATCAAGGTCATGCAGCGGGCCGGGCTGACGCGGATCGGCTATGTCGACCTTGATGCGCATCACTCGGACGGGGTGGAACTGGCCTTTGCGGGGGATCCAGGGGTACGGATGATCTCGGTTCATGAGGAAGGCCGCTGGCCCTTTACCGGGCTTCTGACCGATACCGCCGGGGCAAGCGCGTTCAACCTGCCGGTCCCCAGAGGATACAATGACAGCGAGGCGCGGGCTGTGCTGCATGACCTGATCCTGCCGCGCATCGCGGAATTCCGTCCGCAGGCGCTTGTCGTGCAATGCGGCGCGGACAGCCTGCTGGAGGACCCGTTGTCGCGCCTGGCCCTGTCGAACCGCGCCTATCTGGAGGCGCTCCGCGCGCTTCTGCCGCTGGCCCCCCGCGTGCTGGTTCTGGGCGGGGGCGGCTACAACCCCTGGTCGGTCGGGAGGCTTTGGACGGCGATCTGGGGGCTGGTTTCGGGGCGCGACCTTCCGGAGAGCTTGCCGGATCACGCCCAGACGGTGCTTGCAGTCCTTGGCTGGGGTGGGGGCGGGCGTCCCGACCCGGCGCCCCAGATGCTGACCACGCTCTTGGACGCCCCCCGCGAAGGCCTGGTGCGAGAGGAAATCCGCGACCGGCTGGCCGTGCTGGCGCACAGATGATCCGGGCCTTTCTGGGCATCGACCTGCCGCCTGCAGTCCGGGGCGCGCTTCAGGTCCAGCAGTTCCTCCTGCCGATGCCGCGCAAGGTCGAGCCAGAGAACCTGCACCTGACGCTGGTCTTCCTCGGCGACTGTTCCGAACTGGTGCTCGACGCCGCGCATGAGGGGTTCGGGGCCCTGCGCGAACCTCGCTTTTCCCTGGCGCTGCAGGGCCTGGGCCTGTTTGGCAAGGACAAACCCCGCGTGGCCTGGGCCGGTGTGGTGCCGTCACCCGAACTGATGCATCTGCAGGCCAAGGTCGAGACCATCGCCCGCCGCGCCGGTTGCCCCCTCGACGCGCGGAAGTTCGTCCCCCACGTCACGCTTGGCCGCTTCCAGCCCCCGCCCCCGCCCGACGCGATGCGGCTGGAGCGGGCGATAGCGATGGGGCAGGGGTTTCGCACCGACCCGTGGGAGATCACTGAACTGACGCTCTGGCGCAGTCACCTGACCGGCAAGGGATCGCACTACGAGGTGCTGACGCGCTACCCCCTGGCTTGACAGGCGATGCGACCTGACGCACCACGGGCCGCAACCAGGGAGACACCCATGAAGATCGCCCACCGCGAGATCGGCCCGAACCACCCGCCCCTCGTGATCGCCGAGATCGGCATCAATCACGGCGGCGACCTGTCCGTGGCCAAAGAGATGGTGCGCCTTGCCGCCGGGGCGGGTTGCGAGATGATCAAGCACCAGACCCACATCATCGAAGACGAAATGACCGAAGAGGCGAAGTCGATCTTCCCGCCGAATGCCGATGTGTCGATCTGGCACGTGATGGAACGCTGCGCCCTCAGCCTTGACGAAGAGGCCGAGCTGAAACGCTACACCGAAAGCCTGGGGCTGATCTGGATCTCGACGCCCTTCAGCCGCGCGGCCGCCGACTGGCTGGAAACGCAGGACGTGCCCGCCTACAAGATCGGCTCCGGCGAGGCCGACAACCTGCCGCTGATCCGCCACATCGCGCGGAAGGGCAAGCCGGTGATCCTGTCGACGGGGATGCAGACCATCGAAACCATCCGGGCCTCGGTCGACATTCTGGACAAGGCGGGCGTGGACTATGCGCTTCTGGAATGCACCAACCTTTACCCCAGCCCGGCCGAGATCGTCAGCCTTCGCGGTGTGACCGAGCTGAAGACCGCGTTCCCGAAAGCGGTCGTCGGCTTTTCCGACCACTCCATCGGCCCCGAGATGGCCCTGGCCAGCGTCGCCTTGGGGGCCTGCATCCTGGAGCGGCACTATACCGACACCCGCTACCGCAAGGGGCCGGACATCATCAACTCGATGGACCCGGCCGAGCTGCGCTTCCTGATCGACCGGTCGAAGGAAATCTGGGTCGCCGCCAACAACCCCAAACAGCGGTCAGCGCCCGAGGAAGACGTCTACCGCTTCGCCCGCGGTTCCGTGGTGGCCGACAAGGACCTGCCCGCCGGTCACCTGATCACCGAACCCGACATCTGGGCCCGCCGCCCCGGCAGTGGAGAGATCGCGGCCTATGATTTCGACAAGGTGGTGGGCAAACGCCTGACCCGCGCGGTCACCCGCAACACCCAGCTGAAGTGGAGCGACCTCGCGTGATCCCCGGCTGGAAGGTCAAGCGGGAGCTTCTGCGTCTCCGGCAGCAATTAAGCTGGTATGCAGAGCTGCTCCATGCCCGCAGCCGTACCCGCAATTACGACCGCGACCGACCGAAGCTGGTGCAGCGACATGATGGTCCCCGCTCTCTTGGTCCGCGCGTCGCAGCCCTGCTGATCTTTCAGCCCGTTGATATTCCCGGTTCCATCCTTGAAACCTGCGATCTGCTGACCGAGCTTGGATATTCGGTCCTCGTCGTGTCGAATGGCACTCTCATGGCCCCGGCACGGGCAAAGTTGGTACCGCATGTCTGGCGGCTGTTGGAGCGACCCAACCTGGGCTATGACTTCGGAGGCTACCGCGAGGCGGTGATGCACCTTTGGGATGAGGGGGTGGAGCCGGAGGAACTTCTCATCCTGAACGACAGCGCCTGGGTCATCGCAGAGGCCTTCCCAGCCTTCCTGGATAGACTGAGGCAGATGGAAGTCGATGTTGCCGGCACGGTTCTGCGCTCAAAGAAGGCCAAATACTGGCTTGAATCCTACTTCTTCCAGCTGCGGCGTCCGGCGCTTACCTCTTCTGCTTTCCGCGAATTCTGGACGCATTACCTTCTTGTTGACAGCAAGTTTGGAGTCATCCGCCAGGGAGAGCGCGACTTCACCGTCGCGTTAGCTGCCGGAGGCTTGCGTATCGGAGCACTCGGCGACAATCCGGATTTCCTGGCCCGGATGGCTGAGGTTTCGGACGAGGAACTGCGTCTTGCCATCGCCTACGCCGCCCCTGTTCCCGGCGCGCTGGCCGATGAGCGGACGCGTCTGTTGACCGCCAGTCCTGCGGCGGACTGGCGGCTCAGGGTGCTGGCACATATTGACGCTGTGCTGGACGGCAAGCGTAACTGGCACACTCATTTTCCAATCGCGAGCATCCGGACGATGGGCTATCCGTTCTTGAAGAAAAGCCGCGAGCAAATCACCGTAGACTGGCAACAACTTGTTCTGCGCGCAATTCAGGATGGGGTGGTACCCAAGCTTTCAGGTCAGGTGATGGCTGAACTCTTCGAGCGGCAGAAACATGCCATAAAGCAGACACCGCAATGGATTGCGCATCGATCGCCGGGAGTTTGAGAAATGCCATTTCCACCAGCGTGGAAAATCCGACGTGAGATTTTGCGCGTCTGTGTCAAGGTTGGGCTTGCAACTGCGCGCTGGATATATGAGCCGGTCAGGAAAATTGTATATGACCGAACGGCACTTAAGCGCCAGCGACTCACCAAAGGTGCATTTCCGCTGACTGATCGTGTTGCTGTGTTCGTTGTTTTTCAGCCCCGTGGGGTCCCGGCTTCTGTGCACTTTACAGTTGATCATCTGCGGCAGAACGGCTTTTCGGTCTTAGTCGTATCAAACGGACAGCTTAGGCTGGAGGACCGCGCGACTCTTGCTGAAAGGGCGTCTCTGGTTCTGGAACGGCCAAATGTCGGCTATGACTTCGGCGGCTATCGCGATGGCATCCGCTACCTCTGGTCCCTGAATCACAGCCTGTCGCGACTGGTTCTGATGAACGACAGTACCTGGTTCCCGCTGCGCAGCAGCGATGACAGTCTCGCTCGAATGGAAGCACTCGGGGCAGATCTTGCGGGACATATCTATAAGATTGAAGATGAAGCCGACCGATATCAGGATCATGTGGAGTCACATCTCCTAATGATATCTCGCGACTTCTTTAACTCAGAAGAGTTTAGACGATTCTGGACTGATTACCGAATGTCTGACTTTCGATCAACGACAATAGGATATGGCGAAAAGGGCTTTACCCAAATGGCGCTGCGTTCATGTCGAGATGTTGCGACCCTGATGAGCCGAGAGTGGCTCCTGTCCACTTTACGCGGGTTAGACGAAGTGCATGTTCGCACCGTACTGGACCACACCATCGACACCTTCAAGGGCAGCCAAAAGGACGCCTCTGATGTTAGAAGGGCGCTTGCTCAGCGTGAGCGCTGGCGCGAGACCTTTTTGGATTGGGTCGAACGCGCACTTTCGAACTCCCGGTCCTTCCTGATCTCCGCCACTTTCATCATGCCAGCGCTGGTCTACGGCGGGATGGGGTTTGCGAAGAAAGCGAGGGACTTGCGATTTCATCTTGCGCGTAAAAAGCTTCTGGACCTGGAAGAGAGAGGCATGATCTCACCTATCGACAGCGTGGTGCGGCACGAAATCATCGCGGCAGTCAGGTCTTGGCAGCCTCCTTCTGACTGGAAGACAAATCCACACGAAGCATCAAAGGCAGAGCAGTGAAATGGGTATGCGAAGATTCTTCAAGAATTTGATTTGGCGCTACCGAATTAAGGGCAGCTCCATATCTAGTTTTGACCTAATCGTTCCGACGCGCCGAACGGGGATGAATGACGAGATACTGTTCTTGATATCCGAGGGCCTGTATGAGCTTCCAGAGATTACTGGAATATCGCGGACTGTCCGCCCCGGCGACCGAGTGCTGGAACTGGGAGCCGGTCTTGGCATAATCAGCGCGTTTGCGGCTCGTGCGGCCGGGCCTACGGGCAAGGTCCGTTCGTATGAGGCGAACCCGGTGCTCATCCAGGATACTCGGGCATTTCTGGCGTCTAACATGATCGACTCAGTGGATCTGGTGAATGCCATTCTGGTCGCGGAAGAAGATCCCCATCCCCGCCATCTCCATCTTGCCGGCTCGTTTGCCGAAAGCTCGCTGCTCGGCGCAGAAGGCCGCAATCCGCAGGGAACTGTCGAAGTCCCCGCTGCATCTCTCTTTGCCGTTCTTGCCGACTTCCGCCCTGACGTCCTGATCTGCGACATCGAAGGGGCTGAAGTTGAACTGTTGCCAGCCCTTCCCCCTTCGTCTCTGCGCGCGGCGGTGGTGGAACTTCATCCCGACCGTCTGACGCCCACTCAGATCCAGTCCATCCATGACGGCATGTCCGCTCAGGGTCTCCACCGCCAAGAGCCCAGCCCTGGTGGAACAGTCGAGATTTATTCTCGCTCCAGCCGCCCATGACCCGCCACCTCCTCTTTCTTACCGGCACCCGGGCCGATTTCGGCAAGCTGGAACCCCTTGCGGCGGCCGCGCGCGATGCGGGGCATCGGGTGACCTTCTTCGTCACCGGCATGCACATGATGGACCGCTATGGCCTGACCCGGAACGAAGTGCGGCGGATGCCGGGGGTGGGGGTGGAAGAGTTCGTCAATCAGGCCGAGGGCGATCCGCAGGATCTGGTCCTGGCCAGGACGGTCACCGGGTTCTCTGCCTACGTGACTGCGGTGAAGCCCGACCTGATCGTCCTGCACGGCGACCGGATCGAGGCGCTGGCGGGGGCGCTGGTGGCGGCCACGAACTATGTCCGTTCGGCCCATGTCGAGGGCGGCGAGGTCTCGGGGACCATCGACGAGGTCTTCCGCCACTGCAACACCAAGCTGTGCACCCACCACTTCGTGTCGTCCGACGCCGCAGGTCGCCGGGTCCGCGCGCTGGGCGAGCCGGAGGAAACGATCCACCCCATCGGATCGCCCGAGCTGGACTTCCATGCCCGCCCCTCGGGCGTCACCCTGGACGAGGTGCGCACCCGATACGAGATTTCCTTTCCGGACTACGGCATCGTCACCTTCCACCCCGTCACCAGCGAGCAGGACAGCATCGGCCAGCAGGCGGCGGATCTGTTCGGGGCGCTGGACGCCTCGGGCCGCAGCTTCGTCGTGATCGCGCCGAACAATGATCCGGGCTCGAAGGCCATCTTCCAAGTCCTTGATCGGCTGCCGAAATCCCGGTTCCGCGTGCTGCCCTCGATGCGGTTTGCCCACTTCAGCGAGTTGATGAAGAACGCGGCCTGCATGGTCGGCAACTCCAGCGCCGGGGTGCGCGAGGCACCTTTCCTGGGCCTGCCCTCGCTGGACATCGGGACGCGGCAGTCGAACCGGTCCGATGCGCCGTCGGTCACGGCCTGCGAGGCGGCAGACCGGGCGGCGATCCTTGGGTTCCTGGCAACGCAGTGGGGCCGCCAGTCGACCCCGCACGAGGGCTTTGGCCAAGGCGGCGCGGCCGAGCGGTTCGTCGACGTGCTGGCCCGGCCAGAGTTCTGGAGCCTGAGCCTGCAGAAGGTCTTCCGTGACTAGGCCGGGTCCTTCGCTTGCGATCTATCTGGCGCTGTCGCGTCTGATCCCGCTGGCGGCGCCACGGCTTCTGGGCCGCAGGCTGGCGAAGGGCAAGGAGCTTCCCGACCGCTGGCGCGAAAAGCTGGGAGAGCCGTCACTTCCAAGGCCGGACGGTCCGCTGATCTGGCTGCATGCCGTGGGTCTGGGCGAGGTCCTGGCGCTGCGCGGGTTGATCGCGGCGATGGCGGGGCAGTCGGATGCGAGCTTCCTGGTGACCTCGACCACCCGCGGCTCGGCCGAGGTGCTGGGTCGGAACCTGCCGCCCCGCACGCGCCACCAGTTCCTGCCGCTGGACGCGCCCGGCTATGTGGCGCGGTTCCTTGACCACTGGCGGCCGGACCTGTCGGTCTGGGCCGAACAGGACCTTTGGCCCGGAGCCGTCCATGCGGCGGATGCGCGGGGGATTCCCCTGGCCCTGGTGAACGCCCGGATGAACGCCGAGGCCTATGCCCGCCGCCGCCGCTGGGCCGGACTTTATGCCGACCTTTTCGCTCGCTTCCGGCTGATCTCGGCGCAGGACGATGCGACTGTCCGCCACCTGCAAGCCCTTGGTGCGAAAGGTGCATTGGTCCAGGCTTCGCTGAAGGCCGCGGCCCCGCCCCTGACCGCCGACCCGCAAGCACTGGCCCAGGCGCGCGAGGCGCTTGTCGGGCAAAGGCCGGTCCTTCTGGCCTCGTCGCACCATGAGGACGAGTTTGTGACGCTTTCGGCCTTCCGCGCGCTTCGGCATCGGCCGCTTCTGATCATCGCACCCCGTGATCCATCCCGTGGCGCCGAGATCGCAGCGCGTGTGGTCGAACATGGGATGACGGCTACCAGGCGGTCTGCGGGGCAGGGGCCGGTGGCCGATGTCTGGATCACGGACACCCTGGGCGAGATGGGGCTTTGGTACCGGCTTTGTCCGGTCACGATCGTCGGTGGCACCTTCGGTCCGACCGAGGGCCACAACCCGAGGGAGCCCGCCGCCCGGGGTTCGGCCATCCTGCATGGGCCGCGCACCGCCAACTTCGCCGACGACTTCGCCGCCCTGCACCAGCGTGCTGCGGCCCGTCTGGTGATGCCGGACAGCTTGGCCGCCGCGCTGGCCGAGGATCATTCCGGCATGGCCACCCGTGCTGCTGCGCTGTCCGAGGACGCTCGGGGTTCCTTGGCCCCGCTGGCGGCCAAGCTGCTGGCGCTTGGGGGGCTTGCATGAGGCTATGGGTCTTCCTGCGCCTCTGGTCGGCGCTTTGGCACCTGGGTTTGCCCTTGGTGCTGGTCTATCTTTGGCGCCGGGGTCTCAAGGACCCGGACTATACCCGTCACCTGGGCGAACGCTTTGGCCGCTATCCGCAAGGCCTGCCCGGCGCGGTCTGGGTCCATGCCGTGTCGCTGGGCGAGGTGCGTTCGGCCGTGCCGATGATCCGGGCGCTTCTGGACCAGGGCGAAAAGGTCGTTACCACCCATTTCACCCCCGCCGGACGACGCGAGGCGTGCAAGGTCTTTGCTGCCGACATCGCTGCGGGGCGGCTTGCTGCCGTCTGGGTTCCTTTTGAAACTTTATGGGCTTACAGGTCGTTCTTCAAAGCCTTCCGCCCAAAGTTGGGGCTGGTGATGGAGATCGAGATCTGGCCGCGGATGATCTTTGCCTCGCGCGCTGCGGGGGTGCCGCTTTACATGTGCAATGCCCAGTATCCGACGGATTCGATGGCGCGCGACGCCCGCTTCGGCATCCGTCCCGCCCTGATGCGGGGCTTTGCCGGGGCCTTT
Source organism: Tabrizicola sp. (assembly GCF_034366665.1). Classification (GTDB taxonomy): domain Bacteria; phylum Pseudomonadota; class Alphaproteobacteria; order Rhodobacterales; family Rhodobacteraceae; genus Tabrizicola. The sequence goes on along the minus strand of NZ_JAXMMF010000153.1, from coordinate 38,134 downwards.
GTCAAGTCGGACCTCCAGGCGCAGCGTTTTGCCTCGGTCGGGGTGCAGAACATCACGGTGACGGGCGAGCTGCGCTTTGACCAACCGATCCCCGCCGCGCATCTTGCCGCTGCCAAGGCCCTCCGTCCCAGCCTTGGCCCGCGCCAGGTGATTGCCTTCGCCTCGGTCACCGAACCCGAGGAGGCGCTGTTTCTGGCCGCGGCGCAGGAAATCCTGTCCGTCAGGACGCCGCCGATCATCCTTTTCATCCCTCGCGCGCCCGAGCGTTTCGGGGCAGTGGCCAAGGCCATGACCGACAAGGGCATGCTTTTTGCGCGCCGCAGCCAGCGGCTGGACGGGAGTTTCACCGCACTCTCGCAGGCGCCGATGGACGTGCTGCTGGGGGATTCGCTGGGCGAAATGTACTTCTACCTGGGCCTCGCCGACCGCGTCGTGGTGGGCGGAGGGTTCCAGCCCAAGGGGTCGCACAACATCATCGAGCCCTTGGCCCTGAAGCTGCCGGTGCTTGTCGGCCCGTATATCCAGACCATCGAATATCCGGCGGAAGAGGCGATAGCCGCCGGGGTCTGCCAGCAGACGTCCGCAGACCGGCTGGTCAGGGACGTGCTGGGCTGGCCGGGTCCGTCGCCCCAGGCGATCAGCGCCTTCATGGCGGCCCATTCCGGGTCCACGGCGCGGACTTTGGCCGCGATTGCGCCCTTGCTCAGGCCTTGATCAGGCCGTCCTTCAGCTGCTCGGACAGCAGGAACTCGACCAGCCGGAAGTCATAGGGCGTGTCGATGTCATGGCAGCGCTCGGCGGGCAGGACATAAGGGATGACCCGGCCCTCGTAGAGGGTCTTGGCGCGGCGCAGGTAGTCCGGCTGGACGACATAGACCATGCCCACATGCTCATACACCGTGGGCGCATCCTGCCTTACCCAGACCCCGCCGGGCAGGGGTTTCGACACATGAAGCGCGCCTGTGGCATCAGGCTCCACAAGGTTGAAATATGGATTCTTTCGCGCCTCGCAGACGCTCATGACCATGTCTGGATGTTCGATTTCGTAAAGTGTCAGGGCACCGTCGATGTCTTCGGGAAGGCGCAGGGGCGACGTGCAGTCAAGGTCCAGGAAGGCGGCGACCGGCCCGACCAAAGCCTCGCTGGCGGCCAGAGCATGTTGCCAGACCCCCCACTTCGGCGCGGTGTCGGTTGCCAGTTCGGCCGGACGCAGGCCGATGTCCAGTGCGCCACGCATCACCGCGTGGTCGTAGATCGCCGCGTCATCGGTCGAAACGACAACCGCCCCGACGCGCGGATTGGCGAACAGCTGGTCCAGTGACCAGTCGATCAGCGGCTTGCCGCACAGCGGGCGGAAGTTCTTGCCCGGCACGCCCTTCGACCCCTTGCGCGCCCCGATATGCCCCAGGATCATGCCCAGCCTCCCCTTTTGGTGCAAAGCCTTAGCGCGACGAGGCAACCGATGCCAGCGCCGGAGGGCGGTGCTGCGGCCATTCCGTCGCGCGGTGCCAGGCCTGGCCGATCGCCAGGATCTTGGCGTCGCCGCCGGACCGTCCGATGATCTGCATCCCCATCGGCAGCCCCTGCGGACCGAAGCCTACGGGAACCGACAAGGCGGGCAGGCCAATCAGACTGGCGGGGATGACCACCTCCATCCAGCGGTGATAGGTGTCCATCTTGCGACCCGCGATCTCTTCCGGCCAGCGCCAGTCGGCCGGGAAGGGCCAGACTTGGGCCGAGGGCAGGACTACGGCGTCATAGCGGTCGAACAACCGCGCCGCATGGGCGTGCCAGCGGCTGCGGATGACGCTTGCCTCATAGACGGCCTGCGCCGACAACCCCAGGCCCTGCTCGATCTCCCAGATCGTTTCCGGCTTCGTCAGGGCGCGCTTGGCCGGGTCTTCCGCCAGGGCGCGCTTGCCACCCGCATTCAGCATGGCCCGCAAGGTGACCCAGGAAGACCACAGCTTTTCCGCCGGGAAGGGCGGGGGCAGGGGGGCGACGACTGCGCCCATCGCCTCCATCTGCTGCAGGGCCGCCTGGCACAGGTCCAGAATACCCGGCTCCATCGCATAGGCGCCGCCCCAGTCCCCCAGCCAGCCGATCCGCATTCCCTTGAGACCGTGGTCGAGACCCGACAGCAGGTCCGGCACCGCGCGGGGGAAGGGGACTTCGGGGTTTTCGCCCGCCAACACCAGCAGCAGCCGTGCCACATCCTCGATCGTGCGGCCCATCGGGCCTTCCGTGGACAGGGTCGAGAGATAGCTGTCGCCCTCGGCATCCTGCGGGACCAGACCCCAAGTGGGTCTGAAGCCGTAGACGTTGCAAAAGGCGGCGGGGTTGCGCAACGACCCCATCATGTCCGAGCCGTCCGCCACCCAGGCCATCCGCGTCGCCAGCGCCGCCGCCGCCCCACCGGAAGAGCCTCCGGCACTGCGCGACAGGTCATAGGGGTTTCGCGTCACCCCGAACACCGGGTTGAAGGAATGTGACCCCTGGCCCCATTCCGGCACGTTGGTCTTGGCCGCGATCACTGCCCCGGCCGTCCGCAACCGCGCGGCCACCAGGTCATCCTTGACTGGCACATGGTCGGCAAAGAGCGGCGAGCCCCAGGCGGTCCGCAACCCTGCTGTCGCCACCAGGTCCTTGATGGCAAAGGGAATGCCATGCAGCCAGCCCTGCGGCGTCACGTCGTCCAGCGCCCGCGCCTCGGTCATCAGGGCTTCGGGATCGCGCAGGGAAACGATGGCATTCACTGCAGGATTGACCGCCTGAACCTGAGCGAGCCAGGCGGCCATGACCTCGGACGGCGCGACCTTTCGGGCGTGGATCGCAGCAGACAGCTCTGTTGCCGATGCCTCCAGCAGGTCTTTCATCTTTGCACAACTATCCTGCGGGGGTCCGGGGGTGCAACACCCCCGGACGGTTGGTGCTTGGACCTTTCTTCTGCAACTCGGTCCAGACCGCGGTCATGTACTCCAGCCCCTTGCCGCGGCAGGTCGGCAGGAACTTGCCCGCAGCCTTGTGCTCTTCCGGGACCACCACTTCGGACGCGGTCTTCATGTCTTCGGGCATGAACTCCTCGGACCCGGCGATCCCGTTGGCATAACGCGCAAAGGCCGAGATCATCGCGGCGTTCTCGGGGACCATGATGAAGTCCATGAACTTGTAGGCTTCTTCGACGTTCTGTGCGTCCTGCAGCAGCATCACCGAGTCCATGAAGATCGGGTAGCCTTCCTTCGGATAGCCATACTGCACGTCGCCGTTGGTGTTCAGACGCACCCGCATGGTCGAGCCGTTCCAGTTCACGCTGGCGGCCCAGTCGCCGTTGGACAGCCGCTCGGTGGCACCATAGTCCATGCTGATCCAGTTCGGCTTGGCGGCCAGAAGGACGTCGCGCGTCTTCTTCATCACCTCGGGGTCTTCGCTGCAGGGCTCGCCGCCGACATACATCGTGGCAAGCGAGACGATGTCGATCATCTCGGGCACGACGTTGATCTTGCCGACCAACTCGGGCGGGACCTCCAGGAAGACGGCCGAGGTGTTGATGTCGCCGCCATAGATCTTGGTGTTGACCGCAATGCCGGTCGTGCCCCACTGCCACGGGATCGAGAACTTGCGGCCCGGGTCCCAGGCCACATCGGTCCATTCCGGGGCGATGTTCTTGTGGTTCGACAGCTTGGACAGGTCCAGCTCCTGGACCAGGCCCTTTTCGACCCAGATCGGCACATAGCTGGCCGAGGGCACCACCAGGTCGAAGCCGGACCCGCCCGCCTCGACCTTGGCCAGCGCCACGTCGTTGCTGTCATAGTCGGTGACGGTGACCTTGATCCCGGTCTCTTTCTCGAACTTTTCCAGCAGTTCGGGGCTGGTGTAGTTGCCCCAGTTGTAAAGCTGCAGCACGCCCTCGGCACCGGCCAGTGAGGCCGAGGCCAGAAGCATCGCGGTTGCGGACAGAAGATGTCTCATTTTCTTGTCTCCCAGTTGGTTAGTCGTTCTTGCGCGTCAAAAGGAAGAACAGGGTCAGAAGGACCACTGTCAGCCCCAGAAGCATGGTCGAGATCGCGTTGACCTCGGGGGTGAAGGACCGGCGCAGCTGGCCCAGCATGTAGGTGGGCAGCGTGTCCTGTCCGCCGGACTTGACGAACTCGGTAATCACCACGTCATCCAGGCTGATGACGAAGGCCAGCATCGCACCGGCCATGATGCCGGGGGCAAGAAGGGGCAGCGTCACCCGCCGGAAGGTCTGCCAGGGTGTCGCGTAAAGGTCGGCGGCGGCGGTCTCCAGCGCCAGGTCCATGCTTTCCAGCCGTGCCCGGATCGGCAGGTAGGCGAAGGGGATGCAGAAGGCGGTATGCGCCACGATCAGGTAGCCCAGGCCCTGATAGCCAGTAGCGACCTTAACGATCCCGAAGAAGATCAGAAGGGCGACGGCTGTCACGACCTCGGGCACCATCAGGGGTTGGTTGATCACCACATAGATGAAGGTCTGACCTTTGAAGGCCCGGCGCCGCGTTGTCCCCAGGGCGGCCATCGTCGCCAACGTCGTGGACAGGACCGCGGCCGAGGCGCCGATGATCAGCGACCGCATGGTGGCAGCCTTCACATCGTCGTTGGCCCAGGCATCGGCATACCAGTGCAGCGAAAACCCGCCCCAGATCGCGACCGAGTTCGACGCGTTGAAGGAAAACGTCACCAGAGTGATGATCGGCAGATAAAGCAGCACGAAAGCCGCGATGGCGATGGTCGCAAAGCCGGGCAGGCGGCTGATCTGGAACCCCCGCTCAGCCATGTCCGGCCCCCCGGTCGCGGTTCGCGACCCGGACATAGACCAGAAGCGCCGCCATGACGATGAACAGAAGCGCTACCGAAAGTGCCGCACCCAAAGGCCAGTTCTTGCCTTGCAGGAACTGCAATTCGATGAAGTTGCCGATCATCATGTTCTTGCCACCGCCCAGGATGCGCGGCGTGACATAGGCCCCCAGCGAGGGGACGAAGACCAGGATCGACCCGGCGATGATCCCCGGCTTGACGATGGGCAGGATCACCCGGCGCAGGGTGCGCCAGCGGCTGGCATAAAGGTCGTAGGAGGCCTCCAGCAGCCGCATGTCGAAGCGTTCGATGGTGGCGTAAAGCGGCAGGACCATGAGCGGCAGGTAGACATAGGTCATGCCGATCAGGACGGCGGTCTCGGTGTAGTTGATCTGCAGGGGCGTCTCGATGGCCCCGGCCCAGATCAAGAGCGTGTTCAGAAGCCCCTCGTTGCGGATCACCTCGTTGATCGCAAATGTGCGGATCAGCAGGTTGGTCCAGAACGGAATGGTGATCAGGAAAAGCCACAGCGCGCGCTGTTGTTGCGGCCTTGTCGCGATGAACCAGGCCGTGGGGAAACCAATGGCAAAGGTCAGCGCCGTGGTGGTCAGGGACAGCCAGACCGACCGCCAGAAGATCGTCAGATGCGCATCGGCCAGCGCATAGCGTTCCTCGAAGATGTCGTAGGTGAAAAGGATGCCCTTCCACCCGTCCAGCGAGAATTCGTGGATCACGTTCCCGGTGTCGTTCGCCGTCAGGAAGGAATACCACACCACGATCAGCAGGGGACCCGAGGCGGCGAAGGCCAGCACCACCAGCGCCGGCAGCGACAGAAGCCAGCCGTTGCGGGCCGAGGTTCTTACGGCGTTGTCTTCGGCGGGGCTCATCAGTCCTCCACCCGCTGGACGGCGCCCTGGGCGAAGGTGACGCCGACCTCCTGGCCTTCGGCCATGCCCGCCTCGCCCGAAACCGGGTTTTGCAGGCGCGCGACCAGTTCTGTTCCGTCAGCCAGGGCCATGTGGCAATGCGTGTCGGTGCCGAAATAGACCAATGTCCTGACCCGCGCCTGCAAGCCGCCGTCCTCGGCCCGGCCAAGGCGCAGCTGTTCGGGGCGGATGCTGACGGTGGCCTGACCGCCTGCCCGCAGGCCCGGCACGTCGATCCTCTCGCCAGTGGGCAGGCGCAGGGTCGCGTCCTCGGCGGTGCCGGTCAGAAAGTTCGTCTCGCCGATGAAACTGGCGACAAAGCGGTTCTTGGGGTGGATGTAGATGTCCTTGGCGGTGCCGACCTGCTGGATCTGGCCCGCGCTCATCACCGCGATGCGGTCGGACATCGTCAGGGCCTCTTCCTGGTCGTGGGTCACGAAGATGAAGGTGATCCCGGTTTCCAGCTGCAGGCGCTTCAGCTCGATCTGCATCTCCTTGCGCAGCTTCAGGTCCAGCGCGCTAAGGGGTTCGTCCAGAAGCAGCACCTTCGGCTGCGGGGCCAGCGCCCGGGCCAGCGCCACCCTTTGCTGCTGGCCGCCCGACAGCTGGCCGGTCTTGCGGCCCGCCATCGCCTCCAGCTTGACCAGGGCCAGCATCGCGGCGGTCCGCGCCTTGACCTCGGACGCGGGTTTTCCAAGCATTTCAAGCCCGAACGCGATGTTCTGCGCCACCGTCAGGTGGGGAAAGAGCGCGTAGGACTGGAACACCGTGTTCACCGGCCGGCGGTTCGGCGGCAGAGTGGTGATGTCAGCGCCATCCAGAAGGATAGTGCCTTCGGTCGGCATCTCGAACCCGGCGATCAGGCGCAGAAGCGTGGTCTTGCCGCAGCCCGATGGGCCAAGCAGAGTGAAGAACTCCCCCCGCCGGATGTCCACCGACACATCGTCCAGTGCCCGGACTGCACCGCTGCCTTGCCCGAATGCCTTGACGACATTCCGGGCCGAGATCGTCACCGCATCGGTCAAGTCCGCCCCCTCGTCATCCCCGTTTGATCATATTGGGTGGAAACTTTCTTCACCCACAAGCGATTCTTTCCGGCTATCTGGCCATCGGCGGTCTTTCCGACGCCCAAGGCACGGCGCGCTCAACTTCTGCGCAAAGCGAGACGAGAAGCTCGTCCTCGCCAAAGGCTGCCGCCAGATGGACCCCGATGGGAAGCCCGTCCGATGACCAGCCCAGGGGCAGGCTTGCGGCCGGTTGCCCGCTGGCGTTGAAGACCGCGCAGAAGGGGGAATAGGCAAAGATCCCTTCTGGTCCCGTGCGATAACCGACGTAATCCTCGGTGTCGTGGGCGAAGCGGCCGACCCGTGCCGGAGGCTCGGCCAAGGTCGCGGACAACAGGATGTCCGGCCCGCCACCGCCTTCAGGCGCAAAGAACCTTGCCATCTGCCGCCCGAAGGCGTGGATCTCGCCCACTGCCTGCAGATAGCGCGTCGGATGCAGCGTTTCCGCATAGGCCCAGGCCCCGCGGCCCACACCCTCGACCTCATCGGGCGGCGGCGGGCGATCGCCCAGCTTTGACCGGATCGACAGCGCGGTCCCGATGCCGACGATGTCGGTCCAGGCCCGCATCATCATCGGCACATCGGCGCGGGGCCGCGCGGGCTCCACGATGTGACCCAGACTTTCCAGCAGTCGACCCGCCGCGCGTACAGCCTCGGCGACCTCGGGATGAATCGGCTCGCCGGTAAAGGTCGTGTCGCACAGGGCCACCCGCAGCCGCCGGGGCGGGCGCGAGATCGCGGCGGCGTGGCCGCGTCCCAGGGGGGGGGCCATATAGGGCGCGCCCAGGTCCGGCCCCTCGCAGGCGTCCAGCATCACCGCCGTGTCACGGACCGACCGGGTCAGGAACCCGTCGATCGCCATGCCCGCCCAGCCTTCACCGGCGTAAGGACCATCGGGCAGCCGCGCCCGCGTCGGCTTGAACCCGAAAAGCCCGCAGGACGAGGCGGGAATCCGCACCGACCCCCCGCCGTCCGAGCCATGTGCGAAGGCAACAATCCCCGCCGCCACCGCTGCGCCCGCCCCGCCCGAGGACCCGCCCGAGGTATGCTCCAGGTTCCACGGGTTCCGCGTCGGCCCGCCATAGACCGCCGCTTCGGTCGCGGCACCCACGCCGCCTTCCGGGGACGTGGTGCGCCCGAATGTGACCACGCCCGTGGCCTGCATCCGCGTGAAGATACTGGAATCGCGCGGATAAACCGTGTTCGCAAAGAGCTTCGAGCCATTGTGCGACGGGAAATCCTTCGCCTCGGCCCCCAGGTCCTTGATCAGGAATGGCACCCCCCGGAACGGCCCCGCAGGCAGGCCGTCGGCGATGGCCTTGCGGGCAACGCCCTCCTGCACCAGGACAACGGCGTTCAGGGCCGGGTTCCGCGCCTCGACGGCGGCGAGGGCGGCATCCAGCAGTTCAGCAGGCGTCACCTCACCCGCTGCCACCAGCGCGGCCAGGGCGGTTGCATCCGCCGCGCCCAGATCTCCGATCATCGTGAACCCCCGTGTTGACCCGCCCTGATGCGGGCCAGACTGGGACCCCGCGTCTGGCAGGTCATGTCCGGGACCGACACCCGTGGCCCGGATGCGTCAGGGGCGCAGGACCTGGGCCAGCACTTCGCGCAGGGTCTCGGGCAGGATCGGCTTTGGCAGGAACCCGTCCAGCCGTTCGCGCAAGGTGTCGTCGCGCCGGATCGACAGGACATCCGCGGTCATCGCCACGACGGGAACCTTGCGGCCATGCGCCTCGCGGATACGGAACAGCGTTTCCTGTCCATCCATGCCCGGCATCATCAGGTCCAGAAGCACGGCGTCGATGCCGCCCTGCTCCAGACGGGCCAGCGCCTCTGGCCCGCTGCCCGCCTCGACCGCCCGTGCCCCTGCGGCCGCCAGAAGCTGCACCGCCACCAGCCGGTTCGTGGCAATGTCATCGACGACTAGGATTACCCGGTCGCGGAAATCGGCGATCCCGGCCGTCTCTGGCGCGGCTTCCGCTTCGGGAGCGACCACAGTCAGCCGAAACGTCGTGCCCTGCGCCACGGGCAGCAGGACCAGGTCCCCGCCCATCTGCCGCGCCACGGCCCGGCTGATCGCCAGGCCAAGACCCACGCCCGGGGTCTCGCCCGCGCCGCGGAAGAAGGGCTCGAACACCCGGTCCTGCAGTGCTGCGGGAATGCCCTTGCCCTGGTCGGCCACGTCGATCTGCAACCGCCCGCGCTGATGACGCACTGTCACCGCGACCGGCCCGCGCGCGCTGTGCTTCAGCGCATTGCCGATCAGGTTGCCTAGACATTGCCGCACCCGCTGGCTGTCGATCAGCACCACCGGGGGCACGTCGCGACCGATGCCCACGGTCAGCTCGCGCCCCTGGTTGCGCGCCTGCAGCTCGAAGACCAGCAGGGTGGCCGACAGTTCGGGCCGCAGCGCCACGGGGCGGGGCGTCACGGCTACCCGCCCCTCGGTCAGCGCCGAATAGTCGACGGCATCGTCCAGCATCACCGCCAGGTCCCGGGCCGAGGTGGCAACCGTCCGCAACCGTTGCCGCGACGAACCCGCCGCATTGGCCGCCTCGATCTCGACCAGCCCGATCACGGCGTTGAGGGGGGTGCGCAGTTCGTGGCTGATCTGGGCCAGGAACCTGCCCTTGGCGACATTGGCCGCCTTGGCCGCCGCTGCCGCCTCGGCCCCCGCGCGGTGCAACCGGTGGTTAGAGATCATCGCCGTCGCCGCGTAGATGATGGCCGCAATGGCTGTCAGCGTCGAGACGGTCAGCCCGACAAGATTGCCCTCGCCCAGCCAGTGGACGGTGTTGAACGCAAGGACCACCACCGCCACGGTGATCATCCCGACGATCCCCAGCGCCAGATGGATCGACCGGACCGAACACAGGTGCAGAAGCGATCCCATGACGATCCCGACCGCGATGGATTTGGCATAAGGGTCATCCTGCAGCCAGACCAGCCCCGCCGCCGAGATCAGCGCGGCCTCCATCGGCATCAGGCTTATCAGGAACAGCCGATAGCGCAGCGGCGCCCGCAGCGGGTCCAGTCCGCGCAGCAAGCGTTGCGAGATCACCTCGCCGCCCACCTCGACCAGGAAAAGCGCGACCATGATCCAGGGTGCGACGAATTGGGCGCAGATCATGTAGGCCAGGCCCACCAGCAGCAGCCTGGGCACCACCTCGCCACGCAGGATGCGATGCTGGCGCGCAAGTTCATCGCGCACCCGCTCTCCGTCGGCGTTGGACATCGAGGAGAGCCGAAGCATCACGTTCGCACCAATGGGTTGTAACCTTGAGGTGACAGTAGCCTCAAGGCTGCATCATCGGTCAAGGGCCAGCGGGGGGCTGGATTGTAACCTCTTGCAGCAACAGACCGTTGCTGTCGAAGACCAGAATGCGGTCGTCGGTGGTGACGATGGCGGTCCAGTCGGTGCCGAAGGTCACGGCGGCGGGTTTTGCGCCCGGAGGCAGGGTCAGCTCTGCAGGGATCTTCGGGGCAGGTGCGGTGAAGCTGTCGGGCATCCGGGTGACAAGCAGCGCGACGACGGTTATGACGCCACCGATCATCGTCAGCATCAGCAGGATGACCAGCCATTTCAGAAGCCGCAGGCTGGGCGGCAGGGCCACATCGGGGGCGTCGGACATGTCGGCAGGCGGGGCAGGATCGGACATGGACGGGCCTTTCGAGGAGGACGACGGTTTTGATGGTGGTTTCGACGGCGGCGGGGCGGGTGGCGGGTCGGATGGCGGGTCGCTGGCCGTCACCATCGGCGAGGATGCTCCCGCCCGTCTTGATAAGGCCCTTGCGGCCGCCGTGCCAGAGGAAGCGGCGCTGTCGCGGTCCCGGCTGATGCGGATGATCGCCGAGGGCGCGGTGCTGCGCGACGGGATCGCGGTGACCGACCCCAAGACCAAGGTCGCCGAGGGTGAGGTCTATTCCCTGCGTCTGGACCCCGCGATCGAGGTCGAGACGCGGGCCGAGGATATCCCCCTTTCCGTCGTGTGGGAGGACGGCGACCTGATCGTCATCGACAAGCCCGCGGGCATGGTCGTCCACCCCGCGCCGGGAACGCCCTCGGGCACGCTGGTCAACGCGCTTCTGCATCACTGCGGCGATACGCTGTCGGGGATCGGCGGGGAACGGCGGCCGGGGATCGTGCACCGCATCGACAAGGATACCACCGGCCTTCTGGTCGTGGCCAAGTCGGACCGGGCGCATCATGGGCTGGCCCGGCAGTTCGAGGATCACTCGGTCAACCGGCATTATCTGGCGGTGGTCCACGGCGTGCCATCAGGCACCGACCCGCGGCTGCGGGGCTTGCGCGGGATCAGTTTCGAGGCGGGCGGCATCCTGCGGATCGCGACGCACCTGGCCCGGCACAAGACCGACCGGCAGCGGCAGGCGGTGGTCTGGGACCAGGGTCGCCACGCCGTGACCCGCGCGCATGTGGTCGAAGGCTTCGCCGGTCAGGCGGCACTGGTCGACTGCTGGCTGGAGACGGGCCGCACCCATCAGATCCGGGTCCACCTGGCCTATGCCGGGCATGGACTGCTGGGAGACCAGACCTATGGTGGCCGCAGAAAGCTTGGCGCGGCGCTGGGGCAGGGGGCGGCCATCGGGAACGCTTTCCCAAGGCAGGCGCTGCATGCGGCGACGCTGGGCTTCGACCACCCGGTGACGGGGGAAAGGCTGGAGTTCTCGTCTCCCCTGCCCGCCGACATGGCGGGCCTGATCGCCGCGCTGCGGGCGGGGTAGGCGCCAAGCTCCGCGCGTGGGCAGGGTCTGCCCCACAGTGAAACCAAATGGTTGCGCCGGGGCGTTCAGCTTTCGGCAAGACCTCCCCCGCGCCCGTTGCAGTGGACCCGGTCGCGCGGTATTGTTGCCTTGCACTGGCCGCCATCGGCCGATGGAGTGCGTCATGTCCGAGACTGTATTCGCCCGCTGACGTCATCGCGCCCCTTCCGGGGACCGCTGGATGACATGAACGACCCGACGAAGCGCGTTGGCCTTCGTCCGGTCCGGCATGGCGACAGTTTTCGGACGTACCTACATGAACATATCACGGACCGAGCAGCGGGTGCTGCATGTCCTTGCCCTTGGCGGGCGCATCGACCATTCGCGGCAGGGCAAGCGGATCGACGAGATCCTCTGCGTCACCCGTGACGGCTTTATCCTGGCTGACTGCACGCTGGACGTCTTCCGAGGCCTGCGCCGCAAACGGCTGATCGCGTCGGAAGGCGGCGGCCCCTACCGCATCTCGCGGCTGGGGCGGGTCTCGGTCCGGGCGCAGCTGGACAATCAGGGATAGGCGCAGGACCGTCGGCCCCGGCCGCCGGATCGTCCGGACCCATGCGGTCGGTGGAGCCCCCTCACCCTGACCCTCTCCCCCAGTGGGGAGAGGGGACGCAAGGGGCGAGGACAGCGCCCGGCTGCCAGGCGGGTCGGTTGGGCGGTCGGTTGGGCGGGCATCTCTCGTCCGCAAGGCCCCCCGCAACGACCACCAGTCAGTTGCTGACCCAGGCGGCCGGGCTTTCCAGGACCTCTTCGACCTTGCAGCCCTTGCCGCCCTGCTTCTTGCAGAACCGCAGCGCCTTTTTCTTCGCGTGACGTGCGTCCTCGCCCCAGTCGGTGTGCAGCGTCCCGCTGGAGTCGATGGCGACGGCGATGGCCCCGTTCGTCACACCCATCGCGATCCGGCAGTCGCGAAAGCCCGAGGCCTGGCACTGGGCAAGGGCTCCGGTATCAGCCTCGGCCTGGCTGGTGGCGTTGACATACCACGAATAGGTCGGCCCACCGTTCGGGTCGGTGCCCCAGGCTAGGGTGGCATACTGGTCGACCCAATAGCCGCCGGGGTCGGCATGGCCGCCACCGCCATCCTCGCCCACATATTCGCACAGGGGCGTCTGCACGCCGTTCGTGGTGTCGACCCCGATCAACACCTCGCCCGGTCCGGGGCCGTTGCAGGGGTAATAGGCAAAGGCGGTCGTCGGCAGCAGCCCGGCCAGCACAAACGGAAGAACGCGCAGCGGCAGTTGTGCTTTACGCATGGGAGCCTTCGTAAAAACCTGTTTCCAGGCTTGGGCATAGCCTGAAACTCCGTGACTGTAAGGTTGGGAAATCCGCATCCCCCGCCGACCTCTGCGCGGCGCAGGCCGGCCAGAGTCCGCGACTGTGCAGGTGCAGCATCTTGTCACGCCGCTGTTATCGGCGTATGCGTTGCGGTAACGCCGACTCATGGTCGGTCATGGCATCGGAGCCTCGTGCATCCCTCCTGCCAGGGGGGACCCGGACCAAAGACTGCGGATCAGCAGTTGACTGTGAACCGGACTGGCCGACCCTACCCCCCATTCATCCAAAACCACACCCAAGGGTGCACCATGATTCATGACCCGATTCCCCGGGACATCCAGCCTGCTTTGCCACTATTCGACGCAGAGGCGCTGGACATCGCCGACTACCTAAAGGCCGAGCCTGCGGTCGATGACATCCACACCGATCAGACCCACCGGCAGGGGGTTGCAGCCCTGACCCTGGGGGCGATCGGAGTGGTCTACGGCGACATCGGCACCTCGCCGATCTATGCCTTCCGCGAGGCGCTGAAGGCCACAGGTGCTGCAGTGCCGGGAGCGGCCGAGGTTCTGGGCATTCTGTCCTTACTGATCTGGACGCTGGTTCTGATCGTGACGGTCAAGTACGTCTTCGTCCTCTTGCGCGCAGACAACCGGGGCGAAGGGGGGATCCTGTCGCTGTACACCCTGGTGCGTCTTGCGACGGGCCGCAGGTCGGTGCCGGTCCTGGTGCTGGCCCTGGCGGGCGCGGCGCTGTTTGCCGGGGATGCGGCGATCACGCCCGCGATCTCGGTCCTGTCGGCGGTCGAGGGGCTGGGGCTGATCCTGCCGTCGCTGTCGGCCTATGTGATCCCGATCACGCTGGGCATTCTGGTGGCGCTGTTCTTCGTGCAGCGGCGCGGGACGGCCAGTGTGGCGCGGCTGTTCGGGCCGATCTGCGCGATCTGGTTTCTTGTGCTGGCGGGATTGGGCCTGTGGCACATCGCGGACGAGCCCTCGGTCCTGGAGGCGTTCAACCCGGTCTGGGGCGTCGGTTTCCTGCTGCAGCATCCCGGCGTCGCCTTTCTGGTCCTGGGCGCGGTCTTCCTGGCGGTGACGGGGGGCGAGGCGCTTTATGCCGATCTCGGGCATTTCGGGCGGCGGCCAATCATGCTGGCCTGGTTTGCCCTGGTGCTGCCTGCGCTGGTGCTGAACTATCTCGGCCAGGGAGCAATGGTGCTGGCCCATCCAGAGCTGGCCGAGGAAAGCTTCTTTGCGATGGCCCCCGAAGCGGTGCTTCCCCTGCTTGTGGTGCTGGCGACGGCCGCGACGGTCATCGCCAGCCAGGCGGTGATCACCGGGGCCTTCTCGATGGCGCGGGGGGCGATCCAACTGGGCTTTCTGCCGCGGCTGCGGATCGTGCACACGGCCGAGGGGCAAAGCGGGCAGATCTACATCGGTGCAGTGAACTGGCTGCTTTTGTGGGGTGTGCTGTGGCTGGTCCTGTCCTTTGGGTCATCCTCGGCGCTGGCTTCGGCCTACGGGATCGCCGTGACGGGGACGATGGTGCTGACCTCGGTGCTGGGGGTGCTGTATCTGGTGCGCTCGGGCCGGTTGCGGGCGCCGGTGGCGGTGCTGCTGGCCGCGCCGATCCTGGGGGTGGAACTGGTGTTTCTTGCCTCGAACGCGATGAAGATCGCCGATGGCGGCTATGTGCCGGTGGTCGTGGCGGCGGTGGTCGGAATGCTGATGTGGGCCTGGTGGCGCGGCACGCAGGCGGTGAAAGCGCGGGTAGCGAAGCTGGCGATCTCGGTCCCCAACTTCGTGCGGATGATGCGGAACTCCAGCGTCAACGTGATCCCCGGCACGGCTTTCTTCCTGACCGGCGATCCGGGGATCGTGCCCTCGGCACTGCTGCACAACATCAAGCACAACCGGGTTCTGCACGAGCAGACGGTCCTGCTGACGGTGGAAACCCTGCGCGTGCCCTATGCGACGGCCGACGAGCGGGTGACGGTCGAACCCCTGGGCGGCTGCTTTGTGCGGCTGATCCTGCGTTTCGGCTTCATGGAGACGCCGAACGTCAGCCGGGCGATGGCCCATGCGCGGGCGGCGGGGCTGAAGTTCGACGTGATGGCCTCGACCTTCTTTCTGGGCCGCAGGCGGGCTGTGGCGACCGGGCACGGGATGGAGCTGGTGATGGATCGGATCTATGTGGCGCTGTCGCGGATGGCCGCCGACCCGACGGACTTCTACCATCTGCCGCGCGACCGGGTGGTGGAACTGGGCGAGCGGGTGGCGATCTGACGAAAACGCTCGGGAATTCTGACATTGCCGTGAAATCCTTGACATGATTCTTCATGATCGACGGCAGCGCGCACACTTGACGTTAAACCTTCTGTGGCAGGGAACCCTTGCGAGGGCATATCGGTTACTTTAGGTTATCGCATTCCCGGGGGCGCTGACGCACCGGGCAGACTAGGGGGCAATGATGAGCACCTACACGAACTTACCCGCGCCAAGCCCGGAACAGGGCTTGAACCGGTATCTGCAGGAAATCCGGAAGTTCCCTCTGCTGGAGCCGGAACAGGAATACATGCTGGCCAAGCGCTGGGTCGACCACCAGGACGCCAACGCCGCGCACCAGATGGTGACCAGCCACCTGCGCCTCGCCGCCAAGATCGCGATGGGCTATCGCGGCTATGGGCTGCCGCAGGCCGAGGTGATCAGCGAGGCGAACGTCGGGCTGATGCAGGCCGTCAAGCGCTTTGACCCGGAAAAGGGCTTTCGGCTGGCGACCTATGCGATGTGGTGGATCCGCGCCTCGATCCAGGAATACATCCTGCGGTCGTGGAGCCTGGTGAAGCTGGGCACGACCTCGGCGCAGAAGAAGCTGTTCTTCAATCTGCGCAAGGCCAAGGCCAAGGTCGGCGCGTTGGAGGAAGGCGATCTGCGCCCGGAGAACGTGGCCCGGATCGCGACCGATCTGAACGTCACGGAAAGTGAAGTCATCGACATGAACCGGCGCCTGTCGGGCTCGGACGCGTCGCTGAACGCGACGGTGGGGTCGGACGGCGAAAGTGCGACGCAATGGCAGGACTGGCTGGAGGACGAAGACTCTGACCAGGCCGAGGCCTATGAGGAAAAGGACGAGCTTGACGCCCGCCGCGCGCTTCTGGTGCAGGCAATGTCCGTGCTGAACGACCGCGAGAAGGACGTCCTGATGCAGCGCCGGCTGTCGGAAGACCCGGTCACGCTGGAGGAACTGTCGGAAAGCTATGGCGTCAGCCGCGAGCGTATCCGCCAGATCGAGGTGCGCGCCTTTGAAAAGCTGCAGGCGAAGATGCGTGAACTTGCCAAGGGCAAGGGCATGGTGATCCCGGCGTAAGCCCGGGCTGACAGACTGAAGGCCGTGACTCTCCGTCACGGCCTTTTCGTTTGCCCAAGGGCCTGTGGAAGGGTACAGGGACGCCCATGCGCATGATCGATACCTTCCTCAAGCCGATGCACCCCGAGGGGTGGAAATTCGTCCCGGTCTTTGCGGCCGTCAGCCTGGTCCTGTTCTGGATCTGGGACCCGCTGGGCTGGCTGGGGGTCGGCCTCACCGTCTGGTGTTATTACTTCTTTCGTGACCCGAAGCGGTCGGTGCCGGAAAATGCGGGGCTTCTTGTCAGCCCCGCCGATGGTGTCGTCAGCCTAATCGAACGCGCCGTGCCGCCCGCCGAACTGGGCATGGGCCCCGAGGCCCTGGTCCGCGTCAGTGTCTTCATGTCCGTCTTCAACTGCCACGTGAACCGCGCCCCCATCGCAGGGCGGGTTACTGCCGTTGCCTACCGGCCGGGCAAGTTCTTCAACGCCTCGCTGGACAAGGCGTCGGAGGAGAATGAACGCAACGCTCTGGCGATCGAGATGCAGGACGGCCGCAAGATCGCCGTGGTGCAGATCGCGGGCCTCGTGGCGCGGCGGATCATGTGCTGGAAAAAGCCCGGCGACAGTGTGCGCACCGGCGAACGCTTTGGCCTGATCCGCTTTGGCAGCCGTCTGGACGTCTACCTGCCCGAAGGCGTGCAGCCTCAGGTGGCACTTGGCCAGACGATGATCGCCGGTGAAAGCATCATCGCGCTGATCGGCCAGGATGCCCCGGCCCGCGCCGCGCGGGTGGAGTAGCGCATGGCGCGCCAGCCGTCCGACCCCCCGCGCGACCTTTTGCTGCTGAAGCTTCTGCCGAACCTGGTGTCGATCCTGGCGCTGTGTTCGGGCCTGACGGCGATCCGCTACGGCATTGCGGGGAACTTCACGCTGGCGGTCCTCTTGATCGGGGTTGCAGCGGCGCTGGACGGGCTGGATGGGCGGCTTGCCCGGATGCTGAAATCGGAAAGCGCCATCGGCGCGGAACTCGATTCGCTGTGCGACTTTGTCAACTTCGGCGTCACCCCGGCGCTGATCCTCTACATGTGGGGCCTGCGCCCCGAGACGAGCCTGGGCTGGATCGCGGTACTGGTCTATGCCGTCTGCTGCATGTTGCGGCTTGCGCGCTTCAACGTCGGCAGTCGCAACACGGTCGGCGAACCCGCCGAGAAGACGGTGTTCATCGGCGTGCCTTCGCCCGCCGGGGCGATGCTGGTCCTGTCGCCGCTGTATCTGTCCTTTGCGACCGACGGGGTTCTTCACCTGCCGCCGGTGCTGGTCGCGGCCTGGATGGTCGGGATCGGAGCCCTGATGATCAGCCGGGTCCGCACGCCGTCGTTGAAGCGGATCACCATTGCGACCGACTACGCCCGCTATGTGCTGGTGGGCGCGGTGGTGGTGGTGGCGGCGCTGCTGACCTATCCCTGGACCACTCTGCTGACCCTGTGCCTGACATATCTGGCCGGGGTGCTGTGGCTGGGCCTTCGCAGTCTGGGCAAGCCCGGCGTCGGCTGATTTCCCGCGCAGGTTGCGGCTTTTCCTTGCATTCCCGGGTGGGGTCGGCACTCTCGCCCCTCCGGAAATCTCAAAGGAATCATATGCATGCAAGTAGAGGCCATCCAGAAGTCCTATCGCCGCTGGGCGCCGGTCTATGATCTGACCTTTGGCCGGATCACCCAGGGCGGTCGCCTTCTGGCGGCCGCGCATGTGAATGCCCAGGGCGGATCGGTGCTGGAGGTGGGGATCGGCACGGGCCTTGCGCTGGATTACTACGGCGCGCAGGTGCGGGTGACGGGGATCGACCTGTCCGCCGAGATGCTGCGCGAAGCCGAGGTGCGGGCGGCCAGGGCCGGGCTGAAGACCCTCGACGGCCTGCACCAGATGGACGCGCGGCAGATCGCCTTTCCGGATGCAAGTTTCGACCATGTTGCCGCGATGCACATCATGTCCGTGGTGCCCGAGCCTGAACGCGTGCTGGCCGAAATGGCCCGCGTCGTCCGTCCCGGCGGCTCGGTGATGATCGCCAACCATTTCGCGGGTCGGGCGGCCGAGGGTTGGGCCGTGGCCGAGCGGCTGGCGGCCCCTCTGGCGAACCTGCTGGGGTGGCACTCGGACTTCGCCATTGACCGGGTCCTGGGCCATCCGCTCTTGCGGCTGGAGGAACAGCGGCAGGTAAGGCCCTTTGGCCTGATGACCTTCCTGCGCTTCCGCCGGGTTGAAGGTCGGGCCAAAACCTGACCTATTGGCACCGGTACTTTTGGGGAGGATGACATGAAACCGGTCAGATGGGGTGTACTGGGCGCGGCGCGGTTCGCGCGGGAACACATGGCGCCAGCGATCCACGCCGCCGAGGGGGCGGAACTGGCCGCGCTGGCGACGTCGGATGCCTCCAAGGCCGCGGGGTTCCAGGCCTTCTGTCCGTCGCTGACGGTCCATTCCAGCTATGACGCCCTGCTGGCCGACCCGTCGATCGACGCGGTCTACATCCCGCTGCCGAACCACATGCACGTCGAATGGACGCTGAAGTGCCTGGCGGCGGGCAAGCATGTGCTGACCGAAAAGCCCATTGCCCTGAAGGCCCGCGAGATCGACCAGATCATCGCGGCGCGGGACCGGTCCGGCCTTCTGGCCGCCGAGGCCTACATGATCGTCCACCACCCGCAGTGGCAGCGCGCGAAGGAATGGTTCGAGGCGGGCGAGATCGGTGACCTTGTCCATGCCGACGTGGCCTTCAGCTTCAACCTGACCGACATGGGCAACATCCGCATGAAGCCGGAAACCGGCGGCGGCAGCTTGCGCGACATTGGGGTCTATACCTTCGGCTCGATGCGCTTTGTCACCGGGGCGGAGCCTGTCGACATCTCGGCCCGCATCCACCGCGACAACGGGGTGGACACATTCGCCCAGGTCGCGGCCACGATGGAGGGGCCCCCGAACCACCCCTACGCGCGGCGGTTCACCTATGGCTCGACGACCTCGATGCGGATGTACAACCGGCAGGTGGCGACGTTCCAGGGGACGAAGGGGATGATCCGGCTGGAGGGCGGGCCTTTCAACGCCAACGTCAACGACCTGGCCGAGGTGGAGTTGCACCAGAACGGCAACCGCGTGACCGTGGAACGTTTCCCCACCGCCAACCACTACAAGCTGCAGGTCGAGGCGTTCAGCCGCACCGTCCGCGAAGGCGTGGCCTATCCTTGCCCGCTGGAATTCGTGCGGGGCACCCAGGCGATGATGGACCGGGTCTACGACGTCGCGGTAGAGATCTGACGCACCGCTCGTCGATGACTGCGTCACTCCTCGCTCGGGGGACGCATCACGACGAGGAGACGAAGACGAACGAGGAGTGGTCCGGGGGTTTCCTTGGCCCGCTCCGACGCCTAGATGCCAGTGACAGTTTTCCGGAGATCGCCATGACCCTGCGCCTGCCCACCCCGCTTTATGACGCCAACGCCAGCGGCGGCAGCTTCGGCGATCTGCCGGACTGGGACCTGACCGACCTTTACCCCAGCGCCGATGGCCCGGAATTTGCCGCCGACATGGCCGAGTTGGAGCGCGCCTGTGCGGAGTTTGCCAAGACTTACGAGGGGCGGCTGGGTCGCCAGGACGCGGCCGGCCTCTTGGCTTGCGTGCAGGAATACGAACGGATCGAGGTGATCGCCGGGCGGCTGATGTCCTATGCCGGCCTGCGCTACTATCAGAACACCATCGACCCCGAACGCGCGCAGTTCATGGGCAACGCGCAGGACAAGGTGACCACCGCGACCACTCCGCTGGTGTTCTTCAGCCTGGAATTCAACCGGCTGGACGACGACCACCTTGCCCGCCTGCTGGCCGCGAACGCCGACCTGGCCCGCTACAAGCCCGTCTTCGACCGGATGCGCGCGATGCGGCCACATCAGCTTTCGGACGAACTTGAACGCTTCCTGCATGACGAAAGCGTGGTGGGCGCCAGCGCCTGGAACAAGCTTTTCGACGAGACGATGGCCGGCCTGATGTTCCAGGTCGAGGGCGAGGCGGAAGAGCTGAACCTGGAAGCCACGCTGAACCTGCTGACCGACCCCCAGCGCCCCCGGCGCGAAGCGGCGGCGCATGCGCTGGCGGGGGTGTTCGAAAAGAACGTCAAGCTTTTTGCCCGCATCCACAACACGCTGGCCAAGGAAAAGGAAATCCACGACCGCTGGCGGAAGATGCCCAGCCCGCAGCATGGTCGGCACCTGTCGAACCATGTCGAGCCCGAGGTCGTCGAGGCCCTGCGCAACGCCGTCGTCGCGGCCTATCCGAAGCTGTCGCACCGATACTACCGCTTGAAGGCCAAGTGGATGGGACTGGACAAGCTGCAGGTCTGGGATCGCAACGCCCCCTTGCCGTCGGAAACCCCGCGCATCGTCGACTGGGTTGAGGCGCGTCGCATGGTGACGGACGCCTATGCCGCCTTCGACCCGCGCATGGCCGACCTTGCCGCCCCGTTCTTCGACAAGGGCTGGATCGACGCGGGCGTCAAACCCGGCAAGGCCCCCGGCGCCTTCGCGCATCCGACAGTGACGACGGTCCATCCTTACGTGATGCTGAACTACCTCGGAAAACCGCGCGACGTCATGACTCTGGCACATGAACTTGGACACGGCGTCCACCAGGTGCTGGCGGCGGGGCAGGGGGAACTGTTGTCCTCCACCCCGTTGACACTGGCCGAGACCGCCAGCGTGTTCGGCGAAATGCTGACCTTCCGCAAGCTTCTGGACCAGGCCAAGACTCCGGCGGAAAAGAAGACACTCCTTGCCGGCAAGGTCGAGGACATGATCAACACGGTTGTCCGCCAGATCGCCTTCTACGACTTTGAATGCAAGCTGCACGCCGCCCGCGCTGAAGGGGAACTTACGCCCGAGGACATCAATGCCCTCTGGATGAGCGTCCAGGCCCAATCCCTGGGCGACGCGTTCGAGTTCATGGACGGGTATGAGACCTTCTGGGCCTACATCCCGCACTTCGTCCATTCGCCCTTCTACGTCTACGCCTATGCCTTCGGCGACGGGTTGGTGAACGCGCTTTTCGCGGCCTATGCGGGGGGCCTGCCGGACTTTCAGGAGAAGTACTTCGCCATGCTGAAAGCAGGCGGGTCGATGCACCACAAGGACCTGCTCGCGCCCTTCGGACTGGACGCAAGCGACCCGAAGTTCTGGGACAAGAGCCTGTCGATGATCGCGGGCTTCATCGACGAGTTGGAGGCGATGGAGGCGTGACGCGCGACGAACTGGTCGCGGCGCTGGATCTTGTCGGTGGTCCCGCGGCCATTCGGGCGGCGATGGACCGCGCTGCTGCCGGGGAGGTTCCCCAGGGTTTTGGCCACGCGCGCATCTGGTTCGTTCGCCAACCCGAAAGTGGCAGGTTGCTGCCCGCCAAGATCGTCCTGGGCTTGGCCACCGGACTTCGTGGGCTCAACTTCACCGCACATCAGGCACGCGACCAGTTGCGGCGGCTGGGCTTCGATGTCCCCGGCCCCGATCAGTCTGCTTCCGAGATTGCCGAATCTCCCGAAAGCCTGGCGGCGCTGCCCCCGGCTTTCGAAGGAGCCGAACGTCAGGTCACTCGCAACATTCGCGAGCGCGATCCCGCAGCCCGCCGCACTGCCGAAGCCTACTGGCGTCAGTTGCGCGGTGGGTTGATATGCGAAGGCTGCGGGATTGATTTCGGAAAGCGGTATGGCGCACGCGGCGAAGGGTTCATGCACTTCCATCACCGCCAACCGCTGGCAGACCTGGAAGGCGTGCGTGAGGTGGACGGACCGCGCGACCTGGTTCCGCTGTGTCCCAATTGTCATGCTATCGTGCATCGGGGCGAAGAGCTGCTGGACATCGTGAGCTTGCAGCGCCTTCTGAGCAGCCCGGACGCCTGAAAGGTTGACCCCGGGCCGTCCTGCGTCAGCCTTCCGCCTCCAGATGATCCAGCAGCTCATGCTCGGGGACATCGGACAAGTCCTTTGAAAACTCTGCCGCAATCTCCTGTGTCAGGTCCTTGGGCATAGCCTTGCGCAGGGCCCCCAGCATCTTCGGGCCTGCGGCAAGGACGATGCGGCCGGCACCGCCCTTTTTCCATTCGGCCGCCAAAGCCGCGACGACATGCTTGGCAAGGCGCGGCCGCTCGATCGCGTCGTCGTCGCTACCGCCATTGCCGAAGCTGATCCCGCCCGAGCGGTTGCGCCC
Source organism: Tabrizicola sp. (assembly GCF_034366665.1). GTDB lineage: Bacteria > Pseudomonadota > Alphaproteobacteria > Rhodobacterales > Rhodobacteraceae > Tabrizicola. Next base: position 15,686 of record NZ_JAXMMF010000153.1, on the reverse strand, counting down.
CGGCTCGGTGATGGTGTGGGACCAGTCGGCGAAGTCATCCGCTCCGGCGGCGTGGATGGGTTCCAGCTTGCCGCCGTTGCCGCGCAGGAGGCGAAAGCCCCGTTCGTCGGCGATGCAGTAAAGCGTGTCTGCGGCTTTCATGGTTTGTCCCTTTCCTGGTTGCCTGGAAGCACCATTTCGCAAGGATCGGCGGCCAGGCCATGATCCGGATCAGGGCGTGCCGCTTTTTTCACCCGCACGGCCCCGCATGCGGCGGAAACGCGCAGCAGGCCAACGCAGGACTTGGCAAGCCGGTTCCGGGGGCCTAGCTTCGAAGGGCAATCAGGAGGTCCCCATGCCCAAGCTCGTCCGCCTCTATATCGAAAGTGTCGCCCTGGGCTTTGCGGTTGCGGCCGCGTTCACGGGCGGGCTGATGTGGCTGGATGTGGCCGGGATCGGGCATCTGGTGCTGGGGTCGGACATCGGCTGGGTCGCGGCGGCGATGCTGGTGGTGTTCAATGGCATCGTTTTTGCGGCTGTGCAGTTCGCTTTCCGGATCATGAGCATGGCCGACAGCGATGAAGGCCCCAAGGGTGGCCACGGCGCGCGCGAGCCGGTTCTGGTGCCTGTGACGGTTCACGTGCCTCAGCGGAACGGTCGGCGCTAAGCTCCGATTTCTTCGAAGAAATCGGTCCGGAGTTTTCGAAAACTCCGGGCGCCCGGATAAGGGGTGGCGGGCCCGCAGCAACCGTGGAGTGCCGGGATTTCCCGAGAGCCAGAGGTCTCAGGTGGGGACCAGGTAACAGGACCAGGATCCTGTCAGAGCCAGCCCCCGTGCGTTTGCTTATCGGCCACTGGAAAAAAGGCCTCGCACGTGAGGAGCAGAACCCGCCAAGGCTCAAGATAGGCGTGCGGGGGGCCGGGCGCAAGGCTGGACAGATGTTCACCTTTGGTTCATATTTGCCGGTATGGATATGCCGGTCGACATAGAGACCTTGCCTGTGCTGCCGGGGCAGCGCCTGCAGCGCGGCGTCTGCCGGGGGCTACGGGCGCTGGATTTCGTCTGTGTCGAGGAACTGATCCCGACCTCGGGCCTGCGCGTCGACGTCATGGCCCTGGGGCCGAGGGGCGAGGTCTGGGTCGTCGAGTGCAAGTCGGGCCGGGCTGACTTTCGGGCGGACCGCAAGTGGCAGGGCTACCTGGACTGGTGCGACCGCTTCTTCTGGGCGGTGGATGCCGATTTCCCGGTGGACCTGCTGCCGCCCGACACCGGGCTGATCCTGGCCGATCCCTATGATGCCGAAGTGGTGCGGATGGCACCGGAGACCCCCTTGTCGGGTGCGCGGAGGAAGGTTGTGCTGCGAACTTTCGCACGGGCGGCGGCAGGGCGGCTGCAGCTGATGCGGGATCCCGGCGCTGGGGTCTGAGTGCCCAAATTTCTTGAGTAAGAAATTTGTCAAAATCCTTGCTTAAGGATTTTGGTCCCGGCCCCTACTGTGCCGCGACAACACCCGACGTGTCGTCATCCTTCACCGGGATCAGGCGCGGTGCGTCCTTTGCCGCCGTGCCCCGGCCCGAAAGCGAGGGGTTCTCCATGAAGAACTGGTGGCAGTTGAACAGCGTCACGCCCTCGGGTCCCAGGTCGCGGGCATAGCTGCCGTCGGGCGACAGGACCCAGCTTTGCGCCTCGTCTCCCAGGTTGGCGGCCATGATCTGGCTGAGGATCTGGTTCTTGACGGTGGGGTTATGCACCTCGACCAGGGTTTCCACCCGCCGCGTCAGGTTGCGGCCCATCCAGTCGGCAGAGGAGAAGAACACCCGCGCCTTCTTGGCCGGCAGCCCGTGGCCATTGCCGAAGCAGACGATGCGGGAATGTTCCAGGAACCGCCCGACGATGGACTTGACCCGGATGTTTTCAGACAGGCCCTTCACCCCCGGACGCAGGCCGCAGATGCCGCGGATCACCAGGCTGATCTTCACCCCCGCCTGAGAGGCCGCGTAAAGCGCGTCGATCACGTCGGATTCGATGATCGAGTTCATCTTGGCCCAGATTTCCGCCGGACGTCCGGCGCGGGCGTGTTCGGCTTCGGCGGCGATCAGCTCCAGGAGGCGCGGCTTCAGCGTGATCGGGCTGATCGCCAGGTTCTCAAGCCCCTGTGGCTGCACGTAGCCGGACAGGTAGTTGAACACCTTGGTCGCATCGCGGCCCAGGGCCGGGTCGCAGGTGAAGAACGACAGGTCCGTATAGATCCGCGCGGTGATCGGGTGGTAGTTTCCGGTGCCGTAATGGGTGTAGGTGACAAGATGGTCGCCCTCGCGCCGGACGACGGTGCTGATCTTGGCGTGGGTCTTGTAGTTGACGAAGCCGTAGACGACATGCGCCCCGGCGCGTTCCAGACGGCGGCTTTGCCGGATGTTCGCGGCTTCGTCAAAGCGCGCCTTCAGTTCCACCAGGGCGGTTACCGACTTGCCGTTCTCGGCCGCCTCGCACAAGGCGCTGACAATCGGGCTGTCCCAGGAGGTGCGGTAAAGCGTCTGCTTGATCGCCAGCACGTTCGGGTCCGTGGCCGCCTGCTGCAGGAAGCGGATCACCATGTCGAACGTCTCGTAGGGGTGATGCAGCAGCATGTCCTTTTGCCGGATCGCGGCGAACATGTCGTCCTCGTGGTCCTTCACCCGTTCCGGCACCCGGGGAGTGAAGGGCGGCCACATCAGGTCCTTGCGGCTGGAGAGGATCAGCTCCTTCAGGTCGGCGACGCCGAGAAGGCCCTTGACCTCGACCACCTCGTCCTCGGTGACGGCGAGTTCTTCCATGATCAGCGCGCGCAAATCCTCGGGCGCACCGGCAGACATCTTCAGCCGGATCACCTCGCCCCGGCGGCGGCGCTTCAGGGCGGTCTCGAACTCGCGCACGAGGTCTTCGGCCTCGTCCTCGACTTCCAGGTCGCTGTCGCGCAGGACGCGGAAGGTGCAGTGGCCCTTGTCGGCATAGCCGGGGAACAGCATGTCGAGGTGCAGCAGAAGCAGCTCCTCCAGCGGCAGGAAGCGGTGCTCGCCTTCCTTGCCGGGCAGGGGGACGAAACGGGCGATCTGCTGCGGGATCGGCAGCAGCGCCTTCAGCGGGCGGTGGTCGGTGATCCGCTCCAGCTCCAGCGCCAGCGAAAACCCGGTGTTCGGGATGAAGGGAAACGGGTGGGCCGGGTCGATGGCCAGGGGCGACAGCACGGGAAAGACGTTGGACAGAAAGTGCGTTTCCAGATGCTTCAGGTCACGGGCGGTCAGCTTTGACCGCTGGACCAGAGTGATGCCCTCGACCTCCATCTCCTTGCGCAGGCGGTTGAAGGTGGTCTGTTGCGTCTGCATCAGGCGGCGGGCGTCGGCGTTGATCAGTTGCAGCTGTTCGGCGGGGCTGCGGCCATCCTCGGACAGGGTCGCATTGCCGTTGCGGACCAGCGCGCGCAGGCCCGCCACGCGGACGGTGTAGAATTCGTCCAGATTGGTCGCGCTGATCGACAGGAAGCGCAACCGCTCCAGAAGCGGGACCTGGGGGTTCGCGGCTTCTTCAAGCACACGCCAGTTGAAGGCCAGCCACGAAAGCTCGCGGTTGAAGAAGCGGCCGGGGCCGGCGGTCTCTGCGAAGGGCAGCTCGACGGGCGCGGGGAACGGGGAACGAAGAAAATCAGCCTGGGTCATGGGCGCGCTTATGCCGTCCACTCTGTGAAACTATTGCGACAGTAAGGCAGCTTGCCTGCAGACTGTCCAGTGAAGCTGCGGTGAGCGCTAGTCATAGCCCAGAAGCTCGCCCGCCAAGGCCCGCGTGATGGGCCGACCGGCGGCAAGCGCGCGGGCATCCAGCGCCGCGACAAGGCCCCGCGCGGCCCCGATCGACCGGGGCATCCGGCTGACAAGATAGGGGATCAGGTTCGGCGGCACCGCGACCTGCCGGTCGGCGAAAAGCTTGACCAGCACCGCCGACAGAAGCGCATCATCCGGTCCCTCCAGCGTCGCGATGGGCGTGGCCTGCATCCGGCTTTTCAGGTCGGCGAGCGTGAGACCCCAGTCGCGGGGCGGCGTGCGCGCGGTCAACAGAAGCGCGCCCGACGCGGTGACCAGGTTGTGCAGGTGGAACAGCTGGGCCTCGGCCCCCCCGATCTGGTCGGTGCTGGCGATCCGGTCGGCATCTTCGACCACCACGGCACGCCCCGAAAGGCTGGCGATGTCGGTCGCGGCAAGACCATGGGCAGGCAGGATCACCGCCCCGGCCAGTGCCGCCCAGACATGGGCAAGGTGCGTCTTGCCCGAGCCTTCGGGGCCGACGATCAGCTGCTTGCGGCCGGGCCAGTCCTGCCAGCTTTCGACCGCCTGCAGCGCCAGGGCATTCGAAGGTGCCACGAAGAAATGTTCGCGCGTCATCGCCTCTACGCTGGGCAGGTCGAACGCAAGCTGGCGGATCACGCGCCCTCTCCGGCCCCGCCGGTGGTCTTGCGGCTGCGTCCTGGTTTCGGCGCGGATGCGGCGGGCGTGGGGCCTGCGGACAGGGGGGCACTATCCGGCGGCATCGCGGCGCGCGCCGTGGTGCCCTTGTAAAGCAAACTGGAGCGGTATTGCTCGATCCCGAAGCGGGTCAGGACCCCGATCGACGCGGCGACGGGCACCGCGATCAGCATGCCGACGAAGCCGAAGACGGTGCCGAAGGCCGACAGGGCGAACAACAGCCAGACCGGGTGCAGCCCGACCGACTTGCCCACCAGCCGCGGGGTCAGGATGTTGCCCTCGACGAACTGGCCCGCCGCGAAGATGGCTGCGATGATGCCGATCTGCAGCCAGTCGCCCCAGAACTGGAACAGCGCCAGACCCACGGCAAGAATGCCTCCGACCAGCGAGCCGACGTAAGGAATGAAGGTGATCGCGCCCGCGATGGCACCGACGACCAGACCGAACTGCAGGCCCGCCGCCATCAGGGCGACCGCGTAGAAGGTGCCAAGCGCCACGCAGACCGAGACCTGGCCCCGCACGAAGCCTGCCAGCACCGCGTCAATCTCGCGCGCAAGGCGGCGGATCGTCGGGGCATGGTCAAGCGGTAGCATGGAATCGATCCGGCCGACCATCTCGTCCCAGTCCAGGAGCAGGTAGAAGGCCACGACCGGCACGACGACGATGAAGACGACGACCGAGATCACCCCCAGCGCCGAGCTGACGACGCCTTGCACCAGCTCTCCGCCCCGGGCCTGGATGGCGGCACCGATCTCGGCCAGGGTCTGGCGGATGGTCGAGGTGCTGTCGGCCAGCTCGGGGAAACGCTCCAGCAGAAAGCCCTGCAGGCGTTTGGCGATGTCCGGTGCGGCGTTCACCAGGGCGGTCAGCTGGTTGACCAGCGTCGGGATCACCGCCAGCACCAAAAGGACCACCATCAGCAGCGCCACCAGCGAGATCACCGTCGTGGCGGCGACGCGGGACATGCCCAGACGCTCCAGCCGGTCGGCCAGCGGGTCCAGGAAATAGGCGATGGCGCCGCCGACGATGAAAGGCAGAAGCACATTGCCCAGCAACCAAAGAAGCAGCAGGAACACCGCCGCGGCGATGCCCCAGTAGCGCAACTGGTGTGAGGTCGGCAGGGCCATGCGGGTTCCTTCGCTTTGCCCCACATATCGCCCGCGCAGTCACCCCGCGCAAGGGGCGAGACGGGCGGAAACTTGCTGTCAGCATGTGCTTAAGCCGGGCAGGGTAAGCGCCACCGGGATAGAGGCCGGGCTTTGGATCGGTGCAGAAGGCGCCATCCGGGACACGGTGTTCCGGACACGGCCCTTGCTTCCTCGCAAGGGTGAACCGAAAGGCAAGACCATGAAACTGAAGCTTCTTACGTTCCTTGCGCTGACCACGATGCCGATGGCCGCGCTGGCAATGCCCGCTGTGGGCGACATGATCGGGACCGATCCGACCACCGCCACGGCCGCGCTGGAAAAGGCGGGCTGCACCGTGAACGAGTTCGAGGCCGAGGACGGCAAGATCGAGGCCAAGTGCACCGACACCGCCACCCAGAAGGCGATGGAAGTCTACATCGACCCGGCTTCGGGCAAGGTCGTCGAAATCAAGTCGGAAGACTGACATGGCACCCCCCCGGACCCTTGCCGTCCCGCCCGCCCTTTGGGACCCAGTCGTGCGGATCACGCATTGGGGGATCGCCGTTTCTGTCCTGGTCAACGCGGCGCTTGATGAAGGCGGAAGCCTGCTTCACGTCTCGCTGGGCTGGCTGGTGCTGGCGCTTCTGGTGCTGCGGCTGGTCTGGGGGGTGCTTGGCCCCGACGAGGCCCGCTTCTCGGCCTTCCCGCCCAATCCCGTCGCCGCGCTGCGCCACTTGCGCCAGCTGGCCCGGGGACGGGTGCGGGACTACCCCTCGCACAACCCGGCGGGCGCGATGATGGCCTATGCCTTCTGGGCATGCCTTGCGATGGTCACCGTCACCGGGTTGATCATGACCGGCGGTGCGACACCGATGCAGGTGGCCGATGACAAGGCAGCGGTTGCATCCGGCGACTGGTCTGCTTTGATCCGGGAGAGCGAAGGCGAATCCTCGGACGAGGACAGCGGCCTGCGTCACACGGCTGAAGAGGTGCATGAAGTGGTTGCCAACCTGCTGTTGATCCTTGCCGCGCTGCATGTGGCGGGTGTCTTTGTCGAGGCCCGTGCGATGCGCCGCAACCTTGTCGCGCCGATGGTTCTTGGCCAACGGCGCAAATGACCGCCAGCCCCGACATCCTTGGTGCAGGGCGCCGCCAGATGGCGGCGCTCTCGATCTTTCTGGTCGTGCAGACGCTGGGCACGGTGTTCTTCGTGGGCGACGTCATCGGCGACCTGCGCGAGGACCCGTATTCGGTCCATTTCATCTTCGAGGCCGTGGTGACTGCCGCGCTGGTCCTTGGCGTCCTCTTCGGCTCCTTCGCGCTGCGCCGCACGATCGAGCTGCTGCGTGCCCAGGATCAGGCGCTGCAGGTCGCACGCGGCGCGCTGTCCGATGTGATCGACCGCCAGTTCCAGGACTGGGCGCTGACCCCGGCGGAACGGGACGTGGGCTTTCTGGCGCTGAAGGGCCTTGACGTGGCCGAGATCGCCGAGCTGCGCGGGGCCGCGCAGGGCACGGTGCGGGCGCAGCTGACCCGGATCTACTCCAAGGCCGGCGTCTCGGGCCGGGCGCAGTTCGCGGCCTTCTTCGTCGAAGACCTGCTTGGCGCGGCAGTTCCTGACGCGGCGGCGTAGGGTGGGCGATATCGCCCACCCTACTCATGCCCGCAGAGTGAAGCCGCGCGCCAGATGGTTCCTGACGAACCAGATCATCGCCACCCCTGGCACCAGCGACAGGCAGGTCATCGCCATCACCATGCCGATGTCGGTCTGAAAGCTGAACATCGCCTGGATCGCCATCGTGATCGGCTTGCCCCCGGTCACGGTCAGGATGCGGGCGAAGACCACTTCGACCCAACTGAAGATGAAGCAGAAGAACGCCGCCACCCCGATCCCCGGCGCGATCTGCGGGATCAGGTGGCGAAAGAAGAACGATGCACCAGTGTGCCCGTCAAGGTAGGCCGTCTCGTCGAACTCGGGCGGGACGGCGCGGATGAAGCTTTCCAGAATCCAGATCGCCACCGGCAGGTTGAACAGGCAATGGACCAGCGCGATCCCGATGGGCGAGTTCACCAGGCCGAAATGGCTGAAGAGAATGAAGATCGGCAGCGACAGCACCACGGGCGGGGTGACGCGGAACACGAGGATCAGCAGCAGGAAGTGCCGGTCGCCGGTAAAGCGATAGCGCGCCAGTGCGTAGGCGGCAGGCAGGCCGATGCTGATGCACAGTGCCACGTTCAAGGTCACGTAGACCAGCGAATTGACCATCGCCGCGCGTAGCTCCGGCTCGGCCAGGACATTGCGATAGTTCATCAGGCCGATGCTGCCCTCGACCACCGCGTCCGTCGGCAGGGTGGCAGTGAAGCTGAGGATCACCGCCTGGACCAGCGGCAGCAGGATGAAGGCGGCAAGGGCAAGGATCGCGAGAGGTCTCATCCCTCCCTCCCCCTTGTGGCGGCGACGAAAGACCAGACGACGGCAAGGACGATCAGGAAGTACAGCGTTGCCCGCGCGGCGGCCTGGCCGTAGGAGAAACCCTTGATCTCTTCGCCCAGCTCCAGCGTCAGGAACCGGGTGGCGTCGTTCGGCCCGCCCGCGTTGATCGCGAAGGCCTCGGTGTAGATCATGAAGCTGTCGACGAAGCGCAGAAGGAACACGATGGCCAGCGCGCCGGTTATGCGCGGCAGCTGGATGAACCGGAATACCGCCCAGCGCGAGGCTCCGTCGATGGCCGCCGCCTGCATGTAGGCTGGCGGGATCGCTGACAGCCCGGCATAGGCCAGCACGACGACCAGCCCCAGCCAGTGCCAGGTGTCCACCACCAGGATCAGCGCCCAGGTGTGCCAGCCGGTGAACTTCCAGTCGAAGCCGATGGCGGCCAGGCTTGGCCCCAGAAGGCCGGTCTGCGGCTCGATCAACCCCAGCCAGAACATCGGGATCATGTTCCACGGCACCACCAAGGGCAGCGCCACCAGCATCAACCCCCAGACCGCGCGCTTGCCGTAGGTCAGCAGCAAGAGCGCGACGCCGATCCCCAAGGGCACCTGAAGGCCAAGCGCGAGAGCGGAGAAGAGGATGCTGCGGCCCAGCGAGGCCAGGAAGCGGTCCGACTGCAGGATATCGGTGAACCATTGCGGCCCGACCCAGAAGACGTCCGACAGGGTGAAGATGTCGTGAAAGCCGTAGTTGATGACGGCAAGCAGCGGCAGCGCGCCCACAAGCGCCAGCAGGGTCAGGGCCGGAAGGATCAGGAACCAGGCGCGATTGTCGTGCGGGCGCATGCGCCCAACCCACAGGCAAAGGACAAGGGTGTCAAGCGCCAGAGTAGGGTGGGCAATATTGCCCACCCTACGCTTGCCCGTCACCCGCAACGGGCGCGATCACGCCTGACCCGCCCTGAACACCCGCGGCCGACCTGTGTTGTGTGCGCCAGCCTCGCGCTTGCCTGCCCGCGTCCGACCCGCTAGGAAACCGGGGACCCTTTCCCATGGCAGGCCCCAGATGCGTCTTTCCCGCTACTTCCTTCCCGTCCTCAAGGAAAACCCCGCCGAGGCGCAGATCGTCAGCCACCGCTACATGCTGCGGGCGGGCATGATCAAGCAGCAGGCGGCGGGGATCTATTCCTGGCTGCCGCTTGGCCTGCGCGTCCTGCGCCGGATCGAAGAGATCGTGAACCAGGAGCAAGAGCGCGCGGGTCACATCCCCTTGCTTATGCCCACGCTGCAACCCGCTGACCTTTGGCGCGAATCCGGCCGCTATGACGACTACGGGCAGGAAATGCTGCGGATCAAGGACCGGCAGGACCGCGAGATGCTGTATGGCCCGACGAATGAGGAGATGATCACCGACATCTTCCGGTCCCACGTCAACAGCTACAAGGACCTGCCGCTGACCCTGTATCACATCCAGTGGAAGTTCCGCGACGAGATGCGGCCGCGCTTTGGCGTCATGCGGGGGCGCGAGTTCCTGATGAAGGACGGCTACAACTTCGACGTCGACCGCGACGCGGCGCTGCATGCCTACAACCGCCACATGGTCAGCTACCTGCGCACCTACGAACGCATGGGCCTGACTGCGATCCCGATGCGCGCGGCCTCGGGTCCCATCGGCGGCGACAACACGCATGAATTCCTGGTGCTGGCGCAGACGGGCGAGTCTGAGGTTTTCTACGACGACCGCGTGACCGCCCTGAAGCTGGGCCAGCGCGACATCGACTATGACGACCGCGCGCAGGTGGCGGACGTCTGCAAGGAGTTCACCACCCTTTACGCCCGCACCGACGAGACCCACGACCAGGCGGTCTTCGATCAGGTCCCCGAGGCCCACCGCAAGGTCGGTCGCGGCATCGAGGTCGGCCAGATCTTCTACTTCGGCACCAAGTATTCCGAAGCGATGGGGGCCGAGGTGGTGACCAAGGATGGCACCAAGGTCCCGGTCGAGATGGGGTCGCACGGGATCGGCGTCTCCCGCCTGCTGGGTGCGATCATCGAGGCGAGCCACGACGACAAGGGGATCATCTGGCCCGAGGGGGTCACTCCGTTCCCCGTCGGCATCGTCAACCTGAAGCAGGGCGACAGCGCGACCGACGCGGCCTGCGAGGGGCTTTACAAGGCTCTGGCCGCCAAGGGGCTTGAGGCACTTTACGATGACCGCGACGAACGCGCCGGGGCGAAGTTCGCCACGATGGACCTGATCGGCCTGCCCTGGCGGATCACCGTCGGGCCTCGGGGTCTGGCGAACGGCATCGTCGAACTGACCAGCCGCCGCACGGGCGAATCCGAGGAGGTCTCGCCCGAGGCAGCCGTCGACCGCATCGCCCAGATCTACGCCGGGCGCTGATGGAGAAGGTCGCGGCCGCGCTTTACGGCCTCGACCTTCTGTTCCTGCTGGCCTTTCAGGTGATGAACCGGGACCAGCCGGTCCTTGCCAAGCCCGTCAGCGAGTACGGGCTGGGGCGGACGGCTGGCCTGTTCAAGATTTACCTGATCGCGGGCTGCATCGCCCCGCCGATCCTGGCCTGGCAGGTCCATGTCTCGGGCGATCCGGATTTTCCGGTCTCGGTCACGGTCTATTTGGTCCTGGTCGCCTTGGGGCGGCTGGGAATCGCGGTCTGGCAGAACGACCCGCACGGTTTGGCCCACACTCGACAAGGGAACCTGCACCGCGCGGCGACGCTGCTGGCCTTCACGGCGGCGTATATGGCGGTGGTCGAGGCGACGCCGCATCTTGTCGCGCTGCACGAAGGCTGGCGGTCCACGGGGGACGAGGTCCTGAAGCTGGTGATCAGCGTTGCCTTCCTGGCCGTGGTTCTGACCACCTCGCCCGGCCTGCGCCCTTGGTTCGGGTTGGCGGAGCGCCTGTTCCTTTACGCCACCGCTTTGTGGTTCCTGCTGGCCACCCTGACCCTTCCGCCCCTATGATCGGTGCCTGAGCGAGAAGGCTGCATCGAGGAGGCTGCCATGTCACGCTGTGTCGTCCGTTGTTTCTCGATCTCCATCGACGGCTTTGGCGCCGGGCCGGAGCAGTCGTTGCAGGACCCCTTGGGCAAGGGCGGGATGGCGCTGCACGGTTGGGTGTTCAAGACCAGGACCTTCCAGGCGATGCATGGCGGGGGCGGGGGTGGGGACGGGGGCGAGGTCGGGGGCGAGGTCGGGGGCGAGAGCATCGACGAAAGCTTTGCGGCGAAGGGGTTCGATAACCTTGGTGCCTGGATCCTGGGGCGGAACATGTTCGGGCCGGTGCGCGGTCCCTGGCCGGATTACGACTGGCAGGGCTGGTGGGGCGAGGTGCCGCCCTATCATTGCCCGGTTTTCGTCCTGACCAACCACGCGCGTCCCGACCTGCGGTTGGCGGACACGACCTTCCACTTTGTCACCGAGGGTCTGGAAGACGCCCTCGCGCGCGCCAAGTCCGCCGCCGGGGGCAAGGACGTGCGGCTGGGCGGCGGGGTCGCCACCCTGCGTGACGGCTTCCGGGGCAGCCACATCGACGAGGCACATTTCGCCATCTCGCCGGTTCTCCTTGGGCGGGGCGAGGCGGTGTTCGCCGATCTTGACCTGCCCGCACTCGGCTATGCCGTGACCCGCCGGGTCGCGGGCGAAGGGGCCGAGCACATCGTCATCGGACGGTCCTGATCGGGCCTTTGCCCTTGACCTTTGCGGCCGTGCGGTCACCTTCCCGCCTGAAGCATGAAATGGAGACCATCATGGACTATCGTCGCCTGGGCAAATCCGGCCTTAAAGTCAGCGAGTTCTCTTTCGGCTCCTGGGTCACCTTCGCCAAGCAGGTCGACCTGCGCCCCGCCAAGGAACTGCTGACCGCCGCCTACGACGCGGGGATCAATTTCTTCGACAATGCCGAGGGGTATGAAGCAGGAGCCTCCGAACTGGTCATGGGCCAGGCGATCCAGGAGCTTGGGTGGAGCCGGGACAGCTATATCGTCTCGTCCAAAGTGTTCTGGGGCGGGGAAAAGCCCACGCAACGCGGGTTGTCGGCCAAGCATGTGACCGAGGCGGCCCATGCGGCGCTGAAGCGGCTGCGGGTCGATCATCTGGACCTCTACTTCTGCCACCGCCCCGACATCGACACGCCGATCGAGGAAACCGTGCGCGCGATGCACAATCTGATCGTGCAGGGCAAGGTCCTGTACTGGGGCACCTCGGAATGGTCCGGCCAGCAGATCACCGAAGCGCATCTGGTGGCCCGGCGCGACGGGTTGACCCCGCCCACGATGGAGCAGCCGCAGTACAACCTCTTCGAGCGGGAAAAGGTCGAGCGCGACTATGCGCCGGTCTATGACACCTTCGGCCTCGGGACGACGATCTGGTCGCCCTTGGCCTCGGGGCTTCTGACCGGCAAGTACAACGACGGCATCCCGCAGGACAGCCGGGCAGCACTGCCGGGCTACGAATGGCTGCGCGACATCATCGCCGGGCCGAAGGGTCGCCGTCGGGTCGAGCAGGTGAAAGCGCTGGCCAAGATCGCCGACGGGGCGGGGATACCGATCCATCACCTGGCGCTTCTGTGGTGCCTGGCCAACCCGCGGGTGTCGACGGTGATCCTGGGCGCCTCGCGGCTGGAGCAGCTGACCGACAACCTGAAGGCTCTGGACCACAAGGCCGCGCTCACGCCGGATGTGCTGGCAGCCATCGAGGAAGTGGTGCAGAACAAGCCCGAAGCACCGCAGCGGTTCTGAGGGGGAGCGAATGGCGAAGGCACTGGTCACCTGGGGCGGATGGGAGGGCCACGAGCCCGAAAAGGTCGGCCCGATGTTCGCCGACTGGCTGCGCGAGGCGGGGATGGAGGTCACCTTGACCGACAGCCTCGCCTGCTTCGACGATGCCGAGGCGCTGAAGACCTATGACCTGATCGTCCCGGTCTGGACCATGTCGAAGATCGACAAGCAGCAGGCCCTGAACGCCTGCGCGGCCGTGGCGGCGGGCACCGGGATTGCCGGCTGCCACGGCGGCATGTGCGACGCCTTCCGCGAGAACGTGGACTGGCAGTTCATGACCGGCGCGCAGTGGGTGGCCCATCCCGGGAATGACGGGGTGGAGTATGGGGTGCGGATCACCTCGGACGATCCGCTGGTCGCGGGCGTGGGCGATTTCACCGTGAAGACCGAGCAGTACTATCTGCACGTCGATCCGGCGGTGAAGGTCCACGCGGTCTGCGATTTTCCGGTGGTCGAGGGGCCGCATTCGGTGAACGGGCCGGTCGCGATGCCGGTGGTCTTCACCAAGGGCTACGGCGCGGGCCGCGTCTACTACAACGCGCTTGGCCACCAGAAGAGCGTGATCGACCACGGCCCGGCGGCCGAGCTGATGCGGCGCGGACTGCTATGGGCCGCGCGGCGCTGAGCAGGGGTTGCTGACCCGAATTTTCTGACGTGGGGTCACATCCCCGCTGCCTCTCTTGACCGGGGGCGGGGGGTGGTCATCTTCTGGATACGCTCTCTTGCCAGATTGAGGACCATGACCCTTCCTGCCGACCATTACCGGGTGCTGAAACGCGAGCTGTCGCTGGGCGAGATTCTGGCCGACGGCATCGTGCATGCGCTGGCCCTGCTGGCCGGACTGATCGCCTTTCCGCTGCTGTTGTTTCACGCCTTGCAAAGCTCTGGCATCGGGATGCTGGTGGCGCTGGCGGTCTATGCGGTCGGGTTCTTCCTGATGTGGGGCTTTTCGCTGGCCTACAACATGACGCCGCCCTCGGCGCTGAAGTGGCTTTTGCGGCGGTTCGACCATTCGATGATCTATGTGATGATCGCCGGGACCTATACCGCGCTGATCCCGCATCTGTCAGGTGCCTGGCCCTGGGTGCTGGGCGCGGTGGTCTGGACCGGGGCGGTGCTGGGGATCCTGGTCAAGGTGGCGTTGCCGGGGCGCTATGACCGGCTGTCGATCCTGGCCTATGTGCTGTTGGGTTGGGTCGGCGTCATCGCCATCGGGCCGGTGACTGCGGCGCTGCCCGCGCTGTCGCTGTGGCTGCTGGTGGCGGGCGGTGCCACCTATGTGGCAGGGGTCGCGTTCTACGTCTGGCAGGGCTTGCGGTTCCAGAACGCGATCTGGCACGGGTTCGTGGCGGTGGCGGCCGGGCTGCACTTTGCGGCGGTGGCGGTCGCTGTGGCATAGGAAGGGTGGGCGGATCGCCCACCCTACGCCCCCGCGTTTATCCCATCGTGACGATCAGGTTGCCGGGCTTGTGGAAGCTTTCGGCGATGCGGTGCGCTTCGACCAGTTGCGCGAAGGGCAGGGTCGGGCCGACAACGGGCGTGTAGCCCCCGGCCCGATGCAGATCAACCAGACGCCGCATCGCGGCCAGGTCGTCCTTGTTGGTGCCGGTAATAAGCCTGCGCCTGAACGCCGAGGCGAGCATCTCGGACAGATCGGCGGTGATCAGGACCAGTCGGCCCTTGGGGGAGAAGAGAGGCTTTGCCCCCTTCCAGCCAAGGCTGCCCATCACGTCGAGGATCACGTCGAACGGACCCTTCGGCGGTCCGCTGCGGTAGTCGGTGACCTCGGACGCGCCAAGCTGGCGGGCGAGGGGGTGGTTGGCGGGCGAGGCGGTGGCGGCGACTTCGGCTCCGATATGGCGGGCGATCTGGACAGCGGCACTGCCGACAGATCCGGTGGCCCCTGCAACAAGCAGGCGTTCACCGGAAGCAAGCTTGGCGCGGTCGATCAGGAACTCGGCGGCAGTGAGGCCGCCGAAGAAGAAGGCGGCGCCCTGTTCGTAGCTGAGGCTTTCAGGGAGGGGCAGCACGGCCCCGGTGGCAGGGATCGTCAGGTATTCGGCATGCGCGCCGCCCTTGAACCCCTTCAGGCCGAAGACGCGCTGGCCTTCCTGGAACGTGGTGACGTTGAAGCCGAGGGCCGCAACTTCGCCCGCGAAGGCCCATCCGGGGGCGACCTTGGGGCGGGACCAGCCGATGGCCAGGCGGATCATCAGGCCGAGGCCACGGGGGACCTTTCCCGACCGCATGCGGGCGTCGCCTGCGGTGACGGGGGCGGCGCGGGTGCGGATCAGCAGCTCTCCCGGACCCGGGGTGGGGATGGGGGAGTCGTCGAGGACGACGGTCTCGGGGCCGCCGTAGGCGGTGTAGCGGGCGATTTTCATGGGGTGAGGGTGGGGGTCGCAAGGGTGCAGGTCAAGGGAGGGGAAACCGGACCTTGGATGTGTCCACGGTGGACATTTCTGGATTACGGTTTGAAGTCAAAGGGTTGGTCTTGGGCGTTAACCGGGTGGTAAGGTTTGGGCGGCGGTGCTTTGCGGCCCGTGAAAACAGTCCAGTGGACATTTGTCAGCCCCGAACACCCGCGGCCGCTGCCAAGGGCCGGGGGAGTCGGGCTGAAGCCCGACCTACGGGTTGGGCGCTGCGACCACCCGGGCTATTTGACCTTCTTGCCCGCGATGACCATGCCGTCCTTGCTGAGGCCCGAGTTCGCGGTGGCCAGCACCTTGGGGGCTTCCTTCTTGGGCTTCTTGGCCTCTTTGTTGCCTTTGCTTCTGTCCTTGGACATCTGGGGGTTCCTTGTCTGCCCGGAGGAGGCTGCCGCCAGAGGCTGACGGGCGTCAGCGCGCGGCAT
>NZ_JAXMMF010000152.1:0-18515 GCF_034366665.1 Tabrizicola sp. | reverse complement strand
TCCGATTGCGCGGTGCAAGCGAGTTCGCCTTCAGGTGCGGGATGAAGTATTCCCGCGTCGCGGCGACCGGCCAGCGAGAGCAGGTGTTGGTGGTCGTCGGCATGAAGGGACGGGTTCCACCGGTCAGGGCGGGGCCACCGTTGGTGTAGCGGATGGCGAAGTTCCCGTCGGCTCCGCGCCAGATCGGTGAGAGGCCGGTCTTGTATTCGTCGCGGATATGGTCGCTGGCGACGTGGTCACCGTCCGTCATCAGGACGATGATCTTGCGGGTTTCCGTATCATTGTTGTTGACCGGGCGACCGGCCATGCCTGCGACGCCGCCACGCAGAGCGCTGTAGACTGGGCGCGCGGTTTCATCCATGAGGAGAGTGCCCCAGCGCATTCCGACCGCAATCGAGGTCCGGCCACGCGGCTGAAGCAGCGCGATCTGGCTCGTCACGGTGCTGGGAACCGTCGTCGGCAAGAGCACCATGTTGCCGGTGGTTTCGTCCACGGTGGTACTGGTGTTGTCGCCGTGGTTGCAGATCACATCGTTACCACGCATGTTCGGGACCGAGCCGCTGCTACTCGTGCTGGTGGCCAGCGGGCTGCGGAAGTTGAGCACGACGCGTCCGCCGGTGCTGGACGTCGTCACTGTCGGGCTTGGCGGGGAGTTCCGATTGGGATGATAGGTATCGGCGACGGCCGCCATCGGGTAGCTGGTCGTGCGCGACATGCCTGTCTCCGTCCACGAGCTTTCCGGGAACTCGAAACAGTTGATGTTGGGGACACCTTGACCGGCAGGAGCGCCGAACCAATTTGCAAGATGGCTGAAGGCGAACTGGTCGCGCAGGGCTCTTGGAATGTTCACGTTCGACGCATAGGGCACCATCCCGATCGAGATCAGGTTGTTCGGGTCCTTCGGAATCGTGTAGTTGCCCCCTGCGTCGCGGTTGAATTTCAGGATGTTGACGAAGTTGCGGGCCGCCGTGCGCAGCGCTGCGATCTTCGTGGTCCCACCCGATGCCTCGCCCATCGAGCCGGTGACGTCCAGCACCAGGATAACCTCGATCTTCGACACACCCTGTTGTGCGCCAGACGCAACCGGCCCCTCGAACCAGGGGATGTCCATGAGTTGCATGAAGTGGTTGTAGGACCGGACCCGGGCGGTTCCGACGATGCGGCGCGAGCTGTTCGTGGACTCACCCTCAAGCACCGGGGCCGTGTAGTCCACGGTCAGCTGGTTGCCCAGGCCCGCGACATCGAACCAGTCCTGCGCCACGGTTTGCGGGGTCTGGTCGGGGGGCAGCACCAGGTTCGCCGCCGCAAGCATCGCGCGGTCCATCGTTTCCTGCAGGGTGACGCGCCGCCATTCATAGCGCATCACGTCCACGGCAATGCCGCCGAACAGGATCATCAGGACGAAAAGCAGGACGACGAAAATGGTGACACCGCCCTCTTCCTCGGATCGGAAATCCGAGAACTTGCGGACGACGCGCGCAGAAACCGGTCGTTTGGCAGGTTTGGTCAACATGTCACTATCCATTGCAGCAGCGCCCCAGCCGTAATTGCCGGGCATCGAAACGGGATTTAGGCATAGGATCAGGCAGAAGTATGGCATTTTCTGCTGATGCCCGCGGGTGCTGCCACAATCCGGAAACAATCTGTGGGAATCCGGCGGGTTTTGCTGCAACGGCGAAAAATTCTCGGCGCGTTCAGGTTTCGTCAAGGAAGCTGACGCGAAAATGATTCGCTGCCCGGGTGCGTTTTCGGCTGGGGGTGTACGGGGCCGGACGCGTGCTTTCGGGGTTCCCAAATTGTGGGTCGGACTGTAGGTTCCGCGCCGGCGCCAGGCCCACGGCGCCGCCTGTTCAGGGAGGGACAGAATGGCCGTTTCCGGAGAGCCGAGCTTCCGCGAATCCGTTGATCTCATGTTCAATCGTGCCGCGAAACTGATGGACCTGAGCCCAGGTCTGGAACAGAAGATCCGCGTCTGCAATTCGACCTACACGGTCCGGTTCGGGGTCCGCCTGCGCGGCAAGATCGAGACCTTCACCGGCTACCGCAGCGTTCATTCCGAACACATGGAACCCGTGAAGGGTGGCATCCGCTATGCCCTGTCGGTCAACCAGGACGAGGTCGAGGCGCTGGCCGCGCTGATGACCTATAAATGCGCGCTGGTGGAAACTCCATTCGGGGGATCGAAGGGCGGATTGTGCATCGATCCGCGGCAATGGGACGAACACGAGCTGGAGCAGATCACCCGTCGCTTCGCCTATGAGCTGATCAAGCGCGACCTGATCCATCCGGCGCAGAACGTGCCCGCCCCCGACATGGGAACGGGTGAGCGCGAGATGGCCTGGATCGCCGACCAGTATGCGCGGATGAACACCACGGACATCAACGCCAAGGCTTGCGTGACCGGGAAACCTCCGCACGCCGGTGGCATCCAGGGGCGCGTGGAGGCGACGGGGCGGGGCGTGCAATACGCGCTGCGCGAGTTCTTCCGCCACCCCGAGGATATCGCCAAGGCGGGGCTGACCGGGGGACTGGAGGGCAAGCGGGTGATCGTGCAGGGCCTGGGCAACGTTGGCTACCATGCGGCCAAGTTCCTGAGCGAGGAGGACGGCTGCAAGGTCATCGCGGTGATCGAACGCGACGGGGCGCTTCTGGACCCCAAGGGTCTGGACGTCGAGGATGTCCGGCAGTGGATGAACCAGAATGGCGGGCTTTTGGCGGGCTATCCGAACGCGACCCATGTGGCGGATGGCTCGGCGGTCCTGGAAGAACCCTGCGACTTGCTGATCCCGGCGGCGATGGAGGGGGTGATCAACCTGTCGAACGCGGATCGGATCAAGGCGCCCCTGATCATCGAGGCGGCCAACGGCCCGATCACCTTTGGGGCCGACGAGATCCTGCGCCGCAAGGGCTGCGTGATCATCCCCGACATGTATGCCAACGCGGGGGGTGTCACCGTGTCCTATTTCGAGTGGGTGAAGAACCTGTCCCACATTCGCTTTGGCCGGATGCAGCGCCGGGCCGAAGAAGCGCGGTCGCGGCTTCTGGTCGAGGAGTTGGAGCGTCTGTCCTCGGACAAGGGACTGGGCTGGTCGATGGCCGAGGATTTCAAGGAAAGGTTCCTCACCGGCTCGGACGAGCTGGCGCTGGTGCGGTCCGGCCTGGATGACACGATGCGCACGGCCTACCAGGCGATGCGCGCGGTCTGGCATTCCCGCCCGGATGTCGAGGACCTGCGGGTGGCGGCCTATATCGTGTCGATCGACCGGGTGGCCAAGACCTATCGGTCAAAGGGGCTCTAAGGCCAAGACGATCCCCGCTTGCCCAGGCCGCAGCAATTGCCGCACCCTCTTCAAATTAGAACATTCGAAGGGGTTGATTCCATGGCAACCATCGACCGTGTGACACTTGAAGATTTTGTCGATGACAGGCCCTGGCTGCCGGAGGGCGTGGAAAACGCGGAAGTGCGGGTCGAGAACCAGATCGCCGGAGTCGAGCTTCGGCGACTGGAGCAACGGGCAGATGGGCGTGGCAACCTGGTCGTGCTGATGTCCGACCGCTTTGGCGAAAGCTACCGGACGCCGCATGTCTATCTGGTGACGGCGGCGGCACGATCGGTGCGTGCCTGGGTCTATCACAAGCGACAGTCGGACCGGCTGGCCTATACCCAGGGCAGGTTGCGCGTCGTGCTGTACGATCTGCGACCGGACAGTCCGACGCACCAGGTGCTGAACGTGCTGGAGGTGGGCGCGGCCAACAAGGTCCTGCTCACCATTCCGCCCTTTGTGGTCCATGCGGTGCAGAACCTTGGCGACGAAGATTCCTGTTTCGTGAACATGCCGACCCGCGCCTATGACCCGGCGAACCCGGACAAGTCGCGTCTGCCGAAGGATCATCCCGGCATTCCCTACCGCTTCGAATGACTGCAGCAGCCGGGGCCGCCGCCCCGTTCTTTTCCGTCGTGATGGCGACCTATGGCCGGGGGCGGCACATCCTGCCCTCGATCCGGTCGGTTCTGGGTCAGAGCCTTGCCGATTTCGAGCTGTTGGTCGTGGGGGATGCCTGCACGGACGAAACCGAAGCGGTGGTGCGCGCGCTCGCCGACCCTCGGGTGCGCTGGCTGAACCTTGAGACCCGCTGGGGCAGCCAGAGCGGGCCGAACACTGCCGGGATCGCGGCCGCGACCGGCGAGGTGATCGCCTATCTTGGTCATGATGACATCTGGGAGCCGGACCATCTGTCGCGGCTTGCAGCGCTGTACCGGTCGGACCAGCCGCCCGACTTTGCGGTGTCGGGGTCGATCTTTCATCTGCCGTCCAGGATTCCCGGCAGTCAGGTCATGGGTCTGTTCGACGATGGCGAGGACATCAGCCCCTATTTCTTTCCGCCAAGTTCCTTCTCGCACCGCAAGGCCGTGACGTTGACCATCGGGCCCTGGCGAAGGCCGATGGACTGCCGCGCTCCGGTGGACGAGGACTTCCTGTTGCGCGCTTTGGCGGCTGACATGACCTTCCGGTCGACGGGGGCGGTGACGCTGCACAAGTTCGCTGCGGGGCACCGCTACCTCAGCTATGTCAGGCAAGAGTCCGGGGAACAAAAGGCCATGCTGGCCGACCTGCACGCTTCCGGTCATGCCGAACGGGTCGCGGCGCTGATCGCCGATGCCCGCCGTCTGGGCAGCTTCATGGTCAAATCCGACCGGGATTTCAGCCGTTACGCCCCCGGAGAGCTTGCGCGCCGGAATGCCGAGCGGAAGGGTCTGCTGTCGCGCGCGGTCACGCCGCTGGGACGTGGAGCGACCTTGCGGCACCGGGCGGAGGAAGCGGCCCTGGATTGGCGAGCCCGCCCCGTCCTGGGGTTTCGACTGAATGGCCGGAACCCGCGGCCCCGGCTTCTGGTGCCGGTCACGGGGGGGCGGGCGCGGCTTCGGTTCGTCGCGGCCTGCCGTGACGCCGCGGCGCTGGGACCCATCGACATGACGTGCAACCACTGCCCGGTGGTCGCGCTGCCAGGCCGGTGCTGGCATGGGCTGGTCGCCTGGTTCGCGCGCTACGAGGTCGAGATCGACCTGCAGCCGGACGGCCCGACGATCCTGGAGCTGCACCTGTCCGAGGCGCAACGCGCGATCCCGAAAACGCGGCGGCTTGCGCTGGGGCCCCTGCATCTGCGGCCGATCCAGGCGTCGGCGGGCCGGGACGGGTAGCGTCCTTGGCCCCAGGGGCCAACACCACGATGCGATGCCTTCTTTCCGCCGCAATATTAACGCGTTCTTACCGTCCGTTTATTTTCGGTTAATGGTGCCTGAGATATTCAGATCCTTGGTTATGTTGGAATTCCAACAAGATAGTCATTGATCAGGGTGGGCGCCATGAACGTTGCGGCGAAGGGCAAGTGCGGGAAATTTAAGGCATTTTTGCGGCACGAGGACGGAAATTCCACGATCGAATTCGTGCTTTGGCTGCCTCTGGTCCTGGCGATTCTGCTGCTGATCGTCGATTCCAGCATGCTGTTCATGAGCCGCACCCACGCGATCCGCGTTCTGCAGGACACCAACCGGCTGTATTCGGTGGGCCAGTTCACCGGCACCCCGGCCGAACGGATCACCAAGGCGCAGGCCTATGCGCTGTCGCGGCTGCAGGGACTGTCCCCCAGTGCGACAATCACCACGACCGAGACGAACCGCGTGGTCCGGACCCGTGCCACGATGGAAACCGCCGAGATCGCGCAGATCGGGTTCCTCGGGCTGATGATCGACACCACGATGGTGGTCGCCGCCGAACACAGAGTGGAGTTCTGACATGTCGCGTTTTACCGCAGCCAGATCCTTTGCCGCCTCGGAAGACGGGGGAATGACGGGCGGTGGCCTGATCTTCATGATGGTGTTCCTGGCCGTCGGCGGCCTGGCGGTCGACGTGTCGAACGCGATCAGTCAGCGCACCCACCTGCAGCTGACCGCCGATGCCACGGCCCATTCGGCGCTGTATCTGCGGAACTACACGCTGAACGCCACCCCGGACGACGCAAAAAGCTCGGCCCTGGCCCTGGGGCAGACCAACATGCCGCCGAGGATTTTCGGCGAGGTGCTGACGACCCAGGACATCGAATTCGGCGTCTGGGACCGCGATACCCGCACCTTCACTCCGGACGAGACCTCGCGCTCGGCGGTCCGGGTCTGGACGCACCGGGATGCGGCCGGCGAGAACGAGGTGACGACCTACCTGCTGAAGTTCGCCGGCTTTGATGCCTTCGACGTCCGCACCGCCTCGGTCTTCGAGACCTTTGTTCCGGACTGCCTGCGCGAAGGCTTCGTGGCCGAAGAGATGGTCGATATCCAAAGCAACAACAGCTATGTCGACGGGTTCTGCATCCACTCGAACGACATCGTGTCGATCAACAGCAACAACTATTTCGAGGAAGGCACTGTCGTCTCGATGCCGGATTCGACCCGGTTGGACATGCCGGCCTCGGGCGGGCGATCCAATGAGGGCCTGGCCGAGGCGCTGCGCTATGGCGCGATGCAGATCCGACTGATCAACGCGCTGCGCGAGGTCCCGTCGTCGCCGTTCGGGACGGGCACGGCGGCGATGTGGAACTACATCCAGCTGGCGACGCGCGACGGGCAACTGGGCTACCTGACCGCCCCGCCGCGGAACATCACCATCGTGAACGGGCGGCCATCCCCTTCGGCCGCCGGTTCCGACACGGTCCAGGCCGGCCGCAACCTCTTGGATCGCAACGAGGCGCTGGCGCTGCGGCCCAACGCGGTCAACTACGTGTTCTGTTCCAGCACCAGCACGCAGCTGCAGATCCGTCAGGCACTGTCCAATGTGGTGATGATCACCAATTGCCAGATCAACTTCGGATCGGGCGGTGCGCTGGAGAACGGGCTGATCGCGACGCTGCACACGGGGGCAAACTCGATCTCGGGGGCCTCGGACACGCGGATCGGCGCGATCGACGACTGCGCCGCCGGTGGCGGGGCACAGCTGATCAGCCTTGGCGGCATGAACTTTGCGTCCGGAGTGTCGATCCACGGCGGGCAACTGATCGCGCTGCGCGAAATCTCGTTCGCAGCGAATGGCGCGGGTCTGCGCGGGACCTCGATCATCTCGGGCGATACGGTGTCGGGCACGTCGAACATGGAGATGGGCCTGTGCGGATCGGGCATGGAGGGGAACCTCTCGCTCGACTACTTCCGGATGGTGCAGTAGCACAGCGCCCGTTTGCGACGCAGTTTGTCGCGGCGGGTGCAGGAAATCCTTGTGCGGTCTTGAATATGCGGCCCTGACCCGGTCTTATGGCCCGGTCTGGGGAGTTCACCAATGCGCTATTCCGGCCTGAAGGTCATCACGCAAGGATTGTTCGGCAACACGGGCTGGACGCCCGCCTGGCGCGATCCGGCGCCGAAGGCGGAGTATGACGTCATCATCATCGGCGGGGGCGGGCACGGGCTGTCGACGGCCTATTACCTTGCGAAGAACCACGGGATCACCAATGTCGCGGTGTTGGAGAAGGGGTATCTCGGCTCTGGCAACATCGGGCGGAACACGACCATCGTGCGGGCCAATTACTTCCTGCCGGGGAACAGCGAGTTCTACAGCCATTCGATGAAGCTGTGGGAGGGGCTGGAGGCTGACCTCAACTACAACGTGATGCATTCGCAGCGGGGGCTGATCAACCTGTTCCACTCCGACGGGCAGCGCGATGCCTTCGTGCGGCGCGGGAATGCGATGATCAATCAGGGCGATGATGCGATCCTTCTGGACCGGGACGGCGTGCGGGAGCATCTGCCGTACCTCGATTTCGACAACACGCGGTTTCCGATCTATGGCGGCTTGCTGCACCCGCGCGGGGGGTCAGCGAGGCATGACGCCGTGGCTTGGGGCTACGCGCGCGGGGCGGACCAGCGGGGCGTGGACCTGATCCAGAACTGCGAGGTCACGGGGATCGACATCGAGAATGGGGTTGTTCGGGGCGTCCAGACCACGCGCGGGGCGATCCGGGCGAAGAAGGTCGGGATCGTGGTGGCGGGGCGGTCGTCCCAGGTCGCGGCGATGGCGGGGATGCGGTTGCCGATTGAATCGCATGTTCTGCAGGCGTTCGTGACCGAGGGGCTGAAGCCGGTCATCAACCACGTCATCAGCTTCGGGATGGGGCACTTCTATATCAGCCAG
The DNA here is from genome assembly GCF_034366665.1 of Tabrizicola sp. GTDB lineage: Bacteria > Pseudomonadota > Alphaproteobacteria > Rhodobacterales > Rhodobacteraceae > Tabrizicola. Next base: position 10,344 of record NZ_JAXMMF010000152.1, on the reverse strand, counting down.
TCGGACAAGGGCGGGTTGGTCTTTGGGGGGGATCTCGATTTCTACGCGTCCTATGCGTCGCGGGGGAACCTGCCGATGGTGGAGCATGTGATGGAAGCCGGGATGACTCTGATGCCGATGATCGGCCGCGCCAAGGTGCTGCGGTCCTGGGGCGGGATCATGGACATGTCGCCGGATGGGTCTCCCGTGATCGACAAGACGCATGTGGACGGGTTGTTCATCGACTGCGGCTGGAACTACGGGGGGTTCAAGGCGGTGCCGGCCTCCGGCTGGTGCATGGCGCATCTGATGGCGACGGGAGAGCCGCATGAGGTGGCGCGCAAGTTCCGGCTGGACCGCTTTGCGACGGGGCATCTTCTGGACGAAGAAGGCACCGGCAGCCAACATAACCTGCATTGAGGGGGCGCATGATGATCGACCATTTGCGCCCTGAATCGCCTGCGGGAGCCTCCGGCGGGGATATTTTTGGACAGATGAAATCGGGGGTCTTTCCATGCGCCTGACGTGCCCCCTTTGCGGTGACCGCGACCGGCGGGAGTTCTACTATTACGGGGCGGAGGATTATCTGCACCGGCCCTCGGAGGGCGCGCCCTTGGCGGAGTGGGACAACTACCTGCATCTGCGGGACAATGTGGCGGGGGTGGTGCGGGACCTCTGGTATCACGAGGCGGGCTGTGCGCAGTGGCTGGTGGTCACTCGGAACACGGTGACGCATGAGATTTCCGGCGTCGAACTGGTAGCGGAGCGCAAGGCATGAGGATCGACGGCAAGGGGCTGATCGACCGGACAAAGCCGGTGCGCTTCCGTTTCGACGGGAAGGATTATGCGGGCTACAAGGGGGATACGCTGGCCTCTGCCTTGCTGGCCAACGATGTCCGACTGGTGGGGCGGTCGTTCAAGTATCACCGGCCCAGGGGTGTGCTGACGGCGGGGTCGGAGGAGCCGAATGCGCTGGTCGAGGTCGTGGGGCCGACGAACCAGACGCCGAACGTGCGCGCGACGATGCAGGAGGTGTTCGAGGGGCTGGTGACCCAAAGCCAGAACCGGCTGGGGTCGCTGCGGTTCGACCTGATGGCGGTGAACGACTATTTGTCGCCGTTCCTGTCGGCGGGGTTCTACTACAAGACCTTCATGTGGCCGCGCGCCTTCTGGGAGGGGCTCTATGAGCCGATCATCCGCCGGGCGGCGGGGTTGGGCAGCCTGTCGGGCAAGCATGATGAGGGGACCTACGAGAAGGCCTTTGCCTTCTGCGACGTGCTGGTGATCGGGTCGGGGCCATCGGGCCTGATGGCGGCTTTGACCGCGGGGCGGGCGGGCGCGGATGTGATCCTGTGCGAGGAAAGCCATGCTTTGGGCGGGCGGCTCTTGTCGGATGGCGGGACCATCGGCGGGGTGCCGGGCGGTGAGTGGGTGGCGCAGGTCGTGGCCGAGTTGCAGGCGCTGCCCAACGTGCGGATCATGGCGCGGACGACGGTGACCGGGGCCTATGACCACGGCACCTATGGCGCGCTGGAGCGGGTGGGGCTGCACAAGCCCGCGCGCCCGAACCTGCCGCGGGAGTGTTTCTGGCGGATCGTGGCGCAGCATGCGGTCCTGGCTTCGGGTGCCCTGGAGCGGGCGGTGGCGTTCGAGAAAAACGACCGGCCGGGCATCATGATGGCCTCGGCTGTGCGGACCTACCTCAACCGCTATGGCGTGGTGCCGGGGAAGCGCGTGACGCTGTTTGCCAACACCGATCAGGCGCGCGGTGTCGCGCGGGATCTGATGGCGGCAGGGGTGACAGTGGCGGCGATCATCGACCCGCGGCCTGATGCGTCGTCGGTTGAGGATTGCCCGGTGCATGTCGGCGCGGAGGTCGTGGGGAGCCGGGGACGGCTGGGGCTGTCGGGCATCCAGGTGCGGAAGGGCTCCGAGATCATCGAGATCGAGACTGACTGTCTGGCGATGTCGGGCGGCTGGAACCCGACGATCCACCTGACCTGCCACATGAACGGGCGGCCCCGGTGGAGCGAGGAGTTGGCGGCTTTCGTGCCGATGGAGGGCGCGGTGCCGGGGCTGGTCGCGGTGGGCGCGGCGAATGGGTCGATGTCGACGCATGGCGCTTTGGCCACGGGCCATGCGGCGGCTTTGAAGGCGATGGAGGCTTTGGGGCGAAAGGTGTCCCTTCCGGTGCCCGAGGCGGAGGATATGCCCTATCGGATCAAGGCGCTGTGGGCGGTGGAGGGGACGGGCCGCGCCTGGCTCGACTTTGCCAATGACGTGACGACCAAGGACGTGAAGCTGGCGGCGCAGGAAGGTTTCCGGTCGGTCGAGCATATGAAGCGCTACACCACGCAAGGGATGGCGCCGGATCAGGGGAAGAACTCGAACGTCGCGGCGCTGGCGGTGCTGGCGGATGCGACGGGACGGGGGATTGCCGAGACGGGGGTGACGACGTTCCGGCCACCTTATACTCCGGTGTCGATTGCGGCGATGGGCGCGGGGGGCCGGGCCGAGGGGTTCGCGCCGCAACGGTTCCTGACCTCGGATCAAGCCAGCCGCGACCGGCATGCGCCGATGATCGAGGCGGGGCTGTGGTATCGCCCCAGCTATTTCCCGAAGCCGGGGGAAGCGACCTGGCGTGAGGCTTGCGACCGCGAGGTCAACATGGTCCGGCAGGCGGTCGGGGTGGCGGATGTCTCGACGCTGGGCAAGATCGACATCCAGGGCAAGGACGCGGGGCGGTTTCTTGACTTCGTTTACACCAACACGTTTTCCACCCTGCCGGTGGGCCGGGTCCGTTACGGGTTGATGCTGCGCGAGGATGGGTTGGTGCTGGATGATGGCACCTCGGCCCGGCTGGGCGAGGGGCATTACCTGATGACCACCACAACCGCCGCGGCGGGGCCGGTGATGCGGCATCTGGATTTCGTGCATCAGGCGTTTTGTGCGGACTGGCAGGTGCGGTTCATCAGCGTGACGGAGTCCTGGGCGCAGTTCGCGGTGGCGGGGCCAAAGGCGCGGGCGCTGGTGAACTCGTTCCTTGAGGTGCCAGTGGAGCTGCCGTTCATGGGGGTCTCTCCGGTGCGGATCGGCGGGGTGGATGGTCGGCTGTTCCGGATCAGCTTCTCGGGCGAGGAGGGGTATGAACTGGCCGTTCCGACGCGCTATGGCGAGGCCCTCTTCCGTGACCTCGTAGCCCGGGCCGAGACGATGGGCGGCGGGCCCTACGGGATGGAAGCGTTGAACGTTTTGCGGATCGAGAAAGGCTTCATCACCCATGCCGAGATTCATGGCCGGGTCACGGCGCATGACATCGGGATGGAAAAGATGGTCAGCGCGAAGAAGGACTGCATCGGCAAGGCGGCGGCGACGCGGCCGGGGATGTGGGGGCCGGAACGCGAGCAGCTTGTGGGCCTGAAGGCCAGCGCGCCGATCAGTGCGGGCGCGCACCTTTTCGTCCCGGGGACCGAGGTGCACCGCGAGACGGATCAGGGCTATGTCACCAGCATCTGCTGGTCGCCCACCGTGGACGCCTGGCTGGGACTTGCTTTCCTGAAGGACGGGCGCGCCCGGCTGGGCGAGAAGGTCCGGCTGATCGATCACCTGCGAGGCCTCGATGTGATCTGCGAGGTCTGTCCCCCCGTGTTCCACGACCCGGAAGGGGAGAAGCTTCGTGCCTGAACTTATCGCGAAATCGGCCCTTGAGGGGCAAAGCCTGACCCTGGGCGGTGTGACGCTGGCCGAGGTCGATGTCGGCCCCATTACCTCGGTCGCTGTCCTGCCCGGAGGCGCTAAAGCGGCGGCAAAGGGGTTGAAGGCCCTTGGTCTTGCCATGCCGGAGCAGAACCGCTTTGCCGAAAAGAAGGGCGCGCGCCTTGTCTGGACCGGGCGCGAGCAGGCCTTTCTGATCGGCGCGGACTGCCCGCCGTTGGAGGGCGCGGCGGTGACCGACCAGTCGGACGGCTGGACTGTGCTGGGCCTGTCGGGTGCGGGGGCGGTCGATGTGCTGGCGCGCCTGGTGCCGCTGGACCTGCGGTTGAAGGCCTGCCCGGTGGGATGCGCGCTGCGGACGCAGGTCAACCACATGAACGCGGTGATCCTGCGGACCGGGGACTATGGTTTCGAGATCATGGTTTTCCGGTCGATGGCCCGCACCGCCTGGCACGAGCTGGAAACCGCTACACATATGGTCGCCGCCCGCGCCGGTGTGAAAATCTAGGCGGAAAGGCGCGAAGAGCGGATTTTGTCACTGGCGTGTGATCCTTTGGCGGTTTACACCTTTTCTTAACGCACAATTTAGAAAAGGTGCACGAATGGCCCCCGACGGTCAGACCCTTGCCCCCAATGTCTACGACTCTGAACCGATCCCCGAGGCAGCCCGGGCAGAGATTGACCGCCTGCTGCTGTCGGGCGACCTTTTCCGCTACACCGCACCCTCGGATGCACCCGTGGCCCTGCTTGAAGCCGAGTTTGCCGAGCTTCTGGGCGCGCGCTATGCCCTGGCGGTATCCTCCTGTTCGGCGGCCCTGTTTCTGTCGTTGAAGGCGCTGGACCTGCCGAAGGGCGGCAAGGTGCTGATCCCGGCCTTCACCTTTGCGGCGGTGCCGTCGTCGGTGGTGCATGCGGATTGCGAGCCGGTGCTGGTCGAAGTGGGCGAGAATTACCGCGTCGACATGGCCGATTTCGCGAAGAAGCTGCCGGGCGCCGATGCGGTGATGATCAGCCACATGCGGGGCCATACCTCGGACATGGACGCGATCATGGCGCTGTGTGACGCGGCGGGCGTTCCGGTGATCGAGGATGCGGCTCATTCCTTGGGCACGGTCTGGGGCGGGCGGAACATCGGGACGATCGGCAAGGTCGGCTGCTTCAGCTTCCAGTCCTACAAGCTGGTGAACGCGGGCGAAGGCGGGATCATGATCACCGACGACCCCGAGATTGCCGCGCGGGCGATCATCATGTCGGGGGCGTATGAGACCAACTGGAAGAAGCATCCGGGCCTGACGAATTCCTGCGCGCATTGGCAGAACAAGCTGCCGCTGTATAACTTGCGGATGCAGAACCTGTCCGCGGCGGTGATCCGGCCGCAGCTGCCTTTAGTGGCCGAGCGGGTCGCTAAGGGCCGCGCGGGGCATGACCGGGTTGCGGATCAGCTGAACCTGTCGGCGCATCTGGTGGTGCCGGAAGCTTTGGGGCCGGAAGAACGCGCACCGGATTCGATCCAGTTCAACCTGGTGGGCGGCTGGACTGACCGGCAAGCCGTTGAGTTCCAGGCGGCCGCCAAAGCCCGGGGCGTGTCGGTGCAGGTCTTCGGGTTGAGCGAGGGGAACGCGCGGGCGTTCTGGAACTGGCAGTTCCTGGGCGAGGTGCCGGACCTGCCGCAGACGCGCGCCATGCTGATGCGGGCCTGTGACGTGCGGCTGCCGACCCGGCTGACCGAGGCCGAGCTGGACTATATTGCATCGGCCATCGTCGATGCCGCGGCAGAGGTTCGCGGCTAAGGTTCATGGCCGAGGCTGCCCGCGCGCGGCAGGGTTTCGGGCCGTTCCAAATCAGTGGCTTGGGTGCGGGCGTCAGGGAAGCGTCAGGCTTTTGTGTGCGCCGCCCCCCCTCACCCTGGCCCTCTCCCCCAAGGGGAGAGGGGACGTCCCTCTGATCGGTCTGTCCTCGGTGGGTTGACGGTGCGCCGGGACTTGTCGGCAGATGCCTCCGGCGGGGATATTTGCGCCAGTATGAAATGGGAGTTCAGGGCGGACCTGGCCTTGTGCCCTGGGCTGCGGGAGACGCCTCTGGCCGGGATAGTTGGGCAAAGATGAAAGGTGCTGACTGCGGGTCAGAGCACGCGCAGCGCGGGGGCGAGCCAGGGGGTGGTCTTCAGGGCCGGGGCGATGACAACCTCGGCGATCAGAGGTTTCAGGCGCTGGGCGATCTGGGTCGGGACGTCCTGCAGGATTCCCGCGCGGGCCGAAAGCGAGAGGGTGCGCGTCAGTGACGGCAGGGGCAGAGGGCGGACCTCGACCTGTTCGCGGAAGGCGCGGGCCTGGTGGAGGGCGAGGGGGGTGAGGATGGTCCAGCCCTCGCCACCCGCGACCATTGCCAGGATCGCGGCGTAGCTGTCCAGTTCGAACCGGTGGGCCGGTTTCAACCCGTGGCGCGCAAGGTGGGCGGCGATCTGGCGGCCCATCAGGTGGCGGGCGGTGTAGAGGATGAGGGGCAGGTCCCCGATCTTTGCGCCCGGAGGGGCGACGGCGACGAAGGGTTCGGCGAGGATGGGGTGGACCTCGCGCCAGTCTTCGCGGGGTTGGTCGGTGTCGGCGGCGATGACGATGTCGAGGGCGCGGGCTTCCAGCTGGTCCATCAACCGGTGGCTGGCGCCGGTTTCCAGAAGGAAGCGACAGCCTTTCAGGTCCTGCGCCAGGGCGGTGAGGAGGCGGGGGGTGACGTCGCTGTCGAAATCCTCGATGACGCCGAGGCGGAGCGTGGTGAGGCCGGAGAGGTCAGCCATCGCCAGTTCGGCGCGGGCTTCGGACGCGGCGTTGAGGATGGTCTGCGCGTGGCGGCGGAACATTGTGCCTGCCGGTGTCACCTGGACCGGGCGGCCGGAGCGGTCGAGAAGGGTCGCGCCGAGGGCGGTTTCCAGCGCGGTCAGTTGCTGGCTGATCGCCGATGGGCTGACGCCCAGACGGCGGGCGGCGGCAGAGATCGAGCCTTCTTCCGCCGCGGCGACGAAGACCTCGATCCCCCAGAGTGTGACGCGGCCTTCGGCTTCGGCCATCGGTCAGAGCTTGGAGAGTTTCTTCTGCAACTCGGCCAGTTGCTTCTTGATCTCGGCGATGTCGTCGGCCGAGGCGGGGGCCTCTTCCTCTTTGGCGGGGCCAGAGGCGGACCAGCCGGGCATTCCGACCATCATGGTCTTGAGGAAGGCCTCTTGCTGCTTGCGCAGCGCCTCGAACCCCGGGACGGCGGCGAGGGGGTTGGGGATGGCGGTCAGGTTCTCGACCATCTTGGCCTGGCTGTCGCGCAGCATCTCGAACGAGGAGGCGAGGAACTGCGGCATCACCGCCTGCATGCCCGTGGCGTAGCTGCGGACAAGGTCGGTCAGGACGCCGACCGGCAGCACGCTTTCGCCCTTGGATTCATGTTCGGCGACGATCTGCAAAAGGTACTGGCGCGTCAGGTCGTCGCCAGTCTTGAGGTCGACGATCTGCACCTCGCGGCCCGTGCGGATGAAGCCGGCGATGTCTTCCAGCGTGACGTAATCCGACGTCTCGGTGTTGTAGAGACGGCGGCTGGCATAACGCTTGATCAGAAGCGGCTTGTCGGTGTCGGCCATGTGCTTCCCCTCCCCCAGGGTCTTTCGCGCTTGCAGAGAAGCTTAAGATGGGCTGCAGCAAAAAGAAAGCGTTCTGCAAACGGTCATTTAGCGCGCGCGGCATCGGCGGCGGCGAAGTGGTCAAGCTGGTCCTGCCGCGCTTTCAGGAAGGCGGGGCGGGCAAGGATGCGGTCGGTATAGGCGGTGAGGGCCGGATAGGGGCCAAGAGCCGCACGCAGCGAGGGCACGCGCAGGATGTCGGCCATCAGAAGGTCGGCCAGGGTGAAGCGTCCGGCAGCGAGGTGGTCGCGCTGTACCAGCACGGAGTCAAGGCGAGAGAGGCGGGACTGGAGCCAGCCTTCCAGCGGGTTCTCGGCAGGCTTGGACAGACCGATGAACCACCAGGGGACGGTGACCATCTCCATCGAGTTGAGGCCCGCGATCACCCATTCCAGAGTTTCGGCACGCGGCTTGGCGTCTTTGGGCATCAGCGTTTCGGACTTTTCGCCAAGGTGCAGCAGGCAGGCGCCACTTTCGAAAAGCGTGACCTCGCCGTCCTGGAGTGCCGGGACCTGCGCGAAGGGCTGGCGGGAGAGGTGGTCGGGTTCGGTGCGATCCTCGAACCGGACCGCGCGGATCGTGTAGGGCAGGCCCGCTTCCTCGCAGGCCCAGCGAAGGCGGATGTCGCGGACATGGCCGCGCGGCGGGGGCGGCACCCAGTCATAGGTCCAGATGGCAAGGGTCATGGCGGCCTCCTTCCGGGAAGGATGGGCGGGACCCTGAAAAAGAACAAGGCCCGGAGGTGACTCCGGGCCTTTACGTGCGCCCCGAAGGGCGAACTCGTTAAGAGTTACTTCGCGGCCGCAGCGGCTTTCTTGGCGACGTTGGTCACCTCGTTGGTCGCTTTCTTGACGGCGGCGGTCGCGTCTTCCGACATGTCCTTGCCAGCAGCCAGCATCAGCTCGACGGTTTCCATCTGCACTTTCTTGGCGACTTCCGCGAAGGCGGCCAGGTTCTCGGCAGCCATTTCGGCAGCGGCCGAGGCAAAATCGGTCATCGACTTGGTGTAGTCGGTCGGCTCGGCCTTGGCTTTGGCGATGTCGCCAACCTTGGCCAGCGCGTCCTTGGTCCACTTGGCCGAGATCTCGGTCGACTTTTCAGCGGCCTCGATGGCGACTTTCGAGAACTTCTCGGCGAAAGCGGCCTGGGTCTTGAATGCGTTCTGGAACGCCGAAGCGTCAACCGGGAACGAAGCCATCATGTCCTGCATGGTCTTGGCGAAATCGGGGGTCTTGGTCATGTCATTCTCCATGGGGCCAGCGAGGGGGGGGTAAGGATCGGCCCGTTTCCTGATGACTGGTATATACGTGCTGCAGTGCAGCATTTCAAGCCTATTTCTGCAATGCAGCAAAACCCCGGGTTGCGCCGGTTAACCCTGCGGAAAGCCGGTGAAATGTCAGAGCTGCGGTTGGGCCACGACGTAGGTGCCGGGCGCGGGGGCCAGCGAATCGGTGGGATGGCGTGCGGGAATCATCGGGCCGGACTGCTTGGCCAGCCAGGCGCCCCAGCGCGGCCACCAGCTGCCCTTGTTGAAGCTTGCGGAGGCCAGCCAGGCCTCGGGGTCGCCCGCGACGGGGGCGTCGTTGGTGTAGTGGCCGTACTTGTCCTTGGCGGGCGGATTGATGATCCCGGCGATGTGGCCGGACTGCGAAAGGAGGAAGGTCTTGTCCTTTGACCCCATCTGCTTGATGCCGTTGAAGGACCCGCGCCAATGGGCGATGTGATCGGTCTCGCAGGCCACGGCGCAGACCGGAAGCTTGATGTCGGCAAGGCTGACGGGCTTGCCGAAGACCTTGAACTCACCCTTGGCAAAGCCGTCACCCTGGCAAAGTCCGCGAAGGTATTCGACGGCCATCGTGGCGGGCAGGTTGGTGCCGTCGCCGTTCCAGTAAAGCAGGTCGAAGGCGGGCGGCGCCTCGCCCAGCATGTAGGACTTGATTGCGGGGGTGTAGATCAGGTCGTTCGAGCGCAGGAAGCTGAAGGTCTTCGACATGAAGAGCTTGGACAGGATCCCGTCGCGTTCGGTCTGGCGTTCGATGCCGTCGACGAAATCGTCGTTGAGGAAGACGCCGACCTCACCGGGGTCGGAAAAGTCGGTGAGGGTGGTGAAGAAGGTGGCGGTCTTGACCGTTTCGTCCCCGGCTTTCTGCAGGTGCGCAAGAGTCAGGCCCAGGGTAGTGCCAGCGATGCAGTAGCCGACGGCGTTGATCTGCTTCTCATCAGTGATCCGCCGCACCTCGGCCATCGCCCGCAGGTAGCCGTCGCGGATGTAGTCGTCCATCGCGGTCCCGGCGTAGCTGGCGTCGGGGTTGACCCAGGAGACGACGAAGAGGGTGAATCCCTGGTCCACGATCCACTTGATCAGCGAATTCGCGGGCTTGAGGTCCATCACGTAGAACTTGTTGATCCAGGGCGGGAAGACCAGAAGCGGGGTCTTGTGGACCTTTTCCGTGGTGGGCGTGTACTGGATCAGCTCGAGCATCTTGTTGCGGTAGACGACCTCGCCCGGGGTGGTGGCGATGTTCTGGCCGACGTGGAAGGCTTCCTTGTCGGCCAGCGTGACCAGCAGATCGCCCTGGTTCGATTCGATGTCGCGGACCAGGTTTTCCAGACCCTGAACCAGGGATTCGCCGTCGGTCTCGACCGCCTTTTCCAAGGCCTCGGGGTTGGTGCCCAGGAAATTCGTTGGTGAGAACATGTCGACAATCTGTTTCGTGAAATACTCTACCCGGCGACGATCCTCGGGGGTCAGCGTCTCCATGTCACCGACGGCGTCGCTGATCGCCTCGGAGTTCATCTGGTACTGCTGCTGGAGGTAATTGAAGAAAGGATGTGTCTCCCACAGGGGGTTCTGGAAGCGGCGGTCCTTCGGGTTCGGGTCCGGCGGTGCCTTGAACTCGCCCTTGGCAAGCGTCTGTTGCGCCTCGACATAATGCTTCAGCGTCTTGCCCCAGTAGTTCACCTGATGCTCGACCACCTTCGCGGGGTTC
>NZ_JAXMMF010000151.1:0-54541 GCF_034366665.1 Tabrizicola sp. | reverse complement strand
CCAACACCAATGAAAAGCCCCGGAATCGCTTCCGGGACGTGGGCGGCTTATACAGGGGGAGCCGAGGGAGTCAACAGCACCCGCACCATCCCGTAGGTCTGGCGTCAATCGTGCCTGCCGCACGCCAACGCGCACTTGTTAACCAGACCTTCGCAGTTGAAAGCAGATACTTGCCCCAAAGGACAGGCGAGCGTTGACTCGCCCCATTCGAACACGCGATATATCGTTAAAGAGAAAAAGGCGTCTACCACATGCAGTCACATCTGACGTCAATCGAGTTGTGTGCAGGTGGCGGCGGCCAGGCCCTTGGCCTTGAAAGCGCAGGTTTCGGCCATGAAGCTCTGGTCGAAATTGATGATTGGTCACGTAAGACCCTGAAACTGAATCGCCCCCAGTGGAACGTGATCGAAGGCTCTCAGTCCGATCTGACACAGTTCGATGCCTCACCTTATCGTGGCGTAGATCTTGTCGCAGGAGGTGTCCCCTGCCCGCCGTTTTCCGTCGCAGGCAAGCAACTTGGCCCGGCGGATGAACGCGATCTCTTTCCGGAAGCCATTCGCGTCGTCGATCAGGTTCGTCCAAAGGCAGTTATGCTTGAAAATGTTCGGGGTTTCCTGGATGCGGTCTTCTCCGACTATCGCCACAAGCTGCGCGATCAGCTTCGGCTCCTTGGCTATAGTCGCGTGGAATGGGCCCTGCTGAACGCCAGCGACTACGGTGTTCCCCAGCTTCGCCCGCGCGTCGTGATCATCGCGGTTCAAGATGCATATGCTGACAATTTTTCCTGGCCCAATCGCAGCCTTGCACGCCCGAAAACCGTGGGTCAGACCCTGCATGATCTGATGTCGTCAAACAATTGGCCCGGTTCAGATGCCTGGAGCGAACAGGCGGATGAGATCGCACCCACGGTTGTTGGGGGGTCAAAAAAGCATGGCGGCCCCGATCTTGGCCCGACACGCGCCAGAAAGGCCTGGGCGTCGCTTGGAGTGAACGGAAGCACCATAGCCGATGATGCGCCGGCACCGGATTTCGTAGGAATGCCGCGCCTGACCGTCAGGATGGTTGCGCGCCTGCAGGGGTTCCCGGACTCTTGGTCCTTCGCAGGCAGGAAGACGGCCGCGTATCGGCAAGTCGGCAACGCCTTCCCGCCCCCGGTTGCCCAGGCCGTCGCCCAAAACCTGCGCGCTGCAATCACGACACGCCGCCTGTTTGCGGTTGCATGATGCGCGCGTGGTTCGAAACGGCACGCCGCAACTTTCACGCACAGTGCCTTTCCGGTCCGATCACTATGACCAAGGGCATCCCCAGCATCGCGGACATTGCGAATGGTCCCAGCCGGGAAATTTCAATTGGGTTGATTGCAAAGCTGGGCCAGTCGACCGACCATGCCGAGAAGCCGCCAGGTCAGACCGCCGGCGCAATGTTCGAAAGCGCGTGTCTTGCGTTCCTGCAGGACTGCCTTGCCCAACTGGCTCACATCCGCCCGGGCACGTTCCGTGTTGCCAAGGGCCGGACGATCTCCCAGTTCGAACAGTATGCCCATCTTGATGAATTGCGCATCCTCGCCGACGCCAGCCGCGAGTTGAAGACTCTCCTCGGCACCGACTATCTCATCAAACCAGATGTCGTGGTCATCAAGGACGCTCTCGACGATTCTGAGATCAACAGGAATTCCATTCTCGTGGACAAGTCGGTCGCGCGCAAAACCGCGCTACGTGCGGTCAATGGGGCGAAAGCGTCGCTGCACGCTTCCGTCAGTTGCAAACTGACGATCAGGTCGGACCGAGTTCAGAACACCCGATCCGAGGCACTGAACCTGCTCAGGAACCGCAAGGGGCGAGCACCGCACATTGTTGCCGTGACCGCAGAACCGACGCCATCCCGAATTGCGGCCATCGCACTTGGGACCGGAGATATTGATTGCGTGTATCACTTCGCACTGACTGAACTTGTTGAAGTCCTGAAAGAACAGGGACGTGAGTCACTAGAACTGGTTGAGACGATGATCGACGGCAAACGCCTGCGCGACATTGCAGACTTGCCACTTGATCTCGCTCTCTAGACGTTCTCATTCCTTAACAAACCCCTAACGCCCACAGCTAACCCATTGGAATCCCTTGGCGAGCCAACCCTGTCCTGCGTGGACAGACCTCACCCGTTCACGTCCACCACCACCCGGCCCTGCACGCCCCCCTTCAGGATCGCCGCCCCCAGCTCCGGCAGGTCCGCCAGCACCGCCGGCCGTACCATCGCCTCCAGCTTCTCCATCGGCAGGTCAGACACCACCCGCCCCCAGGCCCGTACCCGCCGCTCATAGGGGACCGTCACGGAATCGATGCCCAGCAAGTTCACCCCCCGCAGCAGGAACGGGATCACCGAAGCGGGAAGCGAAGCCCCCCCCGCCAACCCCACCGCCGCGACCGACCCGCCGTATTTCATCTGCCCCAGCACCCGCGCCCGCATCGCGCCGCCGACGGCATCGACACACCCCGCCCAGGTCTCGGTCTCCAGCGGTCTTTTCACCGTCTCCGCCAGGTCCGCCCGCGGCACCACGCGTGAGGCCCCGAGGTCCCGCAGATACCCCTCCGTCTCCGGCCGCCCCGTCACCGCCGCGACCTGATACCCAAGCCGCGCCAGCAAGGCGACCGCCACCGACCCGACGCCCCCCGCAGCGCCCGTCACCAGCACCTCGCCCTTCGCAGGCGTCAGCCCATGCTCCTCCAGCGCCATCACCGCCAGCATCGCCGTGAACCCGGCCGTCCCAACCGCCATCGCCTGCCGCGTTGTCAGACCGCCGGGCAGCGGCACCAGCCAGTCCGCCTTCACCCGCGCCTTCTGGGCATAGCCGCCCCAATGCACCTCTCCCACCCGCCAGCCGGTCAGCACCACGCGGTCCCCAGGCTTGTACCGCGCATCGTCCGAAGCCTCGACCGTCCCGGCAAAGTCGATCCCTGCCACATGCGGCCAGGTCCGCACGATCCCCCCGCCGGTCGGGGACAAGGCCAGCCCGTCCTTGTAGTTCAGCGTCGAATACTCGACCGCCACCGTCACATCCCCGGCAGGCAGCGCGCTTTCGTCCAGCTCCCGAAGATGCGCCACGGCGGCATCGCCATCCTTTTCCAGAACCAGTGCGCGGAACATTGTCGGCCTCCCATTTTGATCGCCTTCAGTCGGCCCGGCGGAAGCCGGATTGTCAACCCGGGCGACCTGCCCCAATCTGCCCGCAACAGGAGGACTTCATGACCCAGGAACACATCGGTTTCATCGGCACCGGCCTGATGGGCCACGGCATGGCGAAGAACATCGTGACGAAGGGCTACACCCTGACCGTCACCGCCCACCGCAACCGCGCGCCGGTGGACGACCTGATCGGCAGGGGCGCGACCGAGGCCACAGTCGAAGACCTCGCCGCCCGGTCGACGATCATCTTCCTGACCCTCCCCGGCTCGCCTCAGGTCTCCGAGGCCGTCGCCCGCATGACCCCGCACCTGAAGTCCGGCACGGTGATCGTCGACTGTTCCACCTCCGATCCCACCGTCACCGAACGCCTCGCCACTGACCTTGGCCAGCGCGGCATCCACTTCGCCGACGCCCCCCTGTCCCGCACCCCGAAAGAGGCGTGGGAGGGCACGCTTGACTGCATGGTCGGTGCCGACGGCGACATCTTCGCCCGCATCCAGCCCGTCATCGCCACCTGGGCCGGGAAGATCGTCCATATCGGCCGGACAGGCGACGGGCACCGGATGAAGCTTCTGAACAACTTCCTCTCCCTCGGCTACGCCGCGATCTATGCCGAGGCGCTGGCCGTGGCCGCCAAGGTCGGCATCTCCACCGCCACCTTTGACAGCGTGATCCGTGGGGGCCGCATGGACTGCGGCTTTTATCAGACCTTCATGGGCTACGCGCTGGAGGGCAACCGCGAGGCCCACCGCTTCACCCTATCCAACGCCTACAAGGACCTGCGCTATCTGGAGAGCATGGCCAACGCCGCCACCGTCACCACCACGATGGCGAGCGCGGCGAAGAACAGCTTCGCCGGGGCCGTGGCGCAGGGCGGCGCGGGGCCGGAGGACTATGTGCCACACCTGACGGATTTCATCGCGCGGGCGAATGGGGTGAAGTAGCCGCTCAGGCGGCGCGGTCGTCGGTCCAATCGATGGGCTTGACGGGTGCGCCGCCTTTCCGCTCTGCGTGCCAAAGATCATGCTGCATCTGAAGCGCCAGCCAGAACCTTCCGCCGTTCTTGAAAGCTTTTCCAAGGCGAACGGCCATGTCCGTCGACAGCGGGCGCTTTCCATTCAGGATGTTGGACACGGTTTGCTTGGAAACGCCCAGATGTTCCGCTAGCTGGGTCGCGTTCATCTCCAGCGCGGGAAGTATATCTTCCCTGATATACTCCCCGGGGTGCGGAGGTGCGAAGGCCAGCTCTCCCGCCTTACTTTCCATGGTAGTCCTCTAGTTCAACGTCATAGGGGCCATGTTCGTCCCATCTGAACGTCACTCTCCAGTTTTTCGAGACCAGGACGGAAAAGGTTCCGTCGCGATCCCCCCTCAGCTTGTGCCAGCCATAGCCGGGAAGGTTCAGTTCCTCTGGCGATACGGCAACGTTCAAAGCGCCAAGGATGCGTTTCACCTTGGGAATCCAGTCAGGACGAATCCCTGATGCATCGCCTTTCTCGACAAGGCGCTTCAGGTCTCGGCTACGAATTCTATCTGGGTCCAGCATCCAGCCACATGACGATCTTCAAGTACCGCAGTCAACAGTCACGTGACGCGTTACAGATAGCAAATCCCGAAGACTCTGTCACGTAGATTGTTAAGATTTCCTCACCCACACTTCGAATGCCCACACGACCCGCAGGTCAGGCACCCTTCCACCATCCGCAGGTCATAGCTGCCGCAGGACGGGCAGGCCTTGCCGCGCGGGGCCTCTCCGACCCGCAGCAGTTCCGCCTTGGGGTCGGATTTCAGCCCCAGCCCCTCGCCCTCGATGAAGCCGATGTCGATCAGGTGGCGCTCGATTACTCCGCCGATGGCCGCCAGAATGGACGGGATATACCGCCCCTCCATCCAGGCCCCGCCGCGGGGGTCGAACACGGCTTTCAGTTCCTCCACGACAAAGGAAATATCCCCGCCGCGCCGGAACACGGCCGAGATCATCCGGGTCAGGGCCACGGTCCAGGCGAAATGCTCCATGTTCTTGGAGTTGATGAAGACCTCGAACGGGCGGCGGTGGCCGGCGATGACGATGTCGTTGATGGTGATGTAGAGGGCATGTTCCGAGCCCGGCCATTTGACCTTGTAGGTCTGGCCTTCCAGGGCGGCGGGGCGGTCCAGCGGGTCCGACAGATAGACCACCTCTCCCCCGGTCACCGGCTGCGAGGCCACGGGCGCGGTCTGCTTCTCGGACACGGTCAGGACGGAGCCCGTCACGTCGTTCGGCCGGTAGGTCGTGCAGCCTTTGCAGCCCTGGTCCCAGGCGGCCATGTAGACCTGCGCGAAGTCATCAAAGCTGATGTCCTCGGGGCAGTTGATGGTCTTGGAGATCGACGAATCCACCCATTTCTGCGCCGCCGCCTGCATCCGCACATGGTCCAGGGGCGGCAGGGTCTGGGCGTTGACGAAATGGTCGGGCAAGGGCGCGTCGCCGTGCTTCTCGCGCCAGAGGCGGACGGCATAGTCGACGACCTCCTCTTCGGTGCGGGAGCCGTCCTTCTGCAGGACCTTGCGGGTGTAGGCGTAGGCGAAGACCGGCTCGATCCCGGAGCTGACGTTGCCGGCGTAAAGCGAGATCGTCCCCGTGGGCGCGACCGAGGTCAGGAGGGCGTTGCGGATGCCGTGCTTGGCGATGGCCTCGCGGACGTCGGTGTCCATCTGCGCCATGTTGCCGCTGGCAAGGAAGCCGTCGGCGTCGAACAGCGGAAACGCGCCCTTCTCCTTCGCCAGATCGACCGAGGCGAGGTAGGCCGCGCGCGCAATGGCGTGCATCCAGATCTCGGTGACCTTCGCGGCCTCCTCGGACCCATAGCGCAGGCCGACCATGAGGAGGGCATCGGCAAGGCCGGTGACACCAAGGCCGATGCGCCGCTTGGCCTTCGCCTCGGCCTGCTGTTCCGGCAGAGGGAAGCGGCTGGCGTCCACGACATTGTCCATCGCCCGGACGGCGACACGGACCAGATGGTCCAGTGCTTTCATGTCCATGCTGGAACCCGCTTCGAAGGCGTCCTTCACCAGCGTCGGCAGGTTGATCGAGCCCAACAGGCAAGCCCCATAGGGCGGCAGGGGCTGCTCGCCGCAGGGGTTGGTGGCGGCGATGGTCTCGACATAGCCAAGGTTGTTCATCGCGTTGATGCGGTCGATGAAGATCACCCCCGGCTCGGCATAGTCGAAGGTCGACCGCATGATCTTGTTCCACAGATCGCGGGCTTCCACTGTCCGGTAGACGCGGCCGCCGAAGACCAGCTCCCACGGGCCATCGGCCTTGACGGCGGCCATGAAGGGATCGGTGACAAGGACCGACAGGTTGAACATCCGCAGACGCGCCGGGTCACGCTTGGCCTCGATGAAGGCCTCGATATCCGGATGGTCGCAGCGCATCGTCGCCATCATCGCCCCGCGACGGCTGCCTGCCGACATGATCGTCCGGCACATGGCGTCCCAGACGTCCATGAAGGACAAGGGACCGGAGGCATCCGCCGCGACGCCCTTCACCTCGGCCCCCTTGGGCCGGATGGTCGAGAAGTCGTAGCCGATCCCACCGCCCTGCTGCATGGTCAGCGCGGCCTCTTTCAGCCCGGTGAAGATCCCCTCCATCGTGTCCGGAATCGTGCCCATGACGAAGCAGTTGAACAGCGTCACCGACCGCCCCGTGCCCGCCCCTGCGGTGATCCGCCCGGCGGGCAGGAATTTGAAGCCTTCCAGCGCCGCGTAGAACTCCGCCTCCCACTTCGCAGGGTCAGCCTCGACCTCGGCCAAAGCCCGCGCGATCCGACGCCAGGTATCCTCGACCGAGCCGTCAAGCGGTGTCCCGTCCGCCTCCTTGAAGCGGTACTTCATGTCCCAGATGGCTTCGGCGATGGGGGCATGGAATCGCGACATAGGGGCGAATCTTCCTTGAACTTGTGGATAAGGTGAACGAAGGGCCCAAGATACGCCCCCGCCCCGCTTGGGTCAACTTGAAGCCCCCGCCGCAGGCCCTATGATCGGAGCCATGATCAACATCCTGAAACTCTGCGTTGGCGCCGATTCCGTCGAGGACCTGCTGGACTGGCAACGCAGCCAGCGCCCACACTGGCCCGAGGGCCGCGCCATCCATGTTACCCGCATGTGGCCCAAGCGCGAGGCCGAGGTGCTGGAGGGCTCGCTTTACTGGGTCATCAAGGGCGTGATCCTGGCCCGCCAGCGCATTCTGGACCTGCAGGAGGTCAACCTTGGCGACGGCATCCCGCGCTGTGCGCTGGTGCTGGACCTTGAGGTCATCCGCACCGAGGCCGCGCCCCGTCGCCCGTTCCAAGGCTGGCGCTATCTGGACCCGAAGGACTCACCCCGCGATCTGCCCAAGGGCCGAGGCAAGGACGACCCCTTGCCGCCCGCGCTGGCGCAGGCGCTGGCCGAGTTGGGCTTGCACTAGAAGCTGTTGGGGTTTCCGGCGATGATGGTGCCGGTGCCCCCGTCGGTGCCGTCCTGAACCCAGGTCACAGCCTCGCCGTCGATCCGGACACCCCAGCAATCCTTGCCCTCGCCATAGTCAAAGCACATCGCGTCGCCCTCGACGGTCCATGTGCCGGTGTATCCGTCGCCCTTGATCGCGCCGTCCGCCGCATAGAACTCGGTATAGGCGCCGCTGGCGGTCATGCTGCCTTGCACGGTGTTACCGGCAATCGCCGCGTTGATCTGGTCGGTGGTCGCAAGCGCCTCGGCCTGGGCCGCGCCGGCGGTCAGGGCAAGGATCAGGGTCAGCGAAGAACGGGTAAACATGCAATCTCTCCGGGTTGGGGTCCCCGCAGTAACTAGGCGGCCCTACGCAACGTCAACCGGCCTTTTCATTCCCACCTGCAGCGATCATGACTGGCACCATGTCCCGCCCACTTCTCCTCGCCGCGCCGTTCGTCTTCCTGCTCCTGTGGTCGGCAGGTTTCGCCATCGCCAAGATCGGCCTCATGCATGCCGGGCCCTTCACCCTGCTGGCGCTCCGCTACACCATCGCCGTCGTGGTCCTGCTGCCCTTGATCCCGATCCTGAAACCGGCCTTCCCGAAAGGCCGCGCCGCCCTGGACATCGCGGTCGTCGGCTTCCTGATCCAGGTCGCCTACTTCGGCCTCTGCTACATCGCCTTCAAATCCGGGGTCTCGGCGGGCGGGGTGGCGATCATCGTCTGCCTGCAGCCGATCCTGGTCAGCCTGATCGCCCCCTGGATGGTCGGCGAAACCGTCAGCCGCCTGCGGTGGATCGGTCTGGCCCTTGGCTTGGGTGGAGCGATCACCGTGATCCTTGCCCGCTCTGGCATCGCGCACGAACCAGCCCTGGGCCTTCTGGCCGCCGTGGGGGGCCTGATCGGCATGACAGCGGCCACACTGTACGAAAAGCGCTTCGGGATCACCACGCACCCGGTCCCAGCGAACCTGATCCAGTATGCCGTGGGCGCGGCCTTCACCCTGCCGCTTGCGATAGGGACCGAGGGGATGCAGGCTGACTGGACGCCTGAGCTGTTCGCGGTTCTCGGCTACCTGGTGGTCGGCAACTCGCTGATCTCGATCACGCTTCTGCTGGCGATGATCCGTGCGGGAGAGGTCGCCCGGGTCTCGGCCCTTTTCTACCTGGTCCCGCCGCTTTCGGCGCTGTTCGCCTGGCCCCTGCTGGGTGAGGCGATGCCGCCGTTGGCCTGGGCCGGCATGGCGCTGGCCGGGGTCGGGGTCATGCTGGCGCGAAAGTGAAGCTCCTCGTTCGACTTCGTCTCCTCGTCGCAGGCTGCAGCGAGGAGTGACGAAGTCATCGACGAGCGGGTCAGAAGGGCCGCGCCGGAACGCCCAGCTTCGCCGCCAGCCCGGCATAGGCGGCACGGTCCTCTGCCGTCCACTCGGCCACCCGGCTGGCCCACAGGACCGCCTGGCTGGAATGGATCAACCCGTCCGACAGGATGCGCAGGTGGTTGGCCCTTAGCGTCTCGCCTGAACTGGTGATGTCGGCAATCGCCTCGGCCGTTCCGTTCAGCACCGTGCCCTCGGTCGCGCCCTGGCTGTCGACCAGCTGATAATCCGCAACCCCTTGCGCCTGCAGGAAATCCCGCACCAGACGGTGATACTTCGTGGCGATCCGCAGCCGGTGCCCGTGCGCGCGGCGAAACCCCGCAGCGGCTGCGTCAAGGTCATCCACCGTCTCGACGTCGATCCAGACGTTCGGAACCGCTATGACCAGATCGGCATGGCCGAAGCCCAGCTTTGCGACCTCGGCCACCTCGTCCTCGCCCAGTTGCTCGCGCACCAGATCGGACCCGGTAACCCCCAGATGGATACGCCCCGCCGCCAGCTCGCGCGGGATTTCCCCCGCGGACAACAGCACCGGGACCACGCCCTCGACGCCCTCGACGACGCCCGAGTATTCCCGGTCCGACCCCGACCGCCGCATGACGACGCCGCGCGTGCCGAACCAGTCGAAACAGTCCTGCATCAGCCGCCCCTTGGACGGCACCCCCACCCGGATCATATCGCCCCCTTCAGCCGCGCGACGAGACCCGGTCGGATCACGCCACCCACCGCCGGAATGAAGGCGCCTGCCCCCAGCACCGCCGTCAGGGCATCATAGCGGCCACCACTGGCCACCGGAGGCATCCCATCGCCCAGGAAGCTGAAGACGAACCCGTCATAGTACTCCAGCGCCGTGCGCCCGTGGCTTGCCTCGAACGCCAGCGTCGCGACATCCACCCCCCGCGCGGCCAGCGCGTCAAGCCGGGCCGCAAAACGGTCCACCGCCGGCCCGATCGCGGGAAGCATCGGGGTGATGCCCCGCAGATGGTTCAGCGCATGGGCCGCCGGAGCCTCCAGGCTGAGAAGGTCATAGAGCAGCGCCGCCTCGGTCGCCTTGATCGGCGGCGTTTCGGCGTCGGCCACCAGAGCCTCGGCCCGGGCGGCGATCTCATCCGGGCCGCGCAGGCCGACGAAGGACCCCGCTTCCTCGATCAGCTGCGCGGGACTGCCTGCCTTCAGCCGCTGCAAAAGCGCAACCCGGCCCGCCGGGACCGGAGCCCGCCCGGCAAAGCGGTCCAGCAGCGCCTTGAACCGCACCGGCCGCCAGACATGCCGCAAGAGGGCCGCCTTGCGCCGTTCGGTCGTCTCCAACCCCCGGACGGCAGCCATCAGGATGCCGATGTCCCCCGTCACCGGCCGCAGGTCCAGCCCCGCCAGCAGGTCCCGGAACAGCGCAAACACCTCGGCATCCGCCGCCTCGGGTGAGGCCCGGTCAAAGACCTCATAGCCCACCTGCAGATATTCGCTTGCCCGACCGGACCCGCGCGCCTGCTTGCGGAACACCTCGCCCAGATAGGCGTAGCGCGCGGGTTCCGCCCCATGCGCCATGTGCGCCTGCACGACCGGGACGGTGAAGTCCGGCCGCAGCATCATCTCGCCCTTGACGGGGTCGTCGGTCACATAGGCCCGCGCGCGGATATCCTCGCCATACAGGTCCAAGAGCGTCCCGGCCGGTTGCAACACGTCGGCCTCGACCGGCACCGCGCCCGCCGCGACGAACGCGGCAAGCAGCCGTTCGCCCTCCGCCCGGATCGCGGCCTTGGGGGTCATTGGCCAAGCATCTTTCGGACGGCGGCCACCAGATCGGCCCGCGGCACCTCGACCTGAGCCGGGCGGTCCTTCCATTCCTCCAGCGTCGCGCTTTCGGCGATCTTCGCGCCCAGGATCAGGTCCTTGAGGATGACCGTTCCCGCTTCGGCTTCGTTGCCACCCTGGATGACCGCGACGGGCGAGGCCCGCTTGTCGGCGTATTTCAACTGGTTGCCGAAGTTCTTCGGGTTGCCCAGATAGACCTCAGCCCGGATACCCGCCTGACG
This sequence comes from Tabrizicola sp., assembly GCF_034366665.1. Lineage (GTDB taxonomy): Bacteria > Pseudomonadota > Alphaproteobacteria > Rhodobacterales > Rhodobacteraceae > Tabrizicola. Next base: position 43,482 of record NZ_JAXMMF010000151.1, on the reverse strand, counting down.
CAGCTCTCCAACCATGCCCATGTAGTCGGCCATCCGTTCCCGGTCCATCACCGTGACCACGACCGGCCCTTCCGACAAGCCAGCAACACGCCCCTTGGCCCGCAGCGCGGCGAGGAGGCGGTCCACCCCGATGGAAACCCCCGTCGCCGGCACGTCCTGCCCGGTGAAGCGCTTGACCAGCCCATCATATCGCCCACCCCCGGCAACCGAGCCGAACTGCCGCTTGCGGCCCTTTTCGTCGAGGATTTCAAAGGTCAACTCGGCCTCATAGACCGGCCCGGTATAGTAACCCAGGCCACGGACAACACCGGGGTCCAGAACGATCCGGTCTGGCCCATAGCCCTGCGCTTCCAGCAGCGAGGCGATGGCTTCCAACTCGTCAACACCCTCTGCCCCGATCACCGAGCCGCCCACCAGTTCCCGCAGCCGGGCCACCGTCGCGGCCCCCGTGTCGCGCCTGGCTGTGGTGAAGCCCATCACAACCTCGGCCTGTTCCGAGGAAAGCCCCGCACCCTTGGTGAAATCGCCGCTTTCGTCCTTGCGGCCCTCGCCGAGGAGAGCCCGCACGCCGTCAGCACCCAGACGGTCGATCTTGTCGATGGCGCGCAACACGATGCCGCGTTCGGCGTCCTTGTCTTCTCCGGCCAGACCCGCGACTTCCATCACGCCGTTCAGGACCTTCCGGTTGTTCACCTTCACGACGTAGTCGCCGCGGGGGATGCCGACTTCTTCCAGGGCGTCGGCCAGCATCGCGCAGATTTCGGCGTCGGCTGCCACCGAGGCGGAGCCCACCGTGTCGGCGTCGCATTGGTAGAACTGGCGGAAGCGGCCCGGACCCGGTTTCTCGTTCCGCCAGACGGCACCCATCGCGTAGCGGCGGTAGGGCGACGGCAGGTCATTGCGGTACTGGGCGGCGACGCGGGCGAGGGGCGCGGTGAGGTCGTACCGAAGGGCCAGCCAGTCGGCATCCTCATCCTGCCAGGCGAAGACGCCCTCGTTGGGGCGGTCGACGTCGGGGAGGAACTTGCCAAGGGCCTCGACCGTTTCGACGGCCGAGGTCTCCAGCGGGTCGAACCCGTACCGGTGGTAGACCGCGGCGATGCGATCAAGCATGGCTTTCCGTTCGGTGACCTCGGCCCCGAAGTAGTCGCGGAATCCCTTCGGCGTCGCGGCACGGGGGCGGCGGGGGGACTTGTCGGCCATGAGCAGGACCTTCGCTTTTGATCGCCGTCCGTGTAACGGATGGGGGCAGAGGCGGCAAGGCATCGGGAAGAGGGGCAAGGGCAGGATGGACCGGACTGATCTGGAAGAGAAGGTGGCCCACCTGATCCGCGCGGTAGAGGACCTGTCCGACGTGGTGGCCCGCCAGGCAGCTGAGATCGCGGGGCTTGAACGGCGGGTTCGACTTCTGATGGAGCGGGCGGCAGAGGAAGAGGCCTTTGGCGCTGCCTCTCCGGAAGCGAACGTCCGCCCACCGCACTGGTAAGCTCGGTCCTCCAGGGCATGACCAAATCCTTGCCCGACCGCTGAGGCTTTCTTCCCGGCCTGTCAGCGACGGGATCACGGCCACGGCTGTGGTCCGTCCTGAACTGCCCGTGAAATGCGCTCCCATGCGACTCGCCTGCAAGTGTTGCCGTCACGCTGGCTGGGAGCCAAGGGCGGTTGATCAGGGGGCCACGGCTGGACGACGTGCCGCGGGCCTTCCAGGGTCTGCAAAGAACCGGATGGCAGCAAGGGCCAGGGAGGCCCCAGGCAGGATATCACGTGCAGCCGCAAGGTCACGACATCGGCGGTTCCTTGCCTTTGCGCAAGCCACACCCGACCCGGAAAGCACAAATGTTATTCGATCCAACACTATGTTTTGCAACATGTATTTCGCACCTTTGGCCGAAACCGCCTTGTACATTCGGGCACGTTATCCCTGCATCAATTAAACAAAATAGGTGACCTGCAAGGACAGGGTTAACGTCTTTGGCATGGAACGCAGATGCCTGGAGAAAGCGATGGATCAATGGCGGGTCGCGCGCTTTGAACGACCTGACGACGCAGGCCTGCGGACGCAGCGCGCGGCGGTTCCGTCAGCGACCGTCACGGCCCGGCTTCCACCGCGGATTGAGCAGAACCTTGCCGACCGGCCCAGGGGGGCACCCGCGCTTCACTTGACGGGTTCACGCTTGGCTTCATCATCGACCGGACTGCAAAGACCAGATCCACCTGCGGAGGTGAACGGATCAAGAGCCGGGGGTCTGGACCGTTCAGGTCCGGCCCAAGACTTGGAAGACTGGCGGCCAACGCTACCCACCGATGACCTGCGACACGCCCTTCAGCCCGCTGAAGGGACCCTGTCACCTTTGCCGAACCTTCGAGGTGGGCGAGCAGGGCGTTCTTGTCGGGCTGGCGGGGGAAAGCCCGGCAGCCTTGATCGACCAGAACGGCAACCGGACGCCGATGGTGGAAGGTGAGAGCTATCCGTTGTTCCTGGGCGCGTCGGTCGCGCTTGCGGGAGTGTCGGTAAGCGCTGCAGGGCCAAAGGTCCGGATCGCCCCGGCCGAGCCGTCGGGTCTTGCGCGGCTGGCACAGCGTACGATGGCGATTTCCGGCAGGTCGCTGCGCAACAGCATGATCGGTCTGGGCACTCTGGTCGCCACGGGGATGGTGGCTGCGGGGGTTCTGGACCTGGTCTCGGTCCAGGCCAGCGCGCCAAAGCCGACGGTCAAGCCGACAGCGCAGGCCCCCCAGCTGCAGGGCGTGGCGCCGTCGCTGGACGCCCATCTGGCGGCTCTTGGCCTTGATGACGCCGATTTCGTCGAAGATCCCGAGGGTGCGCACCGGGTGATCCATGTGCGGACAGTGGCAGAGCGTGCCGTTCTGGCCGAGGCGCTGCGGGAGCTGCCGTTCCCGGGCGAGACCACCATTGTCGCCGAAGACCGGCTGCGGTCTGCCGTCCAGACGATCCTTGCGGCATCGGATGGCCAGGCAAAGCTTGTGGCGCTGGACCGGGGCAAGCTGGTGCTGTCCGGTCTGACGGAAGATCCGGAACGGCGCGCCAGGATGATTGAGGTCATCCGGGCCGATATCTCGGGAATCACCGAGGTCACGTTCGAAGACCCGATCGTCAGCCCTGCCGACGAACTGGCGCGCGAGATCGTCGCAGTCTGGCCGGGGCCGCATCCCTACGTCGTTCTGGCGGACGGCCGTCGCCTTCGGGAAGGCGAAGCGGTGACAGAGGGGCTGACCGTCCACGGAATTTCGGCGGACGGGGCATCTACCAGCGCAAGTTCACCCACCGTGATGATGAACGCAGTCGCACCCTGATTGTCGCCGGGCCAGCGGGATATGTCGAGCTGATCGATCAGGCGACAAAAGCCCTCGAGACGACGGACCGCACCGACATCACGCTGCTCAGGGGCAACGAAGGCGGCACCCCCGCGGCGCTGGAGGCGCTGGAGGCGCTGGAGGCGCTGAAAGCCTCGACCGAGGCTGCCGAGCAAACCACCCCCACCAGTCCGGCAGAGTGATCCGATGCAGAAAGTCCTGCAGGCCCTGGCGAAGCTGCCGCAGCAACGGGATGTCCTACTGGTGATAAGGGTGATGGCCGCCCCAGATTCACGGGCGTAGTCCCCAAGAGACCGGCAGATTGCCGGACTTGAGCATGATAATACCGGGAAAACGACGTTTGAACCCGTATAAGGAAATTATATGGAAGCTGAAATTCAGATCATGACGGAAGCTGCAACGTCGCTGCCATCCGTAATGACGGCCAAGCCGGATTTCGTGGTCGCGACCACCTTTTTGCGCAAGACTGTCTGACCGCCACTGGTCAGGGACCATGACGCCGAACCGGGTCCAGGGCGGACCCGGCTGGCAGATCGTGGATCGGGGGGTGCAAGGTGGAAGGATTGAAGTGCGGCCGGCCGGGGGAGCGCGGCCGGCCGCACACGCCTCAGGTCATCCGCAGCTTGTCGAGGTCAAGACCATACTGCCGGAGGGTCTGGGCGATGTCGGGGGGAAGGCCAGAGGCCGACACGGAGGACTGCGGCGAGCCGAAGGCCTGGGGGTTGGAGTAGCGATCGAAAAGCTCCTTGCCTTCGAAATCCTGGGGGAGACCGGCAAGCGGGTCCGAGCCAGGGGCACCGCCCATCGCAGTCTGGAACATGGCATCGCTTTCGGATCTCATGCTGCCAAGCATGCCGAAAATCTTCTGGTTCTCAGCCTCGATCTGCGCAGTGTCGGCTTTTATCTGCGAGGTCTGGGCGTCCATCTCTTCGGTGAACTTCCGGTCCTCGTCGGCTTGGCGAGTTGCCTCGGGGTCACCGCCCCCCTTGTTGCCAGAGAGCTTGTCGGCGACAGCCATGCCGATCCTGAGCGGCGCGGGAGCAATGGTTTTGATCACGTCTTTGCCGAAGTTGGTGACGGCCTTGATGCCCTTCTTGAAGATCCTGTCGATGCCCATCGCCGTTCTCGTCTAGCTGCTTTGACGGATCTGCTCGCCCGATTTCTTCAGGACGCTCAGCATGTCGGCCATGATGCCGTTCATCTGTTCACGTAGGGCATTTGCTTCGGCGCGGTCGGCCTGAAGCCGTGCCATCTCGGTTTCGAAGGCGGCAGAGCGGGTGGCTTCAGCGCGGTGAAGGGCGGCCAATTGCCGGGTGTGGGTAGCGCTTTGCGCATTCAGCGCGTCGATGACCGTAGCGATGTCCTGCATGTGGAGCCTCCCTGCGAGCGCCGAATTCTGTCGGCCTGGTGCAAGGATGGCGGGGGGAACGGACATGCACACATAAAAAGTCCTAATGGCGGGCGTCAGGCGGGGACAAGGCGGGCCGTGGGCAAGTCGAAACCGACGTGAAGGCTGTCGCCCTTGGCGAAAGGGGCGGCGTCGGGCGGGGTGATCGCGAACAGCGGCCCGGCGGGGGTGGACAGGGTGTACTGGACGGAATTGCCAAGCCAGGCGGCGTAAGAGACTTCGGCGGGCAAGGTCGTGGGCCCGGGCTCGCGGGTCAGGCGCAGGTGGTGCGGGCGCAGGACAAGCTGCGCTGGTCCGGGGGCGGGCCAGGCAAGGGGCAAGGTCAACGTGCGGTCGAGGAGGCGGAGGTCGGTGGTCTCGCCAGCGCGGGTGATCTCGACGGGCAACAGGTTCGCGTCACCGATGAAGTCGGCGATGAAGGCGCTGGCAGGGCAGTCGTAAAGGTCACGCGGGGCGCCTTCCTGGGCGATCTCGGCGTTCTTCATGACGATGATGCGGTCCGACACCGCCATCGCCTCTTCCTGGTCGTGGGTGACGTAGACCGCGGTCAGCCCAAGGCGCTGCTGGATCTGGCGGATCTCTTCGCGGACGTGGCGGCGCAGCTTGGCGTCCAGGTTGGAGAGGGGTTCGTCCAGAAGCAGGACCTCGGGTTCCAGCACGATGGCGCGGGCGACGGCGACGCGCTGCTGCTGGCCGCCGGACAGCTCGGACGGAAGGCGGGCGCCAAAGCCCTTGAGGCCGACCTGTTCAAGGCCCGCTTCGGCCCGATCGCGGACCTCGGCCTTGGGCGTGCCCTTGACGGTCAGACCGTAGCCCACGTTTTCAAGCACGGTCATGTGCGGGAAAAGCGCGTAGGACTGGAACACCATCGAGACACGGCGATAGGTTGCCGAGAGATGTGTCACATCCTGGCCGCCGATCAGGATCTTGCCTTCGCTGGCGCTTTCCAGCCCGGCGATGAGGCGCAGGGTCGTGGTCTTTCCGCAGCCCGACGGTCCAAGCAGCGTGACCAAGGTGCCCGGCGCGATGTCAAGCGACAGGGGCTTCAGTGCGACGACGGTGCCAAAGCGCTTGGTGACGTTCTGGAACTGGACGGACCCTTGCATGGGTTCTCTCCCTTAGTGGGCTTCGACGCGGTCGGCGCGGCGCAGGCGGCGACGACCGATGACAAGTTGCAGGGCCAGGATTGCCGTCAGCATCGTGACGATCAGCACTGCGGCATAGGCGATGGCGATGCCGAACTCGCCGTTTTCGACGCGGCCGACGATGAAGCTTGTGGCCATGTTGTATTCGGCCGAGACGAGAAAGATCACCGCCGAGACCGAGGTGATGGCGCGGACGAAGGAATAGGTCAGCGCGGCCAGGATCGCGGGGCCCATCAGTGGCAGGATCACCCGGCGGATCGTGGTGGCCGAGTTCGCGCCGAGGGTGATCGAGGCTTCGTCCAGCGACTTGTCCAGCTGGCTCATCGCCGCGATGCCGCCGCGCACGCCGACCGGCATGTTGCGGAAGATGAAGACGATGATGAGGATCAGCCCGGTCCCCGTCAGCTCGATCGGCGGGAAGTTGAAGGCCATGACATAGGCCACCCCGATCACGGTGCCGGGGATGGCGAAGCTGAGCATGGTCGAGAATTCGAAGGCGTCCTTGGCCGCGAATTTCTGGCGGACCAGCAGGTAGGCGGTGGCAAGGCCCACGGCGGCGGTCAGCGGTGCGGCGATGGCCGAGATGGTCAGCGTGGTGAAGTAGCTGTCCCAGGCCGCGCCGGTAAATTGGATGCCATCTCGGAACGCCAGACCGAAGGCACGGGTATAGTGTTCAAGGGTGAGGGTGTGGTCGTAGCCCCAGAGTTTCACGAAGCTGCCGAAGATGATGAGCAGGTAGAGGATCATCGTGAAGGCGGCCCAGGGCAGCGCCAGGGCATAGCAGGTCATGCGCAGGCCGGGGTTCAGCGCGGCATGGCGGCCCGAATCTCCCTTGCCGGTGACGGTGGCGTAGTTCTTCTTTCCCAGCCAGGTGCGCTGCGCCAGGAAGGCGCCCAGGGTCAGCGACAGAAGGATCAGCGACAGGATCGCGGCCTTTGCCGGGTCGGCCACAGTGCCGACGATGGCGAAGTAGATCTCGGTCGACAGCACGTTGAAGTTGCCGCCCAAGACCAGCGGGTTGCCAAAGTCGGCCAGGCTTTCGATGAAGCCGAGGAGGAAAGCATTGGCGAGGCCCGGGCGCATCAGTGGCAGCGAGACATAGCGGAAAGTCTGCCAGCGGTCGGCATCCAGGGTCTGCGAGGCCTCTTCCATGCTTGGGCTGACACCTTCGACGACTCCGATCAGGACCAGGAAGGCGATGGGGGTGAAGGACAGGGTCTGCGCAAGCCAGACGCCCCAGAAGCCGTACAGCCAGCGGGTTTTCTCCCAGGCGAAGGCGTCGGCGAAGAACTCGGTGATTGTGCCGGACCGCCCGAACAGCAGGATCAGCGCGAGGCCGATGACGAAGGGCGGGGTGATGATCGGCAGGATCGTCAGGACGCGCAGCAACTTCTTGGCCGGAAAGGCCGTGCGGGTGAAGATCAGCGCGAAGGCAAGGCCAAGGACGGTCGTGGAGGTCGCCGTGGCGATGCCAAGGAGAAGCGAGTTCATCGCGGCACCGCAGTAACCCTGGCCCAGAAGGCAGGCGGGCGACCAGATTTCGGGCGCGAGGAAGCGCGGCAGGAACTCGCTGATCCCAAGGCCCGCGCCGCCCTTCAGCTCGAAAGCGCGGATCAGGACGAAGCTCATCGGATAGAAGACGAAGACGCCGACCAGGGCGATGATCGCGCCGATCATGCCGGTGATGAAGGCGTCTCCCCTGCCCCTGCCAAGGCCGGAAACCCCGGTGGTCAGGACGAACAGAAGGCCGGCAGCGGTCACGAAGGCCCCTGCCCCCATGCCGGGTTGGGTGGCCCCGTCGAACAGGCCGAAGCGGGTGCCGTTGCCAAGGATCACAAGCCCCTGGGCGGCCAAACCCAGCAGACCCACCCCGCCGCCAAGCACAAGGCCGCGCGCAAGGGTCGACGGATTGCGGGCAAGGCCAAGGGTGGCCCCGGCAATGGCAAAACCGGCCAGCGGCAGCCAAAGCCAGGGCCTGTCGGCCAGCGCCTGGGGCAGCGCGGGCCGAGCGTCGGATGCCCATGCAGACAGCCAGGCAAAGGACCAGAAACCGCCTGTCACCATGTACCAGGGCAGAAGGGCATAGCCCGCCAGCCCGACCAGAAGCCAAAGCCCCGCCGTCCGTTGCATCGCATCCATCCTGGAAAAGTGGCGGACGCTGATCAGCGCCCGCCGGTCGGCAAGGGATTACTCCTCGAAGGAACCGCCCTTGGACTTCACTTCGGTTTCCCAACGGGCCAGAAGCCGCTCGCGCGTTTCCGAGGCTCCGTAGGTGGCGAAGTCGTAGTCGATCAGCTTGACCGCGGCCATGTCCGGGGCTTCGGGGTCGGTGGCAGCGCCGGGGTTCGACGGAATGTTGAACACGCCGACCTCAAGCCCCTTGGACTGGGCCTCAGCCGAAATGACGTACTCGACCCACTTCTTTGCGGCTTCCATGTTGGGCGTGCCGTTGATCACGCTGACCGCGCCCACCTCATATCCGGTGCCTTCGCAGGGCGAGACGATGGTGACCGGAAAGCCCTGCTTCTTGAGGTTGACCATGTCATGCATGAACCCGACCGAGATCGTCGTCTCGCCCCGGGCGGCCATCTTGCTGGGGGCCGAGCCGGACTTGGTGTGCTGGTTCACGTTGGCACTCATCTCGGCCAGAAGCTTGAAGGCCTCGTCCTCGCCGAAAAGCTGCACCAGGGTCGCAAGCTGGGTATAGGCGGTGCCCGAGGATTGCGGGTTCGAGACGGTCACTTCGCCCTTGTATTCGGGCTTGGCAAGATCGCGCCAGCAGGCCGGGGCCGGCAGGCCCTTCTCGGCCAGAACCTCGGTGTTGTACATCATGCCCAGAAGGCCGACATGAACGCCGATGGCGCGGCCTTGTGACATCTCGGCCATGTTCTGCGCCCAGCCCAGCAGGGCCGAGGTGTCCGCGCCAGAGGCGACCGAAAGGCCTTCGTTGGCGGCAATAAGGTGCGGATCGCCGGTGCCGCCCCACCAGACGTCGATCTTGGGGTTGCCCGCCTCGGCGCGGATCTGGGCCAGAACTTCGCCGGTGGATTTGCGCACCATGGCCACGTCGATGCCGGTATCCGCCTCGAAGTTCTGTGCCATCAGATCGCACCAGGCCTGCTCGTTCGAACAGACGACGCTGAGAGATTGCGCGGACGCCGCGCTTGCAGCCATGCCGGCCGCCAGCGCAAGGGCGCTGATCGCGTAGTGTTTCATGTGGTCCTCCCGTTTCGACCGCTCTCCTCAGCGGTATGGGCCCAGACTGGCACAGGGCCGGTTCGCGGCGCGAGCGATGGGCGGTTAACTGTCTGACCGCGGCGGGGCGATTTGATGAACAGTATTTCAAACGCGGCGGCTGATCGATAACGCACGAAACCCGAAACCGTTTGCGACATCCGGCGGTTCGGCCATGATGCCAACGAGGACCCTGGGGGGAGGACCGGGTGCGATGACCGAGGCTATCATGTCAAGTGTGCCGCTGCCCGACAGTGGCCCCGTCGTTGCGATCATCGACGATGATGCAGACCTGCGGGCGACCGTGGCGGCACTTCTCATGGAGAACGGGTTTGTGCCGCTTTCGCTGCCGGACGGGGCGTCATTCCTGGCGCTGGGGCCGAAGCCAAAGGTGGACCTGGCGCTGATCGACCTGCGGCTGCGCGGCGAGAACGGTCTGGCGCTGGCGATCCGCATCCGCGAGACCTTGGGCCTGCCCGTGGTGATGCTGACGGGCCGGGGCGACGAGATGGACAAGATCATCGGGCTGGAAACCGGGGCCGATGACTACATGATGAAGCCGTTCAACCCGCGCGAGCTGATCGCCCGGCTGCGGGCGGTGTTGCGGCGGGCGGGGCATCCGGCGCTGCTGCCAGCGGACCGCAGCGCCAGCACGATCCGCGCCTTCGGGCAGCTGCGCCTGGACCAGACGCGGCGGGAACTCCTTGGCCCGGACGGCGCGGAGATTCCGCTGACCAACGCGGAATACCGGCTGCTGGAGTATTTCCTGCGCCACCCCGACCGGATCATCCCACGCACCGAGCTGCTGACCGAACTGGGCAATGACCTGTCGCAATACATGGACCGGACCATCGACGTGCTGATTCTGCGCCTGCGTCGGAAGGTCGAGGCGGTGCCGTCAAAGCCGGTCCACCTGCAGACCCGGCGGGGGCTGGGCTATATCTTCGTCACCGGGGCGACGGCGTGACCCGCCTGACGGTGCGCACCCGTCTGCTTCTCGCGCTGGCGCTTCTGGCGGTGGCGGTGCTGACGGTGGGCGCGATGGCCTGGAGCGCCCTGTCGCGGGGGTCCGAGCGACTGGACCGCCTGCACGGCGAGACTCTGGAAAGCGTCGACCGCGCGCTGACCCTGTCGCGGCATGCAGCGGACCTCGCCACCCTTGCGCCCTACCTCCTGACGCTGGACAGCCCCTTCCGCATTGCCCAGGAAGGCCAGGCCGCCAGCGCGTTGGTCGACGCGATTGCGCAGGACCTGCCTGCCGCCTCGCCCCTGCATGCGCAACTGGCCGACATGCGCCGGGCGGTGGCCGAGCTGGTCCGCGAGACCTCACTGCGGGCCGGGTTGCGCGACCGGGTGCTGCGGACAAATGCCGAGATCGCCGCCGCCGAACGTCGCTTTGCCGCACTGTCGGCGCAACCCGCCGCAAGTCTGGCCGAAAGGCAGGATTGGCTTTTGCTGCAGCGCATGGCGGCGGCGCTGCTGGGGGCGGGGCGGGCCGAGAACCTGATCGGGATGGGCGAGTTCCAGCGCGACTACACCCGTCTGTCGCGGCGGCTGGCCGACGCGCCGGTGGTCTTCGGGGCCGAGGATGCGGCCCGGCTGAGTGTCATGGCTGAAGGGGTCGAGGGTCTGTTCGAGGCCCGCCGCCTGGAACTGGCGCGCCGCATCGGCGCCGAGGCCGCATTGGTGCGCATCCGGCAGGGTGCGGCAGCCGTGACGGCCCATGCCGCGGCGCAGACCGCCGAAGCGCAGGCCACCATCGCGGAAGAACGGTCGCGGACCACGACGGCCATCGCGCTGGCGAAATCGACCATCCTTGCCGTTGGCTTTGCCAGCGCCGCGCTGGCCTTGGTTGCGGCGCTTTATGTCTCGGGCCATGTCACGTCGAACCTGCGCGCGATCTCCGAGGCGATGATGCGGCTGGCATCAGGCGACCGGCAAAGCCGCCTGCCGCGCGGCACGGACCGGGGCGACGAAATTGGAAAGCTTTTTCACGCCTTCCGCAGCTTTCGCGCCAATGTGCTGCGTCTGGACCGGTCCAACCGGCAGATGGCGCGGCGGACAGCGCTTTACGAGAACATGATGGCCAGCATCAGCGACGGCGTGGCGATCCTGTCCGACCAGGGCCAGATCGTCGCCAGCAACGACCGGCTGGCGCAGATCCTGCGGGTCGGTCCCGAACAGTTGCGCGGGCGGCCTCGGCTGGACGACGTGATCCTCGCGGCGGGGTGGGTCGCGGACGACCAGCCCGGCGGCATCCTGGGGCTGTCGCTGCCCGACGGGCCGCATGTCGAACGGCGCAACAGCCGGCTTCCGGGTGGCGGGGCCGTGATCCTGATCACCGACACGACCGAGCGGCGGCAGATCGAAGAGCGGCTGCGCCAGATCCAGCGGATCGAGGCCCTGGGCAAGGTCTCGGGCGAGGTGGCGCATGATTTCGGCAACATCCTGTCCACGGTCTCGGGCAGCTTGCACCTGATGGAAAACGCCCCTCCGGACCGGCAGGCGGCGCTGCGGCAGACAATAGCCTCGGCGGTCGATCTGGGCGTCTCGCTGACCGAGCGGCTTTTGTCCTTTGCCCGTCGCCAGCAACTGGAGCCCGAGGTGCTGGACCTGCCCCTGCTGGTCGAAGGCATGGCCGACCTGGTCCGCTTTGCCCTGCGCGACGGGGTCGAACTGACCATAGCCGCGGCGGCGGGTCCCCTGCCCGTCCGCGTGGACCCCGGCCAGCTGGAAAGCGCGATCCTGAACCTGTGTCTGAACGCGGGCCAGGCGATCGAGGGCAATGGCCGGATCGACGTCACCGTCACGCGTGAAGGCGACCAGGCGGTGATCGAGGTGGCCGATACCGGAACCGGCATGACGCCCGAAGTGCTCGCCCATGCGATGGAGCCGTTCTTCACCGCCCGCGCCGACGGGACCGGCACCGGTCTGGGGCTGGCAATGGTCTATGGCTTCATCCGGCAGTCGGGGGGTGACATCCAGATCACCTCGGCTCCGGGCGCAGGGACCACGATCCGGCTGACCCTGCCCCTGCACGGCCACGCGTCGATTGCGCTGGGACCTTTGGGGCGGGTGGTGCTGGTGGAAGACAGCGACAGCGACCGGGCCCTGGCCGAGCGGTTGCTTGCCCCGTCTGCAGCGGTCCTCGACCTGGCTTGCACCGCGCCGGCTGCGCTGGCCCGGCTGGAGCGTCCTGTGGACCTGATCGTCACCGACCTGACGCTGGAGGGGCGGGTCGAGGGCTGGCGGTTGGCCGAGACGGCCTTGGCTCGCTGGCCGCAGGCGCGCGCGCTGGTCGTCTCGGGCCACCTGCCCGACGTGGACCCGGTATCGCCCCGTTTTCCCGGCAGGATTGCCACTTTGGCCAAGCCGCTGACCGCAGCCGGTCTGGCCGCGACCCTTCACCCCTTGATCCAGGACCCGACCGAAGATGCCCCGATTTCAAGACCGAAGACCTGATGCGATCCTGTTCGACTGTGACGGCACCCTGCTGCTGACGTCAGACCTTCATTTCTCGGCGATCTCGCAGGCGGCCGGGCGGCAGGGTGCGGTGATGCCAAAGGACTGGTACCTTGGCCTGACGGGGCTGGAGCGGCGGTCGCTGTTCGCGCGCTTCGCGGCGGATTTCGGCCTGGCGCTGGACGTCGAGGCGCTGGTGGCGGACAGCATCGCTCTGACTGTCGCAGGGGCGGCGTCCGCGCGCGAGAACCCGGACGTGGCGGCCTTGGCCCGCCAGCTGGCCGGACGGATGCCGATGGCCGTGGTGACCAACAGCGAAGCGCGGGTGGCACGGCCGCTGCTGGCGGCGACAGGTCTTCTTCCACTGTTCGACATGGTGATCACCGCGGAAGATGCGCCCTTGCCCAAGCCCGCCCCCGACCTTTACCTGCTGGCGGCGCAGCGCCTTGGCGCGGACCCTGCGCAGTGCCTGGTGCTGGAGGACAGCGACCAGGGACTGACCGCCGGACAGCGCGCCGGGGCGACCTGCCTTGACGTGCGCACCCCCGGCTGGGAGACCGCCGCGCATGAATTTCTGGGCAGCTTGGCCAAGGCGTTGGGGTAGGTTTCCTGACCGCCTAGAGTTCCTCGACCGCAAGGACGCCGTGCATGGCCTTGATCGCGCCCTTGATCCGGGGGGTCACCGGGTATTGGCCGGGGAGCGTGATGTCGATTTCGCGACCATCCGGGTCGGTGATGCAGACCGTGATGGCGGCGCGGGTGCGGCCCTGGACCTTTTCCAGCAGCGAGGCGAGGGAGGTTGCAGCCTCGGGGCGGGCGATGTGGATGCGAAGGGCCTGGGCCTCGGCCGTGGCGGTGGCGGCGTCGATGGGGGTGATGCCTTGGGCGAGGAGCTTCAAGGTCTCGCCTTCAAGTTCCGCCTTCACGGTGAGGACGACGTTCTGCCCGGCGTCGAGGTGGTCGCGGGAGGCCTCCAGGACGTCTGAAAAGCAGGTAACCTCGTAAAGGCCGGTGGGGTCAGAAAGCTGGATAAAGGCGTAACGGTTGCCTTTGGCGGATTTGCGTTCCTGTCTGGACGACACGGAGCCTGCGAGTTTGGCGATGCAGGGGCCGCGTTCGGCCTTGGCTGTGACTTCCGTCAGGGTCTCGACCCCCTTCTTGCGCAGCGCGGACATGTAGTCGTCCAACGGATGGCCCGAGAGGTAGAAGCCGATGGCCTGGTGTTCCTGGGCCAGGCGTTCCACCGGAAGCCAGTCGTCGCGGAACGGCAGGCGGGGTTCGGGGATGTCGGCCCCGGCGCTGCCGAAAAGGGAGTTCTGGGCGGAGCCCGCGGCCTCGTGGATCGCGGCGGAGTAGGCGACGAGGGGGTCAAGGGCTTCGAACACGCGGGCGCGGTTGGGGTCAAGCTGGTCGAAGCACCCGGCGCGGGCGAGCATTTCGAGGGGGCGCTTGCCGACGCGTTTGAGGTCAACGCGGCGGGCGAAGTCGAAGAGTGTGGCGAAGGGGCGGTCCTCGTACCCCTCCTCAAGCCTTGCGGCTTTCGTCGGGGTCTCGTCCCGAGGCGCGCGGCGGGCGTTCACGATCAGCTGCATGGCATCGACGCCGACGTTCTTCAGGGCGCCCAAGCCGTAGACCAAAGCGCCATCGCGGACCGTGAAGGTGGCGAGGCTGGCGTTGACGCAGGGGGCGATGGTCTTCAGGCCAAGCTTGTCGACCTCACGCTTGTAGACTGCAAGCTTGTCGGTGAGGTGGAGGTCGCAGTTCATCACGGCGGCCATGAACTCGGCCGGGTAGTTCGCCTTGAGGTAGGCGGTCTGGTAGCTGACCACGGCATAGGCGGCGGCGTGGGATTTGTTGAAGCCGTAGTTGGCGAATTTCTCAAGAAGGTCAAAGACTTCACCGGCCTTGGCGGCGGGGATGTTGTGGGTGGCCTTCGCACCTTCGATGAACTTTGGGCGTTCGCGGGCCATTTCCTCGGGGTTCTTCTTGCCCATCGCGCGGCGGAGGAGGTCGGCGCCGCCAAGGGAGTAGCCCGCCATGACCTGAGCGATCTGCATCACCTGTTCCTGGTAGACGATGATCCCTTGGGTTTCGGCCAGGATATGGTCGATGGTCGGGTGGATGGATTCCAGGTCCTTGAGGCCGTTCTTCACCTCGCAATAGGTCGGGATGTTCTCCATCGGGCCGGGGCGGTAAAGCGCCACAAGGGCGACGATATCCTCGATGCAAGTGGGCTTCATCCGCCGCAGCGCGTCCATCATGCCCGAGCTTTCGACCTGGAACACGGCAACGGTCTTGGCCGAGGCGTAAAGGTCGTAGGACGGCTTGTCGTCCAGGGGGATCAGGTTGATGTCGAAACTGATGCCGCGCAGGGCCAGAAGGTCCATCGCGTTCTGGATCACGGTCAGGGTCTTGAGGCCGAGGAAGTCGAACTTCACCAGACCGGCGGCTTCGACCCATTTCATGTTGAACTGGGTGGCGGGCATGTCCGACCGCGGGTCTTGATACAGCGGCACCAGCTGGTCCAGCGGGCGGTCGCCGATCACGACGCCTGCAGCATGGGTACTGGCGTTGCGGTAAAGGCCTTCGATCTTTTCGGCGTAGTCCAGAAGGCGGGCGACAACCTCTTCCTTCTTCGCCTCGCGCAAGCGAGGTTCATCCGCCAGGGCCTTGGTGATGCTGACCGGCTTCACCCCTTCCAGCGGGATCATCTTCGACAGCTTGTCGACCTGGCCGTAGGAGAGTTGCAGCACCCGGCCCACGTCGCGGACGGCGGCCTTGGACAGAAGCGCACCGAAGGTGATGATCTGGGCCACCTTGTCGCGGCCGTATTTGTTCTGGACGTAACTGATCACCTCTTCCCGCCGGTCCATGCAGAAGTCGATGTCGAAGTCGGGCATCGACACGCGTTCGGGGTTCAGGAAACGCTCGAAGAGAAGCGCATAGCGCAGGGGGTCAAGGTCGGTGATCGTCAGCGCATAGGCGACAAGGCTGCCTGCGCCCGACCCCCGGCCAGGACCGACGGGAATGTTGTGATCCTTGGCCCATTTGATGAAGTCGGCCACGATCAGGAAGTAGCCGGGGAAGCCCATCTTTTCGATGATCCCAAGCTCGAAATCCAGGCGGGCCTGGTATTCCTCGGGCGGGGCGGAATGGGGGATGACCTTGAGCCGGGCCTGCAACCCCTCGTTGGCCTGACGGCGCAGTTCCTGCACCTCGTCATCGGCAAAGCGCGGAAGGATGGGTTTGCGCTTTTGCACCGCATAGGCGCAGCGTTTCGCGATCTCGACCGTGTTCTCCAAGGCTTCGGGGAGGTCGGCAAAAAGCGCGGCCATCTCGGACTCGGATTTGAAATAGTGCTGCGGGGTCAGGCGGCGGCGGGGCTGCTGCTGGTCGACATAGGCGCCCTCGGCGATGCAGATGAGGGCATCGTGCGCCTCATACATCTCGGTCTTGGGGAAGTAGACGTCGTTGGTGGCGACCAGCGGAAGGTTCAGCTCATAGGCAAGATCGATGGCCCCGCGTTCGGCCAGCGCCTCGGGTTCGGACAGCGCGCCGCCGGGGCCGGGGTGGCGTTGCAGTTCGACGTAAAGCCGGTTCGGGTAGATCTGCGCCAGGCGTTCCAGGACCGCGCGGGCCTTGGCGTGCTGGCCAGTGGCGTGGAAGCGACCAAGGGGACCATCGGGGCCGCCGGTCAGACAGATCAGGCCGTCGGCGTTCTGGGCAAGCTCATCCAGCGTGACCTGCGGCAGGTTCGCGGACCCGTGCATCGCGCCGTCGATGTAAAGCCGCGTGTTCAGCCGCATCAGGTTCATGTAGCCCTGTTCTGTCTGCGCCAGAAGGACGATGGGTGCGGGCAGGCGGGGCTTTTCGCCCGGCTGGGCGGGGTCGTGGGCGATGCTGATCTGGCAGCCGACAATGGGCTGGACCCCTGCCCCCATCGCAGTGACAGAGAACTCCAGCGCGGCGAACATGTTGTTCGTGTCGGTCACGGCGACGGCGGGCATGTTCTGCGCGGCGCAAAGGCCGACAAGCTTTTTCACCGGCACCGCGCCTTCAAGAAGCGAGTGTTCGGTGTGGGTTCTCAGGTGAATGAATCGGGGATGTGCGCCGGGCATGGATGAAGGGTTACCCGGCCCGGCGCGTTGGGGGAAGACCCCTTAGATCGTCACACGCGGCAGCGGGCGCAGGGCAGCCAGTGCGGCCAGAGTGATGATCGCGCCTATGCCGCCGAAGACGGCAAAATCGCTCCACGAGGGTTTGACCACCATCAGGAAGACGATGGCGAACTGGACAGCGTAGTCCATCATCGCCAGCCGCTGTACACGACGGACCGAGGGGATTGCAGCCTCGGGCCCGTGGGTGTTGGCCAGTTTCAGGGCGCGCTCGCACGAGGGGCCAAGGATGATGGCGCCGAAGCCTGCGGTAAAGATCACTCCCGCCAGACCCAGGACGGTGAAGGGCTGCCAGCCCCAGCCGGCGACGAAAAGGAGGGTGACTCCGGTTGCCAGGGTCAGGATCGACGCCGGGATGAACAGGCGCGGGGCCAGAAGGGTGACGGCCTGCACCACGGCAAGCTGGGTCTGGGCGGAGGAGCGACCGGCAAGGACGACCCCGGCGACGATGGTGGTAAAACCGCCGCCGACCCAAAGGACGGCGGCGAGAACGTGAGCGAATTTGAGAGTGGTTGCGAAGTCCATGGGAAAATCCATTTGTTTGTATGCTAACGGTGCGGGGTGTTTAAATGCGGTAGTTTGAATGTTCGAGTAGGGATTGCCTTACCTTAACGTCAGCCCTTCGGCGCGGCGGGTCTGGTGAATTCTTCGGCAGAATCCCGTAAGTGCTTCGCGTTTTCCCGAATAGTTTGTTCTTGCCTTGAATCGGTTCGGCCTTCTTGATGGAATGATAACCAGAACAAGGGGCGCGTGGGTCGCTTTACGCCGCATCGGGCGACCACGCAGACTGCCTCGAATGGGGAGACCGCGGCGGACAAACGAATGAGCATAGCGTTTCTGTTGAACGGAACGCCGGTTCGCATCGAGGGGGAAGCCCCGACGCGGACCCTCTTGGACTGGCTGCGCGAGGTGCGTGGCCTGCGCGGGACAAAGGAAGGCTGCAACGAGGGCGACTGCGGGGCCTGCACCGTGATGGTGACGGATGGCTCGGGGTCGAAGGCGCTGAACGCCTGCATCCTGTTCCTGCCACAGCTGCACGGGAAGGCCGTGCGGACGGTGGAGGGGGTGTCGGGGCCTGACGGTCAGATGCATCCGGTGCAGGAGGCGATGGTTGCGCATCATGGGTCGCAGTGCGGGTTCTGCACTCCCGGGTTCGTGGTTTCGATGGCGGTGGCGCATCTGAACGGGGCCAGGGATCACGACGACCAGCTGGCGGGGAACCTGTGCCGGTGCACGGGGTATGCGCCAATCGTCCGGGCGGCGGAGGCTGCGGCGGGGGAGGCGGTGCCGGAGTGGATGGTGGCGGACCGGAAGGCGGTGGCGGGCTTTGCGGCCGGGGAGGCGGGGGTGTTCCGGCCGTCGGACTCCGATGCCTTGGCGGCGTGGTATCTGGCCAACCCCGACGCGGTGCTGGTGGCGGGCGCAACGGACGTGGGGCTTTGGGTGACCAAGCAGCTGCGGGAGTTGGCTCCGGTGGCGTTCCTGGGGGGGTCGAGGATCTGAAGGGGATCGAGGTGCAGGGCGGGCAGCTGCATGTCGGGGCCTGCGTGACGATCTCGGCTTTGCGCGAGGCGGTGGCGGAGCGGTTGCCGTCGTTTGGCGAGCTCTTGCGGCGGTATGCCAGCGTGCAAGTGCGCAATGCGGCGACGATTGGGGGGAACATCGCGAATGGCTCGCCCATCGGGGACGGGCCTCCCGCCTTGATCGCGCTTGGGGCGACGCTGCATTTGCGGCGGGGGGACGAGATGCGGGCGATGCCGCTGGAGGCGTTTTTCCTGGAGTATCGCAAGCAGGACCGGCGGCCGGGGGAGTTCGTCGCGGGGGTGTCGTTCCCCGAGTATGCGCCCGCGTTGCGGTGCTACAAGATTTCGAAGCGGTTCGATCAGGATATCTCGGCGGTCTGCGGGTGCTTCAATGTGACCGTTGAGGGGGGTGTGGTGACGTCCGCCCGGATCGCCTTTGGCGGGATGGCGGGGGTGCCGAAGCGGGCCTCGCTGGCCGAGGCGGCGTTGGTGGGCCGTGAATGGACCGAGGCCAACGTGGACGCGGCGGCGGAGGCGATGGCGGGGGATTTTGCCCCGTTGACCGATATGCGGGCGAGTGCAGGCTATCGGATGCTGACGGCGCAGAACCTGTTGCGGCGGTATTTCCATGACCTGTCGGGGGTGCCGGTGTCGGTGCTGGAGGTTGCACCATGAGCATGGGGAAACCTTTGCCGCATGACGCGGCCCCACTGCATGTGACCGGGCAGGCGCGGTATATTGATGATCTGTCTTTTCCGGCCAATGCGCTGCATCTGGCGTTCGGGTTGTCCACCGTCGCGCATGGCGAGATTACCGGGATGGACTTGTCCGCTGTGAGGGCCGCGCCGGGGGTGGTCGCGGTGCTGTCGGCGGAGGATTTGCCGGACATGCCGGATTGCTCTCCCTCGGCCCATGACGAGCCGCTGCTGGCGGTTGGGACAGTGCATTACGTCGGACAGCCGGTGTTTCTGGTTGTGGCCGATAGCCACCTTGCGGCGCGGAAGGCGGCGCGGTTGGGGAAGATTTCCTATCGGGAGTTGCCGGCGCTGCTGACCGTCGATGAGGCGCTGGCGGCGAACAGCCGGTTCGAGCAGGGGCCGGTGGTCTGGGCGAAGGGGGATGCTTCTCGGGCGATTTCGGGCGCGCCTCGGATTGTCGAAGGATCGTTCGAGGTGGGGGGGCAGGAGCACTTCTATCTTGAGGGCCAAGTCGCGGCGGCCCTGCCGCAAGAGGGGGGCGACATGGTCGTCCACTCCTCGACCCAGCATCCGACGGAAGTGCAGCACAAGGTGGCCCATGCTTTGCATCTGCCGATGAGTTCGGTGCGGGTGGAAGTGCGGCGGATGGGCGGGGGGTTTGGCGGCAAGGAATCGCAGGGGAATGCCCTGGCGATTGCCTGTGCGGTGGCGGCGAAGGCGACGGGGAGGCCGTGCCGGATGCGCTATGACCGGGATGACGACATGGTCATCACGGGCAAGCGGCATGATCTGCGGATCTTGTACCGGGCCGGGGTGGACGACGCGGGCCGCATCCTGGGGCTGGAGTTCACTCATCTGTTGCGGTGTGGCTGGTCGCAGGATTTGAGCCTGCCGGTGGCGGACCGGGCGATGTTGCACTCGGACAACTGCTATCATCTGCAGCATGTGCGGATCGAGAGCCACCGGCTGAAGACCAACACCTGCAGTGCGACGGCCTATCGGGGCTTTGGCGGGCCGCAGGGGATGGTGGGGATCGAGCGGGTGATGGACCATGTGGCCTTCGTCGTGGGGCGGGAGCCGCTGGAGGTGCGCAAGGCCAACTTCTATCGCGGGATGCAGGCGGCGGATGCCTCCGGCGGGGATATTTCGGCCAGTATGAAAGCGGAAGGCGGAGCGAAAGCCGGGGAAGTGGACCTGACCTCGCGCGGGGCGGCTTTGCCGGTGGGGTCGCATGACGTGGCAGCGGACGTACGGGTGCAGACGACGCCGTACCAGATGCCGGTGGAGGATTTCATCGGGCATGAACTGGTGGCGGAGCTGGAGCGGACGTCTGGTTATGCAGCGCGGAAGGCGGAAATTGCGGAGTGGAATTCTCGCAGTCCGGTGCTGAAGCGGGGGATTGCGCTGACGCCGGTGAAGTTCGGGATCTCGTTCACGCTGACCTGGCTGAACCAGGCGGGGGCCTTGGTGCATGTGTATCAGGACGGGTCGATTGCCTTGAACCACGGCGGGACCGAGATGGGACAGGGGCTGTTCCAGAAGGTCGCGCAGGTGACGGCGTCGGTGTTTGGCGTTGATACGTCGGTGGTGAAGATCACCGCGACGGATACCGGGAAGGTGCCGAATACCAGCGCCACGGCGGCGTCCTCGGGGAGTGACCTGAACGGGATGGCGGCGAAGGCGGCGGCGGAGACCATTCGCGGGCGGCTGGCGGAGTTCATCGCGGAGAAGCATCAGGTGGAGGCTTCTGCCGTGCGGTTCTTGGACGGGACGGTGCGCGTGGCGGGCGAGGTCTATGACTGGGCGCGGGTGGTGGCCTGGGCGTATCAGGCGCGGGTGTCGCTGTCGTCCACGGGCTACTATGCGACGCCGAAGATCATCTGGGACCGGGTGAAGGGGGTCGGGCGGCCGTTCTATTATTTCGCCTATGGCGCGGCGGTGACGGAGGTGGTGATTGACCGGCTGACCGGGGAGAACCGGATTTTGCGGGCGGATTTGCTGCATGATACGGGGACCTCGCTGAACCCGGCTTTGGACATCGGCCAGGTCGAGGGGGCCTATGTGCAGGGCGCCGGGTGGCTGACGACGGAGGAGCTGGTGTGGGACGGGAAGGGGCGGTTGGCGACGCATGCTCCGTCGACCTACAAGATCCCGGCCTGTTCGGACCGGCCCCGGGATTTCCGGGTGGCGCTGTGGGGGAAGGCGAACCGGGAGGACTCGGTGGGCAAGTCGAAGGCGGTGGGGGAGCCGCCGTTCATGCTGGGGATCTCGGCGCTGTATGCGCTGTCGGATGCGGTGGCGGCTTGTGGGGATGGCAGCGTGTATCCGGCGCTGGATGCTCCGGCGACGGCGGAGCGGGTGCTGATGGCGGTGCGGAGGGTTGAGCGTCGTGTTTGACCTTTCGGTATTGGCGGCGGCTTTGGCGGCGCACGGGCGGGTGGCGCGGGTGGTGATTGCCTCGGTCGAGGGGTCATCGCCGCGTGAGGTTGGGGCTTCGATGCTGGTCTTTGCGGACGGGCAGTCGGGGACGATTGGCGGCGGGGCGCTGGAGTTCGAGGCGGCGGCGAAGGCGCGGGAGGTGTTGGGGTTGGCCCCCCTCACCCCAACCCTCTCCCCCGGTGGGGAGAGGGGGCTGGTTGCGCCTTTTGTCGAGCGGGTGGCTTTGGGGCCGTCGCTGGGGCAGTGCTGCGGTGGGGCGGTGGTGCTGTGGACGGAGCTGTTCGCGGTGGTGCCGGAGGCTGTGGCGGGCGTCGTGGCGCGGGGGCCGGGCGAGATGCCGCTGGCGGTGAAGCGGCTGCTGGCGGCGGCGCGGGGACAGGGGGTGCGGCCTGCTCCGGGCCTGGTGGCGGGGTGGCTGGTGGAGCCGATCCTGGAGGCGGAGCGGCAGGTCTGGGTCTGGGGCGCGGGGCATGTCGGGCGGGCTTTGGTGTCCGTCTTGGCCCCCCTGCCGGGGATTGCGGTGACCTGGGTGGACGTCTCGGCGGAGCGGTTTCCTATAGGAGTGCCGGAGGGGGTGACGGTGGTTCCGGCGCGTGATCCGGCTTTGGTGGCGGATCATGCTCCGCTGGGGGCGGAGCATCTGGTGCTGACCTACTCGCACGCGCTGGACCTGGAGTTGTGTCACCGATTGCTGAACCGGGGGTTCAAGGGGCTGGGGCTGATCGGGTCGGCGACGAAATGGGGGCGGTTTCGGTCTCGGTTGAAGGCGCTGGGGCATGAGGCGGCGGAGATCGGGCGGATCAGGTGTCCGATTGGGGACCCGTCCTTGGGCAAGCATCCGCAGGCGATTGCGGTGGGTGTGGTGGCGGAGATGTTGCGGGCGCCGAAGGTGGCGGTGGGGGAGAAGCGGGCATGACCAGGTCAGAGCTGTTGCGGGTGGAGGGGATCACCAAGGCTTATCCTGGGGTGGTGGCGAACTCGGATGTTTCGTTCTCGATTGGGGAAGGGGAGATCCATGCTCTGCTGGGAGAGAACGGGGCGGGGAAGTCGACGCTGGTCAAGATGATCTACGGGCTGGTGCGGCCGGACAGCGGGTCGATGACGCTGCGGGGGGCGGGGTATCAGCCGGGCAAGCCGGCCGAGGCGCGGCGGCTGGGGGTGGCGATGGTGTTCCAGCACTTCAGCCTCTTCGAGGCGCTGAACGTGGCGGAGAACGTGGCCTTGGGGATGGAGAACCCTCCGGCCATGCGGGAGTTGGCGGCGAAGATCCGGGCGGTGTCGGAGGAGTATGGGCTGCCGCTGGACCCGTCGCGGATGGTGGGGGACCTGAGCGCGGGGGAGCGGCAGCGGGTGGAGATCATCCGGTGTCTGTTGCAGGACCCGAAGCTGTTGATCATGGACGAGCCGACATCCGTGCTGACGCCGCAGGAGGTGGAGATTTTGTTCCGGACGCTGCGGCAGTTGTCCAGCGAGGGGACGGCGATCCTGTATATTTCCCACAAGCTTGAGGAGATCAAAACGCTGTGCGACGAGGCGACGATCCTGCGGCGGGGGAAGGTGGTGGCGACCTGCACTCCGCGCGAGCGGACGGCGCGGGAGATGGCGGAGCTGATGGTCGGCCAGGCGCTGAAGACGCCGGAGCGGCGGTTGGGCGCCAAAGGCGAGGTGGCGCTGGGGGTTTCGGACCTGTCCGTGGCGTCGCCGATTCCGTTCGGGACCTCGCTGAAGGGTGTGTCGTTCACGGTGGCGAAGGGCGAGGTTCTGGGCATCGCCGGGGTTGCGGGGAATGGGCAAGATGAGCTTTTGCTCGCGTTGTCGGGAGAGTTGAAGTCATCGGCGGACAAGGTGCGCATCCTGAGCCAGCCGGTGGGTGATCTGGGGCCGGTGGAGCGGCGGCGCGCGGGGTTGGTGGCAGCACCGGAGGATCGCTACGGGCACGCGGCGGCTCCGGATATGTCGCTGGTGGAAAATGCGTTTCTGACCGCGGGGGTGCGCAAAGGGCTGACGAAGAACGGGTTTGTCGACTGGGCGGGGACAAGGAAGTTCGCCGAGGAGATCATCGCGGCCTATGACGTGCGGACTCCTGGGCCGGATGTGGCGGCGCGGGCCTTGTCGGGGGGGAACTTGCAGAAGTTCCTGATGGGGCGTGAGCTGATGCAGGGGGCTTCGGTCATCGTCATCAACCAGCCGACCTGGGGCGTGGATGCGGCGGCGGCGGCGCAGATCCGGCAGTCGATCCTGGACCGGGCCGGTGAAGGCGCGGCCGTGGTGGTGATTTCGCAGGACCTGGATGAATTGCTGGAGGTGTCGGACAGCTTTGCGGTGCTGAACGAGGGGCGGTTGACCAAGCCCCGGCCGACGGAGGGCCTGACGATGGACGAGATCGGGCTGATGATGGGTGGCGCTCATGGCATGGAGGTCGCGCATCATGTGGCGTGATCTTTTGCGGCAGCGTTGCAGTGGGGGCCAGCCCCCACACCCCCGGGATATTTTCACCAGTATGAAAGGGATGCTTCGTGTTCAGGCTTGAGAAGCGTCCGACCCCCAGCAAGTTCTGGCTTTATGCGACGCCGCCCGTGGCGGTGATCCTGACGATGATCGCGGGCGGCATCCTGTTTGCCGCGATGGGGAAGAACCCGTTCGAGGTGATCCGGACGATCTTCTGGGACCCATTGTTCGGCGAGTTCGCCTTTTACCTGCGCGGGCAGTTGCTGGTGAAGGCGGGGCCGTTGATCCTGATTGCCATCGGGTTGGCATTGGGGTTCCGGGCGGGGATCTGGAACATCGGGGCCGAGGGCCAGTACATCATGGGCGCCATCGTCGGTGCCGGGCTGGGGTTGGCGGTGTTTCCGACGGAAAGCCGCTGGATCTTTCCGGTGATGATCGTCGCCGGGGCCTTCGGTGGCTGGGCCTGGGCGATGATCCCGGCGATCCTGAAGACGCGGTTCAACACGAACGAAATCCTTGTGTCGTTGATGCTGGTCTATGTGGCCGAGACGATCCTGGCCAAGGCCTCCACCGGGTTTTTGAAGAACCCCGAGGGGATGGGGTTTCCCGGGAGCCGGAATTTCTCCAGCTACCCGGCGGCGCAGAACGGGTTTCTGTATGAGCCCTTGGGCCTGCACTGGGGCGGGGTTGCGGCGCTGGTGACGGCGGTGCTGGCCTATGTCCTGCTGACGCGGCATCAGGCGGGGTTCCAGATTCGGTTGGCGGGGCAGGCGCCACGGGCGGCGCGGTTCCACGGGGTGAACCCGGCGCGGCTGGTGGTTATGTGCATGGGGATCTCGGGCGCGCTGGCGGGGCTGGCGGGGATGTTCGAGGTCACGGGGCCGGCGGGGCAGATCAGCATCGACTTCAACACCGGCTACGGGTTCACGGCGATCATCGTGGCGTTCCTGGGGCGCCTCAATCCGCTGGGGATCGTGCTGGCGGGGTTCCTGATGGCGCTGACCTATGTGGGGGGCGAGATGGCATCCACCAACCTGGGCCTGCCGGATGCGGCGATCCAGGTGTTCCAGGGGATGCTGCTGTTCTTCCTTCTGGCGGTGGATGTGCTGACGAACTATCGGTTCCGGCTGGCTGTGGGGGCGCATTGATGGACTTCTTGGGTGGAATCAATCCGGTCATCCTGATCGCGACGCTCATGGCTTCGGCGGTGCCGATCCTGCTGGCGGCCTTGGGCGAGACGGTGGTGGAGCGGGCGGGTGTCCTCAACCTCGGGGTCGAGGGGATGATGGTCATCGGCGCGCTGGGCGGGTTCATCGTGGCGGTCCAGACGGGAAGCCCGGTGCTGGGGTTCATCGGGGGGGCGGCTTGCGGGGCGCTTCTGAGCCTGATCTTTGCGCTGCTGACGCAGGTGTTCCTGGCGAACCAGGTAGCGACGGGGCTGGCGCTGACGCTGTTCGGGCTGGGGGTCAGTTCCCTTGGCGGGCAGGGTTACAACGGGATCAAGCCGCCGCCGACCGAACAGCTTCTGCCGGACACGCTGGCGGAGCTGCCGGTGGTCGGCCCGATCCTGTTCGGCCATGACTGGATGGTCTATTTCAGCATCCTTATGACGGCGGTGTTGTGGTGGGTTCTGAAGTCCACGCGGATCGGCCTGATCGTCCGGGCGGTCGGCGAAAGCCACGAGGCCGCGCATGCGCTGGGCTACAAGGTCAACCGCATCCGTCTGATGTGCATCGCCTTTGGCGGGGCGATGGCGGGGATGGGCGGGGCCTATATCAGCCTTGCGCGGGTGCCCCAGTGGGTCGACGGGATCACGGCAGGCGCGGGCTGGATCGCGCTGGCCATCGTCGTCTTCGCCAGCTGGAAACCCTGGCGCGTGTTAATCGGTGCTTATCTTTTCGGCGGGATCACTGTCTTGCAGTTGAACCTGCAGGTCGCGGGCAGCGGCATCCCGGTCGAGTACTTGTCGATGGCTCCCTATCTGATAACCATCCTTGTGCTGGTGATCATGTCGGCGGGGCGCAAGGCCAATGGCGCTCCGGCCGCGTTGGGCCAAAACTTTCACGCCTCGCGCTGAGGCTCATGACTGCGGTGCAGGGAATGGCATCGCCTATACGGGGAGAACTGGAATGAAACGTAGAAACTTGCTTGCAACCGCTGCGATGGGGCTGCTGCTGGCCTCGGGCGCGACCTTCGCGCAGGGCATGGACAAGGTGAAGGCCTGCTTCGTCTATGTCGGCCCGATCGGCGATGGCGGCTGGACCTTCCAGCACCACGAGGGCGCGCTGGCCGTGCAGGCAGAGTTCGGCGACAAGGTCGAGATCCAGTGGCAGGAAAACGTGCCCGAAGGTGCGGACGCCGAGCGGGTGCTGACCCAGATGGCGCTGGGCGGCTGCAACATCATCTTCACCACGTCCTTCGGCTTCATGGACCCGACCAATGCCGTCGCGGCCAAGTTCCCGGACGTGAAGTTCGAACATGCCACCGGCTTCAAGCGCGAGCATCCGAACGTCTCGACCTACAACGCGCGCTTCTATGAAGGCCGGGCGGTGCAGGGCCACATCGCGGGCAAGATGACCAAGTCGAACAAGATCGGCTACATCGCGTCCTTCCCGATCCCGGAAGTGATCATGGGGATCAACAGCTATTACCTGCATGCCAAGAAGGCCAACCCGAACGTGGAACTGTCCATCGTCTGGGCCTTCACCTGGTTCGACCCGGCCAAAGAGGCTGACGCCGCCAAGGCGCTGATCGACCAGGGCGTGGACGTGATCGCGTCGCACACCGACTCGACCGCTCCGCTGGCCGAGGCTGCCAAGACCAACGGCGCGGTGATCGGCTTCGGTCAGGCGTCGGACATGGCGGAATACAAGGACGGGCCGCGGGTCTCGTCGATCATCGACAACTGGGCGCCCTATTATGTGAAGCGCGTCGGCGCGCTTCTGGACGGGACCTACGCCCAGGCGGACGCCTGGGAAGGCATCGCGGGTGGTGAGGTCGAGATCGGCGAGATCACGGCTGCGGTTCCGGCGGAAGTGAAGGCCGAAGCCGAGGCGCTGCGCGATGCCATCGCGGCGGGGACCTATCACCCGTTCACCGGGCCGATCAACAAGCAGGACGGCAGTGCCTGGCTGGCCGAGGGCGCGACGGCTCCGGACGGGGACCTGCTGGGGATGAACTTCTACGTCGAAGGCATCGTCGGCGACATTCCGCAGTGATCCATCGGCCTTGCCGGTGACCAAAGGCTCGCTTCGGCGGGCCTTTTCGTTGGCGGGTGGCCGTGGCAGGGTGCCGCCATGACGGACATTTCCCAAGGACTGGCCTTCGGGGCCATGCAGTTCGGCACCACGGCCGACGCTCGCGCGGCGGCGACGATGGTCGAGGCTTGCCTGGCCGCCGGGCTGCGCGATTTCGACACGGCGCATGGCTATGCCGGCGGCGCGTCCGAGCGGATGCTGGGCGACATCTTGCGCGGGGTCGAGGGCGTGCGGGTCGCGACCAAGGCGGGCTACACCGGGGGCGCGGGGCGGGCGAACCTGACGGCTCAACTGGCGGAAAGCCTGGACCGGCTGGGGATGCCGGTGGACCTTCTCTACCTGCACCGCTTCGATCCGGACACCTCGCTGGACGAGACGGTGGCGACTCTGGTCGGGTTCAAACGGCAGGGGCTGGTGCGGCGCATCGGGCTGTCAAACCTTGCCGCCTGGCAGGTGATGAAGGCCCAAGGGATTGCCGCGGTGATAGGCGGGCGGATCGACGCGATCCAGCCGATGTATTCGGCGGTGAAGCGGCAGGCCGAGGTCGAGCTTTTGCCGATGGCGATGGATCAGGGGCTGGCGGTCTATGGCTATTCACCGCTGGGGGCGGGGCTGTTGTCGGGCAAGTATGTGGCGGGGGGTCAAGGGCGGCTGACAGCGGATGCGCGCTACGCCCGGCGCTATGCCGGGGTGCCGGAGGGGGTGGACGCAGGTTTCACGGGGCTGGCGGCCGAGGCGGGGCTGCATCCGGTGACACTCGCGGTGGCCTGGGTCATGGCGCATCCGGCGCGGGTGGTGCCCATCGTCTCGGCCCGCGACGCAGCGCAGCTTGCGCCTGCGCTGGCGGCTGCGGGCGTGCGGCTGGACCCGGCGCTGTATGCTGCGGTGGCCGCGCTGGTGCCAACGCCGCCGCCCGCAACCGACCGCACGGAAGAGGGACCGGGTTGAAACCGGCGGGCGGGAGTGGTTTGACGGGCGGGCAGAGCGGGAGGCAGGAATGGACGCGGACTTTCTGATCATCGGGGGCGGGATCGCAGGGATCTCGGCGGCGGCGCGGATGTCAGAGCTGGGATCGGTCATCGTGCTGGAGGCCGAGGAGGCGCTGGCGCACCATGCCTCGGGTCGGTCGGCGGCCCTGTTCGAGCCGCGCTATGGCGCGCCTGCGGTGGTGGGGCTGTCGATGGCGTCAGAGGCCTATTTCCGCAGCGTGCCGGGGGTTCTGTCGCCGCGTGGGCTTTTGCTGGTGGGCAAAGCGGACGGGATCGAGGCTTTCGAGCATGACCTTGTGGACATGGCCTTCGACCGGATCAGCGTCCAGGAAGCGCAAGCCATTGTGCCGATCCTGAACCCCGAGACAGTGGCGATGGCAGGCTATGCCGCCCATGCCGAGGATGTGGATACCGACCTTCTGGTCCAGGGCTTCGCGCGGGACGCCAAGGGGCGCGGGGCGAAGGTGCTGACCAAGGCGCGGGTGACGGCGATTGCCAAGGAGGGCTCGGGCTGGCGCGTGACCTCGTCAGCGGGGGACTTCACCGCGCGGATGGTGGTCAATGCGGCGGGGGCCTGGGTGGATCAGGTTGCGGTCATGGCGGGGGTGCGGCCTTTGGGGTTCACTCCGTACCGCAGGTCGATGGCGCGGATACCGGCTCCGGGCGGGCATGATGTCAGCAAATGGCCGATGATGTTCGGGCCGGGTGAGGACTGGTATGCCAAGCCTGACGCGGGCGCGCTGATCGTCTCGCCTGCCGAAGAACACCTGATGGAGCCGCATGACGCCTGGGCCGACGATATGGTTCTGGCCGAGGGGCTGGCGCGGTACGAGGAGATGGTGACCGAGCCGGTGACGCGGCTTTTGGCCAGCTGGGCGGGGCTGCGCACCTTCTCGCCGGACCGGGTGCTGGTGATCGGGCCGGACGCGCGGGAGCCCACGTTCTTCTGGCTTGCGGGACAGGGCGGCTACGGTTTCCAGACCAGTGCAGCGGCCAGCCTGCTGGCGGCGGACCTGATCGGGGGGCGGGTGCCAGAGCTGGACGCGGGGCTGGTCGCGCAGCTGTCGCCGTCCCGGTTCGGTTGACGCAAGTCAACGCGGCAGGCCGGACGGGGTGCGATCAAGGGGGCCAGTCAAGGAGGCCCCAATGCCCGACACGCGTTACGCCGACAGGATTTCCGAGATGCGCAAGGAGTTGCGCGCGCTGAACGCGCTGGTCCCCGAGGCCGCGAAAGGCTTTGGCGCGCTGTCCAAGGGGGTCAAGGAAAGCGGCCCCCTGGGTTTGAAGGAGAAGGAGTTCGTCGCGCTGGGAATGTCGGTCATCCTGCGCTGCGAGCCCTGCATCAACTTTCACGTCGAGGCACTGATGAAGGCCGGGGCCACGCGCGAGGAACTTGGTGACGTGCTGGCGATGGCAATCCAGATGGGCGGCGGGCCTGGGCTGATGTATGCTGGCCACGCGCTGGCCTGCTGGGACGAACTCGCCGCAGCCTGACTCGCTTGCGCGGAACGTTGCGCATCGGGGCTTGCGGCCCGTCGCGGTCCCGAATTCCGGGGTGACAGTCGCGTCCTGGCACGGCAGGCTGCGGCCATGATCCGCAGCATATCCCTCCTCCTGTTTCTTGTCGTCCTTGCCGCCTGTGGTCAGGCCCGCCACGAAGCCTCGCCCGAGGCGCTGGAGGTCTCGGTCACCAGCTCGAACTTCCGGGACAGCGATCCGACCGACTGGCCGGGCCGGTCGCCGGACCGCTATCCGGTGCACGGGATCGACCTGTCGCGGTTCCAGACCCAGGTGGACTGGCAGACGGCGCGGGCCAATGGGGTGAACTTCGCCTTCATCAAGGCGACCGAGGGCGGCGACATGGTGGACCCGATGTTCGACAGCCACTGGCGCGGCGCTGGGGCTGCGGGGGTCCGGCGGGGGGCCTACCACTTCTTCTACCTTTGCCGCCCGGCGGCCGAGCAGGCGCGCTGGTTCATCCGGCATGTGCCGCGCACGCCGGGCGCCCTGCCCCCGGTCCTGGACATGGAATGGACCCCGTTCAGCCCTACCTGCACGACCCGCCGCGATGGGGCGACGATCCGGCAAGAGGCACGCATCTTCCTGGACATCCTGGAACGGCACTACGGCCAGCGCCCGATGATCTATACCACGGTGGACTTCTTTCAGGACACCGAGCTGTGGCGGCTGCAGGGGGTGGAGTTCTGGCTGCGCTCGGTCGCGGACCATCCGCACGGGGTTTATGATGGCAAGGCCTGGACCTTCTGGCAGTATACCTCGACCGGGCTGGTGCCGGGGATCGCGGGGCGGGTGGACATCAACGTCTTCGCCGGATCAAAGCGCGCCTGGGCGGACTGGCTGGGCGGGCGAGCCCTGTAAGTGTTTATACACGCTTAAATTGTGTGGCGGAATCGGACACGGATTGTCGCCAAATGAGCGCATGCCCGACTCGGTAATTGCCCTAAGCTGCCATAGTCCTGCCCCGCTTCCGCAGGACAAAAGGGTATGACCGAAAGGACGGCCCCAATGAAAAAGACGATCAAGCTGCTGAAGAAGATTGGCCTTGGGCGCGTCCGCAAGGCCGATGAAGAGACGACGTTCGACAAGCGCCTGAAGAAGGTCAACCGGAACCGGATCGTGAACCATATCGGCCTTGGCGGCCCGGTGTTCAAAAACCGATCTGAAGAGACGGGAGCCTGAGGCCAGCCATCAGGTCGCGCAGTTCCTGCCGGGCAGCGATGTTCGACAGGTTCAGCTGATCGACGCCGGTATCCTTCAGGTCCAGAAGCGTCAGGCCACGCGGGAACAGTTCGCGGAACACCACCCGTTCGGAAAAGCCGCTGAGGACGCGAAAGCCGATGCGGCGGGACAGTTCCTCCAAAGCCGCGCCGACCTTTTTCTTGTTGTGCATCTGCTGCGCGCCAAGCCGGTTGCGGACGACGATCCAGTCGATCGGCTGCAACTTGGCCTCTGCCCGCATCTGCCGCGCGCCCCAGACCATCTCGGAATAGATCGACGGCCCCTTGATCTTGCCGGTCAGCCCGTCGACACGCGCCAGGAGGTCGAAGTCGACGAAGCTGTCGTTAAGGGGCGTGATCAGGGTGTCGGCCAAGGTATGCGCGACCTGCGACAGCCGCGTGTGGCTGCCGGGGCAGTCGATGACGATATAGTCCTTGTCGGTATGCATCGCCTCGATCGCGCGGGTCAGGCGCTGGTCCTGGGCATTCTCGGCGCTGCCGGGGTCGGCCTCGGGCAGCTCGCGGTAGTCGGGGGTGGGCAGGTCAAGGCCGCTCTGGGCCAGATAGGCGCGACGGTTCTCGATATAACGGCCAAAGCTTTTCTGGCGCAGGTCCAGGTCCAGCGCACCGACCTTCTGGCCCATCCGGGACAGGGCGGTGGCGACGTGCATGCAGGTGGTGGACTTGCCCGAGCCGCCCTTTTCGTTCCCGACGACGATGATCCGCGCCATGCTGTCCCCTGCCCTGCGTCCCGGCGCTTTCTATGCGGGGAGCCGGGCAGGGGAAAGCGGGTTTTCGCCGAAGCGGCGTCGGTCAGACGTCCGCCTTCTGGCCGCTGGCGATGCGCGACAGGAACTGCTCGGTCACGCGCGGCAGGCTTTCGATCAGCATCTGCTGGAAGCGCTGTTCCTCGTCCAGGTTCTGCTGAAGAAGCGGCAGAGCCGAGGTGTGGCCCATCGCCTGCGCCATCGTGATGAGCGAGGTGTAGGCGGCGATCTCGAAATGCTCGAACATGTAGTCGGCCATGTGGTTCTTCAGGATCTCGTCCCCGGCGAGCGCGTGGCCCATCGCCTGCATCGAGCCCATCGCGGACAGGACGGTGTCCTTCAGGGTCGAGGCGCTTTCACCCAGGCCCAGGAAAATCTGGTCCAGACGGGCGATCTGGCCTTCGGTCTCGCGCCGGTGCTGTTGCAGCATGGCGATCATTTCGGGGTAGCTTTCCAGCCGGCCAAGCTGGGCGTCGATCACCGACAGGGCCTGGTTTTCCATCGCATGGGCGTTGCGCAGGCCGGTGATGAAGAGGGCGCGGGTGGCTTCGTTGTGCTGCATTGGGTCCTCGCTTGCAAAGGTGAGCGGGGGGAACCGGTGTGACTGCGAGATGTTCCAAATGCAGAACGCCGCCCGGTAAGGGGCGGCGTTCGCGGGTCCGTTTCGGCGTGGATCAGAAGCCCAGGCCGGCGTACTTGTTCTTGAACTTCGTCACGCGGCCGCCGGTGTCCATCAGCTTGGCCGACTGGCCGGTCCAGGCCGGGTGGGCCAGCGGGTCGATGTCGAGCGACATCTGGTCGCCCGGCTTGCCCCAGGTCGACCGGGTCTCGTAGGTCGAGCCGTCGGTCATCTTGATGGTGATGGTGTGGTATTCGGGGTGGGTATCGGCTTTCATCATCCCGCTCCTTATTCGGCTTTGGCTTTGTAGGTGGTGTCCTCGGCGATACGGGCCGATTTGCCGCGACGGTCACGGAGGTAGTACAGCTTGGCGCGACGAACCTTGCCGCGGCGCACGACCTCGATGCTGTCGATGTTGGTGGAATACAGCGGGAACACACGTTCCACGCCTTCGCCGAAGGAAATCTTGCGGACAGTGAACGACGCGGCGATGGTGGCGCCGCCCTTGCGGCCAATGCAGACGCCTTCGTAGGCCTGCACACGGCTGCGGGTGCCTTCAGTCACTTTATAGCCGACA
This sequence comes from Tabrizicola sp., assembly GCF_034366665.1. Lineage (GTDB taxonomy): Bacteria > Pseudomonadota > Alphaproteobacteria > Rhodobacterales > Rhodobacteraceae > Tabrizicola. The sequence continues at coordinate 10,667 of NZ_JAXMMF010000151.1, read as the reverse complement.
CGGATGGTGTCGCCGGCCTTGAAGTCCGGGATGGTCTTGCCAAGGGAAGCGATCTGCTCCGCCTCGATCTGCGCGATGAGGTTCATGCGCTGTCTCCATTTTGCCTGCGGTTTGCCGCAGAGGTGATGCCGCGCCAGAGCTTCCGGTCTTCGTCCGGGTCCCGCTTGCTTGCGCAAGAAGCCCGCCGCAGGTGGCGCCTGCTTTTGTGATGTCCGCGCCCCGTGCGATGACCCTGCAGAAGAAGGCAGGCAGGCAAAGGGAATCGGGTCCGATGGGTTTGTGACCCCGGACTGGGCGCGTATAGGGGGAAGGGGGAGGCCGGTCAAGGGGCGCAGGGACTGCGGGCTTGTAACGTGTTCAAGAGACTGCGCAGTCTGGCGCAAGGTGGAGAAGGACATGCACACACACTACGGCGATATTCTGGAACGGATGACCGAGCCACCCAGGTGGTTCGATGAGCGAGCAGTTCCCAGATACTGCGATTTTTCGCCGAATAAGCTTGCGTTTTTCTATGCCAAGGAGGCTGCTCTCGTCCTGATCCAGTGCCAGGCCTGCGAACGGGAGTTTCAGGTGGCATTTTCCGAGATCAATGCAAACGACAGGCTCCGGGATGGCGAGCGGAAGTACGCGACGGCGATCGCCGATCTGATTGCCGACCGCCGGTTGCATTATGGCGATCCGCCGAACGTAAAATGCTGCAGTTCTGGGGCGTCGATGAACAGTGTGCCCGTTCGCGTGCTGCAATACTGGTACAAACCGATTATCAGGGGTGAAGGAAAGGGGCCGCACCCCAAATTTCCGGACCGCGAAGTGATAGTGGATACCCGGGCCTTGGAGTTTTGCAGAGACCCTGAATTTGAGGTGGATATTCTGCCTGACTGGGCGCGATGAGAAGTCACACTATCCTAGGGTAAGCTGAAGCCGTCACTTCCGCCGCTGATGCGCTTCCCACAGGTCTTGCCTGCGCTCGCGGGTCAGCGCCTCGGCCTGCGCGCGGCGCCATCTGGCGATTTCGGCGTGGTTGCCGGATTGCAGGACGGCAGGGATCTCTTGCCCCTCCCACACGGCGGGGCGGGTGTAGTGCGGGTGTTCCAGGAGGCCGTCGGAGAAGCTTTCCTCCTCGGTGGACGCAGCGTTGCCAAGGACGCCGGGGATCAGGCGGACGGTGGCGTCGAGGATGGCTTGCGCGGCGATCTCGCCCCCCGTCAGGACAAAGTCGCCAAGGCTGATTTCCTCGACCTGATGGTGATCAAGGACGCGCTGGTCGACGCCCTCGAACCGGCCGCAAAGCATCGTCAGGCCCTCGGCCTGCGCCAGGCGGTGGGCGGTGCTTTGCGTGAAGGGCGCGCCGCGGGGGGAGAGGTAGATCACGGGCCACCGGGCGCGGTCGATGGGGGTGCCGATGCGGGCCTGACGGAAGGCCGCGTCGACCACATCAGCGCGCAGGACCATGCCCGCGCCGCCGCCAGCGGGGGTATCGTCGACGTTGCGGTGCTTGCCCTCGCCAAAGGTGCGCAGGTCCAAAGTTTCCAGCTGCCACAGGCCGAAGTCCAGCGCCTTGCCGGTCAACGAAAGGCCCAGGGTGCCGGGAAAAGCATCGGGGAAAAGCGTGATGATCTTGGCCCGGAACGCGCCTTTGACCACGCGCGGTTCCTCCAGCAGGTCGCGGGGCTGCAGGCTGGCTTGGATCGAGAGGCGACCGTGGCTTTTCGGAGTGTCGGACATGGGTCGGGCTTAGCGCGAAAGCCCCGCGCAGGAAAGCCCCGGATCAGGCTGTGCGGGGGGTCGATTTGGCGCGCAGCGGCGCATCGGGGACGACGGACACAGGCCGGGGACCAAGTGCCGCTTCGACAGACCGGGCAAGCGCCCGCAGCCCATCGCTGAGATCGGCCTGGACATGGGCGGGAAGGTCCGATGCGGGCAGGTTGTCGGCCACCGCGCGCAAGCGGCCCGGCTCGGGGAAATCGCTGGCGCGGGTCGGGAAGGCGGAGATCAGCGCCATCGCGCGGGGCACGTAAAGCCGCAGAAGGTCAAGGTTGCCATTGGCGATGTCAAAGGCGTTGGCCATGCTTTCCGCGACCTGGCCGGGGGCGACAATCTCGGGCTCGGTCGCCCAGAACACCAGCGCCCGGCGCAGGGCTTCGTGGCTGCGGCTGGGATTGGCCAGCGCCGCTGTCAGGGCATTCAGCCGCAGGTCGGCGGCGGGGACATCCAGCGCTTCGGCCACGGCAGCGGTGGCTGCGGCATCGGGGGCAGTGTCGGGCAGGTTCAGAAGCGGGATGATCGCGGACGCGGCGACACCGGCGGCATTGCCGGAATGCGCCGCCTCGGCCTCGTCATCCAGGAAATAGCCCTGGCTTGCCGCCTCGCGCGCGTCCCACAGCATCCGGCAGAGGGGTATGGCCAGGAAGGAGACCGACAGCGGCAACATCGGGTCAAGGTCCACCGTCCCGATATCCGCCAGCCCGCCAAGCCCCCGGCCGATCCCGAACAGGACACCGACCAAGAGAAGCTGCGACAGCACCTGCGCCAGGGCCGCAAGCCATGCCTGTCCCGTCAGCCATTCAGCCGGGGTTGAAGGCCATTGTTCGGGGCGCAGCACCATCAGCCAGACGACAAAGATCGCGGTGAAGGAGAACACCATGCTCCAGCCAAAGCCGCAGAGGCCCGCAAGCAACGGGCCGATGTAAAGCAAGGCTGCAATGCCCTTCACAAGGCGCATGCGTGTCAGCACGACCTAATCCCTTCCCTGCATGCCACCGTCGCCGTGGTGGCCCGATCACTCGTCTTCGTCTGGCACGTCGACGATCAGGCGGCCTGCGGCCAAGTCGACATTGGGTACGATTGCTAGGGTAAAGGGCAAAAGCAGGGCCGATTTATGACGGCTGCCGGATATTTCGAGGATATCCCCCGCCCCGTGGTTGTAGACGGCGCTGACCTTGCCGATCAGCTCGCCGCCCGGGTCATAGGCGGACAGGCCGATGAGGTCGGCGTGGTAGAACTCGTCATCGGGCAGGCTGGGCAGGCGGTCGCGGGGCACATGCAGCGTGGTGCCGCGCAGGGCATCGGCCTGTTCCTTGGTGCTGACGCCCTTGATCCGGGCACCAAGCCCCCCCGCGACGGGGCGGGTCAGAGTGATGTGGTATTCTTGGCTGCCATCTTCCGACAGCAGCGGGCCATAGGTGCCGATGTCCGCGGGTTCGGAGCAGAAGGATTTCAGCCGGACTTCGCCCGAGACGCCAAAGGACCCGGCGATGGCGCCGATACAGATGAGATCGGACATTCAGCGGGTCTCCAGATGCAGGGCGGGCGCGCGGGTTTCCCAGCCTTCTTTTTCCAGTTCGGGCACGGTGTCATCCTCCTCTGGCCAGCCGATGCAGAGAAATCCGATGAAACGCCAGCCCGCGGGAACGTCAAGGTCGCGCCGCACGCGGTCCTGATCCAGGATCGAGACCCAGCCCAGGCCAAGGCCTTCGGCACGCAGGGCAAGCCAGAGGTGGGTGATCGCACCGACGACGGAATAGGCGCGGGTTTCGGGCATGGTGGCAGCGCCAAGGCCCGCGCCTTTGGGCGTGGCGTCGTCGCAGAAGACCGCAAGATGCACCGGGGCTTCGGCCATGCCGGAGAGTTTGAGGCGGCTGTAGGTCGCAGAGCGGTCGCCGTCAAAGCCATCAAGGGCCTGGGCGTTGCAGTCGCGGTAATTGGCAAGGCAGGCGGCACGGGCCTGGGGGCTGTCGATCCGCAGGATGCGCCAGGGTTCGCTAAGGCCGACCGACGGGGCCAGAGTGAAGGCCTGCAGGCCACGGGCGAGCAGGTCCTCGGGGACGGGGTCAGTGCGGAAGCGGCGCACATCGCGCCGCCACCGCATGAGAGCGGCCAGCTCGTCCCGGAAGGCGGGGCTGAACTGGCCGGTCATGAGATTACTCGGTCGCGGCTTCGGCAGCCGGCTCGGCAGCGCGGGCGGCCTTCTTGGCGGCACGCTCGGCCATCGCCTTGCCCGGGGTGCCGGCTTTGGCGTTGTTGCGGGTGGCCTTCGGGCGGACACCGGCGGCTTCCAGGAAGCGGGCGACGCGGTCGGTCGGCTGGGCGCCTTCGGACAGCCAGTGGTTCACGCGGTCAAGGTTCATGACGACGCGCTTTTCGTCATCCTTGGCGAGCAGCGGGTTGTAGGTGCCCAGCTTTTCCAGAAAGCGGCCGTCGCGCGGCATGCGGCTGTCGGTGGCGACGATGGAATAGAACGGGCGCTTCTTGGAACCACCGCGCGCGAGACGGATTTTCATGGCCATAGTATAGTCTCCTTGGGTTTGGGTCGAAGGTGCGGGTCACGCACCCTACGTGGTTGTTATTTCTGTAGTTTCTCGTGATGCCTGATGACTTCGCTGATGATGAAGGTCAGGAATTTCTTGGCAAGATCGGGGTCGAGGTCGGCCTCTTGTGCCAGTTGGTCAAGCCGCGCCATCTGCCGCGCCTCACGGTCCGGGTCCGAGGGCGGCAGGTTGTGTTCGGCCTTCAGGCGACCCACGGCCTGGGTCTGCTTGAACCGTTCGGCCAGGGTGTAGACCAGGATCGCGTCCAGCCGGTCGATCGAGGCCCGGTGTTCCTTCAGCAGTGCTGCGGCGCGGGTTGTAGCGTCCATCAATGCCCTCTTTCCGACGTCTGCTGCGCGTCTGCTGTCTGCAAAGGTGTCATGCCTGCGCCCCCGGCGCCGGGTGGCGCCAGACAGTGATGGTCTTGTCGAAGAAGACGGCCTGCCGTTCAGGTGCCGCGCCAAGGCGGCGGGCGACGGCCTCGGACTTCGGGTTGGCGGGGTCGATGTAGCTGATGACCGGCGCCGAGGTGATGCGGGCGTGATAGTCGCCCCGCGCGGCGCGGGCGGCCTCGACACAATAGCCGTGGCCTTCGTGGCCGTCGAAAAGGTGCCAGCCAAGTTCGGGTTCGTCCCAGCCGTCGTGATAGATCATGCCGATGCGGCCGATGAACTCCCCCGCCTTTGTGTCGACGGAGAAAAGACCGTAGCCGCGCAGCACCCAGTGGCCGATGTTGGCCAGAAGCCCGCGCCAGACCCATTGCCGGTCGCGCCCGCCCCCGACAAAGCCGGAGCGGGGGCTGTCGTTGAAGGCAAGCATGGCGGAAAAGTCCGCCTCACGCGGTTCGCGCAAGCGCAGACGGTCGGTCTCAAGAACCGGGATCGTCACGCTGATCTGATACGCGGGGCGGGTCATTACTTCTTCTTCATCAACCCAGACAGGCCCGCAGGCAGGGTGATCCCGCGCGGCAGGCCGCCCATGCCGGGGGGGAGGCCCCCGCCGCCGAATCCACCCATGCCTCCGCCCTGTTGCATGCCCTTGGCCATTTCGGCCAGCTGATCGGGAGACATCTTCGACGGGTCGGGCATGCCGCCTTTGCCAAGGAACTGCTTGATCATGTTCTTCATCATGCCGCCCTTGCCCATCTTCTTCATCATGTCCGCCATCTGCTTGTGCTGTTTCAAGAGGCGGTTGAGATCGGCAACGTCAAGGCCAGCGCCAGCGGCGATGCGCTTCTTGCGGGAGGCGGCGAGGAGGTCGGGGTTCGCGCGTTCCTTCTTCGTCATCGAGTTGATGAGGGCAATCTGGTGGTGGAGCATCTTGTCGTTCAGGCCCGCAGCCTCGGCCTGGTTGGCCATCTTGCCCATGCCGGGCATCATGCCCATCAGGCCCTGCATCCCGCCCATCTTCAGCATCTGGTCAAGCTGCATCTTCAGGTCGTTCATGTTGAACAGACCCTTGGCAAAGCGCTTGGCCATGCGTTCGGCCTGCTCGGCCTCGAAGGTTTCCTGCGCGCGTTCGACGAGGGCGACAATGTCCCCCATGCCAAGGATGCGGCCTGCGACGCGGTCGGCGTCGAAGGTTTCGATCGCGTCCATCTTTTCGCCAAGGCCGACAAAGCGGATCGGCTTGCCGGTGACAGCGCGCATCGACAGGGCAGCACCGCCGCGACCGTCGCCGTCCATCCGGGTCAGGACGACGCCGGAGATGCCGACCTTGCCGTCGAATTCGGTGGCGACGTTGACGGCGTCCTGGCCGGTCAGACCGTCGACGACCAGAAGCGTCTCGCGCGGTTGGGCGATGTCGCGGACGGCCTGGATTTCGTCCATCAGGACTTCGTCGATGTGCAGGCGTCCGGCGGTATCCAGGAACACGACGTCATAGCCGCCGAGGTTGGCTTGCGTCTTGGCGCGCTTGGCGATCTGGACGGCGGTCTCGCCCTTGACGATTGGCAGGCTGTCGACGCCGATCTGGGTGCCCAGGATCGCCAACTGCTCCATCGCGGCGGGGCGGTTGGTGTCGAGGGACGCCAGCAGGACCTTCTTGCCCTGCTTTTCCTTCAGCCGTTTGGCCAGCTTCGCCGTGGTCGTGGTCTTGCCCGAACCTTGCAGGCCGACCATCAGGATCGTCGCGGGCGGATTGTCGATCTTCAGCGCGTCCGGCTCGCCATCACCGGCCAGCACGCGGATCAGTTCGTCATGGACGATCTTGACGACCATCTGGCCGGGGGTGATCGACTTCGTCACCGCCGATCCGGTGGCCTTTTCGGTGACGCGCTTGATGAAGTCGCGCGCGACGGGGAGGGAGACGTCAGCCTCCAACAGGGCCACGCGAACCTCGCGGAGCGCGGTGACGACGTCGGCCTCGGACAGGGCGCCGGCCTTGGTCAGACGGTCGAAGACGCCACCAAGGCGTTCTGACAGGCTTTCGAACATCGCGTCACCTCATCGTAGCTTTGCCCCGATATGGGGCGGCGAACCTGCGATGCAAAGCGGAATGACACCCGTGGGCGCAACGCGCTGACGGATGGCGATCCCGGGCATGCGCCGCAGGGACCGGAAGCTGCTGCCTCCGGGGAATTGGCGCGGGGGTAGTCCTGTCTGGGGTCAGAGTCAAGTCTTCGGGCGTCGGCGGCCCTTGAGCCAGCGGTTGATGGCGGCGGCGACAAGGTTGGGCGCCGTGCCGTGGGCAAAGTTGGGCGTCAAGGGTTGGACGCGCCCCCCGGACAGGGAAAGCGCGGGGCGGTGGGTATGGGTACCGTTCCGGCTGAACGCCTGCTGGACCTGGGCGCCCGTCACGTCGGACAGGGGCCAGCGGGTGTGGGTCTTGCGAAAGAGCGTCGCGCTGTGCAGCTGCGCCTCACCCGCGCGACGGTCGAGGATCAGGTCGATCCGGCGGATCAGGGCACCGGCAAGCAGGGCAGCCACCAGCGCCCCAAGCAGCATCACGATGGTTCCGAACCAGTTCCCTGCAAGGCCAAGGGCGAGAGCGACGCAAAGCTGGAGCAGAATGACCCCACCCAGCACGACCGACAGGGTCACAGGCCGATGCAGGATGACCAGTCGATCCGAGGTGTCGACCTTGACGCGCATTGAGCCTCCATTTCGCGCGAGGCAGAGTGCGGTGCGGGCACCCTTGCGTCAAGCGGACCGTAGCCGGCGGATCAGCCGACCGGAGGCCGGTCGTCCAGGCTTTTCCCCGCGTTGCAGCGGGCAAGGAGGCCGTCCAGCGTCTGGCGGTCCATCCAGGGAAAGCCCTGGACCAGCGCGCGGTCTACGGCGGCGGCGTGACGGTTGCCCCGGCGGCTGGTACGCTCGCGCTGCAAGGCTCCGACGATCTTGTCCTGCCGTTCGGCGGTGTCGTTGTCGAAATGCTGGGTCCGGATGTGCGAGGGGAAGCCGGGGTCGGACACCACGGGCCAGCGGGTCCAGACGTTGCCATGCATCATCTGGTAGGGGTTCTTGTGGAAGCCGCTGCCGTTGACGGTCGCAAGGCCGATGGCGGTGAGAAAGCGCTGCTGGACCATCGAGACGCCGTCCGGAGCGTCGGGCCCCGAGGGAAACAGGAAGACCCGGGTCGGAAAGGTGATGTGGGTCGAGGGTGAAAGCACCCGGCTGACGTGGCGCAGGCGCGAGATGTCGTTGACCGACACGGCATCGTCGTCGTCCAGCCGGAAATGCACCGAACTGCCCCGCCGGGACGCTTGCGTGTGTCGGTCGCTCCGTAGAAGGAAAACCGGATGTGGCCGTAGATCGGCCGACCTTCGAACACGCTGCGCGCTTCACCCGGTTGCTGCGCGAAAAAGCATTGAACCTGCGCTGCACGTCACGTGGCGCCCGTGCATTTCGGCGCACTGCCATCGGCAATCCGTACGGCTGGTTGCAGGCGGGCGACACGATCACCATCCGGCAATCCGCGACGTCAGAACCCGATCTGGCGACAGCTTTGGTACTGGCGGGACACAGGCCGGAAGCCCAGATCGTCAAGGCAGGCATTCTCAAGTTGCCTGCCCCGGGCCCGGGCAAAGTCGGAAAACCCGCCTTTCCCCGTCTCGATGCCCGCGCATTCGGCGGCAAGGTCGCTGTCCGAGAGCAAGGCACTGAAGCGCGCCGCAATCGGCTCGGCCCGGTCGCGCAGCTGTGCTTCGGTCAGGTGAGGGTTGCGGCATTGGTCGCGCCACAGGGAGAGCACTCCGCTGCGAGCAGCCGTGCATTCCTGTCGGTCCCGGGTCAATCCCAGCCCAGAGTTTTCGGTGCTGACCTGGGGGCGGGTGGAACGACTGGTTTGCGACGTGCCGGTGAGGCAGCAGCCGGCGAGGGCAACTGCCGCCAGCAACATGATAACTGCGTTGCCCAATGGCTTTCCTTGCGGCGGTGTACTGCTTCATCCCGATATCAGGGCGCGTCCGCCCTTACAATCAGGGAGACCAGGCGCTTGCCGTTCACCCAGTTTCTGGAGTTAATGTGCGCCATTGCACATGGAGTCCATATGGAAAACTGGGACGAAATCCGCACGGCATTCCAGGTGGCGCGACTGGGCACCGTCTCGGGCGCGGCCGAGGTTCTGGGGGTCCACCATGCCACAGTGATCCGACATATCGATGCTCTGGAGAAACGCCTGGGGGTGAAGCTGTTCCAGCGCCATGCGCGGGGCTACACGCCGACGGAATCGGGCCGCGACCTGCTGGCGGTGGCCCAGACGACCGAAGAGCAGTTCGCGCATCTGGTCAGCCGGATCAAGGGTCAGGGCGAGACGGTCTCGGGAGAGCTGGTGGTGACGTCGATCTCGGGGATCGGGGACCTGCTGACGCCAGTGATGGTCAGCTTTCAGGACAAGTTCCCGGATGTGCGGGTGCGGTTCCTGACCGACATGCGGGTCTTCCGGCTGGACTATGGTGAGGCGCATGTGGCGATCCGTGCGGGCAACGGGCCCGAGGAGCCGGACAATGTCGTCCAGCCGCTGACCCGCATGATGGCGGCGCTTTACGCCTCGCGCGCCTATGTGGACCGCCACGGCCGCCCGGCGTCGGAGGCCGAATTTGCTGGCCACCGTTTCGTCTGCACCGACGCCGAGGTCACCCGCGCGCCCTTCCACCGCTGGCTGCGGGCGACGGTGCATCCCGACCAGATCGCCTATGCCGCAACGGAAGCCACAGCCCTGGAACAGGCGGTCCGGCAGGGCGCAGGAATCGGTTTCATGATGAGCTTCCGCGCCCAGGAGGACCCGGATCTGGTGGAAATCCTGCCCGCCCGCCCGGAGTGGGAGTCACAGTTGCGGATCGTGACCCATGTCGACCTGCACCGGACCCGCAAGGTGCAAGCGTTCCTTGCGCATCTCAAGGACGCCGCGAAGGACTGGAAATCCTGCGCCTGATGCTGGCCGGCCAGATCCTGTCGAGGCTGTCGCAGTCCGCGCGCGGGCATCTGGCGATGCTGACATTCTCGGCTCTCGTCGCCGGGTCCTTCTCGCTGGGTGTACTGGCCGCCCCGCACATTGACCCTGGCGCGTTGTCGGTGGTGCGGTTCATCCTGGCAGGAGTTCTGGTCGGGGCCGCGGCGACGCTGGCCACCGGCATCCCGCGCAGCGCCTGGGTGGCGCCCTGGCGATATCTGGTTCTGGGCGGGCTTCTGGGCGCCTATTTCGTGCTGATGTTCGAGGGGTTGAAGACCGCGCCTCCGGTATCGGCTGCGGCAGTTTTCACGCTGACGCCGGTGATGGCGGCGGGGTTCGGCTGGCTCTTTCTGCGCCAAAGCCTGACCGGGCGGATGGCGCTGGCGCTGGCCATCGGGGGGATCGGCGCACTGTGGGTGATCTTCCGGGCCGACCTTGGCGCGCTGGCGCGGCTGGAGATCGGGCGAGGCGAGATGATCTATTTCGTCGGTTGCGTCGCCCATGCGGCTTACGCTCCGCTGGTAAGGAAGCTGAATCGGGGCGAGCCTGCGGTGGTCTTCACTTTCGGGATGATGCTGGCGGGGACGGTTCTGCTGGCGCTTTACGCCTGGCCTGCAGTGCTTGAGACCGACTGGCGCGCGCTGCCGGGGATCGTCTGGGTGACGCTGGTCTATGTCGCTGTGGCGGCAAGCGCGATGACCTTCGTGCTGCTGCAATACGCCACCCTGCGGCTGCCCGCGGCGAAGGTGATGGCCTATACCTACCTTGTCCCCAGCTGGGTCGCGCTGTGGGAGCTGGTCCTGCACGGGCTGGTGCAGCCAGGGCTTGTGCTGGTGGGCGTGGCAATGACGGTGCTGGCGCTGGGCTTGCTGTTGAAGGAATGAATCGGGCCGCTCGTCGAAGCCTTCGGCTTTTCCTCGCTTGCGACGAGAAGCCGAAGGCGCACGAGGAGCCGCTGTCAGGGAAGAA
>NZ_JAXMMF010000150.1:0-8927 GCF_034366665.1 Tabrizicola sp. | reverse complement strand
ACCGCTCCCCCAGAACCAACGCCATGCTCCGGTCAAGGTCTGGCGGTGTTGCGAAGAACTCGCTGCACATGAAGGGCCAGGCAGCCGACTTGCGGCTTCAGTCACGTTCAGTCGGGCAGATGGCCAAGGCGGCTGCGGCCTGCGCTTCGGGCGGGGTCGGCAAGTATTCGCGCTCAAACTTCGTCCACATGGATTGCGGACCGGTCCGCAGCTGGGGCGGCTGATCAGCTCCACCCCGCTGAAACAGGGCGCCTTCGGGCGCCTTTTTCATTGTCATTCTAGAGAATTGCGGCCGACCACTGCCCTCTCCCCCCGCGGGAGAGGGGCCGGAGGTGAGGGGAGGTCACCCCAGAGGACCCGCGTCAGGGTCAGACTGCCCTTCGCCGCCCTCGACCAGACGGCCGCGGAAGCCCATCGCCACGACGAACTTTTCCGAACTGTCTGCCCGGCTGGCCGGTGGCTTCACGTTTGCCACCTTCTTGAAATTCTTCTTCAGCAAGGTCTGCATCTGCTGCTCGGCCCCGCCCGCCAGCACCTTGGCGACAAAGGTGCCGTCGTCCTCCAGCACGTCGAAGGCAAAGGCCAGCGCCGCTTCGATCAGCGCCACAATGCGCAGGTGATCGGTGCCCTTGTGCCCGCTGGCCGCCGCCGCCATGTCCGACATCACCACGTCGGCACGGCCACCCAGCCAGCCCTTGACCTTGTCTTCCGCGCCATCCTCCAGAAAGTCCAGCTGGTGGATTTCCGCGCCCGAGATCGCCTCGACCTCTTGCAGGTCGACACCCAGCACATAGCCGATCGGTTTCTTCGGGTTCTGCCCCAGCGCGTTGACCCGCAACGCCGCCACCTGACACCAGCCCCCCGGCGCGCAGCCCAGATCGACCACCCGCGCCCCCGGTTTCAGGAAGCCGTACTTGTCGTCCAGCTCCAGGATCTTGTAGGCCGCCCGGCCCCGATACCCCTCTTTGCGCGCGCGGATCACGTAAGGGTCGTTCAGCTGCCGCTCCAGCCACAGCGTCGAGGAAAGCTTGCGCCCCTTGGCGGTCTTGACGCGCACCCGCAGCTCACGCTGCCCGCGCCCGGAGGTCTGTTACTCGCTCATGTGTAGGGTCCGTCCGAAAGCACGCCGTCCGCGCTCATCTGCGCATAGAGAAGCCCCTCCCTAAGGCCCCTGTCGGCCACCGACAAGCGGTCCGTGGGCCAGATGCGCATCAGGGCCTGCAGGATCGCCGCCCCCGACATGATCAGCGCATGCCGGTCGCGCCCGATCCGCGGGTCGGTCCGCCGCCCTTCCGGCCCCAGCGCCAGATATTCCCGGATCACAAGGTCGATCTGGTCGGATGTCATCTGCAACCCGTCCACCTTGGTCCGGTCATAGCGCTTGAGGTTCAGGAACGACGCCGCCACCGTGGTCACCGTCCCGGAGGTCCCGATGATCTGGAACCCTTCGCGCGGGTTTTCGGCGTTGTAGGGGCTGAAGCTGGCCAGGTTCTCTTCGAAGAACCAGCTCATCAGCGCAAAGCGCGCCGCATCGTCGTCGACGTCGATGAACTGGTCCTTCAGCGTCGCCACCCCCAAGGGCACCGAAATCCAGTCCACCACCCGCGCCACCGCGCCCTCGCCCTGCGCGTTGAAGCCCATGTGCAACCGCATGATCGCCTTTGGCCGGTCCGCAGGGGCCACCGCGCTCAGGTCGATCCAGACCAGTTCGGTCGAGCCACCGCCGATATCGACCACCAGAAGCTGCTCGGTCGAGGTATTGACCAGCGGCGCGCACGAGATGACAGCCAGCCGCGCCTCTTCCTCTGGGGCGATGATCTCCAGCGCAAGGCCGGTTTCGCGCCGCACCTGGCGGATGAACTCCTTGGCATTGCGCGCCCGCCGGCACGCCTCGGTCGCGACCAGCCGCATCCGGGCGACGCCATGTTTCTCGATCTTCTTCTCGCAGATCCGCAGCGCCTGGATCGTCCGCCCCATCGAGGCGCGCGACAACCGGCCCGAGGCTTCAAGCCCCACGCCCAGCTGCACCGATTTCGAAAAGCTGTCTATGATCGAAAACTGACTGCCCAGGGGTTGGGCAATCAGCATCCGGCAACTGTTCGTTCCCAGGTCCAGCGCCGCATAAAGCGGAGCAGGCCCCAAGTCATGCAGGGCTGACGGCTCATCCGCGAGGGAAACGGCCATCGGCGTCTCGACCTGCGCGTCTGTCGCGTCCGCCCTACGGGGACGCTCGGGCGTCATGACCGCCCTCCATCTGTGGTTACCCCGAAAGGTAGACGGGTTTTCCCGCCCTGACAAGCGTGGCTGCCCGGATGCGGGCTGTTGCATTCCTGCCTGAACCGCGGGCCCATGACCCGGGCCATGTCCCATGCACATTGACGCATATTGCAAGCGGGGCATATCCTTGGAAAAAACGTCGAGGCAGTCATGAAAATCACAGCAAGGCCAATCGTGGCGGGCAGTCTCTTTGCCGCCATCCTCGGGTCATCCGCAGTTCTTGCCGAACCGATCCCGACGACGGACTGGTCCGGCTATTACGTAGGCCTTTCCGCCGCCCGATCGACCGGGGACAATTACTGGGACCGCCCCGCCTTGGGTGGCCACGCCACCTTGTCCGACGACTGGACCGGCACGCTGCCGATCCTGACGGTCGGCCGCGACTGGCAGCGGGGTCAATTCACCTTTGGTGCGGCGTTCAGCATTTCCAGCGGCGAGATCACTGCCTCCCCGCAGCCTGGCATCTTCCTGTTGTGCAACGATTGCGAAACCATCGTCAGCGACCTGATGACTTTGCGGGGCCGCGTCGGTCTGGCGGATAGCAAGATGCATTTCTTCGCAACCGGAGGCTTCGCCCAGGCCGACGTCGCCGGCACCAGCGGCGGCGGACAGACGACGGTCAACAGCGACACGCTGACGGGCTGGACGCTGGGCCTAGGCGTCGAGCGGAATCTGGGCGACAAGGTTTCGCTGACCGCAGGCTACGACCACTTCGACCTTGGCGCGATCACGCTTGAAGGTCATAACCCCGGCGCGATCTCGGAGATCGAGTTCGGTCTGATGCAGATCGGCGTGAACTACCGCTGGTAGCCAGACGATCCTGACCCATCATGCCCAGCCGCCACCCGGGGGCCGGGCATTTTCGTTTCGCGCGGCTCATCTTCTTCATGAAATCTTCTGCGTCAGGCCCCCCTCGCATCCGCCAGCGCAGGTGACTACTCTCGCACGGCGCCGAGGTGGTCGCATCTATCTCCCGCCATGTCGAAAACCGACACCGGCTGTCGGAGAGCGACGTCTATCAACGCAGCAACAGGCAGTCAGGGAATCACCGCATCATGGCCGAAATCACCATCGTCTACTGGCGCGACATCCCGGCCCAGGTCATCGTCGGCAAGGGGCGCAAAGGCTCGAAGGTCCAGCTGACAGAACGGTTCGAACAGGCCATCGACCGCTGCGCCATGAAGATCGGCGCCAAGGACGCGGACGCTTATCTTGCCGAATGGCGCAAGACCGTCGTGGCCGATCTGGAGGGCGAGCCGGACACCCTTGCCGCCGACTATGCCGCGAAGCTGGAGGCCGAATTCGACACCGCCCGCCTGAAATCGCTGATCGACGCCGAAGGCTGGGCCAAGGCCTGAAGCCATCATGACCCTTAAGGAGACTGTCATGGCCCTGTTCAACTTCCGCCGCAAGGAAGACGCCGCCCCCGCCACCGGGTCTCTGGAGCCCTTCCTCAAGGGCTACTCGATCGAGGTCATGCCCCGTACCGCCGAAAAAGTGGAAAGCTTCCGCGACCTTTTGCCCACCGGCACCCGCGTCTACATCGCCCATATCGACGGCACGCCGATCGAGGACATGGTGGCGACCGCCAAGCGCATCGGGGCCGAAGGCTTCGACGTGATGCCCCACTTCCCGGCCCGCATCATCAAGGACAAGGCCACGCTGCAATCCTGGGTCGCGGCCTACAAGGATGTCGGCGTCTCCCAGGGCCTCCTCCTTGCCGGTGGTGTGGCGCAACCAGTGGGCGACTTCAGCACTTCGATGCAACTCCTTGAATCCGGGGCGTTTGACGGGTTCAAGCGCCTCCACGTCGCAGGCCACCCCGAGGGCAACAAGGACATCGACCCCGATGGCTCGGACCGCATGGTCATGGAAGCCGCCCGCTGGAAATCCGCCTTCATGGACCGCACCGACGCCCAGATGGCGATGGCCACCCAGTTCTGCTTCGAGGCTCAGCCGGTGATCGACTGGGTGAACCGACTGCAGGCCGAAGGCATCAAGCTTCCCGTTCACATCGGCATCGCCGGTCCCGCGAAGCTGCAGACCCTGATCAAGTTCGCCATCGCTTGCGGTGTCGGTCCATCGCTCCGCGTGTTGCAAAAGCGGGCGATGGATGTGACGAAACTCCTTCTCCCCTACGAGCCGACCGAGGTCCTTGAGGGCCTTGCCGCCCACAAGGCCGCGCACCCGGGCTTTGGTATCGAACAGGTCCACTTCTTCCCCCTTGGCGGCATCAAGACCAATGCCCAGTGGGTTACCGAAAACGGCGGCGCCTCGGGCGTTCCGGCCTCTGCCACCGCTTAAGAGAAAGCCTCAAGTATGACCCGTACTGTCATTGAATCCAAAACGAAAACCGTCATCATCGGCTTTGATGAACCCTTCTGCGTGATCGGCGAACGCATCAACCCCACGGGCCGCAAGAAGCTTGCCGCCGAGCTTGAGGCCGGCAACTTCGACACCGTCATCAAGGACGCCCTCGAACAGGTCGCCTGCGGGGCCACCGTCCTTGACGTGAACTCGGGCGCGGTCTTCACCAACATGATGGCCCAGGACCCGCGCTATGCCGACAACAACTTCGTCGAGCCGCCGCTGATGAAGGCCTTGATCGAGATCATCCAGCAGACCGTCGACGTGCCCCTCTGCATCGACTCGTCGGTCCCCGGCGCGCTGGAATCCGGCCTGATGGCCTGCGAAGGCCGCCCGCTGCTGAACTCGGTCACGGGTGAGGAACACCGTCTCGAACTCGTCCTGCCCTTGGTCAAGAAATACAACGTCCCGGTCGTGGCAATCTCGAACGATGACACCGGGATCAGCGAAAATCCCGATGTCCGCTTCGCCGTCGCGAAGAAGATCGTCGAACGCGCCGCCGATTTCGGCATCCCCGCGCATGACATCGTGGTCGACCCGCTGGTCATGCCCGTCGGCGCGATGGGCTCGGCGGGCCAGCAGGTCTTCGCCCTCGTCCGCCGCCTGCGTGAAGAGCTGGGCGTGAACACCACCTGTGGTGCCTCGAACATCAGCTTCGGCCTGCCGCACCGCCACGGCATCAATGCAGCCTTCCTGCCGATGGCCATCGGCGCGGGCATGACCTCCGCCATCATGAACCCGGTTCGCCAGCAGGAAATGGAGGCGATCCGCGCCGCCAACTTCCTGATGAACCACGACGCGAACGGCGGCGAGTGGATCCGTTTTGCCAAGGTGCTGGAATCGGTCGAAGGCGGCATGACCTTCGCCGAAGCCTCCGCCGCCGCCTCCCAGGCTGCCGGGGGCCGTCGCGGCGGCCGTCGCGGCCGGGCCTAAGCGGGACGGCTGCCCACCTGACGGAGGTCCCGAGGTCCTGCGTGTCCTTCACACGCAGGGCCGAGACAAAAGGTCTTCGCGCGGAACGCGCTCCGTTTCACAACCGCCCCAACCCGCGCAGCCCTCACCTTTCCGTCACCGACGGAAGCCTCAGGTTGAACCCTGGCCCGAACCTTGGCACCCTGAGGCCCATGCGTGCTGGCCCCCTTTTCGCACTTCTCCTCGCGGCCCTTCCCGCGACGCCGCCGCAGGCCCAGACCCTCTTTGACCCGAACGCTGCGCTGGAAACGGGCTACGAGATCGCCGCAACCGCGCTGGCCAACGCCCTTGTCGCCTCGCGCGATGCCGCCTGGACGCAGGGCACCGATCCGATGCCGCCCCACATCCGGGAGGCGCTTCTGGCCTGGTATCCCGCCGACCTTCTTGACAGCATCGAATACCGCGTCGGCGTGATCGAGGACGCCAGCGTCCAATCGCTTGCAATGCGCTACGGTGATGCCACCGCGGTCACCGCCATCGACACGATCATCTTCCGCAACGCCTGGGACGCCCAGAACAACGTCGCCCTCTGGGGCCACGAGGTGAAGCATGTCGAACAGTTCCGTGACTGGGGCTTGATGGATTTCGCCCGCCGATACGTCCGAGATCACCAGGCCGTCGAGGCCGAAGCCTACGCCATTGGCGATGCGATCAAGGCGATCCACGGCGGCGGCTGATTTCAGCACAAGAAGGACATAACATTAACGTCTTCCGATAAATACTAGAAAATACGTTGTTTTTACACATTTGCCTTGCGTGACCATCTACCCCGCCACCGCGCGCAACGACGCCGCCCGGGCCGCGGGCACCTGGTCCACCTCGACGCAGGTGAAGACATGCAGCGTGTCCAGGTCCAGGTCCACCACCGCGTGATCGCTGACCCAGCCGCCCATCCCCAGGTAGGTTCGCAACAGCGCAGGCAGCCCCGCCAGCGAGGCCCGTCGGTCACCCACTGGCCCGACCAGCGCGGGGTAGTCCACGACCTCGGCCGCCTTCCGCCCCGGCAGGTGTTCCACCGGCCCCAGGAACTCGGCTGCCAGAAGCGCCAGCCCCGCCCGATGCGTCTCCCACCTGGCGCCGCGGAAACTGGAACACCCCACCAGAAGCCCCGCCTGCCCCTCGTCCACCAGCCGCGTCATCGCGCCCCAGGCCAGCCGCAGCACGTCCGGATGCACCCCACCCGGCGCGACGCAGAACCGCCCGATCTCGGCGATGGGCCGGGCATAGCCCGACAAAGGCCCCACATCGTAGAACCGCGCGGCATAGCCCTGCGCCAGCCCCGCCCCCCAGCCAAACAGCATGACCCGGAAATAGCCCAGCAATCCCTCGGGCCCCTCGACCATCACATGCGCCGACAGCGCGTCCTGCGCATCGGCCTCGACGCCCCTGCTGCGCGGGAAGCAGGCCGCCCGCAGCGCCATGACCCGGCCCATGTCGGCCCGCCCCTCGGCCAGCCTTGCGACCAGAACGCCCTTTCGAAGTGGCTCCACGCCCTTTCCCCCCGCGGCCGCAGCCCCTAGATTAGCCTCAAAGGAGACCCGCATGGACAAGATCGTCAAGACCGAAGCCGAATGGCAGGCCCAGCTTTCGGACCTCGCCTACAAGGTGACCCGCAAGCACGGGACCGAACGCGCCTTCACCCACGACGCCTTCCCGAAGGACCCCGGCACCTTCCGCTGCATCTGCTGCGGCGCGCCGCTCTTTGACCAGAAGACCAAGTTCGAAAGTGGCACCGGCTGGCCCAGCTTCTACGCCCCGCTCGATCCCGAAATGGTGGGTGAGCAGTCGGACAACAGCTGGTTCATGCGCCGGACCGAGGTGCACTGCAACCGCTGCGACGCCCATCTGGGCCACGTCTTCCCCGACGGCCCCGCGCCCACCGGCCTGCGCTACTGCATCAACGGCGTGGCGCTGACGTTCGAGCCCGAGGACTGATCAGTCGCCCAGCAGGTCGCCCGCCTGCAGGCGACCGAAGCTGCCCAGGATCTGCTGGATGACGTTCAGCCCCTTCACGTTCGGCTCGGTCACCCGCCGCGAAATCTGGACGACCTTGCCGTCCTCCAGCCCGTAGCGGGCGACATTCTCGACCGTGCCGGCCGCGTTGAAGGTCACCGCCAGCACCTGGCGTTCGATCTCTTGCGGGGCACGCGGGCCGAAATGCTTGTAGCGGCTTTGCACGTAGAACCAGCCCTCGTCGTTCAGAAGGCCCGAGGTCGTCGGACGGCCGATCTTCTGGCCCACCGTTTCGCGCGTGTCGACGCCGACCTCGATCAGGGCCAGTTCCTGCTCGGTCGGGACATAGCCGTGGTTGCGAAAGACCGGCGAGCAGCCCGCGACCGTCGCGATGAGAGCCAGCGAAACAAGCCCCTTGCGCGACCCCTGGCAGGCCGCCAGGACCGAACGCGCGAACCGGAAATCTGCCATGCCTGTCCTCACGCCCCGCTCTTTTGCCATCTGTCAACGCAGGTTCTTCAAAACCCTTGGCGTTCGGGATAACAGACTATGAGCCCCTTGTTCAAGAATGGAACGCCGCACCCGTTTTGGGCGGCCCCGCGAAAGCCCCGCCAATGACCGATCCTGACCATGCCCGCCCCACCCGCTTCCGCACCGGCGGTCTTAGTCCGCGCAAGCCGACCCGGTTCAGCTATCGCCCCGATGCGGACGAACGCAAGGCGATGGCCCAGGAGCTTGAACTTCTGGGCCTGTCGCATCTGGACCTGACCGGCGAGATCCACCCCTCGGGGCGCGACGAACTGGTGCTTGAGGCGCGGCTGACCGCCCGCGCCGACCAGCCCTGCAGCGTGACGCTGGTCCCTGTCCCGGCGCGGATCGACGAACTGGTGCGCCGCCGCTATGTCGCGGGCTACCAACTGCCCGAGGGCGACGAGGTCGAGATGCCCGAGGATGACACGGTCGAGCCGATGCCCGAGATGATCGATCTGGCCGAAATCGCGGTCGAGGCTCTGGCTTTGGCCTTGCCGCTTTACCCGCGCGCGCCCGGTGTCGACTTCGCGCAGACGCTTCACGCCGGGGATGGCGTGACCCCGCTTTCCGACGCCGATGTAAAGCCGTTTTCGGCGCTGCAGGGCCTTGCCGAACAGCTGAAAGCCAAGGGAAAAGCCGGGGCGGACACCGACGAATAGCCCTCCCCCCGTCCCCCTGCCGCACCTGCGAAAAGGGGCTTGCGCCGACCGGGAATCCGAGTATGTTCCGCGCCTCATTCAAGCTGTGAAGCAGCATCGGTCCTGCATTGCCGAATCTTGCAGAACTCCGCTGAATCGCAAAGGAAATCCGGGGCATGTCCCCACTGC
>NZ_JAXMMF010000149.1:0-7902 GCF_034366665.1 Tabrizicola sp. | reverse complement strand
AAAAATTGCCCCCACGATAGCTCGTTCGACGGACAACCCGAAATGTCCGACCATACAGCGGGTGACACGGGTCGCAGACCCTGATCTCGTCCGGAAAAGATTCATCAGCATTACTGGACGGGGTATTCCTGAACCCCTTCGCTGGAGGGGATCGACTGGCGGGCACTGCAGCGGACGTGGCGGCCTCTGGCCGCAGGATAGTCTGCCAGTCGTGCAATCAATGATTCTCACAAGGAATACAGTTGGATAAACTCCTTGCATGCTCGATCAGACCCTGACTTTGCCGGAAGACCCCGAGGAACTGCGCAGCTTTACCGCGCGGCTTCTGGCCGAGGTCAAGGGTAAGACCGCATGTCTTTTTTCACCGGCCCGCCGCTGACGGATCATCGCGTATCTTGATCGTGAAGCTGCGCCACCGGCTGGCCGGGCACCGGGCGCACCGGTTTGGCGCGTCTTCCGAGACGGCGGACCAGTTGCAACTCTCGCTCGAGACCAGCGAGATTGCCGCCGCGGCGATGACGGCGCGGCTGAAGCTGCCGGACATCGAGGAGAAGGACAAACCCAAGCGCCGCCCGATCCCGGTTCACATCCCCCGGATGGAGGTCGAGCTGACCCCCGGCGTTGATGCCTGTGCCGATTGCGGAGGATCGGAGAGGATGTCACGCGGGAACTTGAATATGTCCCCGGACGCTTCATCGTTAACCGCATCTTCCGCCCGCGCCTGACCTGCACCTGCTTTGAACGGCTTCGTGCAGGCCCCGCTGCCTTCGCGGCCCATAGAGCGTGGCCGCCCACGGCCAGGCCTGCTGGCCCATTTGTTGGTCAGCAAATGTGCAGACCACCTGTCGCTCTACCCTCAGAGCCAGATCTTCGACCGCGAAGAGCTCGACCTGGAACGCTCGACGCTTGCCAACTAGGTCGGCAAATCCACCGCCCTGCTGGAGCCCCTCGCAGACGCCATTGGCCGCCATGTCTTGTCGGCCGAGGCGATCTTCGCCGATGACACGCCGATCAGCATGCTCGCTCCCGGCAACTGCAAAACCCAGACCGCAAGGCTCTGGACCTACGCCCGCGACGAACGCCCCTGGGTGGCGACGCGCCCCCGGCAGCCTGGTATCGGTTCCGGCGACCGCAAGGGCCAGCACCGCAAAGACCACCTGGCCCGGTTCCGCGGCTGGATGCATGCCGACGGCTATGCCGGGTTCGAGGACCTCTACCGCTCCGGCACCATACGCGAAGTCGCCTGCATGGCCCATGTGCGGCGCAAGTTCGTCGACATCCACCGGTCGCAAGGCTCCCCGATTGCCGAAGATGCCATTGCCGGGATCGCCCAACTCTACGCCGTCGAGAAAGAGGCCAGAGGGTCGCCGCCAGATGTCCGGGTCGAACTTCGCAAGGCACATGCGGCCCCAGTCTTCGACGATCTCGAGGTATGGCTGGCTCTGCAACTCACCACGGTCTCGGGCAAATCCCCGCTTGCAGCCGCCATCCGCTATGCCCTGACCCGCATGGAGCGCCTGCGCCCCTACCTCGACAACGGCATTCTTGAGTTGGATAACAATGCAACCGAACGCGGCATGAGTGCTATCGCCCTCGGGCGGAAGAACTACCTCTTCGTCGGCTTCGAGGCAGGCGGCAAAGCCGCGGCCATCGCCTACACGCTGATCGAGCCGGCCAAACTCAACACCGTCGATCCCAACGCTTGGCTCGCCGACACCATCGCCCGCGTCCCGGACTACAAGATCACCAAGGTTGATGACCTGCTGCGCTGGTGCTGGAAGAGATAGCGCTCAGCCCGGACGGTTACATTTCCACCACTTCCGACCCACGATGCCTGATCGTCTGACCAACAACTGATTTGAGAAAACCAGAGGATTGTCATATCCTCGCTCGGACGACTTGTGGTCCGGCACTGGCATGCGGCGGAAATGGCAAATGAACCCCAAGAGGCAGAGATGACTGAATTACCCCGCAAGGCCATCGCAACTCAGGGGCTCGAACAAACTGAGGAACGCCTAGCGCGCCTTGTTCGTCTCGCGGCGCGCGCATTCAATCGCGCGCTGCAGATGCGCCTGCATACAGAGGGCGTAAGCTTTGGGCAGTGGATCTTCCTGCGGATTCTTTGGACGAATGATGGACTGTCTCAGCGCGAACTCAGTGAGAAAGCCCAGTTGACAGAACCTACTGCACACTCTGCCTTGCTGCGCATGGAGGAGTCGGGGTTTATCACGCGCGCCAATGTCGGCGGAAACAAGCGACGGCAACATGCGTTCCTGACAGAGAAAGGCTGGGCATTGCGCGACCGTTTGGAGCCATTGGCAATCGAGATCAACTCGGTAGCTGTCGAGGGATTGTCAGAAAAAGAGGTGCGGGCTTTGAAGCGCGCAATGGGATTGATGATTCGTAATCTCGAGTACGATGAGAAAACGGCGGCACAATTAGGAATCAAGATGCCATCGACTCGTTCGTTACAAAACCTTTGAAAACGCCTAGCCAGCGCGTCCAGAAGCCATGCCGATGGTTTCCGACGACCGCCTTCGCGACGGCCGACATCTTTGCCACAGCTTTGGCGGCGCGGGGCTTTCCAGTGCTGGAAATAGGCGCGAACTACTACGACGATGTCGAGGCGCGCTTTGGTCTGGACCCTGCGCTGGTGGCCCGGATGAAGGCGGCCAACGTTCTGTATGACGAAGACGCCGGCGGGCAATTCTTTCAGGTCTATTCCGCCTCGCGCCCGGATGGGCTGTTCTGCTAGGTGGTGCAGCGGCAGGGCAACAATCAGGGCTATGGCGCGCCGAACGCCCCGTTCCGCATCGCCGCGCAAAAGCGCAGCGCGCGGCCCTCAGGAATGCCGCGCCACTGATGATCCGCGGCGCTTTCGCGGCAGAGGTTGACCAGTTGCTCTATCCCGGCAAGGGGCGGTATCGACTGCGTTCGAGTAATTCCGACGGCTCCGGACAGGAAGCGCACGCCGGTTGGCACCACGACCAGATCGCCGCGGTCCAGTTCCTCGGCCACCACCCCGCGCGAGATGAACCAGGCTGCGTCCGACCCGGCCAGGATACCGCGCCCGATGGCAAGAGCCACCGTTTCGACCGCAGGGCGCAGGCCGGACAGGCCAAGGCTGGCCAGATAGTCATCGACCGACCGCCGGATCAGCGCGCCTTCGGGCGGCAGGATCAGCGGCACCACCTCCAAGAGCACCGGTATGGGCTGCACCGCCATCGGATGGCCTGCGCGAAGGACCAGAACGATGTCCTCCTCATAGAGATGGTCAAAGGTCAGCCCGGCCATTTCATCCGGCGCGGGCATGCGGCCGATCATCAGGTCAATCCTGCGCTCGCGCAGCAGGCCCAAAAGATAGGCATGCGGTCCGGTTTCGATCTTCAGCAGGGCGCCAGGCTGTGCGGCGTGGAACCGCAGCGCCACGCGGGGAAACAGCCGCGTGGCCGCTGTCGGCAGGATGCCCACCCGGATTGTGCCACCCGAGGCTCCGGGGCGCAGCACCGCTGCGGCCTGTTCCAGCGCCTGCAGTCCAAGGCTGGCGTGGTGCCGGAAAGCTGTGCCCGCCTCGGTCAGCACCAGCCGCCGCTTTTCGCGCCGGAACAAGCGCACGGCCAGCAAATCCTCCAGCTCGGCCAGCGTGCGGCTCAGGGCGGGCTGGCTGATGCCGTGCCGCCGCGCCACCGCCGACAGACCGCCTTCGGCCGCAATGTCCAGAAAGGCCCGGATGTGGCGCAGCTTGATCGCAGAATGCATAATCATGTGGTTATGGGTTTCTTTGCACTTTGCATTATTCTGCCGGGTTCATCCGGTTTAGGTTATGACCAGGAGGAGACACGATGCAAGCCTTGAGACGCCCGTTCGGAGCGCTGCATGTGCAGCTTGACGGCCCGGAGGCCGCGCCTGCGGTGGTCTTTGCCAATTCACTCGGCACCGATCTGCGGCTGTGGGACAAGGTGCTGCCGCTGTTGCCGCCGGGCCTGCGGATGATCCGCTATGACAAGCGCGGGCATGGGTTGTCGGCTTCTCGCGGCGGCGAGCAGCTGGACGATCATGCGCAAGATGCCATCGCGGTCATCGAGGCCGTTGCCAAGGGGCCGGTGGTCTTTGTCGGGCTTTCCATCGGCGGGTTGATTGCGCAACGGGTGGCCGAGCTGCGCCCCGACCTGATCCGCGCGCTGGTCCTGTCCAACACGGCGGCACGGCTGGGCACGGTGGAAAGCTGGCAGGCCCGGATCGATGCCGTACAGGCGGGCGGGCTGGACAGCATTGCCGATGCGGTGATGGAACGCTGGTTCGCCCCGGCCTTCCGCGCCAAGGCTGAGCTTGCGCTGTGGCGGGCCATGCTGGCCCGGACCCCGGCGGCGGGCTACGTCGCCGCCTGTGCGGCCCTTGCCGGGGCCGACCAGACCGAAGCGACCCGCGCACTGCGGCTGCCCACGCTGGTCATCGCCGGATCCGGGGACGGGGCCAGCCCTTCCGCCATCGTCAAGGCTACGGCCGACCTCATCCCAGGCGCAGAGTTCCACGAGATCCCCGGCGCGGGCCATCTGCCTTGCGTCGAGGCCCCTGCGGAATGGGTGGCGCTCGTTGCCCCTTTCCTGAAAGCCCACACCGATGTCTGACCTGACCGACCAGGGTATGAAGACCCGCCGCCGTGTGCTGGGCGATGCCCACGTTGACCGCGCCGAGGCCGCGAAGACCGCTGCCGACGCGCCGTTTCAGGCGCTGATCACCGATGCCGCCTGGGGTCACGTCTGGAGCCGCGACACCATCAGCCTGCGCGACCGCAGCATGCTGACCATTGCGCTGCTGGCGGGCCTTGGCAACGATCACGAACTGGCCATGCACATCCGCGCCACCACCAACACCGGCGCTAGTCAGGCCGATGTGATGGAGGCGCTGTTGCATGTCGCCATCTACGCCGGTGTCCCCCGCGCCAACCACGCCATCAGGATCGCCAAGGACACATTCGCCGCCATGGCAGAGGAGCATCCATGAAACCTGCCGAATTCTACCAGCGCGACCGCCTCTGGCAGCCGCCGGCCCTGACGCCGGACTACAAGACCAGCGTTGCCCGCAGCCCGCGTCTGGCAATGCTGTCGCTGCAGGGCTCGCTGTCCGAGATCACCGGCCCGACCTTTGGCCACAATGACATCGACCCGATCGACAACGACCTTCTGCGCAACTACGCCAAGACGGGCGATCCGGTGGGCGAGCGGATCATCGTTCACGGTCGGGTGCTGGACGAAAACGGGCGTGGTGTGCCGGGCACGCTGGTCGAGGTCTGGCAGGCCAATGCCTCCGGGCGCTACCGGCACAAGAAGGACACCTATCTTGGCGCACTTGACCCCAACTTTGGCGGATGTGGGCGCACCCTGACCGATGCGGACGGGTACTACTTC
Source organism: Tabrizicola sp. (assembly GCF_034366665.1). Classification (GTDB taxonomy): domain Bacteria; phylum Pseudomonadota; class Alphaproteobacteria; order Rhodobacterales; family Rhodobacteraceae; genus Tabrizicola. The sequence goes on along the minus strand of NZ_JAXMMF010000149.1, from coordinate 2,494 downwards.
TTCCGCACCATCAAGCCCGGTGCCTATCCTTGGCGCAACTGGGTGAACAACTGGCGGCCGGCGCATATCCATGTCTCGGTGTTCGGCACCGCGTTCAGCCAGCGCCTGATCACCCAGATGTATTTCGAAGGCGACCCGCTGATCGCGAAATGCCCCATCGTCGCCACCATCCCCGATCCCCGCGCTATCGACCAGCTGATCGCGCCCCTGGACATGAACGCAGCCATTCCGCTGGATTGTCTGGCCTACAAGTTCGACATCGTATTGCGCGGGCGCCGGTCCACCTTGTTCGAGAATCGGCTGGAGGGGAACTAAGGTGGCTCAGACTTTGAATTATCTGAAGGAATCCGCCTCGCAGACCGCCGGACCCTATGTCCACATCGGCCTTGCGCCGGGCGCGGCAGGGTTCTCGATCTTCCGGCAGGAACTGGGGCAAGTGATCGCCGGGCCGGACGCTGCGGGCGAACGCATCCGGGTTGAGGGCGTGGTGCTCGACGGCACCGGGGCACCCGTGAAGGACGTGCTGCTGGAGGTCTGGCAGGCCGATGCGAACGGCATCCACCCCCACGCGGAAGATCAGCGCCACGCCGATTGCGCCCCCGGTTTTCGCGGCTGGGGCCGGGTCATCACCGATTTCGACACCGGGCTGTGGTCGTTCGACACCATCAAGCCGGGGTCCGTCATAGGCAGCAATGGCCGCCGCATGGCACCGCATATCAGCTTCTGGATCGTCGCGCGCGGCATCAACATCGGGCTGAACACCCGGATGTATTTCGAGGACGAAGACAACGCCGCCGACCCTGTGCTGAACCTGATCGAACAGGTACCGCGCCGCGAAACCCTGCTGGCGCGCAAGATCGGGCCGGGGCATTACTGCTTTGACATCCGCCTGCAAGGCGACGACGAAACTGTGTTCATGGACGTTTAAGCGATGACCAATCCCTGCATCATCTGCGTCGCCATCACCGGCTCGCTGCCGCGCAAGGCCGACAACCCGGCCGTGCCGGTCACCGTAACCGAACAGATCGAAAGCACGCATGAGGCGTTCGAGGCCGGGGCAACCATTGCCCACTGCCATGTCCGCAATGCCGATGAGACGCCCTCATCGGACCCCGAAAAGTTCGCGGCGTTGAAGGAGGGGCTGGAAAAATACTGTCCCGGCATGATCGTGCAACTGTCTACTGGCGGGCGTTCCGGCTCAGGCCAGACGCGCGGCGGGATGCTTCCGCTGCAGCCCGACATGGCGAGCCTGTCGGTCGGGTCGAACAACTTTCCCACCCGCGTCTATGAAAACCCGCCCGATCTGGTGGACTGGCTGGCCTCCGAGATGAAGACTTACGGCGTCAAACCCGAGATCGAGGCCTTCGACCTGTCTCATATCATCAAGGCCAAGGAAATGTGGGACAAAGGCCAGATCGCCGACCGGCCCTATGTGCAATTCGTGATGGGCGTGAAGAACGCCATGCCTGCCGACCGCGAGGTGTTCGACTACTACATCAAGACCGTGCACCGCCTCTTTGGCCTCGATGCGCCCTGGTGTGCGGCGGGGATCGGGCCGAGCCAGATCGTGTTGAACGACTGGGCGGTGTCCTCGGGCGGGCACGCGCGCACCGGGCTGGAAGACAACGTGCGGCTGGACAAGACCACGCTTGCGCCTTCGAACGCGGCTCTGGTCCGGCGGGTGGTTGACCTGTGCGACAAATACGAACGCCCGGTGGCAACCTGGGCACAGGCCCGGACGCTCTTGGGCCTCCGGATGCCCGGCTGACCGATGCCCGCAGCCCCCGCCGATTCCGCCCTTTACGGTCACCTCTTCGGCGATGCTGAGGCCGCGCAACTGTTCGGCGACAGCGCCGAGATCCGCGCCATGCTGCTGGTCGAGGGGGCCTTGGCACGGGTGCAAGGCGCACTGGGGCTGATCCCGGCCGATGCCGCCGCCTTCATCGGCAGCGCGGCGATGGAAGTGCAGATCGACCCTGCGGCGCTAGCCGATGAGACCTCGTTGAACGGGGTGCCGGTCCCGGGCCTCCTGGCCGCGTTCCGCAAGGCCGCGGGCGCGCCGGGGCCGATGCAATACCTGCATTGGGGCGCGACCAGCCAGGACATCATGGACACCGCGCTCGCGCTGCGGCTGCGCCCGCTGCTGGCGCTGTGGGAGAAACGCCTTGACGCACTGCTGACCACCCTTGCCGCGCTGGCGCAGGCAGGGGCCGCGCAACCGATGGCCGCGCGCACCTATGGCCAGTTCGCTACGCCGACCAGCTTTGGCGCGGTGGTGGCAGGCTGGGGCTGGCCGCTTCTGGACTGGAAGGCGCGGCTGGACTCATTGAGCGATGCGGTGCTGCAGGTGTCGCTGTCCGGTGCCGCGGGCACCTTGGCGGCGATGGGGCCGCAGGGTCCGCAGGTGCGGACAGCGCTGGCCAACACACTGGGTCTGCGCGATCCCGGGCACAGCTGGCACAGCGACCGCACCGCCCCCGGCGACCTGGCGCGC
>NZ_JAXMMF010000148.1:0-23732 GCF_034366665.1 Tabrizicola sp. | reverse complement strand
GAGCTTCTGGTCCAGCAGGTTGACCACCGCGCCGTCGCGCCCGCTGTCCTGCAGGTGTTCGTGCAGCGCTTGCGCCAGCAGGATCGCGGCGCCGGTGTTGGTGTGCAGGTGCTGGTCCATCGCGGTCCCGGCGTATGAGGCGTCGGGGTTGACCCAGGAGACGACGAAAAGGGTGAAACCCTGGTCCACGATCCACTTGATCAGCGAATTCGCGGGCTTGAGGTCCATGACGTAGAACTTGTTGATCCAGGGTGGGAAGACCAGAAGCGGGGTATTGTGGACATGCTCCGTGGTCGGCGCGTATTGGATCAGTTCCAGCATCCGGTTGCGGTAGACGACTTCGCCTGGCGTGGTGGCGATGTTCTGGCCGACGTGGAACGCCTCCTTGTCGGCCAGCGTCACCAAGAGATCGCCCTGGTTCGACTCGATGTCGCGGACCAGATTTTCCAGGCCCTGGACGAGGGATTCGCCGTCAGTTTCAACGGCCTTTTCCAGCGCCTCGGGGTTGGTGCCAAGGAAATTGGTCGGGCTGAACATGTCGACAATCTGTTTCGTGAAATACTCCACCCGCTTGCGGTCGCCCGGGTCCAGGCTTTCCATGTCGCCGACCGCGCTGCTGATCGCTTCCGAGTTCAGCTGATACTGCTGCTTGAGGTAGTTGAAGAAGGGATGCGTTTCCCACAGGGGGTTCTGGAAGCGGCGGTCCTTGGGGTTCGGGTCGGGCGGCGCCTTGAACTCACCCTTCGCAAGGGTCTGTTGCGCCTCGACATAATGTTTCAGCGTCTTGCCCCAGTAGTTCACCTGATGCTCGACCACCTTCGCGGGGTTCGAGACCATCTCGGCGAAATAGGCGGCGGCGGCCTTCATGTAGACGTCCGGCGCGGGGCCGTGCAGCGAGGGGTCGACCTGACGGCGATGCGTCATCGCGGCGGTCAGGCGCTTTGACAACTCCTCAACCTTTGCGAGGTTAGCGTTCAGACGCTCGGCCTTGGCGAGTGCTGCTTTGGTCTCGGGGGTGCTGTCTTCTGTTGTCATGCTAATCATTCCCCCTTATCGTCGCCGCTGTGCAGCATAACGATGCGTTCCCTGCGCCGCCATGCGACATCCGCCCGCCCGGGGCAAGGAGCTGTAATGAAGTATATGTTCACCTATGACCTGATGGAAAGCACCCGCAACACCTATGAGTGGATGGGTGCTTCGGCCAGGGCCTTTGCCAGCTACCCGGCCTTCGCGATGTCGATGAATCCGATGCTGCCGCTGATGGCTGCCTGGGGCGATGTGACGGAACGCAGCTTCAGCCGGATGATCGCCAAGCCCGACTGGGGCATCCGGTCGATCGTGGGGCCGGACGGGCAGGACCACCTGGTCGACGTGAAGAACATCGTCGAGAAACCCTTCGGCAACCTGGTGCAGTTCTTCGTCCGCCGCCGGTCGCCGATGGCGCGCAAGGTTCTGCTGGTCGCGCCGATGTCGGGTCACTATGCGACGCTCCTGCGGTCCACGGTTGCATCCTTGCTGCCCGATGCCGACGTTTATGTGACGGATTGGCACAATGCGCGCGACATTCCGGTCAGCGCGGGCAAGTTCGACGTCGAGGACTATACGCTTTACCTGGCCGAGTTCATGAAGGTCATGGGCCCCGACACGCATGTGATCGCGGTCTGCCAGCCGGTGCCGCTGACCCTGGCTGCGACCGCCTATCTGGCCGCCGAAGACCCGGACGCGCAGCCGAAATCGCTGATCCTGATCGGCGGGCCGGTCGACCCCGATGCCGCTGCGACCGAGGTCACGGACTTTGGCCGCCGGGTGACGATGGGCCAGCTTGAACACCTTGCGATCCAGCGCGTCGGCTTCAAATACAAGGGCGCGGGGCGGCTGGTCTATCCGGGCTTGTTGCAGCTGCAAAGCTTCATCACCATGAACGCCGAACGGCACGGCAAGGCGTTTACCGAGCAGATCATGCGCGCCTCCCGCGGTGAGGCGTCGGATCACGATGCGCACAACCGCTTCTACGACGAATACCTGGCCGTGATGGACATGACGGCGGAATTCTACCTGTCGACGGTGGAACGTATCTTCAAGAACCGCGAGATCGCCCTGAACGAGTTCGTGGTGGCGGGCCGCAAGGTCGACATGGGCGCCATCACCAAGGTTTCGGTGATGACGGTCGAAGGTGCCAATGACGACATCTCGGCACCCGGCCAATGCGTTGCGGCGCTGAACCTGTTGACGGGCTTGTCGGACGACAAGAAGGGTCACCACCTGGAACCCGGCGCGGGCCACTATGGCATCTTTGCCGGAAAAAGCTGGCGGTTGAACATCCGCCCACTGGTGCTTAGCTTCATCGACCGCGCAGCGGGCAAGCCCAAGGCGAAGATCGCTTTGGCCTCGGCGCAGCAGTAGGCCCGAACGCCGCTCGTCGTCGACGTCGTCGCTCCTCGCTGGGCACACGTGCGGGGGTGACTACCTGAGCATCAGCGTCGGCAGGCGGCCTGCAAGGAATGTCTGCAGCAGCTTTGTCACCGCCTCGGGCTGTTCCAGCTGGGGCAGGTGCCCGGCCTCGGCGATGATCTCGAGACAGCCCTGAGGCATCATCGCGGCCAGGAACTCGGCCCGGCGGCGGGGAACGAGGGTGTCGCTTTCGCCCGCGATGATCATTGTCGGCACATGCACCTTGCGCAGGGTCTTCTGCTGGTCGGGTCGCCGTTGCAGAACCCTCAGGTGCCGCTGGAACTGGATCGGACCCAGGGTTTCCGCCATGTCCATCACCAGCGCCATGACTTCATCCCGCCAGGGCGCGTCATGCAGGGCCCCTGTCGGCAGCAGCTGCGCCATGCAGGCGGCCAGGTTCCCGGTCTTGGCGGCAACCAGAAGCGCCTCACGCTCGGCGGCGACAGGGGGGCTGTCCGGCAGCGGGTCGGTAGAGATGAGCGCGATGCGGGTGACGGCATCGGGCCGCTTGCGCAGGATCTCGATGGCGATGTTGCCGCCCAGGCCGTGGGCGATCAGCGCAAAGCGGGGCGGCAGGTGGGGGGCGATGTCGGCGGTGATCTTCTCGATGCTGTCGCCAAGGCCGGGGCTGAGCACGATCACCGGCCGGTCCGCGCCGAACCGCGCAAGCTGCGGCATGAAGCTGCGGGCATCCGCCATGAAGCCGGGGACCAGGACCAGCGGCTCGGGTGGGAGTGGGTTTCGCAGGACGAGCATGTTCACGGGCGGGGCCTTCTGCGCAGGGTTTGTGCAAGCGGCTTTCTTATTGTTGCGTCAAGCTTAGCCTACAACCCACTGGTTTCAAACCCGGTTTTCCGCCAGCCGGGGCCGGATCGGCGGAAAGGCCACATCAGCGGATGTTCGATACCTTCAATCCGGGCGCTTCGTCCACGGGCAACGCCTCGCGCGCGCGGAGCACGTCCTCGATCGCTTCGGTGATCATCGCAAGGCAGGGCGGGGTCGAAAACCGGTGGTCGGCATCCTTGACCAAGGTCAGCCGCAGGTCGGGGCTGGCGATCTGGTGGAAAAGCGAAATGGCCACCGTGGGGGGCACGTCGGTGTCGGCGCTGCCTTGCAGGAGGCGCACCGGCATGTGCAGCGGCAGGGGGCCGTTCATCACCAGATTGTGGCGGCCATCCTCGATCAGGCGAAGGGTGATCGGGTAGGGGTCGTCGGAATAGTCCGAGGGGCGCAGGAAGAGGCCGTCCTCAAGAAGCGTGGTGCGTTCAGCGAGGGTGAACTCGGCCTCCCACATCCGTTCGGTGAAGTCGGGGGCGGCGGCGATGCCGATGAATCCCGCGACGCGGTCGGGCATGTCGCGGGCCAGGAGGAGCGCGATCCAGCCGCCCATCGAAGAGCCGACCAGGATCTGCGGGCCTTCGGTGAGGACCTCGATGACGGCGGCCGCGTCTTCGCGCCAGTCGGTGATGGCACCATCGACGAAGGCGCCGTGCGACTGGCCGTGGCCGGAATAGTCGAAGCGCAGGAAGGCGCGGCCCGTCGCCTCGGCCCAGGATTGCAGGGCTTGGGCTTTGGAGCCGGTCATGTCAGAGCGGAATCCGCCCAGGAAGACCACGCCCGGGCCTTTGCCGGGGGTCTGGTGATAGGCGATGTGGCGGCCTTGCGGGGTGGTCAGGAAGGTTGTCATGGGTGAAAGATAGCAATCGTCGGGGCGTTTCGTCAGGGCATGCGCAACTGGCGGGCGAAGAACCGCGCATGGCTTGACTTCGGCCCGGTGCGGGGGCAGAAACCGTGCCGACATAACCCGCAACCGGGCGTTTCGTAGGCGCCAAACTGACGAGGAGACGGCCGATGGCCCAGATTTCCCTGACATTTCCCGACGGCAACACGCGTGTCTATGACGCAGGGATCACGCCTGCCGAAGTGGCGGCGAGCATTGCGCCGTCGCTGGCAAAGGCGTCGATCTCGGCGCAGGTGAACGGCAAGCACTGGGACATGCAGTGGCCGATCACGGGTGACGCGACGATCAGCCTGAACACGATGAAGGATGACGTGGCGGCGCTGGAGCTGATCCGGCACGACCTGGCGCATATCATGGCGCGCGCGGTGCAGGAGATCTGGCCGGATGTGAAGGTGACGATCGGTCCGGTGCGGGATTACGGCTGGTTCTACGACTTTGACCGGGAAGAGCCGTTTACTCCTGAAGACCTGGGCCAGATCGAAGCGAAGATGAAGCAGATCATCAACGCGCGTGAGCCGGTTCGCACCGAGGTTTGGCCGCGCGAGAAGGCGGTGGAATACTACCGGGGGCGGCAGGAACCGTTCAAGCTGGAGCTGATCGACCGCATCCCCGAAGGCGAGGACCTGCGGATGTACTGGCACGGGCCTTGGCAGGACCTGTGCCGGGGGCCGCATCTGCAGCACACGGGGCAGGTTCCGGCGGATGCCTTCAAGCTGACGCATGTGGCGGGGGCCTACTGGCTGGGCGATGCCTCACGTCCCATGTTGCAGCGCATCTACGGCGTGGCGTTCAAGAACCGCGACGATCTGAAGGCGCACCTGACGATGCTGGAGGAGGCCGCCAAGCGCGACCACCGCAAGCTGGGCCGGGAGATGGAACTGTTCCACCTGCAGGAAGAAGCCCCCGGCATGGTCTTCTGGCATCCGAACGGCTGGACGATCTATCGCCAGCTTGAGGATTACATGCGGGGTCGTCTCCGCAGCGCGGGCTACAAGGAGATCAAGACGCCGCAGGTCGTGGACCGGGTGCTCTGGGAGAAGTCGGGCCACTGGGAGGCCTACCGCGAGAACATGTTCATCGTGGAGGTTGACGAAGACGGCGCCAAGGAAAAGCGGATCAACGCGCTGAAGCCGATGAACTGCCCCTGCCATGTGCAGGTGTTCAACCAGGGTCTGAAGTCCTACCGCGACCTGCCCCTGCGGCTGGCAGAGTTCGGGTCGTGCCATCGGTATGAATCGTCCGGCTCGATGCACGGGCTGATGCGGGTGCGCGGTTTTACCCAGGACGACGCGCATATCTTCTGCACGGAAGACCAGATTCAGGACGAATGCGCCGGGTTCATCCGGCTTCTGTCCAGCGTCTACAAGGACCTGGGTTTCGACAGCTTCGAGATCAAGCTGTCCACCCGCCCCGAAGTGCGGATCGGCACGGATGAGCAGTGGGACAAGGTCGAAGGCGCGCTTCAAGGGGCTATCGAAAGCCTTGGACTGCCCTACGAGATCAACCCCGGCGATGGGGCGTTCTACGGGCCGAAGCTGGACTTCAAGCTGACTGACGCCATCGGGCGGCAGTGGCAGTGCGGGACATTCCAGGTCGATGCGCAGCTGCCGCACCGCCTTGGCGCGGAATATGTCGGCGAGGATGGGGCCAAGCACATGCCCTACATGCTGCACCGCGCCGTCCTGGGCTCGTTCGAGCGGTTCATCGGCATTCTCTTGGAAAACTACGCGGGCAAGCTGCCGTTCTGGCTGGCCCCACGTCAGGTGGTCGTCGCCTCCATCGTCTCGGACGCCGACCCCTTCGTGCATGAGGTCGTGGCGGCCCTGCGCAAGGCGGGCGTCCGGGCCGAGGCGGACGTGCGCAACGAAAAGATCAACTACAAGGTCCGCGAACATTCCGTGGGCAAGGTTCCGGTGATCCTGGCCATCGGGATGCAGGAGGTCGAGGCGCGAACTGTTTCAGTGCGGCGTCTGGGCGAGACGCGGACTGAAACGATTTCTCTGGATCAGGCGGTCGAGACCTTCGGGTTCGAGGCGCTGCCGCCAGCAGGAAATTAAGCCAAATCATGATCTTGCTATGGACAGCCCCGGCACAGGTCGGGGCTTTTTCCTTTTGAGCGTCTGCCAAGCTCTTCACGAAAACGTGGGTCCCGGCTGTGGCTTGTAATCTCTGGCGCCGGGTTGCGAACTGAATGTTGCGCCGCACTGAAAGTGGCCGAAGCACACACGCCGGACCTTGTCCGGGGTCAACCAACCGAAGGGATCTCACCATGTCTTATCAGTCCAAGTCGCTTGTCATCGCTGGCGCTCTGGCCACGGCCCTTTCGGGCATCGCCGGGATGGCCCATGCCCAGGAAAACGAAAAGTGCTTCGGCGTGTCGCTGGCCGGTCAGAACGACTGCGCGGCGGGCGAAGGCACCACCTGCGCGGGCACCTCGAAAGTCGACTTCCAGGGCAACGCCTGGAAGCTGGTCCCGGCTGGCACCTGCGAGACGATGGAACTGCCCGCTGGCGACGATGGGATGGCGCGCAAGGGCTCGCTGACCGCGCTGGAGCGTGACCTGCCGGCCGCCTGACACAACTTGCCCCCCGGCCCATCAGGGTCGGGGGCACCTTTCTTCGGGGGACAACATGTTTGACCAGACCCTGAACGGGCTGCCCGCAAAGCCGGGTGTGGGCTACAAGCCGCAGCATTTCTCTGCGATCATGGTCGATCCCGGCCCGGTCGGCTGGCTGGAAGTGCACGCCGAGAACTACATGGGCGCGGGGGGCCGACCCCTGGCGCAACTGCGGCATCTGGCGGAACGGTTTCCGATCTCGGTGCATGGCGTCGGTCTGTCGATCGGGGGCGAGGGCGCGCTGGACCGCGACCATCTGGACCGGCTGAAGCAGCTGTGCGGCTGGCTGAACCCGGCCAGTTTCTCGGAACATCTGGCCTGGTCGACGCATGACGGGGCCTTTCTGAACGACCTTCTGCCCTTGCCCTATACGCCCGCGACGCTGGCCCGGGTCTGCGGCCACATCGACCAGGTGCAGGACGTGCTGGGCCGCCGGATGCTTCTGGAGAACCCCTCGACTTACATTGCCTTTGCCGAGACGGCGATGGGCGAGGTCGAGTTCCTGACCGAGATCGCGCGGCGCACCGGCTGCGGGCTCCTTCTGGACGTGAACAACGTCTATGTCTCGGGCACCAATCAGAATTATGACCCACAGGCCTATCTGGACGCCTTCCCGCTGCATCTGGTGGGCGAGATCCATCTGGGCGGCCATGACGAGGATCAGGACGATCAGGGGCGACGGCTGCTGATCGACAGCCACGGGACCGAAGTGCTGGACCCCGTCTGGGCGCTGTACGCGCGGGTGATCCGTACGGCCGGGCCACGGCCCACGCTGATCGAATGGGACAACGATGTGCCCGACTGGCCGGTTCTGGCCGCCGAGGCCGCCTGCGCCGCCCGCCTTCTGGAGCCGGTGGCATGAGCCAGATTTTGTTTGCCGAAGCTCTGCTGAACCCCGATGCGCCCTTGCCGCCGGGGCTGGTCGATCCCGAGGGTCTTCCCGCGCCGAAGCGGTTTTCGGTCTACCGCAACAACGTCGCGTCCTCGCTGACCCGGGCGCTGGAGGCGGGGTTTCCCACCGTCCGCGCGTTGGTTGGAGAGCAGTTCTTCGCGGCGATGGCGCTGGTCTTCCTGCGCGCCCATCCGCCCCGGTCACGCATGCTGATGCTGTATGGCGAAGAGTTTCCGGCGTTTCTTGCCGGGTTCCCGCCGGTTGCACATCTGGGCTACCTGCCCGACGTCGCCCGGCTGGAGCTTGCGATGCGCGAAAGCTACCACGCCGCTGACGCTGCACCGCTGCCCGAGGCCGAGTTTCAGCGCCTGCTGGGGGGCGACATTGCCGGATTGCGACTGATCCTGGCTCCGGCGCTGCGGCTGTTGCGGTCGGACTGGCCGGTGGTGTCGATCTGGGAGGCGCATCAGCCGGACGGCAGTCCGCACCCCCGCGCCGGGGCCGAAGCCGCGCTGATCCTGCGGCCCGAGTTCGATCCGCATCCGCATCGGCTTCCCGTTGGCGGGGCAGAGTTCATCGGCGGGCTTCTGGCCGGTCAGACCCTGGGCGAGAGCCTTGACCTTGCGGGGCCAGAGACGGACCTCGCGGCTGTCCTGGGGCTTCTGATCCTGGGACGCGCCATCATCGGAGTATCGGAATGACCCTGCACCGCGATCTTGCCACCGCCCTGGACCGCCAGGCCGACTGGCTGCTTCCGACGCTCGCCCGGCTGGTGTTTGCGGGCGTGCTTTTCGGTTACTTCTGGGCTTCGGCCCTGACCAAGTTCGATGGACCCTTCTCGCCCTCGGTGGGCGCCTATGCCCAGATCTTTCCCAAAGCCTTCGAGGCTGTGGGCTACGATCCCTCGGGACTGTCCCTCTGGCATGCGCTGGTCGTGCTGGCCGGCGGCTATGCCGAGTTTGTCCTGCCGGTGCTGATCGTGCTGGGCCTTCTGACCCGGCTGGCGGCACTTGGCATGATGGGCTTTGTCCTGGTGCAAAGCCTGACCGACATCATCGGCCACGGGGCTGCGGCGGGAGCATGGTTCGACCGCGCCTCGGATGCGCTGATCCTGGACCAGCGGGCGCTCTGGTTCCTGCTGCTTGCCGTTTTGTTGTGCAAAGGGGCGGGGCCGCTTTCGGCAGATCGCTACCTTGGGGTTGAGCCTGCTCGCCTTGCAGCTTGATTTTCGGCGAATCCTTGGCATCATCGCGGCAGTGACGACAGATTTCCTGCCCGGCTCTCGGAACGAAGCCTTGGAAGACCTGGTGGCACGGCTCGCGGCAATGACGCCGCGGGGGGTTCTGAGAGGAGAAGCGGAATGCCGACAGGCACCGTGAAGTGGTTCAATTCGACCAAGGGCTATGGCTTCATCGCACCGGATGACGGCGGCAAGGATGTGTTCGTCCACATCTCGGCCGTGGAACGTGCTGGGCTGAAAGGTCTCAGCGACAACCAGAAGATCGGCTACGAACTGCAGTCGGGCCGCGACGGCAAGCAGTCCGCCGGCGATCTGCGTCTGCTCTAACTGGTCAGCGCGGCTTCGGTCGCGCTGTCCCAGCCCAGGAACCAGCGATCCCCGTCCTGGATGACCGGCCGCTTCATGACGGTCGGCTGCGCCATGATCTGCGCTTCGGGGTCCGATGCCTTCAGAAAATCGTTGAAGCTGCGGTAGGTGGTGGACTGTTTGTTCACCGCAAGGTCGCCAAACTCCTGCACGATGCGGTCAACCTCGGCTTGCGTCAGCGGGGTGGCCCGGATGTCGCGGAAGGAGACGTCCTTTCCGGCCGCTTGCAGTGTCTTGAGGGCTTTCTTGCAGGTGTCGCAGGTCGAGATACCGTAAAGGATCATGGGGTTCCCTCCGTCCAAGGGGACGTTTCACGTCAAAGGCTTGGCCCCTGCCTAGCATGGGCAGCCGGGGGCCGCAAAGGCCCTTAGCCGTGGATCGCCCGAGTGATCGCCACCCCGGCCCAGGCGGAAACCGCCGTCAGCGTGCCGCCCCAAAGCGTGTCGGTCGCGACCATGGTCCAGTGCCAGTCCTTCATGATGCTCCACGAGGTGAACTCGTAGGTGCCATAGGCCATCAGCCCGATGATCAGTGCCGGAACCAGGATCGGCGCACCGGTCTTCATTGCGGGCAGCGAGACGAGGTAGACAAGGCCTGCGACGTAAGCAAGGTAGAACAGCGCTGCCGGGGCAAGCCGGATCGGCTCGGCCATCAGGGGGCCGATGTGGCGGGTGAAGAGCGGTTTCATCACCAGCGTCAGCATGATCGCGTCCAGGATCAGGAAGACGGCGGCGGTGGCGGCGAAAAGGGTAAGGGTCATTGGTGGCTCCTTCGGCGAAAAAGGTAGCATGGCCGCGGGGTCTGACCAGCACCGGCTTGCAACCATCCCCGAAACTGCGCGTTATCCCTGCAAAAGCGGCCCCCGCGCCGCGCTTCTTGGAAAGGATGCCCCGATGCGGACGCTCACTTTGCCCCTTGCCTTGGCCGCCGGTCTTGGCCTGACCGCCCCTGCGCCCGCGCAGAACCTGGAGGACGTGATCGGTGGCATCGCCCAGACGCTGATCCAGCAGGAACTGGACAAGAACGCCTATATCGCGGCGCAAGAGGCGAACACGGCCGCCGCCTACCGCGACTATCTGGCAAAGTTCCCCAAGGGGGCCTACCGCGTGAACGCCGAGCGGGCGCTGGAGCGGCTTGGGGCCACGGCAGAGGCCTCTTCGGCGGCCGAGGCCGAGGCGCGGCTGCGGATCACCTCCTCGCAGAAGGTGGCGGTGCAGCGGGAACTGACGCGGCTGGGCTACCGGACCTATGGGACCGACGGGGTCTGGGGGAGGAACACGCGGACGGCCATCGCGACCTGGCAGCGGGACCGGGGGGACAAGGTGACGGGCTATGTGACCGAGGCCCAACTGCGGCTTCTGCTGCGGGGGGCGGTGGTGACGCCTCCGGATGAGGAGGACGAGGATGTCGGGACCAGCCCGGTGGCGGTCGAGGCGGCGCTGAAGCTGACCCGGTCGCAGCGTGTGGAGATCCAGCGGCAGCTGGCGGCGCTGGGCTTCGATGCCGGGGTGGCAGACGGGCTTTGGGGGGCGAAGACCCGGGCGGCGATCAAGTCCTGGCAGCGGGCGAACCGGCAGACCCAGACCGGCTACGTGACGGCGGCGCAGGTCAAGCTGATCCGGCAGCAGGCGGGGTCTTCCACTCCGGCTCCGGGGGCGGACAACGAGGCGGCGCTGGAGGAGAGCCTGCTGGAGCTGACCCGGACCGAGCGGGTCGACCTGCAGCGGCGGCTGACCCGGCTGGGGTATGAGACGCTGCGGACCGACGGGACCTTCGGGCCGGGCACGCGACGGGCCATCGCGGAGTGGCAGGCCGACGGGGGGGAGCCGGCGACGGGGTACCTGACGGCCGACCAGGTGCGGCTGATCCGGGTCGAGACGGGCGGGTGATCGGGGCCGCAAGGGGCTCTGTCCACGGTGGACATTTTTGGATTGTCGTTCGGGTCCAAGGGCTTGGGCGCGGGCGTTAGGGGTTTGTTAGGGGGGTGGTTAACGGTGTGTTAGCCAGCCTTCGCCTTGTCCCGCAGCCAGTCGGCCAGGTCGCCGTCCTCCATCAACCCTTGCGCGCAGCGGATGATGATTTGGCCGATTTCTTCGGTCTCCCAAGGGACAGTTATGCCGTGCAGCTCCAGACAGACGTGCATCGTGCGATAGGCCGTGCGCTTGTTGCCGTCATTGAAGCAGTGGCCGCGCGCGATGGCCATGGCATAGGCGGCGGCCAGATCGAAGACATCCGCGACCATGCCATAGGCAAGGCGGTTCTCGACGCGGGCGAGGGCGGCTTCCAGCGACTTGTCCTTTGCCCGGCCGGGAAGTTCGCCGGGGTTCAGGATTGCATCGTGGATCGCCTCAACCCATTCGGGCGAGAGGAGCTGAAAGCTCATTTGTCTTTGAGGTAGTCCAGCACCGGCTGCGCGCGGGCACGGGTGCGCTCCAGCGCCTCCATCACCTCTTCGCGCGTGGCGTAGCGATGCTCGGTTTTGTCCACCGCTTCCTCCGGGACGAGGTAGGCCACCACGGCGGAGTTCTTGAGGATCGCCACCGGCTTGCCGCCCGAGCGTTCCAGGACTTTGTGCGGCTCACGCAGTTCGGTCATCGTGGCGATGTGGGGGGTGAGGAGGCGGGTCATTTGGTCATGTCCTGTGATGTGCGGTGGAATGTATATTATAATGTGGGTTTTGGCAAGGGTGAGCACCAGCACCGCGCGCAGGGGCGCGTGGGGCGAAAACAGTCCAGCGGACGTTTTCAGGTGCGAACGCCCGAGCACGCTTCGCACGGGCCGGGCGGGCGGTGGGTTTCCGCCCCGGCCTTGAGCCGGGGTCTCTGGTGGATGCCGAGGTCCCGGGTCAAGCCCGGGACGGGGTTGGTCGGGCATCCGCGGGAGTGGCCGTTTTCGTCATGGCACCGCGATGCGGGCGGGGCGGTGTGGTAGGGCGGGGCGTGGGCCGACGGAGGGAGTCGGGGCAGGCCCCGACCTATGGATTGCGATCTGGCGCAGATGGAATTGAGAGAGCAGTTAACAAAAGATCGTACATTATCGAGGCATTTGCAGCCAGAATAACTATGGACGCCATGTTAAAGTAGGTCAGCCATGCCGAAGACTCCGCGACGAGAGGCTTACCGATAACCACGACTAGGGCTCCAAGAAACAACAAAATTAGTGTCACGGAAGACAGGCGAATAGCCTTTTTGGTGTCTGGTAGCTTCCTGCCGGCCTTTGTTTCGTAATCGTTGAGTGCAAAATGGATCGGAACTGCTCCAGCCAGTGAGATGCTGGTCATTAGCCCCACCGTGGATAGCAAATCGCTGTCCAAAAAATCCTTAAGAAAGGAATTCTTATCGCTAAGGGCATCAGGCCAAAAGTGATCAATTATCAGAAGTATCACGCTTAGTATCAGAAGTAACGCCCACTGGCTTAACTTCCTGAGCCAAAACATCATCTGACTTCCTCCCAAGTATAGACTTCCAGAGCTTCGCCAAATAACCAGCTTTGTCTTCGGTTTCCTCTAGGGGCGGTGGCACCGCCGACCTGCGCTGCTTCTTCTTGGATGAGTACCTCTTACCGGTTAATGATTTTGCGCTAATGTCTCCTGCACCTCGCTCTGCGTATTCCACCCCCTGCTGTATTTTTTTGCAGTGGCCTTGATACCTTGCTGGCTCCTAAACTCAACCTTCACTTTCTCAGCACCGGTTTCATCTCTAGTTTCCCGCAGCTCTCTGTCGAGCTCAGTCTTTGCACCCCACATATTAGGCGCTGTGAAATCAAACCGAACCCATTCCAGTATGTTGCCGCTCGCTTCTGCGAACTCCCAAAATGAGCCTCCATCAAATATTGGATCGAACCTGATATTATAAGGCCGATCTTCGCGCCGATTCACTTCGTCTACTATGTACCTTAGGAGGGTAGCGGGTAACCCAACAACATCATTCTCAATTGCAATCCGTTGCCCTTCTTCGTGATCGGTCGGATCGATGACCGAATAGGCACCTTGCCATTCCTTCTCTAGTATCTCGGCGCCACCTTCACTGGGTGGACGATGAAGGCTGTGGCTGCGTTTCTTTTGAATGATGCCAACTATAGATACCGAAGATGCTGGGTTGGGTTTGGGGACCCAATGGACACTCTCGTTTGCTCGATAGGTAATCTCCATGGGCCTAGAAAAGATATGTCTCAGCCACTCCTCCCGAGTCATATCGAGGGTCATGAAATCAAGCTGTTCGACTGGAAGGAGACTCAAATGAAACAATGAAAATCGCTTGTCCGCCACTTTCTACCCCCAAATCCCTTCAAACTCCCGCCATTCGCCTTTCGACATGCCGGAGGTCTCCTGTGTTACCGTCTCACCCGTTAACATTCTCTTAACCACCGCAATCGCCTTCGACGAGAGCGTCACTCCCCCCATCCGGTAGTCCTCGAACGCCGCGTAGGCCAGGGGGACCCAGTCCTTCACGCAGGCCGCAATCGCCTCGGCGTAGACGCGGATTTCGTATTGGGCGTGGGGGTCGGCGCGGAGGCGGAGGAAGTGGAAGAGGTTGTGCAGATCGACCTTCCAGTACCACTGGGTGTAGATGTTGGCGGGCAGGTTCATCCGGGCAAGCTCTCGCGCGAGGCCCTGCTGGCCGTCCTGGGACAGCATCGCCTCGTAATGGTCATAGGCGCGGTTGGCGTCGGATTTCAGGAGGTCGAGGACGCGGGCGGCTTCTTCGCCCTGAAGGACCTCGCCCCGGCCCTGGTTGTTGACGATGCTTTGCGCGGCAAGCTGGTCGGGGTCGGGGATGTAGAACTCCCGGTCGAGGATCGAGTAGCGCGCGGAGTATTCGTTGACGTTGGCGGTGCGGTGGCGGATCCACTGGCGGGCGACGAAGACCGGGAGTTTGACGTGGAGCTTGATCTCGCACATTTCGAACGGGGTGGAGTGCCAGTGGCGCATGAGGTAGCGGATCAGGCCCTCGTCGTTCTGGACGTGCTTGGTGCCCGCCCCATATGACACGCGGGCGGCCTGGACGATGGCGCTGTCGTCGCCCATGTAGTCGATGACGCGGATGAAGCCGTGGTCGAGGACGGGGTGGGCACGGTAGAGATGCGCCTCCATCCCTTCGGAGACGGCGCGGAGGGTGGGGCGGGGAAGGCTGCGTGCGGCCTCGATCTCGGCGGTCTGTTCGGGAGTGAGGGGCATGGCAGGCCTCATAAGGGTTTCGAGTCGGGTGTGACTATAGCTTGCGGTAAGGGCACGTGATACCGCTAGATGAATGAATGGAGGATGAGATGATCAGGTATCTGCACACGATGGTCCGCGTGAAGGATCTGGAGAAGTCGATGGCGTTCTACCGGCTGCTCGGGCTGGAAGAGACGCGCCGGCATGAAAGCGAGCAGGGGCGGTTCACGCTGGTGTTCATGGCACCCCCCGGGCAGGAGGAGTGCCCGGTGGAACTGACGTACAACTGGGATGGGGACGAGGGGCTGCCGTCGGACAGCCGGCACTTCGGGCACCTGGCCTATGAGGTGGACGACATCTACGCGACCTGCGAGCATCTGCAGGCGAACGGGGTGCTGATCAACCGGCCGCCGCGCGATGGGCGCATGGCCTTTGTCCGCAGTCCGGACAACGTGTCGATCGAGTTGCTGCAAATGGGGGCTGCGAAGGCCCCTGCGGAGCCCTGGGCTAGCATGGCCTCAACCGGGACCTGGTAAGGCGAACGGCCCGCCCTGAAAGCAGGGCGGGCCGTCAAGATCAGTTGGAGGCCGGGGCAGCTTCGCCTTCGGCCGGGGCAGCGGCGGCATCAGCGGCCGGTGCCAGCGAGGCGAGGAAGGCGTAGACGTTCTTGGCGTCTTCTTCCTTCGGCAGCTTGAAGCTCATCTTCGACTTGGCGCCCTTGTCGTCCAGCTTTTCCTTGAGGAACTTGGCCGGGTCGGCGACGTAAGTGACGAAGTCGGCTTCGTTCCAGGCAAAGCCCGTGGCACCCAGGGCGACGATGGATTCGCCGTACTTGAACTCCGGGTAGGTGCCGGCGACGCGGCCGGGCAGGCCGTAGAGGTTCGGGCCGGTCTTGGAGTTCTTGCCGGCCAGCACTTCACCGGCTTCGTTGGCAACGACGTGGCAGGTCTGGCACTTGGCAAAGACCTTTTCGCCGGCTGCGACGTCACCCGTGGGCGCTTCCTGCGCGAAGGCGGGGGCGGCGATCAGGGCAAGGACGGCAGCGGTAAGCTTGAGTTTCATTGGTTCCTCCGGGGGTATTGGCGATGGCATCAGATGCGCCGCCGCGCGCAAAAGGCAAGGGGATTCTAGACACTTCGGCGCGATCTGGCTTCAGGCGACGGCATGGGCGATGGCGCAGCGGCTCCACAGGGACGAAAGGGCGGTGATGAGGTGGGCGATATCCTCGGCCGAGTGCAAGGGGCCGGGGGTGATGCGCAGCCGTTCAGTACCCTTCGGGACGGTCGGGTAGTTGATCGGCTGGACGTAGATGCCCCAGTCGGCCATCAGCATGTCCGAGATCATCCGGCATTTGACCGGGTCGCCGATCATCACCGGGATGATGTGGCTTTCGTTCGGCATATGCGGGATGCCCTTGGCGTCAAGCTGGGCGCGGACGAGGGCCACGTTGGCTTTTTGCCGGGCGCGTTCCTCGGTCGATGCCTTCAGGTGCTTGACCGAGGTCTGGGCAGCAGCCGCACAGGCAGGCGGCAGGGCGGTGGTGAAGATGAACCCGGAGGCGAAGCTGCGGACGAAGTCGATCAGCTCGGCCTTGGCGGTGATGTAGCCGCCGACGACGCCGAAGGCTTTGCCAAGGGTGCCTTCGATGATGTCGATCCGGTGGGCCAGGCCGCGTTCTTCCGACACGCCGCCGCCGCGGGGGCCGTACATGCCGACGGCGTGAACCTCGTCGATGTAGGAGAGCGCACCGTGGGCCTCGCAGACCTCGACGATTTCGCGGATGGGCGCGATGTCCCCGTCCATCGAGTAGACGGATTCGAAGGCCACGATCTTCGGGCGGTCGCCGACGGCGTGAAGCTTGCGGTCAAGGTCGCGCCAGTCGTTGTGCTTCCACAAGACCTTGTCGGCGCGGGAGTGGCGGATGCCTTCGATCATGGAGGCGTGGTTCTTTTCGTCTGACAGGATCACCGCGTTCGGGATCTGTGACCCAAGGGTCGACAGCGCGGCCCAGTTCGAGACGTAGCCCGAGGTGAAGAGCAAAGCGCCTTCCTTGCCGTGCAGGTCGGCAAGTTCCTGTTCCAGCATGACGTGGTGGTGGTTCGTGCCCGAGATGTTGCGGGTACCGCCAGCGCCAGTGCCGCAGGTCTGCACGGCTTCGACCATCGCGGCCACCACGTCGGGGTGTTGCCCCATGCCGAGGTAGTCGTTCGAGCACCAGATGGTGACCTCTTCCTTGGTCCCGTCGGCGCGGTGGCGTTCGGCCTTGGGGAAGCTGCCGCAGCGTTTTTCAAGATCGGCGAAGACGCGGTAGTTGCCTTCGGATTTCAGGGCGGTGAGGCGGTCTTGGAAATAGGTGGCAAAGTCCATGTCTGCTTCCTGTCAGGTATCTTGTTTCGTTGCTTGGACGGTGGGGGCTTCAGGAAGCATCCAGCGCCAGAGTTTCTGGTCGGGGATCGGCAGCACCATGAAGAGGTGCTCGATCAGGGCAAGGGCGGTGAGAACGGCCAGCAGCAGGTAGCCGATGAAGGGAGCGTCTTCCGTCGCGTGGGCGGCCTGGGCGGCCCACCAGCCGGTCGCCAGCGCAAGTGCGGCGACGGAAAGGGGCAGGAGGGCGGTCATCGGTGCCTTGCGGAAGTGGCTGGCCAGGTGGGCCAGCGGGCGCGGCAGAAACTCGATGTTGATGCGGGGCGCGCCGAGGAAGAGGTTCAGCTTGGCCGACACGCGGGCGAAGAAAAGCGTGGCGAAGGTCAGGGCCGCAAAGCGGTTCGGGGCGTCCATCGTCAGGTGGGTCAAGGCAAGAAGCCCCGCGATCAGCGCAAATTCGTGCCAGAGGATCGAGCCTACGGCGCGCCAGATCCGTTCCGGCAGTTTCGCGCCGAGCGGGCAGGGTTCGCGGTGCGGGCCGGTGACGATGCCCGACAGGAACGCAAGTTCGATCCAGCCCCAGAAGGCCAGGGCCGAGAGAAAACCGCCGTAGACGCCGCCGACGGTCAGTTGCGACACCGAGGCATGGGCCCCGATTGCCCCGCCAACCAGCAAAGGCAGGCCCAGAAGGACGGACCAGAGATGGTCATCGGGTCCGCCAAGATCGGCCTTGCGCACGCGCCAGAGGATCAGCCCGGTCGAGGCCCACCAGAGGAAGATGGCCGAAAGGGCGATGATCCAGGGATTGGTCATGTGCGGCACCCCCGAAGGGATGCCGCACAGGATGCCGGGACGCGCCCATCCCGCATCCTACCTGCCGCCGAAGCGGTGGTATGATGGTGTTCGGTCAATACGTCGGCTCCAGCCGCACGTTGGCGGGCAGATCGTGGCGCTTGACCGGAATTGTGTAGAGGCTGACGAAGGTCAGGGCCGCTTTCACGCCCAGCCCCCAGGTTTTCAGCTTTCCCGCGATGCCGCCCTGCCGCTTGGCCGCGTCCATCGCGATGAAGGTGTTGTTCATCCGCTTCAACCCTGGAATCCAGCGCGGGTGGTCGATGTCCAGCTCCATCGGGAAGATCTGCCGGGCGATGGTCGACGTCTTGCGGAAGACCTCCTGGTCATACCAGCCGATGTCGACGCCAAGCGCCTTGTGGAATTCCGGCCGGGCATGATCGCGCACCCACATCGTCGAGTAGACTGCGGTCAGGAAGAACTTGATCCACAGCTTGTTGACAAAGCCGTTGGTCAGCTTGGGGTCGGTCTTCATGATCAGCGCGAAGGCCTCGCCGTGGCTGAACTCGTCGTTGCACCATTCCTTGAACCACTTGAAGATCGGGTGGAACCGCTGTTCGGGGTGCGCCTCAAGGTGGCGGAAGATCGTGATGTAGCGGGCGTAGCCGATCTTTTCCGACAGGTAGGTGGCGTAGTAGATGAACTTTGGCCGGAAGTAGGTGTACTTCTTGGCCTTGGTCAGGAAGCCCAGGTTCACCGCAACGCCAGCTTCACGCAGGGCGTCGTTGATGAAACCGGCGTGGCGGGCCTCGTCGCGGGCCATGTAGTTGAACAGCTCGCAGATGTCCGGGTTCGACCCGCGGCGCTTCATTTCCTTGTAAAGGACGCAGCCCGAGAATTCGGCGGTGCAGGACGACACCAGAAAGTCGATGAACTCACGCCGCAGGGGCGGGTGCATTCCTTCCCAGTCGACCTTGTCCCAGGCCTCGGTCTTCTTGAAGTGACCCTTGTTCGGGTCCGATTTCATCTGGGCGATCAGCTTGTCCCAGTCCGCGCGCACCGGCGTCACGTCGAGACGGTCCATCTCGTCGAAGTCGGTGGTGTAGAAGCGCGGGTTGAGCAGCGTCGTTTCCGTCGCCATCGCGGTGGTGTCAACCGTCGGTTCGACGATCAGGTCGGCCTCCGGGTTTTCCGGGTAAAGGTCCATCGGGGTGGCGTTCACAGCTTGATCTCCTCGGAAAAGGAGAACTCGCACAGTTCCATGAACCCGAAGTCGCCGGTCATCCGGGTCCAGAGCCGTTCAGGAAGGCTGGCGCGGGTGATGGTGGCGGTGCGGTCCTCGACGATGACCTCGCCGTAGGCGGCCAGGACCGGCGTGCCGTGGACCAGGACCTCATCGCCGGGATAGACGACGGCGCCATTGTTGAAGCGGACGTGGGCGTGCAGGCTTTCGAAGCGGTGGCTGACTTCGACGGTGCAGGGCACGATTTCCTTCGCTTTGGTGAAGATACCCATGATTTTGTTCCCTTATTTTTGATCGAGAAGCCGCTCTACGGCAGCTTTGTTGTCACCACCGAAGGCGTAAAGTTCGATCGACGCCCCCGAGGCCGGGTCTTCGGCCACGAGGCGGCCGTTGTCATACTTGACGATCTTGATCGGCGGGTTGCCTTCCACACGCGCCACGGTGCGGGCGCGCTGGATGGCGTTCTGGATCACGGTGATGAAACCGCCGTGGTCCATGTCGGCAAGAAGGGTGCCGTCGGCCGAGTAGACGGTGACGGCCTGGGCCGAGCGGCCTTCCAGGATCAGCTCACGCTCGGCGATCACGGTTCCGGCCAGCGGTTTGCCGGTGGCCGGGCGGTCGGTGAGGACCGCAAAGCTGGTGATGGCCAGTGCCGAGAGGGCAAGGGCCAGCATTCCCCACAGCAAAGTGCGCGGGATCATCTCGCGTTCGGTGCTGGGACGGTCGGCGAGGGTTTTCATGTAGGACATGGGACCCTCCTATTCCGCGGCCAGCGCGCTTTGCGGCGCGAAGGAGACGACGGGTTCGTTGACGCGGGTCTGGGCTGCGTCCGACAGGATCCGGGCCACCCGCGCGGCATCGGGGATGCAGCGGAAGGCGGGCTGGGTCTTCTTCGCGAAGCCGGGGCGCAGGTGCGGCCAGAGCGCGAGGTACGAGATGTTCTGACCGGGGACAAGGTCCAGCGCGACAGTGCCGGTCCCGGTCATCGGCCGGGTGGAAAGCGAGGCCGAGGCGACCTGGGTGAAAGGCACGGTCCAGGTGACCTGCAAGGCGGCCCCGATGCGCAGGATCACCCGGTGGGTGGTGATCGAGTAGATCGCGGCCTTTGCCGAAGCGCGGGCCAGAAGGCGGACGATGCCGTAGCCGACAAGCGCAAGCGCAAGGTAGGGCAGGAAGACCGCAACGGACAGGGCGAACCCGCCGTCGGCAAAGGCGATGCTGGCGCGCCAGACGGCGATGGCGAGGAGGTAACCCAGCACCCAGTTCGCCTTGAAGGCTTCGCGGGCAAGGGCGGCGCTGTCGGGGCTGCCCTGCCACAGCAGGGTTTCACCCTCGGGAAGCGGTTTGGGCAAGCCGGGCTGGCTTTCGAAGTCGAAGTCATGGTCTGACATGGCAGACCCTTTCGTCACTGGGGTAAGACGAAGCGGCGCGGGCGCGCGCCGCTTCCCTTCGTCGTCAGAGACCGCGCTTGCGGCCTGTGGCATACATCCAGCCAGAGGCGACATAGGCCGAGATCTTCTCTTCCTCAAGCTTGGTCACAGTGGTCTGGCTTTTCGTCGCGGGGATCGCGTCGAAGAGGTCGGAGGTGATGGCGTTGATCCGCACCCGGTCGGCCCAGATCTTGCACATCGTCATCGGCACAAGGCGGGTGGCCCCCGAGTTCAGGTCCAGTTCCAGATAGCGGACCAGCTGTTCCGGCACGTCGACCCACATGTCCTTGACCCGGCCGACGACCTCAAGGTCGCCCGCCTGGACCGGCAGCCCGCGCGGATCGCGCCCGGCGCTGACGGCCATGCCGTCGACCTTGGACAGGGGCTGCAGCTTGGCGTGGCCGTGGGCGTCAACCTCGGGCTCGTCCTTGCGGGGAACCCAGGAGGCCGGGCCGACACCGTCAAGCATCGGGTTGCCGGTGGGCGCGTGGGGGAAACCCTCGGAGACGGCGGTCCGGGCCAGGGCCAGGTCGCTGCGACGGTGGGCGGCTTCGTTTTCAGCCGAAGGCACGGTCACGGTGCCCTTGCCAAGTCCCAAGAGGAAGGTCTTGGGCTTGGGAACCGGGAACGGGCCCTGGTTTGCAGCCTTGGTCCCGTCCTCGTTTTCAAGCGGGTAGCCTTCGCGCATGTTCTCGGTCTGCAGATAGTAGATCAGAACTGCGAAAAAGCCCCAGAAGAGCCAGATCGACAGGCTCGCCAGATCGAAGTTTCCAAAGAAATTGACACCAACCATTCAGGGGTCCTCCGTTGTCAGGTTGGGAATTCGGTCAGCCGCAGGTGCGACTGGCCTTGGTCCGGTGTGGATGGGGTTGTACCGATACGGACAAGCGGGCCCAGAACGGCGAGAGTCAGGAACAGCAAGGCGATCTCGACATGATAGACCACAGTGTAGCCAAGGCTGACATCGTGGATCGGGCCGAGAAGGCCAGAGTCGACAAGTTGGGTTACGGCGTCGCGCAGGATGCCGCCGGTCAGGATGGCAAGGCCCGCTGCCGTGGCCTGGGCAGAGCCCCAGGCACCGAGGATGAGGCCAGCACCAAGCCCGCCCTGGGTGCGGGCCATTGCCGCGTTCAGGGTGGACAGGCCGAAGACGCCATTGCCAAGGCCAATGGCGAAGGCGCCCGCATAGAACACCGCCCAGCTGTCCAGCGGGCTGGCGAAGATCACCGCCGAGAAGGCTGCGACGCCGACCAGCAGGCCGGTGGCGGACTGGCGGTACGGATCAGCCCCAGCCGACAGGCGGCGGGTGGCCCAGAGAAAGCCGGTCAGCGCCCCCAAGGCCCAGAGGGCGGTCAGGACCGTGGTAGCCGAGACGGAAAGGCCAAGAACCTGGCCGCCGTAAGGCTCCAGAAGCACGTCCTGCATGTTGAAGGCCAGCGTGCCCAGGAAGACCACGACCAGCAGGCGACGCGCGCCATCCTGTTGCATCAGGTCCTTCCAGGCGGCACCGAAAGCGGGACGCGGGGCTGCACGTTCGGCCTTTGACATCGGCTTGACGCGCTCTTGCTTCCAGAAGGCGATGACGTTCAGGATCAGGGTCAGGGCCCCGCAGCCTTGCACGACCTGCACCAGCCAGATCGGGTCGTAGTTGCGCAGCAGGAAGCCGACGATCAGGGCCGAGATGCCCATCCCGACAAGGTAAAGGACATACAGCATGGCGACGACGCGCGGGCGGGTCTCTTCGTTGGCACGGTCGGCCGCAAGGGCCAGGCCCGCGGTCTGGACCATGTGCATGCCAAGGCCGGCCATGAGGAAGGCGACGGCGGCAAGGGCTTCTCCAGCCCAGGCGGGGCCTTTGTATTGGTCGCCCGACAGGACGATCAGGGCGAAGGGCATGACGGCAAGGCCGCCCATCTGCCAGAGCGAGCCGAACCAGAGGTAGGGGATGCGCTTCCAGCCCAAGGCGGAGCGGTAAGTGTCGGAGCGGTGACCGAGCAGCGCGCGGAAGGGGGCGACGAGGACGGGGATCGAGATCATCAGCGCGACGACCATCGCGGGGACCGAAAGCTCGACGATCATCACGCGGTTCAGGGTGCCCAGAAGCAGGACCTGCGCCATGCCGACGGACACCTGAAACAGCGCCAGCCGCCAAAGCTGGCCGATGGGCAGATCCTCCGACGCCGCATCGGCGAAGGGCATCCAGCGGGCGCCAAGTTGGGCGACGTGTTTCTTGCGGAGGATCATGAGCGGTGCTCCAGACATTCCGAGATGTAGAACCCCGAGGTGATGCGGCCGATTTTCGTGACTGTGCCGGGGCAGTGCTTGGCCAGCCGGGCGGCGTCATGCGGGATCATGGTGGGCGAGCGGTCGGAGCGGGGGAAGAGCTTGCCGACGGTGAAGAAGGCCATCAGGAACGGCGTGCGCGGGGCGACGGTGAAGACGATGCTTTGCGCGGTGCGCTTTGCGAGGCCGTCGATGATGCGCCCGATGTCGGTATCGCGGTAGTAGATCAGGCTGTCCATCGCGAGGGCGAAGTCGAAGGTGCCGAGGGCGGGGTTGGACATGTCGCCGGACTGGAAGTCGACCTGATCGGCGAGCGCCGGGTGCAGGCGGCGCTTGGCGATGTCGATCAGCTGGGGCGAGATGTCGACGGCGGTGACTTTCGCGCCACGAAGGGCGAGTTCCGAGGCCATCGCTCCGGTCCCGCAGCCAGCATCCAGAACCCGCGCGCCGCGCAGGTCTTGCGGCAGGCGCGACAGCATCAGCGCGCGCATCTGGTCGCGGCCCTTGCGGACCGTCTCGCGGATGCGGGAGACCTTTTCATGCGAGGTCAGCCGCTCCCACGTCTGGGTCGCGGTGCGGTCGAAATAAGTTTCGACCCGGTCGCGGGTGAGGCTGTAGTCGGGCATTTCAGTCGAATCCCAGAAGTTCGAAGATTTCGCGGTCGGGCAGCGGTTGCGGGGTGGAGCCTTCGCCGTTCACCGACCGCCAGAGGGCGTCGGCCAAGCGGATGTATTCGGCGCGGGCGGTGACGATGTCCTGTTCGTCGTCCATCTCGAACAGTGTCTTCTTCTTGAGACGGCTGCGGCGGATGGCGTCGATGTCGGGCATGTGGGCGAGGCGGTTGAAGCCGACGCGGGCGCAGTAGCGGTCGATCTCGTCCGTCTCGCGGGAGCGGTTGGCGACGCAGCCCGCAAGGCGGACCTTGTAGTTGCCGGACTTGGCCTGCACGGCGGCGATGATGCGGTTCATCGCGTAGATGCTGTCGAAGTCGTTGGCGGTGACGATCACCGCGCGGTCGGCGTGTTGGAGGGGGGCCGCGAAGCCGCCGCAGACCACGTCGCCGAGGACGTCGAAGATCACGACGTCGGTGTCCTCAAGCAGGTGGTGCTGCTTCAGAAGCTTGACGGTCTGGCCGACGACATAGCCGCCGCAGCCGGT
>NZ_JAXMMF010000147.1:0-12147 GCF_034366665.1 Tabrizicola sp. | reverse complement strand
CACGGCCTTCATCAGCGCGCGGATGGAATCTTCGCCGATGTCCTTGCGCTCACCGATCATCGCCTGGTGGGCGCTGCCCTTGACGATCGGAATGTCGTCGCCGGGGTATTCGTAGGACGAAAGCAGCTCGCGCACTTCCATCTCGACGAGTTCCAGCAGTTCCTCGTCATCCACGAGGTCGATCTTGTTCAGATAGACCACCATGTACGGGATGCCGACCTGACGGCCGAGGAGGATGTGCTCGCGCGTTTGCGGCATCGGGCCGTCCGAGGCGGCGCAAACCAGGATCGCGCCGTCCATCTGGGCGGCACCGGTGATCATGTTCTTGACGTAGTCGGCATGGCCGGGGCAGTCGACGTGGGCGTAGTGACGGGCTTCCGTCTCGTATTCCACGTGCGCGGTCGAGATCGTGATGCCACGAGCCCGCTCTTCCGGCGCCCCGTCGATCTGGTCATAGGCGCGGAATTCGCCAAAATACTTCGTGATCGCCGCCGTCAGCGTCGTCTTGCCGTGGTCAACGTGGCCGATCGTGCCAATGTTGACGTGCGGCTTGTTGCGTTCAAACTTTGCCTTGCCCATCAGGGTCTCTCCTCATTCGAGTGTCGGTTGCGGTGCGCTTTAGCGCACCCTACGGGGTGGTAGGGCGGGAGTTACCCGCCGCACCGTCATGCGTATTTCTTCTGGATTTCCTGGCTCAGGTTTTCCGGAACGGTGTCGTAGTGGTCGAACTCCATCGAGAACACGGCGCGGCCCGAGGTCATCGAGCGGAGCTGGTTGATGTAGCCGAACATGTTGGCCAGCGGAACCATCGCGGCGATGACGTTCGCGTTGCCGCGGCTGTCCTGGCCGTTGATCATGCCCCGACGCGAGGTCAGGTCGCCGATGACGCCGCCGGTGTATTCTTCCGGGGTGACGACTTCGACCTTCATGATCGGTTCCAGCAGTTTCGCGCCGGCCTTCTTCAGGCCTTCGCGCATGGCAGCCCGCGACGCGATCTCAAAAGCCAGGACCGAGGAGTCGACGTCGTGGAACGCGCCGTCGATCAGCTGGACCTTGAAGTCGATGACCGGGAAGCCTGCCAGCGGACCGCTGTCCATGACCGACTTGATGCCCTTTTCGACGCCGGGGATGTATTCCTTCGGCACCGCACCGCCCACGATCTTCGATTCGAACGAATAGCCTTCGCCCGGCTCGGTCGGCGAGATGATCAGCTTCACGCGCGCGAACTGGCCGGTACCACCGGTCTGCTTCTTGTGCGTGTAGTCGATCTCGTGCTCGCGGCTGATCGTCTCGCGGTAAGCCACCTGCGGAGCGCCGATGTTCGCCTCGACCTTGAACTCGCGACGCATGCGGTCGACGAGGATGTCGAGGTGAAGTTCGCCCATGCCCTTCATGATGGTCTGGCCGCTTTCGAGGTCAGTTTCCACGCGGAAGGACGGGTCTTCGGCAGCCAGACGGGCCAAAGCGATGCCCATCTTTTCCTGGTCGGCCTTGGTCTTCGGTTCGACCGCGATCTCGATCACCGGGACCGGGAAGGTCATGGTTTCCAGAACAACGGGGGCCGCCGGATCACAAAGCGTGTCGCCGGTGGTGGTTTCCTTCAGACCGCCAAGCGCGATGATGTCGCCCGCGAAAGCTTCGGAAATCTCTTCCCGTTCAATCGCGTGCATCATCATCATGCGGCCAACGCGCTCTTTGCGCTGCTTGGTCGCGTTCAGCATCGCGTCGCCCTTGGCCAGCTTGCCCGAATAGATCCGGGTGAAGGTCAAGGAGCCGACGAAGGGGTCGTTCATGATCTTGAACGCCAGGCCCGAGAAGGGCTGTGCGTCATCGGCCGACCGCGCAATGCTGCGGGTTTCCGTCTCGTCGCCCGGCGCGAAGCCCATGTAGGGCGGCACGTCCAGCGGCGAGGGCAGATAGTCGATCACGGCGTTCAGAAGGGGCTGCACGCCCTTGTTCTTGAACGACGAGCCAGCCATCACCGGGATGAAGTCGATCGCGAGGGTCGCCTTGCGGATCAGCGCCCGCAGGGTTTCCGGCGAGGGTTCATTGCCTTCCAGGTAGGCTTCCATCGCGGCGTCGTCCTGACCCACGGCGGTTTCCACCAGGTTCATGCGCCACTCGTCGGCTTCCGCCTTCAGGCTTTCGCGGATCGGCTGACGCTTCCAGGAAGCGCCCAGGTCTTCGCCCTCGTAGACCCATTCTTCCATGGTCACGAGGTCGATGATACCTTCCAGCTTGTCCTCGGCACCGATCGGCAGGACGATCGGAACAGCGTTAGCGCCGGTCCGGTCCTTGATCATGCGGACGCACTTCATGAAATCGGCGCCGGTCTTGTCCATCTTGTTGACGAACACGATGCGCGGAACCTTGTAGCGGTCAGCCTGACGCCACACGGTTTCGGTCTGCGGTTCCACGCCGGCGTTGCCGTCGAGAAGAACCACAGCGCCGTCAAGGACGGCCAGCGAACGTTCGACTTCGATGGTGAAGTCCACGTGGCCGGGGGTGTCGATGATGTTGAAGCGGTATTTCGTCGCCTTGTCGCCAAGACCAGCCGAGGAATCGATCTGACGGTTCCAGAAGGTGGTGGTCGCAGCCGAGGTGATCGTGATCCCGCGTTCCTGCTCCTGCTCCATCCAGTCCATCGTCGCGGCGCCGTCATGGACTTCGCCGATCTTGTGGGACTTGCCGGTGTAGTAGAGGATGCGTTCCGAGGTCGTGGTCTTGCCCGCGTCGATGTGGGCAATGATCCCGAAGTTGCGGTAGCGGTCGAGCGGATAGTCGCGTGCCATGATGACCCCTTACCAGCGGTAGTGGCTGAACGCTTTGTTTGCGTCGGCCATCTTGTGGGTGTCTTCGCGCTTCTTCACGGCGGTGCCGCGGTTCTGCACGGCGTCGGCCAGTTCGGCGGCCAGACGCTCTTCCATGGTGTTTTCGTTGCGCTTCCTGGCCGCAATGATCAGCCAGCGGATCGCGAGCGCTTCGCGGCGTTCGGTGCGGACTTCGACCGGGACCTGGTAGGTGGCACCACCGACGCGGCGCGAGCGCACTTCGACGGACGGCTTCACGTTTTCCAGCGCTTCGTGGAAGGCTTCGACGGCCGGGCGCTTCAGGCGGGTCTGGACGCGGTCAAGCGCGCCGTAGACGATGCTTTCGGCGACGGACTTCTTGCCGTCGAACATCAGGTTGTTCATGAACTTGGTGACAACCCGATCGCCAAACTTGGCATCGGGCAGGATTTCGCGCTTTTCGGCGGCGTGACGACGGGACATCTGTTATCTCCTCACTTCGGACGCTTGGCGCCGTATTTCGAACGACGCTGACGACGTTCTTTGACGCCCTGGGTATCCAGAACGCCGCGGAGGATGTGGTAGCGCACACCCGGAAGGTCCTTGACCCGGCCGCCACGGATCAGGACGACAGAGTGTTCCTGAAGGTTGTGCTTTTCGCCGGGGATGTAGGAGATGACCTCAAAACCGTTGGTCAGGCGCACCTTGGCGACTTTCCGCATGGCCGAGTTCGGCTTCTTCGGGGTGGTGGTATAGACGCGGGTGCAAACCCCACGCTTTTGCGGGCAGGATTCCAGGTGCTGCGACTTGGACTTCCGGACCACTGCTTCCCGGGGCTTCCGGATCAGCTGTTGAATCGTCGGCATTCACGTTCCTCGTTTCGATACTCGCCCCCCTAGCCGTGCGGAGGCGCCGCTTCTCGACCGTGCCTTGCGCGAATCGCAAAACACGAACACCGCAACCACCGCCGTTTCCGGCGATGCCGCGGTGGAATTCCAGAGGATCGGGGCATTTTCGGCCCGGATCATGACCACTTCAAGCGCTCTGAGCCCTTGTCCCGGTCGCGACTTAAGGGTCGGGCGGGGGTTCGGGTTGGCGGGCGTATATGGGGAATCGGGGGGGGTGTCAACATCGGGCCCCTGCCCCGCCGCGGCATTGAAGTCAGGCCTTCTGCAGGCGAAGCCGCCGCTCGCGCCAAAGGGTGAAGAGGCCCGCGGCGACGACAATGGCAGCGCCGACCAGGGTCCAGACATCCGGAAGATCGCCAAAGACCACAAGGCCAAGGACGATGGCCCAGAGCAGCGAGGTATACCGGAACGGTGCGACCATCCCGATGTCGCCGTGGCGCATCGCGGCGACCGAAGTCAGGTAGCCGACGATCAGGAAAAGGCCCGCGCCAAGGACACGGGTAAGCTCCCAGTCGGTGGGGGTGTGCCAGCCCTGGAAGATCACGCCGGTCCACCCCATCAGCGACACGGCGACGGCGGCCCCAAGGGCGACAAGGGTCGAGGGCACTTGGCCCTGCAAGGGACGGACCGAGAGGTCGCGCACCACCACGCAGGCAACCGAGGCAAGCCCCAGAAGGGACCAGCGGTCAAAGCCCTCGGTCCCCGGGCGGATGATGATGAGGACGCCCGCAAGGCCGACGAGGATGGCGGTCATCCGCCTCCAGCCGATCTTGTCGCCATAGACCAGCGCCGCACCGAGGGTGATCAGAAGGGGCAGCGCCTGCAGGATCGCCGAAAGGTTGGCGAGCGGCATCCGGAGAAGGGCTTCCAGAAACAGGATCGTGGCGGCGACGTCAGCCAGCGAGCGGAGCAGGATCAGCCAGCCATCGCGGCGGTTCGGGCGGAACTTGAAGGCTCCGGTTGCAAGGCAGAGGATCAGCAGGCCCACAACGGCGATCAACCCGCGCAGGCCGATGGTCTGGAACAGGGGAAGGGTCTGGGTGACCGACTTCATGAAGGTGTCGTTGATGGTGAAGGCGGCCATCGAGGCGCACATCAGAAGGATGCCGCGGAGGTTGTCGGAAATCGGCACGTCTTCGTCCTTCACTTGCCTTGCTTGGGTAGCAGGCGACGGCGGGAAGGGGAAGTCTCCAGCCGGGGACGGATTTCCGGGCGCACTGGACTGACGGGGTCAGGCCTGCGCGGCAACCGGACGGAAAGGTCGCGACCTTGGCACGGGCGGTTTTCGAATGGAGCGCTGGCGCGCACGCCTTTTGTCTCGCCTTCTGCGCGCGACGGGCGCGCAGAAGGTTCGGTCATTGGGGGCGCTTCGCCCCCCAAACCCCCCGAGGATATTTGGGGCCAGATGAAAGGGTCTGGAGGGGCGTTAGGTCAGACGGTCTTGCGGGGCGTCTTGTCGTCAGCCTGGCCCCTTTGCGACGCGTCTCAGGCCGACAGGAGGACCGGCAGGGGGCAGTCACCGTCGAGGACGCGGCCTGTGACGCTGCCGAAAACCAGCTCATGGATCGGCGAATGTCGGACCGCACCGACAGTGATCAGGTCGCAGCCAGCCTCGGTCGCGGCGGCGAGGAGGGCTTCGTAGATGTCGCGGCCATTGCGCGGGATCTCGCGAAACTCGGCCTGGAGGCCGTGGCGGGCGAGGTGATGCGCGGCCTCGATCCCGGACTGGTCCATCCGCAGCGCCTTGTCGTCAGTCACCCTGGCGACGATGGCTTCGGCCCCCGGGGCGAGAAGCGCAATCGTGTCCTGCATCGCGCGGGCGGCGGCGTGAGTGCCATCCCAGGCGATCAGCGCGCGGCGTGGCGGAGTGGCAGCGTGCCGCTTCGGGGCAATGACCAGGGGACGACCGGAGTCGAAAAGTGCGGCCTGGGCCAAAAGACGCTCGCCCAGAAGGGGGCCGCGACGGCCAGTGAGGATGCCAAGGTCGGCGACCTTCATGTGGTCGGCGAAGACCTCGCCGATCCCATAGGCAAAGCTTGAGCGGTCCACGATGGTGAAAGGAACCCCTGCCCGGTCGGCAAGCGCGGCAATGGCAGCCCGAGCCCGCCCGAAGTCCGGTTCATCGTCGCCACCCTGGCCGGTGACATCAACCGGGAACGCCAGAACCACGGCTCGGGCCGAAAGCGCGTCAGCCCATCCCAGAGTAAGCGCCAGGGCGGCATGATCCTGATCGATGTCGGACGGCTGGACGAAAGTGACGATCGAACGGATGGTCATGTGGCTGGCTCTCCCCTTGCTGCTCTGCTTGGGAGGTATGCATCGCAGCCCCTGTTCACAAGGTTGTCATCGGCGGATCCGCTGCCGCAACCCGGAAAAAAGAACCCCCGCCGGAGGGATCCGGCGGGGGGGAAACGTGCCCGAAGGCCGCGAGGTTTAATCGCGGCTTTCGATGGTGTCGACAAGGCCCGCGTCGAGATCGAGGTCGATCTCGGGCTCCATCACCGCCAGCGGGGCAGCCAGTGCCGCGGCCTGGTCGGCCTCGGTCCGGCGCGCCTCGATCACGGTGCTGTCGCGATCGGCGGCGATCTTCTTGACGCGGCTGGTGGCGCCACCGGTGCCCGCCGGGATCAGGCGGCCGACGATGACGTTTTCCTTCAGGCCCAGAAGCTTGTCGCGCTTGCCCTGCACCGAAGCCTCGGTAAGGACGCGAGTGGTCTCCTGGAACGAGGCCGCCGAGATGAAGCTGCGGGTCTGCAGCGACGCCTTGGTGATCCCCAGAAGGACCGGCTCGGCCTTCGCCTCACGGCCACCACGGGCGACCGACTTGGCGTTTTCTTCGTCCAGCTCGATCTTCTCGACCTGTTCGCCCTTCAGCAGCGTGGTGTCGCCACCGTCGAGGATCTCGAACTTCTGCAGCATCTGGCGAACGATGACCTCGATGTGCTTGTCGTTGATCTTGACGCCCTGCAGGCGATAGACGTCCTGCACTTCGTCGATCATGTAGTTGGCAAGCGCCTCGATCCCCATGATCCGCAGGATGTCGTGCGGAGCCGGGTTGCCGTCCATGATGTAGTCGCCCTTCTGGACGAAGTCGCCTTCCTGAACCGGAATGTGCTTGCCCTTGGGGATCATGTATTCGACGGCGGTCAGCGTCTCATCCACGGGTTCAACCGTGATGCGGCGCTTGTTCTTGTAGTCCTTGCCAAAGCGGACGTAGCCATCGGTTTCCGCGATGATCGCGTGATCCTTCGGACGCCGGGCTTCGAAGAGTTCGGCCACGCGGGGAAGACCCCCGGTGATGTCCTTCGTCTTCGCCCCTTCGCGCGGGATACGCGCCACCACGTCGCCGGGGCGCAGTTCCTGACCGTCTTCGACCGAGAGGATTGCGTCCACCGACATGGCGTAGGTGATCGGGTTGCCGCTGTCGCCGCGCACAGGATCGCCCGTGGCCGGGTCCATCACGATGATCTCGGGCTTGAGATCGCCGCCCTTGGGCACCGACCGCCAGTCCGAGACGATCTTCTGGGTCATGCCCGTCGCATCATCGGTTTCCTCACGGACCGAGATGCCCGCGACAAGATCCTTGAACCGCGCCACGCCGGTCTTTTCGGCGATGATCGGCAGGGTGAAGGGGTCCCATTCGAAGAGCTTGGTGCCGCGCTTGACGGTTTCGCCTTCCTTGACGTGCAGCTTCGCGCCGTAGGTCAGCTTGTGGGCGGCCCGTTCCTGGCCCGCCTCGTCGATGATCGCGATCGACATGTTCCGGCCGACAACGATCTGCTCTCCGGTGACGTTGGAGAGGAGGTTGGCGTTGCGGAACTCGATCTTGCCTTCCTGGCTGGCTTCCAGGAACGACTGCTGGCCGCCCTGCGCCACGCCGCCGATGTGGAAGGTCCGCATCGTCAGCTGGGTGCCGGGTTCACCGATGGACTGGGCGGCGATGATGCCGACCGCTTCACCGATGTTGACCAGCGTGCCACGGGCAAGGTCACGACCGTAGCAAAGCGCGCAGACGCCTTCTTCGGCCTCGCAGGTCAGCGGGCTGCGGATGCGGATCTGCGCGACGCCCGAACCGTTGATCAGGTCGGCGCGGCGTTCGTCGATCAGCTCGCCCTTCGCGACCAGCACCTCGCCGGTTGCCGGGATCACCACGTCATCGGCCGCAACGCGACCAAGGACACGTTCGCCCATCGGCACGATCACTTCACCGTCGTTGACCGCGGCCGAAGCCATGATCGCCTGTTCGGTGCCGCAGTCATGCGCGCGGACGATGCAGTCTTGCGCCACGTCGACCAGACGGCGGGTCAGATAGCCCGAGTTCGCCGTCTTGAGCGCGGTGTCCGACAGACCTTTCCGCGCGCCGTGGGTCGAGTTGAAGTATTCAAGAACGGTCAGACCTTCCTTGAAGTTCGAGATGATCGGCGTCTCGATGATCTCGCCCGAGGGCTTGGCCATCAGGCCGCGCATGCCGCCCAGCTGCTTCATCTGGATGACCGAACCCCGGGCACCCGAGTGGGCCATCATGTAGACCGAGTTCGGCTCACGCTCGGAGCCGTCCGCGTCGTGGCGGACAGCCGAGATCGTCGACATCATGGCCTCGGTGACCTTGTCGTTGCACTTGGTCCAGGCGTCGACGACCTTGTTGTACTTCTCGCCCTGGGTGATCAGGCCGTCGAGGTACTGCTGTTCAAAGCCGGCGACCTGGTCCTTCACCTCGTTGACGATGGTCCACTTGGTATCCGGGATCACCATGTCGTCCTTGCCGAACGAAATGCCGGCGCGGAACGCCTCGCGGAAGCCAAGGGTCATGATCTGGTCGCAGAAGATCACCGACTCTTTCTGACCGCAGTAGCGGTAGACGGTGTCGATGACGGTCTGGACGTCCTTTTTCCGCAGAAGACGGTTCACCAGGTCGAAGGGGGCCTTGGCGTTCAGCGGCAGCAGGTTGCCAAGCCGCAGGCGGCCGGGCGTGGTGTCGAAGCGCTTCCAGACGATGTTGCCGGTCTCGTCGACCTGACGGAGACGCGCCTTGATCTTGGCGTGCAGGTGCACCGCACCGGCGGCCAGGGCATGCTCGACTTCGTCGATATCGGCGAAGGCCATGCCCTCACCAACCATGCCCTTGCGTTCCATCGTGACGTAGTAAAGGCCGAGGACCATGTCCTGCGACGGCACGATGATCGGGTTGCCGTTGGCTGGCGACAGAACGTTGTTCGTCGACATCATCAGGACGCGGGCTTCCAGCTGGGCTTCCAGGGAAAGCGGCACGTGGACAGCCATCTGGTCACCGTCGAAGTCGGCGTTGAAGGCCGAGCAGACGAGCGGGTGCAGCTGGATCGCCTTGCCTTCGATCAGGATCGGCTCGAAGGCCTGGATGCCCAGACGGTGCAGCGTCGGCGCGCGGTTCAGGAGAACCGGGTGTTCGCGGATGACTTCATCCAGGATGTCCCAGACCTCGGGACGTTCCTTTTCCACAAGCTTCTTGGCCTGTTTGACGGTCGAGGACAGACCCTTGGCCTCAAGCCGCGAGTAGATGAAGGGCTTGAAAAGCTCCAAGGCCATCTTCTTCGGCAACCCGCACTGGTGCAGCTTCAGTTCCGGGCCGGTCACGATGACCGAACGGCCCGAGAAGTCGACCCGCTTGCCCAGAAGGTTCTGGCGGAAGCGGCCCTGCTTGCCTTTCAGCATGTCCGACAGCGATTTCAGCGGGCGCTTGTTGGTGCCCGTGATCACGCGGCCACGACGGCCGTTGTCAAACAGAGCGTCAACAGCTTCCTGCAGCATCCGCTTTTCGTTCCGGACGATGATGTCCGGGGCGCGAAGCTCGATCAGGCGCTTCAGGCGGTTGTTGCGGTTGATGACGCGACGATAAAGGTCGTTCAGGTCGGAGGTGGCGAACCGGCCGCCGTCCAGCGGGACCAGCGGGCGCAGTTCCGGCGGGATCACCGGAAGCACGGTCAGGATCATCCACTCCGGGCGGTTGCCGGATTCGAGGAAGCTTTCGACGATCTTCAGACGCTTGATGATCTTCTTCGGCTTCAGCTCGCCAGTGGCTTCCTTCAGCTCTTCACGCAGCTGTTCGGCCGTGGCGTCGAGGTCGATCGCCGCCAGCATCTCGCGGATCGCTTCCGCACCGATGTTGGCGGTGAAGGCGTCGGCGCCGTACTGGTCCTGCGCGTCGAGGTATTCCTCTTCGGTCAGCATCTGCGCGTAGGTCAGGTCGGTCAGACCCGGCTCGATGACGACGTAGTTTTCGAAGTAGAGGATGCGTTCCAGATCCCGCAGCGTCATGTCGAGCATCAGACCGATCCGGCTGGGCAGCGACTTCAGGAACCAGATGTGCGCGACGGGCGCGGCCAGTTCGATGTGGCCCATCCGCTCGCGGCGCACCTTCTGGAGCGTGACTTCAACACCGCACTTTTCGCAGACGACGCCGCGATATTTCATGCGCTTGTATTTGCCGCAGAGGCATTCGTAGTCCTTGATCGGCCCGAAGATCCGGGCGCAGAACAGGCCGTCACGTTCCGGCTTGAACGTGCGGTAGTTGATGGTTTCCGGCTTCTTGATCTCGCCGAAGGACCACGACAGGATCCGCTCGGGCGAGGCCAGAGAGATCTTGATCTCGTCGAAGGTCTTGACCGGTGCGACCGGGCTGAACGGGTTGGTCGAGAGTTCCTGGTTCATTTTATCTTCCCATATGAAGGGCTGCGGTCAGAGGGGTGAGAGCCAAATTCCTTCGAAGGAATTTGCAAATCTTTTCGAAAAGATTTGTCCCTCACTCCTCCTCCGCATCCAGGAGTTCCATGTTGAGGCCGAGGCCCCGCACTTCCTTGACAAGGACGTTGAACGATTCCGGCACGCCGGCCTCAAAATTGTCCTCGCCCTTGACGATCGACTCGTAGACCTTGGTCCGGCCTGCCACGTCGTCCGACTTCACCGTCAGCATTTCCTGCAGGGTGTAGGCGGCGCCGTAAGCTTCCAAGGCCCAGACCTCCATCTCGCCGAGACGCTGGCCACCGAACTGCGCCTTACCGCCCAGCGGCTGCTGGGTAACAAGCGAGTACGGACCGGTCGAACGTGCGTGCAGCTTGTCGTCGACAAGGTGGTGCAGCTTCAGCATGTACTTCACGCCCACCGTCACCTTGCGCTGGAACTGCTCGCCCGAGCGGCCGTCGAAGACGACCGACTGGCCCGAGGTGTCGAACCCGGCGCGGGTCAGCGCGTCGTTCACATCAGCCTCTTTCGCGCCGTCGAAGACCGGGGTCGCGATCGGCACGCCCTTGGTCACGTTGCCCGCCAGTTCAAGGAAGTCTTCCTCGGTCCGGTCGGCGAAGGCTTCTTCATAGGTCTCGTCGCCGTAGGCCAGACGCACCGCCTCACGCACCGGGGTCATGTCACCGGACCGGCGATATTCCTTCAGCGCTTCGTCGATGTTCATGCCCAGACCACGCGGCCCAGCCCATGTGCGTCTCAAGGATCTGACCGACGTTCATCCGCGACGGCACGCCGAGCGGGTTCAGAACGAGGTCAACCGGGGTGCCATCGGCCAGGAAGGGCATGTCTTCCATCGGGACGACCTTCGAGATGACGCCCTTGTTGCCGTGACGGCCGGCCATCTTGTCGCCCGGCTGCAGCTTGCGCTTCACCGCGACGAAGACCTTGACCATCTTCATGACACCCGGAGGCAGGTCGTCGCCACGGCGCACCTTCTCGACCTTGTCGTCGAACCGGTGATCCAGGGCGCGCTTCTGCGCTTCGAACTGGTCGTGCAGAGCTTCCACGTCCTTGGCTTCATTCTCTTCGGCAAGGGCCAGCTGCCACCACTGCCCGCGCGACAGCGTACCCAAGAGTTCGTCGTCGATGGTCGATCCGGCCTTGATGCCCTTCGGCCCCTTCACGGCAGTCTTGCCCATGATCAGGGTCTTGAGGCGCGCATAGATGTTGCGTTCCAGGATCGCGAGTTCGTCATCGCGGTCGCGGGCGAGGCGTTCGACTTCCTCACGC
Organism: Tabrizicola sp.; assembly: GCF_034366665.1. GTDB lineage: Bacteria > Pseudomonadota > Alphaproteobacteria > Rhodobacterales > Rhodobacteraceae > Tabrizicola. Next base: position 446 of record NZ_JAXMMF010000147.1, on the reverse strand, counting down.
TCGATCTGCAGGGCGCGTTCGTCCTTGTCGACGCCGTGACGGTTGAAGACGCGCACTTCGACGATCGTGCCGAATGCGCCCGGCGGCAGCCGCAGCGAGGTGTCGCGGACGTCCGAGGCCTTTTCACCGAAGATGGCGCGGAGGAGCTTTTCTTCCGGCGTCATCGGGCTTTCGCCCTTGGGGGTGATCTTGCCGACCAGGATGTCGCCCGGCTGCACTTCGGCGCCGATATAGACGATGCCGGCTTCGTCGAGGTTGCGCAGCGCCTCCTCGCCGACGTTGGGGATGTCGCGGGTGATTTCCTCTGGCCCGAGCTTGGTGTCGCGGGCGGCGACTTCGTATTCCTCGATGTGGATCGAGGTGAACACGTCGTCGCGCAGGATGCGTTCCGAGATCAGGATCGAGTCTTCGTAGTTGTAGCCGTTCCACGGCATGAACGCGACGAC
>NZ_JAXMMF010000146.1:0-28435 GCF_034366665.1 Tabrizicola sp. | reverse complement strand
AAGAAAAAGGCGGGTTCCGTCTCGTCCGGCAGGAAAAAGGCAAGTTCGTTCTCCTGTCCGATCTCTAGGCGGTGCCCTGAGCAGTCAACAAAAAGGACGCTTAAGATGCGCCATCCGGTAATTGCCTTGCTGTGCCTTGGCAGCACGGTTGCCCTGTCTGCCTGTCAGAACAACTCTGACGCACAGGTGCAGCGGGCCCTCAAGGACGTCAACGTCATCGACGAGACGAACCTCAACGACGTTATGCTGACGGTTGCTGACCCCGCTGAAGCGGTCGGATATTTCACCCGCACTCTTGAACAGAACCCCGACCGGATCGACTTGATGCGCGGTCTGGGCCGGTCTCTGGTGCGCGCGCAGAAGCCGACCGAGGCCGCCCAGGTCTGGCGCACCGCCGTGGACCATCCGGACGCCACGCCGGAAGACAGGGTGATGCTGGCCGATGCGTTGATCCGCTCGAACAAGTGGCCCGAAGCCAAAGCCGAGTTGAACAAGATCCCGCCGACCCACGAAAGCTTCGACCGCTACCGGCTTGAGGCGATGGTCGCCGACAGCGACAGGAACTGGAAGAAGGCCGACAGCTTCTACGAGATCGCAACCGGGCTGACCACGACTCCGGCCGGTGTCCTGAACAACTGGGGCTTCTCCAAACTGACGCGCGGTGAACATGCCGGCGCGGAAAAGCTGTTCATGGAGGCGCTAACTTACGATCCCGCGCTCTTTACCGCCAAGAACAATCTGGTCCTCGCCCGCGCAGCCCAGCGCAAATACGATCTGCCAGTCGTGCGGATGAGCCAGATCGAACGGGCCGAGCTTCTGTATTCGATGGGCCTTGCGGCGATCAAGCAGGGCGACGTTTCGGTCGGCAAGGGCCTGCTGAACCAGGCGATCGAAACCCATCCGAAGCACTTCGAAGCCGCCGTCCTCAGCCTTTAAGCCCTTGATGCCAATTTGAAGATGTAAATGCTTGAACCGAACGATGCGCTGATCCTTCTCGTCCCGGTGCTGCCCATTGCGATCTGGGCGGCCGTCTCGGACCTGAAGCGGATGAAGATCCCCAATACCGCCGTCATTGCAATGGCGGCAGTCTGGCCGCTGATCGGCTGGTATCTGGTGCCGTGGGAGTCCTGGCTCTGGGGCTTTGCGATCATGGCCGTGGTCTTTGTGGCGGGCTTCCTGCTTTACCTGACCGGCACCTTCGGGGCCGGCGACGCCAAGTACAGTGCCGCGATGTCGGGCCTTTTCGTCGGCGGCAACATCGGTGAGATTCTCCTGATCACCTTCATTTCCATGATCGGGTCCTTGATCCTGCACCGAATTCTGCGAAGCCTGTCCTTCGTTCGCAACGCGACACCGGACTGGGAAAGCTGGAACCGACGGCGCTTCTTTCCGTTCGGGCTGTCGCTGTCCAGCATCGTGGTCTTCTATCTTCTTGCCGCCATCTGGCCACAGGGCTGACACAAGTCGCGTTTACGACTCAAATCGAAGCAGTTCGCTACGATTGTCCACGGAGCTTGCCCTATGAACGCAGAAGCACCGGTGTCCGGCGTCCAACCGCCGCCCTCTCCCCGTTCGCTGGCCGACACGGGGCTGTTCACCATCATGATGCGGGACATCCTTCTCAAGACGATGTTCCGCACCAACCAGGACCAGGTCTCTGCCTTGTCCAAGGCGATCAGCCTGCCGGTCCCGCTGACGCAGGAACTGGTGGATCTCGCGCGCACGCAGAAGCTTCTGACCGCGACTGGCACCATGCACGCCACCGCTGGTGGCGAGATGGGCTATGAACTGACCGACGCCGGCAAGGCCCGCGCTTTGGACGCCCTGTCGCAGTCCGAATACTACGGCGCGATGCCGGTGCCGCTGGACCAGTATTCGGTGCAGATCAAGCGCCAGTCGGTCCGTGATATCCGCCTGAACCGTGATCAACTGATGTCCGGCATGGGCCACCTGATCCTGCCGCCCGACCTGATCGACAACCTGGGCCCCGCTGTGACTTCGGGCCGCTCGATCCTGCTTTACGGCCCCCCGGGAAACGGTAAGTCCTCGATCTCCCACGGCATCCGTGCGGCTCTCGGCGACAAGGTCTATGTCCCCCGCGCCATTGAATATTCCGGGCAGATCATCAGCGTCTATGACCCCATCGTCCACTCCGCCGCCGAATCCGCGGTGGATGACCCAAACTCCTTGCGCCGCACGTCGAACCGCTTCGACAACCGCTACGTCTATTGCGAACGCCCTTCGGTCATCACCGGCGGTGAACTGTCGCTCGACATGCTGGACCTGAACTACAACCCCACGGCGCGCACCTACCAGGCGCCGCTGCAGCTGAAAGCCACCGGCGGCATCTTCATCATCGACGACCTTGGCCGTCAGGCCGAACCGCCGCAAAAGATCGTCAACCGCTGGATCGTGCCGCTGGAGGAATCCCGCGACATCCTGGCTTTGCAATCGGGCGAAAAGTTCACCGTGCCCTTCGACACGCTGGTCATCTTCTCGACCAACTTCCACCCCAACCAGATCTTCGACGGCGCGGCTCTGCGGCGTATCTTCTTCAAGATCAAGATCGACGGCCCAAGCCAGGAGAACTTCCTGAAGATCTTCGCCATGGTCGCCCGGAAGAAGAAGATGCCGCTGGACGAGACGGCCCTGATGCACCTGATGAAGGTCAAGTTCCCGACCATCGCCAACAACTACGCGAACTATCAGCCGGTCTACCTGATCGACCAGATGATCGCGGTCTGCGAGTTCGAGAACATCCCCTACCAGATGACCCCCGAGCTGATCGACCGCGCCTGGGGCAACATGTTCGTCCGACAGGAAGACATCGCGCACTGATCCGGTCCCTCGTCGTTCGACTTCGTCTCCTCCTCGGCAGCGAGGAGTGACGAAGTCATCGACGAGCGGTCAAGCGAAGACCGTGACGCCCTTTTCCGTGACCACCGCATCCAGCCGCTGATCGAACGCATCCACCGGCACCTCTGCCACCTGTTGCGCCGCGAAGGCAAACCCCACCGCCAGCACAGGCCGCCGCGCCCGCAGGCCCTCCAGCGTCCGGTCGTAGAACCCGCCGCCATAGCCCAGCCGGTAGCCCCGCGCGTCGAAGGCCAGCATCGGCACGATCAGCACCTCCGGCTCGACCCAGGCCCCCTCCTCGGGGATCAGCGCCTTGAACGCGCCCTCGATCATAGGGCAGCCCGGCGACCACTCCCGGAACCGCAGCGGAGCCGCCTTCTCCAGGATCACTGGCACCCCCACCGGCCCCTGATGCGCCGCCATCGCGGGCAAGGGGTCGATCTCGGTCCGCATCGGCATGTAGCCGGCCAGCACGCGGCCCCGCTGCCCCGCCAGGTAGTCTGCCAGGATCTCGGCCGCCTGGCCCTGCCCAGCCGCAAAAGCCTCGGCCCGGCGCACAAACGCCGCGGCCCGCGCTGCCGCCTTTACATCCGTCATGTCAGCATCACCGTCGCCAGGCCCAGAAAGGCAAAGAACCCCATTACATCCGTCAGCGTCGTCACGAAGGTTCCGCTGGCCAGCGCCGGGTCAAGACCCATCCGCTCCAGCGTCAGGGGCACCAGCACGCCGCCCAGCGCGGCGACGATCTGGTTGACGATCATCGCCATCCCCAGGACCGCGCCCAGATGCCAGTCGCCGAAGATCAGCGCCCCGGCCGCCCCCAGGATCACAGCCAGACTGACCCCGTTCATCATGCCGGCCAGAAGTTCGCGCCGCACCACCCGCCCCGCATTCGCCCGCGTCAGGTCACGCGTCGCCAGCGCCCGCACCGCCACCGCCAAGGATTGAGTCCCCGCGATCCCGCCGGTCGAGGCCACGATGGGCATCAGCGCCGCCAAAGCCACAAACGTGGCGATCGTCGCCTCGAACTGGCTGATCACCAGCGCCGACAGGGAGGCCGTGAAGAGGTTCACCACCAGCCAGGGCAACCGCTGCTTCACTGTCTCGAAGGGCCCGTCGCTGACATCGGCCTCGTCGCCCACCCCCGCCAGACGCAGCATGTCTTCCTCGTGCTCTTCGTCCAGCACGTTCATCGCGTCGTCGATGGTGATCACCCCCACCAGACGGCCCGAGCCGTCGACGACAGGGCAGGAAATCAGGTGATACTGGTTGAAGATATAGGCGACGTCCGCCTCCTCGTCCGTCGCCGCCACCGTGCGGAAACTGTCTTCGGCAATCGCTTTCAGGGCCATGTCCCGGCCCGAGGACAATATCCGCCCCAGGGTCACATAACCGACCGGAATCATCCGCGGATCGACCAGGATCACGTGGTAGAACTGATCCGGCAGATGCTCTGCCACCCGCAGGAAATCAATGGCTTCGCCCACGGTCCAGTGTTCTGGCGCCACCACCAGCTCGCGCTGCATCAGACGCCCGGCGGAATACTCCGGCCAGGCCAGGGCCTGCTCGACCGCCACCCGGTCGGCCGCCAGCATCGCCCCCAGCAGACGCCCCTGATCCTCGGCCTCCAGGTCCTCGACGATGTCGACAAGGTCGTCCGAATCAAGCTCGCTCAGAGCCTCGGCGACCACGTGATCGGGCAGTGCGTCCAGCACCTCCTCGCGGATCGCATCGCTGATCTCGGACAGCACTTCGCCGTCAATGACCGCCGAGCCCATTGCCAGCAGGGCCTCGCGGTCGGACTCGCTGACCTGCTCCAGAAGGTCGGCGATGTCGGCCGGATGGACCGGCCCCAGCAGAGCCTCGACCCGTGCCGCATCACCCGCGCGGGCTGCGTCCAGGGCCGCTTCCAGCAGATGGGCATCAAGTTCCGACGTCGTCCTGACCCTGGTGTCCGCCATGCGCACCCCCTTACCCTGCTGCCGACTTTAGGTCGCTTTCCCGCCGACGGCAAAGCCCCCTCGCGCCTTCGCGCTTTTGCGAAACAGTTTCAAGTCACTATCCGCACGTGAAAAATTTACCGGCGCGCCTAAACCCTCTAGGGTGCAAGGGTTCAAGGGGTGCCGCATGACCGATCTGATCCTGGGCCAAGTCCTCAGCTACACGGGTGACCCGTTCGCTGAAGGGCCTTCTGCCGCCCGCGTCCATACGCAGGGCGCCGTGGCCATCGAGGCCGGTCGCATCGCTTCCGTCGGCAATGCCGCCGACTTGCGTGCCCTTTACCCGCAGGCCCGCGTTCATGATCACGGACGCAACCTCATCTCGGCGGGCTTCATCGACGCCCATGTCCACTATCCGCAGACCGCGATCATCGCCTCCTGGGGCAAACGGCTGATCGACTGGCTGAACACCTACACCTTCCCCGAAGAAATGCGATTCTCCGACCCCGCCTATGCCCAGGATATCGCCAACCGCTACCTCGACCTGGTCCTTGCCCGCGGCACCACCACCGTCTGCTCTTACGCGACGATCCACCCGGCCTCGGTCGACGCCATCTTCACCGCCGCCCAAGCCCGCGGCATGCGCCTTTTCGCCGGCAAGACCTGCATGGACCGCAACGCGCCCGAGGGCCTGCGCGACACCGCCCAATCCGCCTATGACGACAGCAGGGCGCTCCTGGAAAAGTGGCACGGGCTTGACCGCCTCTCCTACGTCATCACCCCCCGCTTCTCGCCCACCTCCACGCCCGAACAACTCCACGCCCTGGGCCAGCTCTGGCGCGAATACCCCGATTGCCTGATGCAGACCCACCTTTCCGAACAGACGGACGAGATTGCCTGGGTCCGCGACCTCTTTCCCCAGTCCCGCGACTATCTCGACACCTATGAGGCACAAGGCCTCCTCCGCGAAGGCGCCGTCTACGGCCACGCGATCCACCTGACCGACCGCGAGCGCGCCCGCCTGATCGAAGCCGGGGCAAGCCTCGTCCATTGCCCGACCTCGAACACCTTCATCGGCTCGGGCCTCTTCGACATGTCCCTCGCGCACGACCTTCGCGTGGGCCTCGCCACCGACACCGGCGGCGGGTCCAACTTCTCGATGCTGCCCACAATGGCCGCCGCCTACGAGGTCGCCCAACTGCGCGGCCAGTCTCTCCACCCCGCGCAACTTTGGTGGCTCGCCACCCAGGGCTCCGCCCGCGCGCTGCGGTGTGAGGACAAGATCGGCAACCTCGCCCCGGGGATGGAGGCCGACCTGATCATCATCGACCTCGCTTCTACTCCCGCCATCGAACAGGCCACCCGCCGCGCCGAAGACCTCTGGCAGCAGCTTTTCCCCACCATCATGATGGGCGACGACCGCGCCGTGTCGGAAGTCTGGGTCGGGGGCAAACGCCTCACCTGACCCCAAAGCCTTTCACATTTGCCCAAATATCCCCGCCGGAGGCACAGACGAGCCGACCATGCGCCCTTCGCGCATGGACGGTGAGACAAAAGGCTCGCGCCGAAGGCGCTCAATTTGAAAGCCGCTGCCACCCGCTTCCAGGACCGAAACACGGTGCCCGCGACCCGCCGGGACGGTTAAGCCCGCCCGAACGTCCGCAACCAACCCCTTGATTGCAAAGGATACGAAATCCCGCCCACGCGTGGACGCCTATTCCGCCAGCTCCCAGCCATCGGGGTAGAAATCGTGCTTCAACGCGATCGAGGTCGAGATCCGCTCGTATTTCCAGATCTCCTCCGCCGTGACCGCAATCGGCCCGATCGACGCAACCAGCGTCTCGCCATCTTTCAACCGCCGGGTCTGGAACCCCTCCATCCGCAGGGCCCGCTCCAGCGCGGGCCAGCTGGCGTCGGTCTCTTCGATGAAGAAGGCATATTCGACCACCGCCGTCTTCGGCAGGCTGATCCCCTTCGACTGCCGGAAGGTCTCGTAAGTCTCGCGACGCTGGGTTTCGAAGTTGTGGTCCATGACGGGTCTCCCTGTCCGCCTTCTACCCTACTCGGTCCGGCTGCAGAAGCCCCGGTCGAAGGCCGCGCCCCAGGTCCAGTCCGAGGCATTCAGCGCCTCGAACCCCACCGGCTCCAGCTGACGCGTGGTCCCGTCCTCGGTCGAGGTCATGTTCCACAAATCGACCTCGCACTCCGTGGTGAACGGCTCGCCACCCGGATTGTAGAATTCCGATCGGTGATAGTAGCCGACCACCGTGTACTGGTTGTCGATGTACTGCATCTGGGTGACCGACCGGCCCTCGGCATCCTCGTCGGCGAACTCGACCACCACTTGCAGAATGCTGCCGTCCGGCGTTTCCACCACCTCCAGAGCCTGCCGGGTGGCAAAGGCGGACAGCTCGATGGCCCCGTTGTCGAACTCGGGCGCGCCCTCGCCCGTCGGCACCCCGTCCAGCGCGCCGCCCCAGATCACCAGCCGCGCCTTGTCTTCGTTCTGGACCAGCCGGGCCAGGAAATAGAACCCTTGCTTCGACGCCCCCGCCCAGTTGCCGCTCGCCTCGGAAAGCGCCGTCTCGGCCTGGGCCTGCACAGCAAGGGCAAGCGACAGCGTGAGGGCAGCAAGGTGGCGCATCGGGGGGCTCCGGTCAGTGACGCGGCGACCATGCCGCCTTCCGGGCGGTCGGGAAAGGGCTGGAAAACCGGACGCTACCGCGCCAGGCGCGCGGCAAGGTCCCGCTGACGCTCCAGCACCCGGGGCAGGTCCAGCGTCACCAGCTGCCCGTCGCGCACCACCTGCCGGCCCTCGACGATCAGATGCCGTACCCGCGTCGGGCCGCACAGCGCCAAAGCCGCGACCGGGTCCCAGCTTCCCGCAGCTTCCACCCCACCCAGATCCCAGACCGCCAGGTCCGCCCGCTTGCCCGGCATGATCTGTCCCAGGTCCGTGCGGCCCAGGACCTGTGCCCCGCCCAGGGTGGCGATCTCCAACGCCTCACGCGCGCTCATCGCGTCGGCCCCGCGCGCTACCCGTTGCAGAAGCATCGCCATCCGTGCCTCGGCCATCAGGTTGCCCGCATCGTTCGAGGCCGAGCCATCGACCCCCAACCCCACCTTCACCCCCGCATTCCGCATCGCACGGACCGGGGCGATGCCCGATCCGAGTCTACAATTCGAACATGGACAGTGGGAAACGCCCGTCGATGACCGGGCAAAAAGTTCAATTTCCGAACCTTCCAGCTTGACGCAATGCGCGTGCCAGACATCCGGTCCGGTCCATCCCAACTCTTCGGCATATTGGCCGGGGCGGCAGCCGAACTGGGCCAGGGAATAGGCGACATCCTCGTCATTCTCGGCCAGGTGGGTGTGCAGCATCACTGCCTTGTCGCGTGCCAGCAGAGCCGCATCCCGCATCAACTCGCGGCTGACCGAGAAGGGCGAACAGGGTGCCAGCCCCACCCGCACCATCGCCCCCGGTTTCGGATCGTGGAAGCGGTCGACGACACGGATCATGTCCGCAAGAATATCGGCTTCCTTCTCGACCAAACTGTCCGGCGGCAGGCCCCCGGCACTTTCGCCGATGCTCATCGCGCCGCGCGTCGGATGAAACCGCAGCCCCACCTCCTCGGCCGCCGCGATGGTATCATCCAGCCGCGCGCCGTTGGGATAGAGGTACAGATGGTCCGAGGTCATCGTGCAGCCCGACAGCGCCAGTTCCGCCAGCCCGACCTGGGCCGAGGTGAACATCTCTTCCGGCCCGAACTTCGCCCAGATCGGATACAGCGTCTTGAGCCACCCAAACAGAAGCGCATCCTGCCCGCCCGGCACCGCGCGGGTCAGGGTCTGGTAAAGATGGTGGTGCGTGTTCACCAAACCTGGCGTCACCACGCAGCCGGTCGCGTCGATCACTTCGGCCTCGGCGGATGCAAGCCCGGTCCCGACGGCAAGGATCACCCCGTCCCGGATGTAGACGTCGCCGCGCGCGATCTCGGCGCGGCGGGCGTTCATCGTGACCACGACATCGGCATTGCGGATCAGGGTATCGGACATGGGTGCACCTTTGCACCCTTCGGCCCGGCACGATGCCCCCCGAACCTTCCCGGGGCCGTGCGTCAGAAGGGAGAAGGACACGCGCGGCGGTTGTAGTATAACGGGGTCACGCGGGCTGGAAAAGCCTCAGCCGTGCAGCCGCGCCAGCGCCTCGGCATGAATTTCCCGATTGGCGGCCGCAAGGATCTGCCCGCCCTCAAGCGCCGGTCGGCCCTGCCAGTCGGTCACGATGCCGCCCGCCGCCTCGATCACCGCGATGGGGGCCTGCACGTCATAGGCCTGCAGCCCCGCTTCGATCACCAGGTCGATCTGCCCCGCCGCGATCAACGCATAGGCGTAGCAGTCGGTGCCGTACCGGACCAGTTTCGCGCCCGCCGCCACGCGCCGGAAGGCCGCAGCTTCATCGGCGGTACCAACCTCGGGGAAGGTGGTAAAGACGATGGCTTGCGCCAGCGGTCGGGCCGCGCGGACGGACAGCGCCGCTTCTCCCATAGGTCCCACGACGCGGGCTTTGCCCAGACCGCCTTCGAACCGTTCACGGATATAGGGTTGGTCGATGATGCCATAAAGCACCCCCTCGGCATCCCGGACCGAGATCAGCACACCCCAGGTCGGCGTGCCGGACAGATAGCCGCGTGTGCCGTCAATCGGGTCCAGCACCCAGGTCAGGCCCGAGGTCCCCGCGCGCGCGCCGAATTCCTCGCCCAGGATACCGTCCATCGGACGGCGCCGGGCAAGGACTTCGCGCATACGCTCTTCGGACAAGCGGTCGGCGGCTGTCACCGGGTCGAAGCGGGTGGTTTCCTTGGTCTCGGCCGCAAGATCCCGCGTCCGGAAGTGCGACAACGTGGCGACCCGCGCCACATCCGCCAATTCATGCGCCGTCGCGATCAGCTCGGACGCCAAACCTTCGGTTACCCGCATCCTGTCCCTCATGGCCTGCCGGACCGCACGTGAGGGGTCCGCCCCAAGGGCGCGCTAAACGCCCAGGGGGACGAGGTCAAGGCAGCTTTCAGGCGGCTTCGGATAGAACCCGGGCCAGATCGAACAGGCGGCGGCGCTGCGCCTCGGGGATCGCATAGTAGGAACGGACCAGTTCCAGCGCTTCCTTGTCGGACATCATGTCGCCCTGGCCGTAGCCGGCAGCAACCTGACCATCGCCGAGACCTTCGAAGAAGAACGAGATCTGCACGCCCAGCGCATCGGCCACATCCCACAGGCGGGAGGCGCTGACACGGTTCATGCCGGTCTCGTATTTCTGGATCTGCTGGAACTTGATGCCCACCTTGTCTGCCAGTTGCTGCTGGGTCATGCCCACCATCCAACGGCGGTGACGGATGCGCTTGCCGACATGGGCGTCTACGGGATGCTTCATTCTATACTCCAAAAACGTGTGTCCGTTCCCCTCGGTGTTGTATAAGCAAGTAGCGTGCCAAACCGATCGGACCGGAAGAAGTTAACGAAAAAAATCTGCAGCGCGCCAAAACCTGTCCTTTTGGATATGTCCAATTGCACAAGCGTATAACACACGGTGCGGTTGTCCTGACCTGCCCGCGAGAGCAGCAGAGCCGAATCATCACTCGCCCTATAGTGGTATCGCATTTCGCGTTGCATTTTGCATACACAACCACCCTCTCGTCGCATTTTGCGAAAAACTTGATCATTGCGTTGCAAGAAACTGTACACAGGTTAAAACCCATACACTGTAGGTAGTAGAAACAACGCTGGCCTGAGGGGCCCTGAATGCGCGCCTGGCAGGTCATTGACTTCGGTACGAACCCTATCCTGTCCAGGATCGAACCGCCAACACCCGCTAAAGGCGAACTTGTCCTGCGGGTGGAAGCAGTCGGGCTCAACTTCGCGGATATGCTGGCGATCCAGGGGAAATACCAGGTTCGGCAAGCCCTGCCCTTCGTCCCCGGCATGGAACTGGCCGGAGTGGTCGAAACCCTTGGACCGGGGACCACTGGCCCCTCTCCTGGCACCGCGGTGCTTGCGACCTGTCCTGCGGGCGCCCTTGCCGAACGCATCTGCCTGCCCGCCAACCGGGTCAGCCCCCTCCCCCCCGGCATGAGCTTCACCGAGGCCGCAGGCTTTCCCATCGCCTACGGCACATCGCATCTGGCGCTGACGCACAAGGCGCGGTTGCAGCCGGGCGAGACGCTTCTGGTGACCGGAGCGGCGGGAGGTGTGGGGCTGACGGCGGTCGAGATCGGCAAGCGGCTTGGGGCGCGGGTCATCGCCTCAGCCCGGGGCGATGCTCGCCTTGCGGTGGCACGCGACGCCGGGGCCGATGTGCTGATCGACAGCGACACGCCGGACCTGAAAGAGCGGCTCAAGGCCGAAGGCGGGCTGGATGTCGTCTATGACGTCGTGGGCGGCCCGGCCTTCGACGCGGCGCTGCGGGCGTGCAAGCCGGATGGGCGGCTGCTGGCCATCGGCTTCGCCTCGGGCGAAGTGCCGCAGATCCCTGCCAACATCCTGCTGGTCAAGAACCTGACCGTTTCCGGCTTCTGGTATGGCGGTTACGAGACACACGCGCCCGACCTGGTCGCCGCCAGCATGGCGCAGCTGCTGCGCTGGCGGGCCGAGGGGCTGCTTCGGCCGCACGTCAGCCACGTCCTGCCCTTCGAGGCCTTCCCCGAGGGCCTTGCCCTGCTGCGCGACCGCAAGGCCACCGGCAAGGTCGTCATCCGCGTCGGTCAGGCGCCGTAGGCACAGCGCAGCTCGCTGACCAAGAGGTCCAGCGCCTCGTCCGACCGGCGGTTGCCGCGATAAAGCGCCAGCTTCATGTCCCCGACTGGTGGCAACTGGTTCTCGCCGCCGATCACGCTCATCCCCTCGGGGATGCTGCTTGCCATACGCACCGAAACGGCCAGATCGGCCGCGACCGTCGCCTCGACGGCCTGTTCGCTTTCGCCGCCTGTCGCCATCTCCCAGGGAATGCCCGCCGCATCCAATGCAGCCTGCGCGCGGGGACGGAAGATGCAGGTGTCCTTGAAGCCCAGCCGCAGGGGCCGCCGCTGCCAGGCGTTGCCATCGGGGGCGCCGACCCAGACCAGCTGCCGCGTCGACAGCACTTCGGCCCCCGGGTCCGGCGTATCCTCGGTCGTCAGCATCACGTCAAAGCCGCCACGGGCATAGTCCTGCTTCATCAGGATAGTGAAGGACGACACCAGGTTGATCCGCACCCGCGGATAGGCCTGGGCCATCCGGCGCAGGATGCCGGGGATCGCCGGATAGACCACGTCATGCGGCACGCCCAGCCGGATTTCGCCCTGGCAGCAGGTCGCCGCCAGCTGTGACAGCGCCTCGTCGTTCAAGGCCAGCATGCGCTTGCCATAAGACAGAAGCTGCTCTCCCTCGGGCGAGAGGGCCAGCTTCCGGGCCGCGCGCAGGAACAGGGTCATCCCCAGCGCCTCTTCCAGCCGCTTGATCTGCATCGAGACGGCAGACTGGGTCAGGTTCAGATAGCCCGCGGCCCGGGTGACGCCGCCGACATCGGCAACCGTGACGAACGAACGCAGCGAGGCAAGGTCGAGGTTCCGGGGCATATCACAGATCCTGATGGGTCATCCAACAATCATTCGTTTCCATCATGCACGGGACAGGCGCATTGTTCAAGCATCCTGATGCAACCGCTTCGCCCCATCACCAACGAAGATGAAGGAGACCACCATGCCCGCCTTCCGCCTTGCCCTGCCGCTTGCCCTGCTTCGCCCTTCGGCCCTGGCCCGGTTGCCGGCCCGCCTGCTGGCGGCCCAGGCCCTTGCGCGGTCGCGCCGCTCGCTTGGTCGGCTGGACGACCATATCCTGCGCGACATCGGCCTGACCCGTGAACAGGCCGAATCCGAGGCCCTTCGCGCCGCCTGGGACGCGCCGATGCACTGGAAGGGCTGAAACCTGTACATTTTCGCCACTTCTGCGCGGTCAAGGTGCTTGAAATGCTGTACAGGGTTCCCAATATTCTGTGCACGAGGTCGCGCCGGTCCCCCCGGCGTTGCCCTTAGGGACAACATCGGAGGCTTCTATGGCTCAGTTTGATACGGTCCGCAGCGTAGGCGTTGGTGCCCGCGCGCAGATCGACGAAGGGCTTCGCGCCCATATGAACAAGGTCTACGGACTGATGTCCGTGGCGATGATGGTGACGTTCGGTGTCGCCTGGGCCGTCGGCACGTCCGACGCGCTGCTGTCGATCTTCCGCACGCCCGAAGGCGGGATGACGATCCTTGGCTGGGTCGCCATGTTTGCTCCGCTGGCGCTGGTCTTCGCGTTCGGCGCGATGATCAACCGGCTTTCGGTCGCTGGCGCGCAGCTGTTCTTCTACGTCTTCGCCGCCGCGATGGGTCTGTCCATCGCCTGGATCTTCAAGGCCTTCACCGGCGTCTCGGTCGCGCAGACCTTCCTTGTGACCTCGATCGCCTTCGCGGGCCTGTCGCTGTACGGCTACATCACCAAGCGTGATCTCAGCGGTATGGGCACCTTCCTGATGATGGGCCTGATCGGCCTGATCGTCGCCTCGATCGTGAACATCTTCCTCGGCTCCGGCGCCCTGGCCTTCGCGATCTCGGTGATCGGTCTTCTGATCTTCGCAGGCCTGACCGCCTTCGACACCCAGCGCATCAAGACGGACTACATCGCCCATGCGCAGTCGATGGATCAGGAATGGCTTGGCAAGTCCGCGATCATGGGCGCGCTGAACCTGTACCTGAACTTCATCAACATGTTCATGTTCCTGCTGCAGTTCATGGGCAACCGCGAATAACGCAGGCAACATCAACCGAAAGGGCCGGTCGCAAGACCGGCCCTTTTCTTTTGTGCCCCTAGGTCCGGGTCAGGTCCGCGACCATCCGCATGACCGGAAAGGCGATCCCCGGCCCCAGGACCAGTTCCTGAGCGTTCATGGCGCGGAACTTCAGCGACCGGTAGAACGGAACCGCCGTCCGGGTCGACAGGCAATCCAGCCAGCGCACCTCGGCCTCCCGCGCTTCCTGCATCACCCTTTCCATCACCATCCGCCCCAGGCCCTGCCGCACTGCGTCGGGATCAGTCGCCACGTGCCGCACATGTCCTGTCGTCTCGGCCACCGCCCTGCCGGAGGGGCTTTGCCTGGACCAGCCCCCTGCCGCCAGAATGCGGCCCTGGGCGTCCTCGGCGACGAAATAGCGACCCGAGGCCAGCAACTCGGGCTGAGCCCGCGCAAAGCGGGGCACCGCCAGCACCAGGGTCGAAGGGGGATAGTCCGCCGCAAGCAGGCGGGGGTAGCTGCGCATCAAAAGCCGGTCGACTCCGCCCAGATCGGACGGGGCAGCGCGGCGAAGCGTGATTGTCTGGGCCATGCCGGCAATGATGGAGCATTGCACCGGAAAGGAAAGGCCTAGACCACCACCGCCCCGAATACCCGGCCAACGGCCCAGGTTACCGCCATCGCGACCGCGCCCCAGAAGGTGACGCGCAAGACGGCGCGCGGGATGTTGGCACCCCCGGCGCGCGCGCCGACAGCGCCCAGAAGCGCCAGAAACAGCAGGGACAGGCCGGTGACCCACAGCGCAAGCTGCGGTTCGGGCGCCAGCGCCGCCGCTGCCAAGGGAAGCGCCGCCCCCACTGCGAAAGTCAGCGCCGAGGCCCCGGCAGCCACCAGCGGGCGCGCCTCGGTGTGCTCGAAGATTCCCAGTTCGTCGCGCACATGCGCGGCCAGCGGGTCCTTGGCATGCAGGGCTTCGGCCACTTGCCGCGCGAGTTCTGGTGGGACACCCCGGTCCTCGTAGATGCCAGCCAGCGCGCGCAACTCCTCAGCCGGGTCGGCGGCGATCTCGGCCCGCTCGCGCGTGATGTCCGCCGCCTCAGTGTCGGACTGCGACGAGACGCTGACGTATTCCCCCGCCGCCATCGACAGCGCCCCGGCCGCCAGCCCCGCGGCCCCGGCAACCATCACCTCGGCCCGGCCCGAGGCCGCCGCGACGCCCACGATCAGCGAAGCGGTCGAGACGATCCCGTCGTTGGCCCCCAGCACAGCCGCCCGCAGCCAGCCCACGCGCGCGACATAGTGTTCCTCGCGATGATTGCGTTCCATGACCGAACCTCCATTGCTGGACCCGTCCTCTGCCCGCAAGGGCGTCGGGTCAAGTCGAACCGCGTCAGCGTAAGCTTATCGCAAAGGAAAGGGGCCGCGCCCCAACGGACACGGCCCCCGAACCTGCGGTCAGGCGCGATCTTACTTGATCTTGCCTTCCTTGTATTCGACATGCTCCCGCTTGACGGGATCGTACTTCTTGATGACCATCTTTTCGGTCATCGTCCGGGCGTTCTTCTTGGTCACGTAGAAGTGGCCGGTGCCCGCGGTCGAGTTCAGGCGGATCTTGATGGTGGCGGGCTTTGCCATGGTCGTTTCCTCTGCATCGGGGAATCCGTATCCCCCGGTGAAATCCTTGAAGCCCGCCTTTTATCCGTCTTCGTGGCAGAGTCAACCGCAATCGGGCGGGTTATTGCCACATGGCGGCGCGCAGCTCCCAAGGGGTCACCTTGCCGTCGCCATCGGTATCGGCGGCGTCGTACTGCGCCTTCTCGGCCGCCAGGAATTCGGCCATCGTGACCTTGCCGTCCCCGTCGCCGTCCTTGGCGGCAAAGCGGGCGGCATGGCGTTCCTGCATGTCCGGCATCATGCCCCAGGGGCTCATCATCCCCATGCGGCCTGCGCCGAACTCTCCCGCTTCCAAGGATCCGTCAGCACTTGCGTCCATCAGCGCGAACATCGCCTCGGCGTGCGAGGCAGCCTCTTCGGCCGAGATGTCGCCGCTCTGGTCGGCGTCAAGGCTGCCCATCATCATGCCGCGCCCTTGGCCCATACCCATGCCTCCGCCCATGCCACCAGGACCCATTCCCCATCCGGGGGCCGCGCCGTAGCCGGGTCCCATTCCGTAGCCGGGGCCCATACCCTGCCCCCAGCCCTGACCCGGACCCCAGCCCTGCCCTGGACCCCAGCCCTGGCCCATATCCCAGCCCGGTCCCTGCCCCCAGCCCCAGCCGCTGCCCCAGCCGCTGCCCCAGCCCGACTGCCCCTGGGCCAAAAGCGGACTGGCAGCACCAAGCCCCACGACTGCAACGACACCGATCAACTTGAACATCGCAAGCCTCCTGTTCCGGGGCGGACGCGCCCCATGACGACAGAAAGCGCCCGAAACGGGCCGCTCGCCTTGACCCACGTCAACGGCACGGGATCGTGAAAGCAATTGCGCGGAGAGCCTGTAAGCCGGATTCTGTCCCCCCCGGGCCGTGACCCGGGGCTGGATGACCATTCCTCTGCCAACCGTGTTGCCACGGCGGTCAAGCTGCCAACCCGGGCCTCTCGGGCGTTGGCGTCCCTGCGGGCGGTATCGACGGCTTGCACCGCGACCGGCCCCCGCGCGAGGCCCCTATTTGGCATTGCTCCGGGTGGGGCTTGCCGTGCCGGTCCTGTTACCAGTCCCGCGGTGGGCTTTTACCCCACCGTTTCACCATCACCCTTGCGAACAAGGGCAGTCTCTTCTCTGTGGCGCTTTCCCTGGGGTTACCCCCGCCGGGCGTTACCCGGCACCCTTGCCAACGGGAGTCCGGACTTTCCTCGAAACCTTGCGGCTCCGCGGTCATCCAGCCCTCCGCGCGCCGGTCAGTTAGGCATCCGCAGGGGTTCCGTCAACCGCAAAGCGCCGCAGCCCGGCCGCCAGCGCCCGATCAGTGTCATCGACAGGCCCGCAGGCCCAGGGCCGAAACCGCAACCGGAAGGCTGACAGCAGAGTCTCGGGCGCGGTGTCTGGGTAGCCGAACGCCCTCAGGTCGGCCCGGAAATCGCCAGGCTCGGCCAGTTCCGGCCAGACCGACAGCCCCTGCAGCGCAAGCCGCCGCCAGTCAAAGCGCGGCCCGGGGTCGCCCTTGCGGTCGGGCGCCATGTCGCTGTGGCCGATGACGGCCTTGGGCGGCAGGGCGTGTCGGTCCAGAATTCCCGCCAGCAAACGCTCCAGCGCAGTCATCTGCGGCTCGGCAAAGGGGTCGCGCCCGGTATTGGCCAGTTCGATCCCGATGGAGCGTGAATTGACGTCGTCTGCGCCGGACCATTCCCCTGCGCCCGCATGCCAGGCGCGCGCGGCCTCCTCCACCAGGGACAGGACCGTGCCGTCGCCGTCAATCAGGTAATGCGCCGAAACCTCGGCTGCGGGATCGCACAGCCGGTCCAGCGCCGCAGCGCAGGAGGGCATGGCGGTATAATGCAGGACCACAAGTTCGACCCGGCCCCTGCCCCGCCTCTCGCCAAAGTTCGGCGAGGGGTGCGTCAGGTTCACTGCAGCGCGGTGCGGAACGGACGCGGGTCCCAGGCGCAGGCAAAGCCGTCGCCGTCCGGATCGACGCCCATCCGGTCGCGGTCCGGGCCGCCCTTGGCCAGGAAGTCCTGCTGCGCCTGATCCGGCGACGCGTATTTCCCGCAGGCCGAGTTCACGTCACGGATGCCAAGGCCCGAGCGTTTGTACATCTGCACGCCAGGGGCATGCCGGGTGGCCAGCGCGAATTCCACGATGTTCGGCCCGGTATCGCCCGGCCGCTGCGGCAGGGCACCCGGCTGAACCACGACATATTCCGCCCGGTTCCGCGCGATCCGCTCGGCATCGCTTTCGATGGTCTCGCGGGCCGCCACGGCGTCGAAATCCTGCTCGTCCGAGATGCCGGTGTTGTTCGGCGTCACCTCGCCCGATTCTTCCCTGATCCCGGCCGGAGCCCCGCCGCGCGGACGCTCGGCGTTGTCGGTCGGGGCTGCGGCGACCGCGGTCGGCAGCGGTGTCGGCGTGACCGGGGCCACCGGAGCCACCCCCTGCGCCCGGTCAATCGCCGCCGATGCCGCTGCGGGGTCAAAGGCCCCACCCGGCGGCGGCACTGTCACCGGCGCGCCCGCAGGGGTCGGGGCCGCGCCACGGACATAGCTGTTATAGTCCTGGAAGCCCACACCGGGGCCGGTCGACGTGGTCGTAGGCGTGCAGGCGGCCAGCAGAAGGGCAGCCAGCGCTGCGCCAGCGGCGGGAAGGAAGGTACGGCTCATTCACTGCCTCGATGGGTGCGTTTTGCGGCCCATTACCACCATTTGTCGGCTTTGGCCACAAACCCGGCGCGGCTTTCCAACACATGTGCGTAATTCAGCAACTGTGCCTCGTCCCAGGGCCGCCCGATCAGCTGCAGCCCCAAGGGCAGCCCCTGCGCGTCCAGCCCCACCGGCACCGCGATTCCCGGCAGGCCCGCCAGGTTCACCGTGACCGTGAAGACGTCGTTGAGATACATCTTCACCGGGTCCGCATCCGCCATCTCGCCCAGACCGAACGCGGCCGACGGAGTCGCGGGCGTCAGGATCGCATCCACCCCCGCTTCGAACGCAAGCTCGAAGTCCCGCTTGATCAGCGCCCGCACCTTCCGCGCACGGTTGTAATAGGCGTCATAGAAGCCCGCCGACAGCACATAGGTCCCCACCATGATCCGGCGCTGCACTTCCGGCCCGAACCCCTCGGCCCGGGTCTTCTCATACATCTCGGTGATGCCATCCCCGGCGCTCAGCTTCGCCCGATGCCCGTAGCGCACCCCGTCATAGCGGGCGAGGTTCGACGACGCCTCGGCGGGCGCGATCACATAATACGCGGGCAGCGCGTACTTCGTGTGCGGCAAGGAGATGTCCCGCACCTCGGCCCCCGCATCGCGCAGCATCTCGATGCCACGAGACCAAAGCGCCTCGATCTCGGCAGGCATCCCGTCCATCCGGTATTCCTTGGGGATACCGATGACGCGGCCCCGGATATCCCCGGTCAGCGCCGCCTCGAAATCCGGCACCGGAATGTCGGCGCTGGTCGAATCCTTCGCGTCATGCCCCGACATCGCCTGCAACATGATCGCCGCATCGCGCACCGTCTTCGTCATCGGCCCCGCCTGATCCAGGGAGGAGGCAAACGCCACGATACCCCAGCGCGACACACGCCCATAAGTCGGCTTGATCCCCACGATCCCGGTGAACGCCGCAGGCTGGCGGATCGACCCGCCGGTATCCGTTCCCGTCGCGGCAAGACACAGATCCGCCGCCACCGCCGCCGCCGACCCGCCCGAGGACCCGCCCGGCGTCAGCATCCGGTCATCGACGCGCCAAGGGTTCACGGCATTACCGTAAGCCGAGGTCTCGTTCGACGACCCCATCGCGAACTCGTCCATATTCAGCTTGCCCAGCATGACCGCGCCCGCGTCGAACAGCTTCGACGTGACGGTGGATTCATACTCCGGCTTGAAGCCTTTCAGGATGTTCGACGCAGCCTGCGACGGCACCCCTTTGGTGCAGAACAGATCCTTGATTCCCAGCGGAATCCCGCACATCGCCGGGGCATCCCCCGCCGCAAGCCGCGCATCCGCCGCCCGCGCCTGCTCCAATGCGATCTCCGGCGTCTTCCAGACAAACGCATTCAGCGCATCGCCCGCGTCGATCGCCGTCAGACAAGACATCGTCAGATCGACCGCCGAAATCTCGCCCTTGCGCAAGTTGTCCCGCGCCGCGGCAATGGTCCAGGTATTGCTCATTCCACCACCTTCGGCACGGCAAAGAATCCCTCACGCGCGTCCGGAGCGTTCTTCAGCACCTGCGCCTGGATGTTGCCATCCGTCACCACGTCGGCGCGCCGCTTCAGCCGCATCGGCGTGACGCTGGTCATCGGCTCGACCCCGGTCACGTCGACCTCGTTCAGCTCTTCCATGAAGCCAAGGATGCCGGACAGCTGACCGGCCAGCTTCGGCAGATCGGCCTCCTCGACCCGGATGCGGGCCAGCTTTGCCACCTTGCGGGCGGTATCGATGTCAATCGCCATCGGGCTCTCCTAGAGGTTTGGCCTCGTTTAGCGGCCCGCGCCCCGCCCCGCAAGCATGTGCCGCCGCCAGACCTCGATCATCCAGCCCAGCATCAGCCCGTTCAGGAGATGCCACAGGAAATGCGTCCCCAGCGTCAGGGTATCGCAGACCGGCCCGTCCAGCGTGCGGAAGGCCAGGCTGACCACCAGGATCGCCGCGCCCAGCGCCATGCCCCGCGCTGTCTCGGGCGACCGCCGCCACAGCACCCCCGCATAGATCAGGATCAACAGCGGCACCGGCGCATAAGCGGTCGAGGACCCCAGGACCGGCAGCAGCGCCGCAAAGACCGGGACCATCAGCGCGGCATAGGGAAGGAAGGCCAGTACCGCCACCCAGGGACGCCAGCCGCCCAGGCCAAGGAAATCCCGCGTGGCCGCGAAGATGTAGATCAGGATGAAGCCCAGAATCGGCGTCACATCCAGCAGCGCCGTCAGCCCGTTGGCATGGGTATGGAAAAGCCAGGACCCCAGCCCGATCGCCGCCAGCACCGCGCTCAGCGCCCGGCCCAGCGGCAGCCCCGCCGTCCGCCGCCACATCACCCAGGCCGCCAGCAGGAAGGCCAGGTTGGTGACCGCGTTCACCGGCTCGGCCCAATAGGCGGCGCTTGTCCGCTCGCAATAGGTGTCGATGGGATCGAACATGGTTGTCATCCTGCCGTCAGTCCTAGATGGTATGCGCCTCCCGGACATATAGCGAAGGAACTCGCATGCAGATCACATGGCTTGGCCATTCCGGCTTTCGCATCCAAATCGAAGACGCCGTCCTTCTTGTCGACCCCTGGTTGACCGGAAACCCCCTCTTCCCCGCCGGGCGCGAGGATGAGGCGGTGTCCGGCGCGACCCATATCCTTCTGACCCACGCCCACGGCGACCATGCCTCGGACGCGGGACGGCTGGCCAGGCAATTGGGGATCAAGGTCCATTGCATCCATGAGTTGTCCGAATGGCTGAACGGCCAGGGCGTCGAAACCGTGGGCTTCGGCAAGGGTGGCACGCTGACCCTGAACGGGGCGAAGGTCACGATGGTCCACGCGGTCCATTCCGCCTCGATCGACTTCGGGGACAAGGGTCTTCTCCCCGCAGGCGACGCGGCAGGCTTCATGATCGCGGGCGAAGGCCACACGATCTACCTCTCGGGCGATACCGACATCATGGCCGACATGGCCTGGATGGCTGAATATCACCAGCCCGACATCGGCATCCTGGCCTGCGGCGGGCATTACACGATGGACATGGAGCGCGCCGCCTGGGCCGCGCGAAAGTGGTTCAACTTCCGCTGGGTGATCCCCTGCCACTACAAGACCTTCCCGATCCTCGCCCAGGACGCGACCGCGCTCCGCGCCGGCTTGCCGCCGGGGATCGAGGTGATCGAGCATGATGTCCTCGACCCGATCCGGATCTGACGCCAACGGTCCTCGCTGGCCAAGCAACCCACAAATCAGCAGCGTGACGGTGGGCCTTGACCCACCGTCACGCATGATCCCGGTCCGGCGGCCCCGGCACCTTCGGACCTTTCATCTTTGCCCAAATATCCCCGCCGGAGGCTGCCGCCCGTCACCGGACGCAGCGATCCTGCTTTCAGACTGGCGCAAATATCCCCGCCGGAGGCTCCGCACCCAAACCTGCGCACCACTTCGCCTTGGGAAAGGACAACCGCCACACAGGGGCGTCCCCTCTCCCCCCGGGAGAGAGGGTCAGGGTGAGGGGCGGACCGCCGGTCATTCCTGGCACCCCGCCCACCCGGAGGTCTACCGCCCCCACCTCCAACGGCTACCCGCGCTTGCCCACGAAGAATTCCTTCAGCAGCGCCTCGGCCTCGCCCGCGCCGATCCCGTCATAAACCTCGGGCGCGTGGTGGCACTGCGGATGGCTGAAGACCCGCGCGCCCACGGCGACCCCCCCGGACTTCGGGTCCGCCGCGCCATAGTAGAGCCGCCCGACCCGCGCCGCAGAGATCGCGGCGGCACACATCGGGCAGGGTTCCAGGGTCACGTAAAGGTCGCAGCCCACCAACCGCTCCGATCCCAGCAGCGAACAAGCCTCCCGGATCGCCAGCATCTCTGCGTGCGCCGTCGGGTCCGCCAGCTCCCGCGTTCGGTTGCCCGCCCGGGCCAGCACCCGGTCGCCCTGCACGACAACGGCCCCGACCGGCACCTCGCCCCGCGCTGCGGCGGCCCGCGCCTCGTCCAGCGCCAGCCCCATGAACGACCGGAACCCTTCGCGTTGCTCTTTCATGCCCGCTTCAATATCCTGCGCACCCGGCCGCCCCCTGGCCCGAAGGATGATGGCCATGCCCGGAAAAGAAAAGCCCCCCGCCCCGAAGACTGCCCTGAAGACTGCGGGGAAGACTGCGGTGAAGACTGCTGACAACGACGCGACCGACACCCCAGAGGGTGAACGCATCGCCAAGGTCCTGTCCCGCGCCGGCATCGCCTCGCGCCGGGAGGCGGAACGTCTGATCGAACTGGGCGAGGTCAAGGTCAACGGCAAGACCATCACCTCCCCTGCGCTGAACGTGACCGCGAAGGACAAGATCACCGTCCGGGGTGAACCCGTGGGCCAACCCGAACCCCCGCGCCTGTGGCTCTATTACAAGCCCGAAGGCCTTGTGACCTCGGCCTCGGATGAAAAGGGCCGCGACACGGTCTTCGACCACCTGCCCGAGGACATGCCCCGGGTGATGTCGATCGGGCGGCTGGACCTCAACTCCGAAGGTCTCCTCCTGCTGACCAACGACGGCGAGCTGAAGCGCAAGCTGGAACTGCCCTCGACCGGCTGGCTGCGCAAGTACCGGGTCCGCGTGAAGGGCAACCCGACCGAGCCCGAGATCGAACCCCTGCGCAAGGGAATCACTGTCGACGGCGACCGCTTCCAGCCGATGGAGGTAAAGATCGACCGCCACCAGGGCGCCAACGCCTGGCTGACCGTCGGCCTGCGCGAAGGCAAGAACCGCGAAATTCGCCGCGCGATGAACCACATCGGGCTGACGGTGAACCGGCTGATCCGTATCTCCTACGGCCCCTTCCGTCTGAACGAGTTGCAACCCGGCGAGGTCGAGGAGCTGAAACCCCGCGTCCTGCGCGAACAGCTGGGCCTCGCGGAAGAGGCCGAGGCGCCGAAGCCCGTCCGCAAGCTGGCCCCAAGGCCGGGCAAGGTTGGAACACGGTCCACCGGACCGGGCGAAGATCGCGCGAAACCCGCGACCCGGACGCCAAAGCCCGGCCAGGGGTTGAAGCAACTGTCCGACACCTGGCAGAAGGCGACCCGCGCCCCGGCTAGCAAGGGCGACCGACCCGCGTCAGGTCCCGCCACCGGGCGCGCGCCCCGGCCCGCCGGTTCCCCGACCCGAACCGGCCCGCGGTCAGGGGGACCGAAGAAGGGCTAGACCCTGCCCTTCGCTTCCAGCGCCGACAGGCTGTCGGGCAGGAAGCGTTCGGAAAACCCGGCAAGAAAGCACCAGACGATCAGCTTGGCAAAGGCTGGCGTGGGGCCGCTGTAGCCGTCGGCCCCATGATCCTGCCACAGCCGCCCAAAGCCCCCGGCTGCCCCTTGGGCTTGCGGCAAAAGCTCGCCCCCGATCAGGCGGCCCGCGATGACGAAATAGACCACCAGTGCCGAAAGCCCGCCCACAAGCAGCCGCAGCAGCAGCACCTGCCAGGCATAGCCGTTTTCCAGATCATCGACCGAAAGCTGCGCCGCTCCGGTCTGGAAGGCGACCAGCCGGGACACATAGGCCCCCAGGACGCCAAACCCGGTCGTCAGGGCAAGATTGTACTGCGCCAGAAGCTGATGGCCTGCCGGATGGTCAGCCTGCAGCCCAAGGCCGACCAGAACCGCAACCAGCCCGCCGGTCAGCACAAAACCCAGCCGCGCCAGCCGTCCCGCGGCCTTGCGCCGTTCGATCCGTTCGGACTGTCGTGCGGCCTGGCGCAGATGGATGTCGCGCAAGAGCCGCGCCAAGAGCGCCTGCTTTTCATCGTCGCGGACCTGGACCTCGCGTCGTTTGGTCAGACCGGCAAGCGACGGCACTGCCAGCCGCCCCGCGGTCAAAAGCGCGCCGTCCAGCGCCAGGTCCAGTTCCGGCCCGACCAGCATCGGCAGCATGAGATACTCGATCTCGTTCGGAACCGACCAGTTCGGCGCACCAAGGGGTTTGGGCGGCGCTTGCAGCAGCTCTTCCAGTCGGGCGGACCGGCGCGAGGGGTCCTGCGCCAGAAGCCGGTGATAACTTGCCGCCAGCGCCGCCATGCGGGCGGACCAGGCGCGCTCGGCCCCCGTCGTGGGTGTTCCCGTGCTGGTGATCTCGTGACTGGGCCTGTGCTGCATCCTGTCCCCCTTGTGCGGAACCAGGGGGCCAGATTGCCGTTGCCAAGGGGTGAACCACCCGCTCGGTGACAAGCGGGGGTGAAGATTGCCGCCTATTCCCCCTTGGCGTGACTGGCATGGGGCGGGGGCATCGGCTAAGGTCGGGCAAAGCGGCAGCAAAGGGGGCGTTGGCGATGTCGGGCGGCGGAATTCGGACGCTCTCGCTGGTGCTTCTGGTCTTCCTGGTGGCCTATGTCGCCTGGTCGGGAGGCGCGTGATGGCCGAGCGCTTTGGCGGCAAATATTCCCCCGGTGGCGGATCGGCAGGGCCGGTGACAACGCCTCCGGCCGCGCCAAGGGTGACGGGGAAATGGCGCACGACGGTGCTGTTCCTGACGGCCTTTCTGTTCCTGTTTCCCGCCTTCGGCGATGGCCCGCGCGAGATGCTGCTGGGTCTTATGGCCGGCGGGCTGATCGTGCTGGCGGCCTGGCTCACCCGTGAGGGGATGGTGGCCGAGGCGGCGTACAACGCCCGCAAGCTGGCGCGGCGTCCGGCCTTCCCGCGCAAGGCGGCCGGGGCGGTGGCGACCGGGGCGGCCTTGGCCGTGGGCGGCGTTATCGCGGACCAGGGGCTGGTCTATCCGGTGCTTTACGCTTTGGTCGGGGCTGCGTTGCATCTGGGGGCTTTCGGGCTGGACCCGATGGCCGACAAGGGGATGGAGGGGATCGACGCCTTCCAGACCGGCCGCGTCGCAAAGGCCGTCGAAGAGGGCGAGGCGCATCTGGCCGCGATGCAGGACGCGATCCTGCGGGCGAGAGACCGGTCACTGGAGAAGCGGGTCGCGCAGTTCTCGGGCGTGGCGCGGGGCCTGTTCCGCACGATCGAGGGCGATCCGGGCGACCTGACGGCGGCGCGGAAGTATCTGTCGGTCTATTTGATGGGTGCCCGTGATGCGACTGTCAAATTCGCCGATCACTATGCCCAAACCCGCGACGCCGGCGCGCGGGCGGATTACGAGGCGCTCTTGACCGATCTGGAAACCACCTTCGCGCAGAAGTCGACGGCCTTCCTGTCGAACAACCGCACCGATCTGGACGTGGAAATTGCCGTGCTCCGCGACCGTCTGAAGCTTGACCATTGAACCCAAGGGGGATTTCCCATGTCCACGACCGTCCAAGCCGATGCCCAGGCCTTCCTGACCGAAGTCGAGAAGGTGACTGCCGTGATCCTGCCCGAACCGATGGCTGAGGTCGTCCCGCTGGAGACCGCCCCTGCCGACAAGGCCGAGGCGATCAAGAAGCGGATGTCCGAGGTCGACCTGTCGAACACCCAGTCGATCATCAGCTTCGGGTCCTCTGCGCAGGCCGAATTGCAGGTGATCAGCCAGGCGATGCTGCAGGACGTGAAGAACAAGGACGTAGGCCCCGCTGGCGACAGCTTGCGCAAGATCGTCACCACGATCCGCGGCTTTGCGGTCGACGAGCTGGACCTGCGGCGCGATGCAAGCTGGTGGGAGCGTCTGCTGGGACGGGCCGCGCCTTTCGCGGAATTCGTCGCGCAGTACGAGGATGTCCAAGGCCAGATCGACAAGATCACGGGCGAACTGCTGACGCACGAGCACACCTTGCTCAAGGATATCAAAAGCCTGGATGTCCTGTATGAGAAAACCCTGACCTTCTACAACGAACTGGCTCTCTACATCGCGGCGGGCGAGGCGAAGCTGGCCGAGGTCGAGGCGACTGCGATCCCCGCCAAGGAGGCCGAGGTTGCGGCTGCCCCCGAGGCCGACCAGGTGATGAAGGCGCAAGAGTTGCGCGACCTGCGCGCGGCGCGGGATGATCTAGAACGCCGGGTGCATGACCTGCGGCTGACCCGGCAGGTGACGATGCAGTCGCTGCCCTCGATCCGGCTGGTGCAGGAGAATGACAAGAGCCTGGTCACCAAGATCAACTCGACCTTGGTCAACACCGTGCCCCTGTGGGAAACCCAGCTGGCGCAGGCGGTGACGATCCAGCGGTCGAAGGAAGCGGCCGAGGCTGTGCGGGATGCCAACGACCTGACCAACGAGCTTCTGAAGGCCAATGCCGAGAACCTGCAGGAAGCCAACCGGGTCGTGCGCGAAGAGATGGAGCGGGGCGTCTTCGATATCGAGACGATCAAGGCGGCCAATGCCACGTTGATTGCCACGATCAACGAAAGCCTGGCCATCGCGGACGAGGGCAAGGCACGCCGCGCCACCGCCGAGGTGGAACTGGTGAAGATGGAGGCCGAATTGCGCGACACCCTGGCATCGGCCAAGGCGCGGCAGACCACGCCCCCGGCGACGGCCTGAACGACCGGGATGGTGCGGGTGAAGCGAGTCCACTTGATGATGGCCGGGGCCGCGATGCTGGCGCTTTCCGGCTGCATGGGTGCGCCCGCGCCCACCTCTGCGCCCCCTGCCCCGGTGGTCGCGCTGGCCCCGCCACCACCTACGCCGAAAAGCGTGGCGGCTACGGCCTACTACGCCCAGATCCAGCAGGTTCTGCTGCGGGAAGGCATGTTGCGGACCGACCCGGGAAGCGACATCCCGATCCGGGCCGAACGGCTGACCGAGAACTTCCTGAAGATTGCGCTCTTTCAGGAATTCTCCCGCGGCCGGGGCGGGATCACCCGGGAAGAGACCGCCTCGCCGCTGACGCGCTGGCGCGATCCGGTCCGCGTCGCCGTGCGCTTCGGGCCCTCGGTGCCCGCCGAAAAGCAGGCCACCGACCGGGCGCGGATCGCCAGCTATCTGGCGCGGCTGTCGCAGGTCACCGGGCATCCCATCGGCCTGACCGACGTGGCCCCGAACTTCTGGGTCTACATCGTCTCGGAAGACGAGCGCGAGGCGCTGGGGCCGGAACTGGCAAGCCTGCGGATTGGCATCGCCCCCGATGTGATCCAGGCGGTGACGCGGATGAGTCCGACGACCTATTGCAACGTCTTTGCGATCTCGGGCGCGGAAAGCCACCTGCACCGCCACGCCGTTGCGGTCATCCGGGCGGAAAACCCCGACCTTCTGCGCTTGTCCTGCTTTCACGAAGAAATCGCGCAAGGTCTTGGCCTGCCCAACGACAGCCCCCGCGCGCGCCCGTCGATCTTCAACGACGACGAGGAATTTGCGCTGCTGACCGACCAGGACGAACTGATGCTGCGCATCCTGTACAGCCCCGAGCTGCGCCCCGGCATGACGGCGGCCGAAGCCCGGCCCATTGTTGAATCCCTTGCTCGCCGGCTGGTCGGCGGCGAAAGTTAGAACCCCAAACGGAGGGTGGCCAAATGGTCTTCGATTTCCTCAAAGGCGAATTCATCGACGTCATCTCGTGGCTCGACGATACGCGCGACACGATGGTCTGGCGGTTCGACCGGCGGGGCCAGGCGATCAAGATGGGCGCCAAGTTGACGGTGCGCGAAGGCCAGGCGGCGGTCTTCATCCATGAGGGGCAGCTGGCAGACACGTTCCAGCCCGGTCTCTACATGCTTGAGACCAACAACATGCCGATCCTGACCACGTTGCAGCACTGGGACCACGGCTTCCAGAGCCCGTTCAAGTCCGAGGTCTATTTCGTCAATACCACCCGCTTCAATGACCAGAAGTGGGGCACGAAGAACCCGATCATGGCCCGTGACCCCGAGTTCGGGCCGGTCCGCCTGCGGGCCTTCGGGACCTATTCGATGCGCGTCACCGATCCTGGCAAGTTCATGACCGAGATCGTGGGCACCGACGGCGAGTTCACGTCCGACGAGATCAGCTTCCAGATCCGCAACATAATCGTGCAATCCGTCAGTCAGGTTCTGGCAAAGTCGGGAATCCCGGTCCTGGACATGGCCGCGAACCTGGCGGACCTGGGCAAAATCATTGCCAACGCCATTGCGCCGCAGGTGGGGGAGTACGGGATTTCGATCCCGGAATTCTACATCGAAAACATCAGCCTGCCGGAAGATGTCGAGAAGGCGCTGGACAAGCGCACCTCGATAGGGGTGGTGGGCGACCTGAACCGCTACATGCAGTACAACGCCGCCGAGAGCATGTCTCAGCCCGGCAGTGCGATGGGCTCGGCGATGGGGGCCGGGATGGGCATGGGGATGGGTGCCTCGATGGCGCAGAACATGGGACCGTGGGGGTCGCAGCCCGGGGCTGCCGCTGCGCCGCCGCCGCCCCCTCCCCCACCGCCGCCGGCGGCGAAGGTCTGGCATCTGGCGGTGGATGGGTCCACCTTGGGGCCGTTTGGTGAGGGCGATCTGGCGAAAGCCGCCGCCGAGGGTCGGCTGACGCGCGCGACGATGGTGTGGACCGCCGGACAGGACGGCTGGAAAATGGCCGCCGAGACGGAGTTGGCGCGGCTGCTGGACCAGGTG
>NZ_JAXMMF010000145.1:0-23824 GCF_034366665.1 Tabrizicola sp. | reverse complement strand
AAGCTTGCAGAGCGCGATACGGCGGCGTTCCCCGCCCGAAAGCGTGGTCACGTCGGCATCATCGGGCGGGCAGCGGAGCGCGTCCATCGCGACGCCGACCGTTGCCTCAAGCTCCCACAGGTTGCCGGCGTCGATCTGGTCCTGCAGGGCGGCCATCTCGTCGGCGGTCTCGTCCGAGTAGTTCATCGCCAGTTCGTTGTAGCGTTCCAGGATCCTGGTCTGCTCGGCCACGCCCAGCATGACGTTTTCCTTCGCGGTCAGGGCGGGGTCCAGATACGGCTCCTGCGCGAGGTAGCCGACCTTGGCGCCCTTGGCGGCCCAGGCTTCGCCTTTGAAGTCCTTGTCCATCCCGGCCATGATCTTCAACAGCGTGGACTTGCCCGCGCCGTTGACGCCGACGACGCCGATCTTCACGCCGGGCAGGAAGTTCAGGTGGATGTTTTCAAAGCAGGTCTTGCCGCCGGGGTAGGTCTTGGAGACGTTCTCCATGTGGTAGACGTATTGATAGCTGGCCATGACGTGCTCCATTCGGGGGTTGGCGCGTATGTAGCGATGAAGGCGCGGCGCTGCAACGGTCAGGGTGGGGGGAACCCGACTTGGCACGCCGACTGGGATGGCCCCTTCTGCCACGTGTGAAACAGGAGATGCAGGATGCGGTGGGGATTGGTTTTGGCTTTCACGGTGATGGCGGCCAGTGGAGCGTTGGCCCAAGTGACGTCTCTGGAGGCCCCGGGAAATCTTGCGCCAACCCTTGATCCAGGCTGCGTGACGATGACCACTGCGGATGCGCGCCTGTCGCCACCTGATCTGGCGCTGGGCGTGCTGGCCTGTGGCAAGGCGGGCAACTGGGACGCGGCGGCCGAGCTTTACGTCCTGATGCTGCTGCGGTCGGACTTCGATGTGCGGCGGGTGGCTGATGCCACTGCCCATCAGGCGGGCGAAGTGCTGACGCTGCAGCTGAATGACAGCCAGTCCGAAGCCGACCGGGCCAGCCTTGGTGCTGCGATTGCCCGGTTCGCCGATCCCGCGACCACGCAACGCGACATTCTGTGTCAGGCGTTGCAGGCGTCGGGCGTGCCGCAGCATGATCCGTCCTGGATGATCCAGCACGGCATGGCGGCTTTCACCGGGTTGGAGGGCGACGGGCTGGTTCCCGGCTTCGATCCCGTCGCGGGGTGGAAGGCGGCAATGCGCGAGACAGTGGCCTGCGACTGAGACCGTCCGCGAGGCGAGGCAAAAGGGAGTCCCGGCAGGAGGGAGGGCCCGGCAAGAGGGAGGCCATTGTAAACCCGCGTCTCCTGCGGTCAATTGACCGGGAAATGCAGCGGGGATGGGATGCGGCAGGGGTTTCCGATAGCGACCAGGGGAATGGTCGTGGGGCTGCTCGGTGGATCGTTCGATCCGGCGCATGAGGGGCATGTCCATATCACCCGCGAGGCGTTGAAGCGGATGGGCCTGGATCAGGTCTGGTGGCTGGTGACGCCCGCAAACCCGCTGAAGGCCCGCCAGCCTGCGCCGATGGCGGATCGGCTGGCGCGGGCGCAAAAGGTGATGCGGCATCCCCGGGTGAAGATCACGGCACTGGAGGCGGCGCTGGGGACGCGGGCGACGGCGGACACCATCGACCGGCTGCGGGCGATCTATCCCGGTGTCAGCTTCGTCTGGCTGATGGGCGCGGACAACCTGGTGCAGTTCCACCGTTGGGGCCGCTGGCGCGATATCCTGCGGTCGGTCGCCGTGGGCGTGCTGGCGCGGCCGGGCGCGGGCGTGGCGGCCCGGCTGTCGGTTGCGGCGCGGGCCTTCCGGGTGCACCAGGTGGACCGGGGCGAGACCTTGCGGGGCCACCAGCCTCCGGTCTGGAGTTTCGTGAACCTGCCGATGAACAATGCGTCGTCAACCGCGATCCGGGCGCGCGGGGGCTGGAAATCCGGGCGCTAGGGGCGGCTCCTCGTGCGACTTCGTCTTCTCGTCGCGTGAGTCGCACGGGGAAGTGCGGTTAGATGCTCTTGCTCAGCCAGACGTCCGCCGGGGGTGTCGTGTAGGCCGGTATCGCGGTCCAGCCGGATGCATGATAGAGCCGCAGCGCCTCGGTCAGAGCCGAGTTGGTGTCCAGCCGCAGATGCTGATAACCGATCGCGCGCGCCTCGTCCTCGATCGCAGCCATCATCCGACGCGACAGGCCCTGACCACGGGCCGAGGCGTGGACCCACAGGCGCTTGATCTCGGCCGTGGTGTGATCCAGGGCGCGGAGGCCGACGCAGCCCACAGGCAGGTCGTCGGACCACGCAATCAGGAAACGGCCCTGCGGAGGGCGATAACTGTCGGCCCCCGGGTCGGGCAGCGGGAAATACTCGGGCCGGGCAACGGGAACCCGGGCAAGGATTTCGTCGAAATAGGCCTGCTGGCAGGCCAGCGCCTCGGGGCTGGTCGGGTCTGCTGGCCGGATTTCCAACTGGTCGCGGTTCAGAATCGTGGCGATCAGATCCATCGCGGCAATCACTTCGTCGGCGCGGGGACCGGCGCGGGCGATCAGGCGGGCGGCCCGGTCGTGGCCGATGGCCTCGTAGGCCGCCATCTCTTGCGCGCCGCGCGCAGTCAGGCGGGCAATGCGGCGGCGGCGGTCGGCGGGATCGGTCGCCGTGGTGGCCAGCCCCTCGCGCTCCAGGCTGCGGAGAAAGCGGCTCATCAACCCGGAATCGAGCCCCAGCCGGTCGCGGATCAGGGCGACGTCGGTGCCTTCGGGGCGGACAAGCTGCAACACGCGCGCGGCGCCAAGTGGGCGGCCCCGGCCAAGAAACGAAGTGTCCAGCGCCCCAACCTCGCGCGTGACCGCACGGTTGAAGCGACGCAGGCGGGCAATGGCATCCAGCATTTCCAGACCTTGGTCAGTTATTATGCCTGACATAAGTCAGATATCTGGCTCACGCAAGCGCGACCTGCAGTGAGGACGTCGGACTGGTGGAATCGGCGTGGATACGTCTATGACCAACCAAACGGAGGGTATGATGCGGATTTCGCGGCGGATGATGCTGGCCGGGCTTTTGGCCGGGGCGGCTTTCCCGGCAGCGGCCGAGGTGATGGAAAGCTCGCCCCGTCCGATGGCGCGGGGCGGCAAGGCAGCGGTGGTGCCGGCGGCGAAGGGGCCGCTGGATGCGTCAGAGCTGATCGCGGCGGCCAAGCTGGGCGGGTCGGTTGCCTATGTGCTGATGGATGCGCGAACGGGCGAGCTTCTGGAAGCGCTTGGGCCGGACCTGCCGCTGCCGCCAGCCAGTGTCGCCAAGGCCGTGACCGCGCTTTATGCGCTGGAGAAGTTGGGATCAGGCTATCGCTTCCAGACGCGCGTGCTGGCGACGGGGCCGGTTACGGGCGGCATGGTGCAGGGCGACATCGTGTTGGTGGGCGGCGGCGACCCGACCTTGCAGACCGACCAGCTGGGCGACCTGGTCCTGCGGCTGGCCAAGGCCGGGTTGAAGGGCGCAACGGGGCGATTCCTGTATTGGGACGGCGCGTTGCCGCGGCTGGACGGGATCGCGCGGGATCAGCCCGACCACGTGGGCTACAACGCTGCCATTGCGGGCCTGTGCCTGAACTTCAACCGCGTGCATTTCGAATGGAAGCGCGTCTCGGGCGACTGGCAGACGACGGTGGATGCCCGGGGCGAACGCTTCGTGCCAGAGGTCGGCATGGTCCGCGTCGCGGTGGCGCAGCGCGAGACACCGCTTTTCACCTATGGCCGGGGCCGGGTCGAGGAATGGACCGTCGCCTCGGGTGCCTTGGGCAAGGGGGGCAGTCGCTGGTTGCCGGTCCGCGATCCTGGTGCCTATGTGGCCGAGGTGTTCCGGACTTTGGCCCGCGCGCAAGGCATCCGGCTGGAGACAGGCGAGCGCGTGGCCTCGGTCCCGCCGGGCGACGAGATCGGGCGGGTGGAAAGCGAACCGTTGCCCGAAGTGCTGCGCGACATGCTGCGCTATTCGACGAACCTGACGGCAGAATGTGTGGGGCTGACAGCTTCGGGCGCGGGGGGTCTGGAGGCCTCGGGCCGGGCGATGTCGGACTGGGTGCGGGCGACCTTCGGGGTCGGTTTCGACCTGCACGACCATTCCGGGCTGGGTGGCGACTCGCGGGTCACGGCGGCCGGGATGGCGAAGGTCCTGGTGCAGGCCGGGCGCGAGGGTCGCGGGCTGCAGCAGATCCTGCGCGACGTCGGCATGAAGGACGACAAGGGCAAGGTGATCGAGGGCCACCCGGTGAAGGTGCTGGCGAAATCGGGGACGCTGAACTTTGTCTCGGGTCTGGCGGGACACATCGTGCCGCCGCAGACGTCTGGCACCCCTGGACGCGAGTTGGTTTTCGCGATCTTCACCGGCGACCCTGCGCGGCGCGATGCCGTGCCGGTGGCGCAACGTGAAGAGCCCGAGGGCGGCAAGGCCTGGACCGGGCGCGCACGGCGGTTGCAGGGGCAACTGATCAACCGCTGGGCTGCGCTTTACGACTGATCGGCGGGAGGCAAGGTTCGATTTGTGGAAATCGGATGCCTGGCTTGGCGGCAATTCATCAGGTTTTTGCAGGATACTGCACGAATGGATCTGACCTTGGCGGATCTGCGATCCACCCGTCGCCCGCGCGCAGACTGAGCGAAATCCAAAGGCGCCAGGTCGTCAACCCCGGTTACCCCCCTGAGCGGTTGCGGCCTGCAATTGCCGGGGGTGTCGCGGGATCAGAGGCCGGTTTGTCTCCCGGACAACGGATCACACAGTCTTCCGCCTTTGCCGGTTCAGATCTCCGGTCGGAAGCACGGCGCGACTGTCACGTCCTGACTACGGCGCAGACACGCCTGCACCGGGGCTGGAACCAACGTCCGGGTCCCCTGGTTGCCCATGTACTGCACCGTTTCAGGAAAGGACCGGCCATGAAACTTGTTGCTGCCCCCATGCTTGCGCTTTCGCTTGCCGCTACGTTTGCACTGTCGACCACCGCCGCCATCGCGGGTGGCCCCATCGTCATCGAAGAGGAAATGCAGCCCGAGGTCGTCGTCGAAGAGGCTCCGCGGTCTGGCTGGATCGTGCCGGTGCTGATCGGCGGAATCATCCTTTGCGCCATCGCCTGCGGCAACGACGATGACACCCCACCGCCATCGACCACGCCGACAAACGGCAACGGCTGAGGTCCGAATGACCGCCTCCGCACGGATATCCGGGCGGCGGCGTCTAGAACCGGGTTGCGCGGCAGGCCACGGCGACGCGTCCTGGATCGCGGCCTGCGATAAGGTCCGACACGATCCGCGCCGTGACCGGGGCCATCGTCACGCCCAGGTGACCGTGGCCGAAGGCCAGGATCACCTCGTCCCCGCCGACCGAGGGGCCGATCACCGGCAGGCTGTCGGGCAGCGAGGGGCGAAAGCCCATCCACTCGCGGTCGGGGGGGCCGAGGTCGGGAAAGAAGGCCCGCGCCCCTTCGACCAGTTTCGCGATCCGATGCGGTGAGGGGGGCAGCGTGAGCCCGCCCAGCTCGACCGTCCCCGCGACACGCAGGCGTCCCGCCATCGGGCAGAAGTAGAACCCCCGCGCCGTGGGGCAGGCCGGGCGCGAGAGCAGCGGCTTGGCCATGTCCCATTCGACGTGGTAGCCGCGTTCGGTGTCCAGCGGGATGCGGTCACCCGCCTGCGCCGCCAGCCGCCGCGAATGTGCCCCGGCAGCGATAACCACACGGCGGGCGTGAAGGTGCAGGCCCCCATCCTTGCCCCCGTCCTTGCTGCCACCTTCGATCACGACGCCATCCGGCCTGCGCTCCAAGCGCTCGGCCCGGGCGCGGATGTAGCGGGCTTTCTGTTGCACGGCGGCGGCGAGAAGGCCCATCATCCGCCCCGGATCATCCAGGAAGGTTGCGCCGGTGAAGAAGGCCGCCCCGCCAAGGCCTGGGGCCAGGTTCGGCTCCATATCCGTCAGCCGGTCGGGGCCCAGAAGGTCCACCTCCACCCCAAGCGCGCGGCGGCGGTCAAGTTCGGTCCAGGCCTGGGTAAAGGCTTGTGGTGTCTCGTAAAGATAAAGGCACCCGCGCCGCTGCAGGATGCCCGCGCCTTGGACGCGAAGGGCAAGATCGTCCCACATCTCGGCCGCCCCGTTCAAGAGAAGCGCGATGCCGCGGGCGTTGCGCTCGGCCTGGGCGGGCAGGGATTGCCAGAGGAACCGTAACAGCCAGGGGGCCAGCGACGGCAGCGCCCGGTGCCGGATCGCCAGCGGCGAGGTTTTTGACAGCAGCAGCGAGGGCAGCGACCGCAGCACGTCGGGCGTGCCGACCGGGCTGGTGGCGTAGCCGGCGATGGTGCCCGCGTTGCCATAGCTTGCGCCCATCCCGGGCTGGCCGGGGTCGACCAGGACCACCTCGTGCCCCCGGTCGATCAGCTCCAGCGCGATGGTCAGACCGACCACGCCCGCGCCGATCACGGCGATCTCGGTCGTCTCGCGCACCATCATCCCCTGGCGCACCCCAACGTAGGGTGGGCGATACCGCCCACCCTACAAACAGGCCTCGTAAAGCGCGCGGGTGTTCTTCTTCGTCATCTTGACCGGGTTGCCGCCGCAGGACGGGTCCTCCAGCGCCATCTTGGTCAGCATGTCCAGATCGGGGTCCTTGACCCCCAGCTTGGTCAGGTTTTTCGGGATATCCAGCGTCTCGCGCAGGTCCAGCACTCGCTGGTAGAACCCCTTGTACCCGCCCTTGATCCCGCAATAGGCCGCAGCCGAGGCAAGCCGGTCCTTCACCGCGCGACGGTTGAAGTCCAGCACCATCGGCATCACCACAGCATTCGTGGTGCCGTGGTGGGTGCCATAGACCGCGCCGATCGGGTGGCTCAGCGAGTGGATCGCCCCAAGCCCTTTCTGGAACGCCACCGCCCCCATCGCCGCCGCCGACATCATATGCGCGCGGGCGGCAAGGTCGTTGGGGTCGGCATAGACCTTGGCCAAGTTCTCGAACACCAGCCGCATGCCTTCCAGCGCGATGCCCTGCGACATCGGGTGGTAGAAGGGGGAGCTGAACGCCTCCAGGCAATGCGCAAGCGCGTCCATGCCGGTGCCTGCCGTGATGAACTTCGGCATTCCGGTGGTCAGCGCCGGGTCACAGATCGTGACGGCGGGCATCAGTTTGGGGTGGAAGATGATCTTCTTCTTGTGGGTCTCGGAGTTTGTCAGCACACCCGCCCGGCCCACTTCCGACCCGGTCCCCGCAGTCGTCGGCACCGCGATGAT
The DNA here is from genome assembly GCF_034366665.1 of Tabrizicola sp. Taxonomy (GTDB): domain Bacteria; phylum Pseudomonadota; class Alphaproteobacteria; order Rhodobacterales; family Rhodobacteraceae; genus Tabrizicola. The sequence continues at coordinate 16,577 of NZ_JAXMMF010000145.1, read as the reverse complement.
CGGCGCGATCTTCGAGGCATCGGCGCGGGTATACCAGTCGTCGATATCCTCCAGTTGCCAGACCTTCAGCTTCTTCGGCTGGTGCGCCATCAGGGCGATCATCTTGCCAAGGTCAAGCGCCGAGCCGCCGCCGAAGCAGATCACGCCGTCATGGCCGCCGGCGAGGTAGACCTCGATCCCGGCCGCCATGTTGATCTCGTTCGGGTTCGGGTCCACGTCCGAGAAGACGGCGCGGCCAAGGCCTGCGGCTTCCAGCACGTCCAGAGCGCCCTTTGTGATCGGCAGGCTGGCAAGCGCCTTGTCGGTGACGAGAAGCGGCTTCGTCAGGCCAATGCTCTTGGCGTGGTCAGCCAGTTCCGCGATGCGGCCGACGCCGAACTTGATCGCGGTGGGGTAGGACCAGTTGCGGTTGGGAACAGAGTGGCTCATTTCGGCGCTTTCTTGAGGTGATAGGATTTCGGCCGGGTCACCGAATGGAACCCGAGATAGCTGAGAGACGTCCCGCGCCCGGTGTCCTTGACGCCGGTCCAGGTGAGCGCGGGGTCAAGGTAATCCGCCCGGTTCATGAATACGGTCCCGGTTTCCACCTGAGCGCCCAGGGCGGCGGCGGTGTCGTACTCCTCGGTCCAGATGCTGGCGGTCAGGCCATAGGGTGAGTCGTTCATCAGGGCGATCGCCTCGGCGTCGTTCTTGACCGGCATGATGCCGACGACGGGGCCGAAGGATTCCTCCTTCATCACCCGCATGGAGTGGTCGACGTTGATCAGGATCTGCGGCGCGAGGTAGGCGCCGCCATCATCGGCGAACTTCTTCGGGTCAAGGAGCGGCTTCGCGCCCTTGGCAATCGCCTCGGCGGTCTGGTCGCGCACGGTCTGGGCAAACCGCTTGTGCGCCATCGGGCCGAGGGTCGTGGAGGCATCAAAGGGGTTGCCGAGTTTCAGCTGGCCGACCCAGGCGACGGATTTCTCGACGAAACTGTCGAAGAGGCTTTCGTGGACGTAGATGCGCTCGATCCCGCAGCAGCACTGCCCGGCGTTATACATCGCGCCGTCCATCAGCACGTCGACCGCAAGGTCCAGATTGGCATCCTCGCGCACATAGCCCGGGTCCTTGCCGCCCAGTTCGAGGCCGAGGGGCGTGAAGGTCCCTGCCGCCGCGCGCTCGATGGCCTGCCCGCCGCCGACGGACCCGGTGAAGTTCACGAAGCCGAAGCTCCGCTTGGCGATCAGGGCTTCGGTGGTGGCGTGGTCAAGGACAACGTTCTGGAACACATCCTCGGGGATGCCTGCGGCGTGGAAGGCCTCGGCCAGCCGTTCGCCGACGAGGAGCGTCTGGGACGCGTGTTTCAGGATGACCGAGTTCCCGGCGATCAGGGCGGGGACGAGGGTGTTGATCGTGGTCAGGTAGGGGTAGTTCCAGGGCGCGATGATGAAGACGACGCCCACCGGTTCGCGGGCGAGGTAGCGGCGGAATTTGTCGCTGTCCTCGATCATCTCGGGCGCAAGGGTCTTGGCGGTGATGGAGGCCATGTAGTCGGTGCGGGCGTTCACCCCGCCGAACTCGCCGCCATAGCGGGTGGGACGGCCCATCTGCCAGGCGATCTCTTCCACCACGACATCGGTCATGGTGTTCAGCTTGGCGACGGCGGCCTTGACCAGGGCGATGCGGTCGTCCAGCGACCGTGCGGCCCAGGGCTTCTGCGCGGCCTTGGCGCGGGCGACGACGGCCAGCGCTTCGGTCGGGGAAAGCGGGGTTCGCTCGGCGTAGACGCTGCCGTCGACAGGGGAAATCAGTTGGATGGGTTTCATCTTCGTCCTCGTGCGTCGGGCTCATGCCGACCTTGATTTTGGCGCAGGGGTAGGGTGGGCGATATCGCCCACCCTACGCTCAGGCGCGTTCCAGAAGCCGCTCGCGTTCGAAATCCGTGACGACGCGGTCGGTCTCGGAGATCTCCCACTGGGCGGCGTGGTGGTAGTGGTCGATCACGTCATCGCCGAAGGCCTGCCGCAGCATCTGCGATTTGGTCAGCAGGTCGGCTGCCTCACGCAGGGTATGCGGGATCTCGCGGATGCCCTTGGCGGAGTACATGTCGCCGCGCATTTCCGGTTCGAGCGCCATCTTCTTTTCGATCCCGTCGAGCCCCGCCGCCAAGAGAGCCGCACAGGCCAGATAGGGGTTCACGTCCGACCCGGGGATGCGACATTCCACGCGCACGGCCTTGGTGCCCGTGCCGCAGACGCGGAAGCCCGCGGTGCGGTTGTCGGCACTCCACACCGCCTTGGTGGGCGCGAACATGCCGATGGTGAAGCGCTTGTAGCTGTTCACATAGGGCGCCAGGAACGCGGTGATGTCGCGCGCATGGTGCAGCTGGCCCGCAAGGTAGTGCTTCATCACCTCGGACATCCCGTGCCCGTCCGACTTGTCGGCAAAGCTGGCTTTGCCATCCAGCGACCACAGCGACTGGTGAATGTGGCTCGACGACCCGGCCTTGCGGTGGTCGTACTTGGCCATGAAGGTCACCGATTTGCCCTTGGCCCAGGCAATCTCCTTGATCGCGTTCTTGATGATCACATGGTTGTCGGCGGTGTCCAGCGCGTCCGAGTAGCGGTAGTTGATCTCTTCCTGACCGGCGTCCGCCTCGCCCTTGGAGTTTTCCACCGGGATGCCTGCGCCAAACAAGCCGTTCCTGACGGCGCGCAGCACGTCCTCTTCCTTGGTGGTCTGGAAGATGTGGTAGTCCTCGTTGTAGCCGCCCACGGTGCGCAGGGCGTTCAGGCCGCCGTCGCGCAGGTTTTCGTAGGAGTTCTCGAAGAGGTAGAACTCCAGCTCCGTGGCCATCATCGGCTCGAACCCCAGCTTGCGCGCCCGTTCCACCTGGCGCTTCAGGATCGACCGGGGCGCATGGGGCACGTCGGCATGGGTGGCATGGTCCTGCGTGTCGCCAAGGACCAGCGCGGTGCCCGGCAGCCAGGGGATGCGGCGCAGGGTCGAAAGGTCGGGCTTCAGCGTGTAGTCGCCGTAGCCGGTCTCCCAGTTGGAGGACTTGTAGCCCTGCACTGTGGTCATCTCCATGTCCACGGCCAGCAGGTAGTTGCAGCAGTGGGTTTCCTCATGACCGCCGTCGACGAAGAACTGCGCGTGGAAGCGTTTGCCCATCAGGCGGCCCTGCATGTCGATGCCGGCCACCACGACGGTGTCGATTTCGCCGGATGTCACGGCCGCTTTCAGTGCTTCAAGGGTCAGATTGCCTGGCATGTGGTGCCTCTTTCAGATGTCGGATGGGGGAAGGGGCCGCAGCCCCGGGGACACGCGGACGATACCGCCCCCGGCCCCCCCGAACTCGGGCTTGCGCGGCCAGCACGGGCTTTGCGCGATGTCTTGCGGCTCGGACCGCATCCGGTGCTCTCCCCAGGTCGCAAGGCCGATCCATGAACTGCGGCCCGCGAATTTGATCAATTAATCACTGCTCACGAGGTTTCCGCAACCCCTGTGTTCCGCGGCCGACGCGCGCCCATCGCCGCGTTGAAGACCACGCCCGCCAGCAGCACCCCGCCACCGATCAGCGTGTTCCGGCTTGCTGTCTCGCCCAGGGCCAGCCAGACCCAGATCGGACCCAGCAGAACCTCGACCAGTGACAGAAGCGTCAGTTCCGCCGCGGGCACCACCCGGCTGCCCAAGGTGAAGAGCACCATGCCCAATGCCACGACGAAGAAGCCGATGGCGAAGGCCACAGCCATGTCCTGCGGCAGGGCCGGGATCGGCTCGCCCCGGAAGATCAGGACCGCGCCCGCAAAAAGCGTGGAAAAGACGCTTCCAAGGAAAGCCACAGGCATCATGTCGCCGAGCCGGCCCCAGCGCAGCGCGACCGAGAAGATGCCGAAGCCTGCCGCCGACAGAAGGGCTGCCATGTTCCCGGCGAAGGCCCCGGTCTGCAGCCCGTCGCTGACCATCAGGTACATGCCGAAGACCGCGATGGCGATGGCGATCCAGGTCATCGGGCGCACCGACTCGCGCAGGATCAGCCAGCCAAGGACCGCCGCCACAAAGGGCGAGGCGGCGAAGAGAAGGACGGCATTGGCGACCGTGGTGGTCTGGAAGGCGTAGATGGCCCCGGCGAAGGCCAGGACAAGGCCAAGGCCACCGGCGATCCCGGCCAGTCCCACGGCCCGAAGTGCCGCCAGGGGACGCCCGCGCGAGGTCCACCACATGAAGCCCAGAAGCACCGGGATCATGCCGACCGAGCGCCAGAACAGGATCTGCCAGACGCTTGCGGCCTCGATCTGCCGCAGGCCAAGGCCCATCAGCGACCAGATGGTCCCCGCCGCCAGACACAGCGCCACGCCCGTTCCATACCGCATCGCCGCCCCTCTTTTCGGGCAAGCTGGCATGGCGGCCCTGAGGCGGCTGTTCCGTTCGCGACCTGTTGCGCGCCGGGACGGCTCCTCGCTTCCTTCGGTCGCTCCTCGCTGGCCGTGCGAAGAGCGACCTGGTGCGCGATGAGCCGCCGTCAGTAGCCCCGCGCGCGGTCGACGAGGTGGAGGAACGGCTCTCCGGCCTCGCCGCGGCGGATGTTCTCGGCGATCACGCGCGACGAGGTGACGGCACGGGTATCGGCGGCGATGTGGGGGGTGACGGTCACCCTTGGATGGGTCCAATAGGGGTGGTCGGCGGGCAGGGGTTCGACGCGGAAGACGTCCAGCGTGGCGTGGCCGATGTGGCCGGAGTTCAGGGCCTGAAGCAGGGCGTCGTCGTCGATCAGCGCGCCTCGGCCAGGGTTCAGGATCACGGCACCTTTGGGCAGAAGGGCAAGGGTGTCGGTGTCGAGAAGGTTCTCGGTCTGGGGCGTCTTCGGCAGAAGCGTAACCAGGATCTGCGCGGTAGAAAGCGCCGTCCGCAGCCCGTGGTCGCCGTGCAACTGGCCGAGTTTCTCGGTCCGGCTCCACCCGGTCACGGGGAAGTTGAGCGCCCGAAGGGCTGCGGCGCAAGCGGACCCCAGCGCGCCCATGCCGAGGACCGTCACCGGGCGTTCGCGGGCCAGGGGCGGGCAGGTCGGGTCCCAGACATGGCCGGGGTTCACGATGTGGCGGTCCATGCCAAGGTGGTGGCGCAGGGTGTGGCCCACCACCCATTCCACCATTCCCTCGGTCAGGCCGGGGTCGACCATGCGCGTCAGGGGCTGGGTCAGGGTGGGGTTGCCGGTGATCCTCTCCACCCCGGCCCAAAGGTTCAGGACGGCCTTGGTCCGGGTATAGGGGGTGAAGTCCTGCAGGGGCGAGGCGGGGGCATAGACGATGTAGTCGACCAGGGCCGGGTCGGCCTCTGCAACGATGTGGGCGTCGATCCCGGCCTCGGCCAGCGCGGCGGGCAGGGTGTCGCGGTATTCGGGCCAGAGGGCGGGGACGGCGAAAAGGATCAGGGGCATGGCGGCTTTCGGTGTGTCCACGCAAAGCGGATTTCGCGGGGGAGGGAGTTCAACAGGGTGGGCCTGTGGCTTGGGGTCTTGTCAAGGTTTTCCGGCGCGCGTGCAGCGATCCGGGGGTCGGGATGTTCCAAAGGCTCTGGACCATCAATCCTGGGATATGGTGGTCAGATGCTCAACAAGAAGACTGGATTACCCCGGTATCGCTTTGAAGAGATTGTGCGGTGCTTCTGCGCGGATCTCACGGCGTCGCAGGCAGCCCTGCTTCTGGGTTTGAACCGCAAGACGGTGAACCGCTGCGACGGCCTGTTCCGGACTTCGAGTGCCGCCTCCCAGGAACGGGACCTGGCGGCCTTCTCGGGCATTGTCGAAGTCGACGAGAGCTTCTTTGGCGCCGAGCGCGTCCGGGGTCATCCCGGTCCAAGAAAGCGCGGGCGCGGGACCCTGAAGCAACCCGTCCTCGGCCTATTCGAGCGCGGCGGTCGGGTCTGCACCGAAGTGATCCCAGACCTGAAAGCCCGGACAGTTCGGACGGTTATCCGGGGCCACATTGCGCTGGACGCCCTGCTCGTCACCGACGGCTGGCCCGGCTGCAACGGACTTGTGGACATGGGCTGTGACCGACATCTGCGGATCAACATCCAGGCACTTCGCCAAGAACAGGGTGCATGTGAACGGCATCGAAAGCTTCTGAAGCTTCACCAAGCGCCGCTTCGCCAAGGTCAACGGCGTCAGGATCAACTTCCGCATCCACCTCAAGCACTGCAAATGGAGATGGGGCAAGGACTTCGATACTCTGGTCCCGGACTCAACCGGTTGATGGTCTATTCAAGAATTCCGGTCCGATAGCCTCGAAGAAATCGCTCACATCCCCGCCGACACGGCAGCATTCACAGCAAGGGCCAGAATGCCGGTGTTGTAGAAGAACGAGGCCACGCCATGCACCAGCACTGCCCGGCGCAGGGGGCGGGTCGTGACCTCGGTGTCCGAGACCTGGGCGGTCATGCCGATGGTGAAGCTGACGTACAGGAAATCCCAGGCGTCCGGGTCGCCCTTGCCGGGAAAGCGGAAGCCTTCGCCCTTTTCTTCCGACCGGTAATGCAGGTAGGCGTAGTGAAAGGCGACGAGCACGTGGATCGTGGCCCAGCCCAGCGGCAGGCTGACCAGCGCGGTCAGCCTTGCGCCAAGGCCGCTTTCGTCGGCGTTCAGCACCAGGAAGATCGCGGTCACGCTGACCAGGACAGCCAGGCCCGCCAGCAGCAGGATCAGGGCGACGCCTTCGTCATCCTCCTCGGCATGGCGGCGCAGGTCCTCGGCGCTGGTCTGGCCGACGATGCGGGCGGTCAGAAGAAGGTAGATCAGGAAGAACGTGTCGCCCGCGACCAGAAGCGCGAAGACCGGCGCGACGGAGAGCGCCCAGGCGGCAAGGCCTGCCCCAAGGCCAAGAACGAAGGCGGCAAGGAACCGGCCGTGGCGGCGCACGAGGCTCATCTAGCGCGGTCGGTGGACATGGGCGCTTTGCACAAGGCCAAAGCCGACCAGAAGCACCATCATCGCCGATCCGCCGTAGGACAGAAGCGGCAGAGGCACGCCCACCACCGGGGCCATGCCCATCACCATCGACAGGTTCACCGCGATGTAGAAGAAGAAGTTCGCCGCCACTCCGATGATGAGAAGCGACGAAAAGCGGTCACGGTTCTGCCAGGCGGCCACCAGGCAGAAGCCGATGATCAGTGCATAGAGCGCCAGGAGCGAGAAGGCCCCGACGAAGCCGAATTCCTCGGCCAGGGTGGTGAAGATGAAGTCGGTGTGCTTTTCCGGCAGAAAGTTCAGCCGCGACTGGGTCCCTTGCATGAAGCCCTTGCCGCCCCACCCGCCCGAGCCGAGCGCGATCTTCGCCTGAATGATGTTGTAGCCCGCGCCCAGGGGGTCGGCGGCGGGGTCAAGGAAAGTGTCGATGCGCCGGTACTGGTAGTCGTGCAGGAATTGCCAGGGCGTACCACGGGTGAAGAACACCCCGGCGACGGCGGCGATGGCCATCGACAGCACGGCACCGAAATACCACAGCGACACCCCGGCGACGAACATCACCGTGGCCCCGGCCAGAAGCAGCATCAGCGAGGTCCCGAGGTTGGGCTGCATCAGGACCAGAACCGTTGGCGCCACGATCATCAGCACGGGGATCAGCACGTAAAGGGGCTGCGAGACCCGCTTGGGGTCAAGCCAGTCGTAATAGGCCGCCAGCAGCATCACCAGCGTGAACTTCATCATCTCGGAGGGCTGCAGCCGGATGAACCCAAGGTCGATCCAGCGCTGCGCGCCCATCCCGACGTCACCGAAGAATTCGACGAAAAGAAGCAGCACGAAGGCCACCAGATAGGCGATCCCGGACATCGACCGCCAGAACCAGATCGGGATCATCGCCACGATGAACATCAGCACCATGCCGACCCCGAAACGCTCCATCTGCGGGCGCGCCCAGAGGTCGAGGTTCCCGCCCGCGATGGAATAAAGCATCAGGAAGCCGACCGAGGCCACGGCCACGATCAGCACCACCAGCGGCCAGTTCAGGTACAGGACCTTGCGCAGCCCGGTGGGCGCATACTTGACGCGGTACTCCAGAAAACTCATCGCCGCGCCCCTTACGTTTCGGTCTGGACCGGGGGCTGCCCGGTCACCGGATCGCGCAGAGGAAGCTCTTTCAGCATCGTCTCGATCCGGCCGCGCTGGCTGGACGGATAGGCCTCCAGCGACGGCAAACCGTCCGACAGCGCGCGCAGGATCACGTCGCGCGCGATGGGGGCCGCTGCGGTGGACCCGCCGCCGCCATGTTCCACCACGACAGCGATGGCATAGCGCGGCGCCTCGTAGGGGGCGTAGCCGACGAACAGCGCATGGTCTCGCCGGTTCCAGGGCAGGTCTTCGTTCGAGATGACCCCGGCCTCGCGTTCCGCCTTCGAGATGTTGCGCACCTGGCTGGTCCCGGTCTTGCCGGCAAAGACCATCGTCGGGTCCACGATGCGGCTGGATTTCGCGGTGCCGTGTTCGCCGTTCACCACTTCGTACATGCCCTTGCGGACGGCGGCGAGGTATTCGGGGGGGACGTCCAGCGGCGGCGCGTCAGGGACCGGAAGTTCCTTGTCGTTGACCATCCGCACCAGGCGCGGCGTGACGGCGCGACCGCTGGCAAGGCGCGCGGTCATGACGGCCAGCTGCAGCGGCGAGGATAGCACATAGCCCTGACCGATTGAGGCGTTGATCGTGTCGCCGATCCGCCAGTCCTGCTTGTGGCGCTCCAGCTTCCATTGCTTGTTCGGCATGATGCCTTCGGTGATCGCCGACATGGGCATGTCGAAGCGCTGACCCAGGCCCAGCCTGCGTCCCATGTCGGCGATCTTGTCGATGCCGACCTTCTGGGCGATGTCGTAATAGTAGACGTCGCAGCTTTCCGACAGGCTGCGCTCCAGCCGCACCGTGCCGTGGCCTGCGCGTTTCCAGCAGTGGAAGCGCCGCCCGCCGAATTCGATGAAGCCGGGGCAGCTGACCTTGGTGTCGGCGGTGATCACCCCGGCCTCAAGGGCGGCCAGCGCGGTGACCATCTTGAAAGTCGATCCGGGAGGATAGGCCCCCGACACGGTCTTGTTCGCCAGCGGGCGGTGGTCGTCCTCCATCAGGCCCTTGTAGTCGGTGTGGCTGATCCCGCGCACGAAAAGGTTCGGGTCGAAGGACGGGGCCGAGGCGCAGCAGACGACGTCGCCGTTGGTCACGTCGATGACCACCACGGCGGCACTTTCCTCGCCCAGGCGGACCTGAGCGAAATTCTGCAGGTCGGCGTCGATGGTCAGCCGGATGTCGGTGCCGGGGTCACCCTCTTGCCGCTCCAGCTCGCGCATGACGCGGCCGGCCGAGTTCACCTCGATCCGCTTGGTCCCGGCCTCTCCCCGCAGGGTGTCTTCCATCCACTTCTCGACGCCGATCTTGCCGATCTGGAACTTGGGGATCTTCAGCAGCGGATCGGGGGCGTCCAGCTCTTCCAGGTCCTTGTCGCTGACCGGGCCGACATAGCCGACGACATGGGCGAAATCGAAGTCCAGCGGATAGCGGCGGGACTGGCCGACCTCGGGCACCACGCCGGGCAGGGCGGGGGCATTGACCGCGACGTTCGAGAAGTCGTCCCAGCTTAAACGCTCGGCCACTGTCACGGGGACGAAGGCGGAAAGCGCGTTCACCTCCTCGACGGTCTGGGCCATTTCCTCGGCGGTCATCGGAATGATCGTGGCAAGCCGGCGCAGGACCAGATCGACATCCCCCGCCGCTTCGCGCGTGATGACGACGCGGTAGTTCTGCTCGTTTCCGGCGATCACCTTGCCGTTGCGGTCCTGGATCAATCCGCGAACCGGGGGGATCAGGCGGATGTTGATGCGGTTTTCCTCGGCCAGAAGCTTGAACTGGTCGGCCTGATCGACCTGCAGATAGCGCATCCGGACGCCCAGCACGGCAACCATCGCCGCCATCGCCCCGCCCAGCATCAGGCTGCGGCGGTTCAGGGTGCGGTTGCTTTCCTCGGTGTCGCGGGCCGTGCGTCTCACAACCGTCTCCCGAAATTGTCCACTTCGCCGGTCGCGGGCTTGCGCAGGTCCAGCGCCAGGTGCGACAGGCCCACGACCACCGGATAGACCGCGATCGACCACAGGACCTGCACGATGGCAAAGCCGAACGGGGCTTGCGGCACGAAAGCGATGCCCAGGGTCAGCCGGTAGACCAGCATCATGCCCAGCATCACGCCCGAGACCAAGAGCCATTCGACCAGGAAACTCAACTCTCGTGTGAGCGCGATGCGCCCGCGCAGGAACTCGGTCGCCAGGATCACGATGGCGGTCCAGAGGCCGGGGGGCCGCATCAGGATCAGGTCCTCGGCCAGGATGACGACCAGGATCAGGGGCATCGGCAGGAATTCGGGCCGCCGCACGATCCAGGCCATGATGACGCACAACAGGATGTCCGGGCCGGGCAGGGCGCCGGGGGCATTGCCAAGGGGCAGCAGGCGGATGAACAGAAGCAGAAGCGCGATCAGCACGAAAAGGGCGCGGAAGATCAGTTGCTCCTGACGCCAGAAGTCACCCATCGGCGGCCTCCGTCGCGGGGCCTTCGGCAGCGCCAGATCCTGCTTCCTCGACATTGCCGCCTTCGGTCGGGGCGGGCTGGGCCCCGGCGGCGGCTTCGGCGGCCCCGGCCGAGGTGTCGGGCAGGGGCGCAGACGCAGGCGGCGCGACCAGGCTGCCGGGATCGGTGATCGGTTCCAGGTTGTGGCTGCGCAGGACGCGCAGGAACTCCAGCCGCTGATAGTCGGCGGCCAGCACCACGCGCAGGCGCTTGTCGGTGCCAAGGGCGACCTGTCCGACCAGAAGGCCCGCCGGGAAAACCTCGCCATCGCCCGAGGTGACGACGCGGTCACCGGGGCGGACCTCGTCGGTGTCCTCGATGAACTCCAGCGGCGGCAGGGGGGAGTTGTCGCCGGAAAGCAGAGCCTTCTGGCCCGAGGGCTGGATGGTCACGGGGATGCGGCTGTTGCTGTCGGTGACCAGAATGACGCGGGAGGTGCGTTCGCCCACGCCCGAGATGCGGCCCACGAGCCCGATCCCGTCCATCGTGGCCCAGCCGTCGCGGATGCCGTCACGCTCGCCCACGTTCAGCAGGACCGACTGCCGGAACGGGCTGCCGCTGTCGGCCATCACCACGCCGGTGACATGGGTCAGCTTGGGGTCAAGGCGGACGTTGTTCAGGTCCAGAAGGCGGGCGTTCTTCTGTTCCAGCTGAAGGGCGGCCTCTTTCCAGGCCTTCATCTGCTGCAACTCGCGCTTCAGCTCCTGGTTCTGTTCGTAGATCCGGGTGTAGGACTGGAAGTCGTCCACCATCCCCGCGACCATCGTGATCGGGCGCATGGCCCAGTCGAAGTTGGGCACCACCGTGTCGATGATTGCCGCGCGGAAGCGTTCCACGCGCGGGGAATCGATGCGCCAGACCAGGAAGATCGCCAGCAGGAACAGCACCGCGATCCAGACAAGCAGCTGGCGCAGCGGGCGCGAGTATTCCTCGGGGGCGGTGCGGTTCTTGGCCACGTGTCAAGCTTCCTTCGCCGCTTGGGCGCGCGCTTAGGTATCGTAGTCGATCACATGCCGAAGCTGCTTCTCGTATTCCAGCGCCTTCCCGGTCCCCAGGGCAACACAATTCAGTGACTCGTTGGCCACGCTGATCGAAAGCCCGGTCTGTTCGCGCAAGGAAAGGTCCAGCTCGCCCAGAAGCGCCCCGCCGCCGGTCAGCATCACGCCCCGGTCGACGATGTCCGCCGCCAGGTCTGGAGGCGTCGCTTCCAGCGCCTGCATCACCGCGTCGCAGATCTGCTGGACGGGTTCAGCCAGGGCTTCCGCGACCTGGGCCTGGTTGATCTCGGTTTCCTTCGGGACGCCGTTCAGAAGGTCACGCCCCCGGATGGTCATCGAGGACCCGCGCCCGTCGTCGGGCATCCGCGCCGTGCCGATCGAGGTCTTGATCCGTTCAGCGGTGCTTTCGCCGATCAGCAGGTTCTGGTGACGGCGCAGGTAGTTCACGATGGCCTCGTCCATCCGGTCGCCGCCGACGCGGACCGAGCGGGCATAGACGATGTCACCCAAGCTTAGGACCGCGACTTCCGTGGTACCGCCGCCGATGTCGACGACCATGTTGCCGGTGGGTTCGGTGATCGGCATCCCCGCCCCGATGGCCGCCGCGATGGGTTCCGCGATCAGGCCCGCGCGTTTGGCACCGGCCGAGAGAACCGACTGCCGGATCGCGCGCTTTTCAACCGGGGTCGCGCCATGCGGGACGCAGACGATGATCTTGGGTTTCGAGATTGTGGACCGCTTGTGAACCTTGCGGATGAAGTGCTTGATCATCTCTTCCGCCGCCTCGAAGTCGGCGATGACGCCGTCACGCATCGGGCGGATCGCCTCGATTGTTCCGGGGGTGCGGCCCAGCATCAGCTTGGCATCCTCGCCCACGGCCAGGACCTGCTTCTTCCCGTCCTTGATGTGATAGGCCACGACCGAGGGCTCGTTCAGCACGATGCCCTTTCCGCGGATGTAGACCAGCGTATTCGCGGTCCCGAGGTCGATCGCCATATCCGACGAAAACAGGCTTGGGAAGAAAGCCATGTGCGGTCCTTCAACAACAGAGAACGCCCCGACTCGGGGGTACCGACGGGGCGCCTTCTTATAAGGGCATGGGCAGCAGAAGCGAAAGCCCCGCAGGCCGCAATCCGCGCACTTCTGCGTGCCTGCAGAATTGCGATTTTCTGGCGGCAGTTTGTGACGATATTTCGCAGCTTCCTTGCACTTATCCGATGTGTCAGCCTGTGGACCGCACTGGACAGGGTGGGCGGGATGGAAAATGCAGCGGGGCGCGTGGCGCTGGTGACGGGGGCGGGAAGCCCCGGGGGAATCGGCTTCGCCACTGCGCGTGCGCTGTCGGCGGGCGGCGCGCGGGTGGCGATCACGGCGACCTCGGCGCGCATCCACGACCGGGCGGCAGAGCTTGGCTGTCTGGCCCACATCGCCGACCTGACCGATCCGGCGCAGGTCGCGGGCCTGCTCGCGGCGGTCGAGGCCGCACTGGGGCCGGTCCAGATCCTGGTGAACAACGCGGGCATGGTCCAGACCGGCAAGGCGGTCGAAGACGGCCGTCTGGCCGAGATCGATGACGCCGCCTGGGCGCATCATCTGGCGCTGAACCTGAACACCACCTTCCACTGCTGCCGCGCCGTCCTGCCGGGGATGGCCGCGCGGAGCTTTGGCCGGATCGTCAACATCGCCTCGGTCACCGGGCCGCTGGTCACCTTTGCCGGGGCCGCCGGATACTCCACCGCCAAGGCCGCCGTGGCCGGGCTGACCCGGTCCATCGCGCTGGAATACGGGGGCCAGGGCATCACCTGCAACGCTGTCCTGCCAGGCTGGATCGCCACCGACAGCCAGACCGAGGCAGAGGCGCGCGCGGGGCTTGCCACCCCACTTGGTCGGTCCGGGACGCCCCACGAAGTGGCCGCCTGCGCTGCCTTCCTCGCGTCGGACGCAGCGTCCTATGTCACCGGCGCGATGCTGGTTGTGGATGGCGGCAATGTGCTGCAAGACATGAAAGGATGACCGATCCCTCCTTCCTTCCCGGCGTTCCCGCCGAAGCCGTCCTTGCCGCGTTGGCCCGGTCCCCCGGCAACGAGGTCGCCTCGGGCAAGTTCGACAGCCCCGAGTCCTCGGCCGCGCTGGCGGTGAACGCCTTCGGCTGGTTCCTCGACCGGCCCCGGTCGATGCTTCCGCTGCCCGGCGTGCCGATGGGCCTGCCGGACGCGCTGGAGATCGAGGCCGAGCTGCGGTTCCCGTGGAGCGGCGGGCGGCACCCCTGGCTGGACGTTGCCATCACCACGGCGAACACCCTCGTCGGGGTCGAGTCCAAGCGGTATGAGCCGTTCCGTCCGGGCAAGACGACGACTTTCTCCGAGGCTTTCGACAGCCGGGATTGGGGCAAGGGCATGGCGCGGTATACCGCGCTGCGGCTGGCGCTGACCGAAGGGCGGCAGACCTATCGCTGCCTTGATGCGGCACAGCTGGTGAAACACGCCTACGCCTTGCGGACCCAATCGGTGAAGCGCGGCCTTGGCGCGGTGCTGGTCTACCTGCACGCGGCACCCGCAACCTGGGCCAGCGGCAAGCCCGTCTCGCCCGAGGCCATCGCCCGGCACCAGGCCGAGCTCGCCGATTTCGCCCGCGCGGTGAAAGGTGATGACGTGGTCTTTGCCGCCGTATCCTGGCGCGATCTTCTGGCGCAATGGGCAAAAGCGCCTGCGACGCGGGCGCATGCGGCAGCACTGTCCGCCCGCTTCGGCGCGATTTAGCGGGCCTGTTTCTTCCATGAGGCGATGTAGCCAGCACCGCCCACACCGCCCACGGTCACCACATCGCCGCTGGCATCCCTGGCCGCCATCCATCGTTCCAGCGATGGCGAATAGATGCCAGTCCCGCCGCCGCCAAAGAGTTCGGACCCACCAGGCCCACGATAGAACGCCATGCCCTGCCACATCTCGCGGGTTTCCCCAAGCTCGGCCATGATGTCGGAAAAGCGGTGGATTGTGACCTCTCCGGCAGCCTTGGCCGCCTGATAGGCCGGGTCATCGGCATAGATTTCGTCGATATGCGGGGTGATGCGGCTGGTAAACTCCTCGTCACTGATCGGGTCGGCCTTGACCAGCCGCACGTGCGTCGCGCCAAATGACGCCGCGAAATCGCGGTATTCCGGTTCCAGCGTGTCAACCGACACCAGGTCCCCGACGGAATAGCCTTCGGGCACGATCGGCATCGCGGGATCTACCGGCGGCGCCAACGCCGCCGGTTTGGCCAGCGCCCGGGCCTGTTTGGCATAGGTCATCAGCACGGACACATCGCCCGGCCCCGCCGGTGCATCTGCCCCTGCCTTGCGCGCAGGCGCATCAACGGAGGCGGGTGGGGCCAGAAGCCGTAGCGCCACCTGCGCCCCGCTCATCGTGGAAGTCGCTGACCCGATCTGTATAGTGTGCCTCCTGCCGCCAAGATTGCCGCAGAAGCCTTGTGAAAATGTTAAAAACACCCCTCCCCGCACCAGCGAGGAGGGACCGCATGGGACCGAGGAGCGGCCCTACTCGCCGTGGTAGCTGACGGTCTTCACATCCTCACCCGGGGCGGTCTTTTGCCGCCGGATGATGAGGCGGTTGAGGGCGTTGATATAGGCCTTGGTCGAGGCCACGATCGTATCGGTATCCGCCGAAGACCCGGTCACGATCCGCCCGTCCTCCTCCAGCCGGACCGAGACCGTCGCCTGGGCATCCGTCCCCTCGGTCACCGCATGGACCTGATAGACCTGCAGCCGCGCCTTGTGGGGGAAGAGCATCTTCACGCACATGAAGGCCGCATCCACCGGGCCGTCGCCGGTGGCGTCGATGTGGTGGTCCTTGCCGTCGATAGACAGAATCATGTCCGCCTCTTGCGGACCTTCGGTACCGCAGACCACCCGCAGCTTCTTCAGCTGGAGGTATTCGTAGGCGTCGTTGGTCTGCTCATCGGAAACCAGCGCGATCAGGTCGTCGTCGTAGACCTCTTTCTTGCGGTCGGCGAGCGCCTTGAAGCGGACGAAGACGTCGTTCAGCTGGTTGTCGGCCAGATCGACGCCCAGTTCCTTCAGCTTGGCCCTGAGGGCCGCCCGGCCGGAGTGTTTGCCCAAGGGCAGCGAGGTGCCGGACAGGCCGACATCCTCGGGGCGCATCACCTCGAACGTCTCCCGGTTCTTCAGCATGCCGTCCTGATGGATGCCGGATTCATGCGCGAAGGCGTTCTTGCCGACGATGGCCTTGTTGAACTGGACGGCAAAGCCCGAGACGGTAGCGACCCGGCGGGAAAGGCCCATGATCTTGGTCGTGTCGATGCCGGTCCGGAACGGCAGGATGTCATTCCTGACCTTCATCGCCATAACGACCTCTTCCAGCGCGGTGTTCCCGGCACGTTCGCCGAGGCCGTTGATCGTGCATTCGATCTGCCGCGCCCCGGCCTCGACCGCCGCCAGCGAGTTCGCCGTCGCCATGCCAAGGTCGTTGTGACAGTGGGTGGCGAAGATGACCGTGTCGGCCCCCGGCACGCGTTCCAAGAGCATGCGGATGATCTTCGCCGACTCCATCGGGTAGGTGTAGCCGACGGTGTCGGGGATGTTGATCGTCGTCGCCCCGGCCTTGATCGCGATTTCGACGACGCGGCAGAGGTAGTCGTGCTCGGTCCGGGTCGCGTCCATCGGGGACCACTGGACGTTGTCGCAGAGGTTGCGGGCGTGGGTGACCGTCTCGTGGATCCTTTCGGCCATCTGGTCCATGTCGAGGTTCGGGATCGCGCGGTGGAGGGGGGAGGTGCCGATGAAGGTGTGGATCCTCGGGGAGCGGGCGTGTTTGACGGCCTCCCAGCAGCGGTCGATGTCCTTGAAGTTCGCGCGGGCGAGGCCGCAGATGGTGCTGGTCTTGGCCCGCTTCGAGATCTCGGAGACGGCGGCGAAGTCGCCTTCGGAGGCGATGGGGAAGCCGGCCTCGATGATGTCGACGCCCATCTCGTCGAGGAGG
>NZ_JAXMMF010000144.1:0-17482 GCF_034366665.1 Tabrizicola sp. | reverse complement strand
GCCGTCTCGCTGCCCGCGCGGCTGCAGGGCCATGCGGTCAGTCCGGGCCGCCCCTGGCCGATGGGGGCAAGCCTGACCGGCGATGGGGTGAACTTCGCCGTCTTCTCGGCCCATGCCGAGCGGATCGAGCTGTGTCTTTTCACCCCCGACGGCCGCAAAGAGCTGTGCCGCCTCCCGATCATCGAGCGTGACGGCGATATCTGGCACATCCATGTTGGCGGTCTCACGGTCGGCACGGTCTACGGCTTTCGCGCGCATGGGCCTTACGCGCCCGAGCAGGGGCATCGGTTCAACCCGAACAAGCTGCTTCTGGACCCCTACGCCCGCGCACTGGAAGGGCGGCTGAAGTGGTCGGACGCGCTGATGGGCTACAAGATCGGATCTCCGCGGGGGGACCTGAGTTTCGACACGCGGGACAGTGCCTTTGCCGTGCCAAAGGCGGTGGTCAACGACAGCTCGTTCACCTGGGGCAACGACCAGTCGCCCCGCACGCCGCGCGCCGAGACGGTGATCTACGAGGCGCATGTCAAGTCGATGACCGAACTGCATCCGGGCGTCGAGAAGGGGCTCCGGGGGACCTACCTGGGGCTTTCCTCGGACCGGGTGATCGAGCATCTGCTGAAACTGGGCGTCACGGCGATCGAGCTGTTGCCGGTCCAGGCCTATATCGACGACCGCTTTCTGGTGTCGAAGGGCCTGCGCAACCACTGGGGCTACAACACGCTGGCCTTTTTCGCGCCCGAACCCCGCTACATGAGCCAGGGGGCCTTGTGGGAATTCCAGACCATGGTCCGCCGCTTTCATTCGGCGGGGATCGAGGTGATCCTGGACGTGGTCTACAACCACACGGCCGAGGGCGATGAGTGGGGCCCGACCCTGTCCTACCGGGGGCTGGACAATGCCAGCTACTACCGGCTGAGCGGGGGCGGGCGGACCTATGCGAACGATGCAGGGACCGGCAACACGCTGAACCTGACGCAGCCGATGGTGCTGCGGATGGTGATGGACAGCCTGCGCTACTGGGTCGAGATGACCCACATCGACGGCTTCCGCTTTGATCTTGGCACGGTGCTGGGCCGCGAGATGCACGGCTTTGACCCGAACGGCGGGTTCTTCGATGCGATCCGGCAGGACCCGGTCCTGTCCCGGGTCAAGCTGATCGCCGAGCCCTGGGACATCGGTCCCGGCGGCTATCAGCTTGGGGCCTATCCGCATCCGTTCCTGGAATGGAACGACAAGTTCCGCGACGGCGTGCGGCGGTTCTGGAAGGGCGATGCGGGCATGACCCGCGACCTTGCGGCCCGGCTTCTGGGCAGCGCGGAACGCTTTGACCATTCGGGCCGCGCGGCGACCTCGTCCGTCAACTTCATCACCAGCCATGACGGCTTCACGCTTGAGGATCTGGTCAGTTACACGATCAAGCGCAACTTCGCCAATGGCGAGGACAACCGCGACGGCCACCACGAGAACCACAGCGACAACATGGGCGTCGAGGGGCCGACCAAGGACGCCAAGGTCCTGGCGGCGCGGGCGCAGCGGAAACGGAACCTGATGGCAACGCTGATGCTGGCCCAGGGCGTGCCGATGCTTCTGGCGGGCGACGAGATCGGCCACAGTCAGGGTGGCAACAACAACGCCTATGCCCAGGACAACGCGACGTCCTGGATCGACTGGTCCAACGCGGACCCGGTGATGCAGCAGTTCGTGGAGCGTCTGGCAGCTCTGCGCCGGTCCCTCCCGGTCCTGCGCCAGCGCCGGTTCCTGCACGCGCGGGCCCGGCCCTCGGACGAGATCCCCGATGTGATCTGGCGGCGGCCCGACGGCACCGTGCCCCAGCACGAGGAATGGCACGACCCGGCCTTCCGCTGCCTTTGTGTGGAGGTGCGGATGGCCGCCGAGGGGGGCGATCCAAGCCCCGAGGCGGTCTTCGCGGTCTTCAACACCGGTGCTGCCACCTCGCTGCACCTGCCCGACACCGCCCCGGGATGGGAGCTTCTCTTGGACACCACCGCGCCCGATCTGCAGCCCTCGGGTGCGGCCTCGGACCTGACCCAGGCGCCTGCGCAATCCGTTCTGCTATTCCGGTCGCTGACCGGCAAGGGAGGAAGATCATGACCCAGATCACCACGGTTTCTACCAGCCCCATCGCCGGGCAGAAGCCCGGGACCAGCGGGCTGCGCAAGAAGACCCCGGTCTTCATGGGGCGGCACTATCTGGAGAATTTCGTTCAGGCGATCTTCGATGTGGTGGGGGCTGAGGGCAAGACCTTTGTCCTTGGCGGCGATGGCCGATATTTCAACGACCGCGCGGCGCAGGTGATCCTGCGGATGGCGGCGGCCAACGGCGCGGCGCGGGTGATCGTGGGGCAGGGGGCGATCCTGTCGACCCCGGCGGCGTCGCATCTGATCCGGCTGATGAAGACCGACGGCGGGATCATCATGTCGGCCAGCCACAACCCCGGCGGCCCGGAGGAGGACTTCGGCGTCAAGTTCAACATGCCGAACGGCGGACCCGCGCCCGAAGGCGTGACCGAGGCGATGTATCAGCGCACGACCGTGATCACCGAATACAAGGTGCTTGAAGCTCAGGACGTCGATCTGGGCCGCGTCGGTCGGCATCAGCTTGGGCCGATGATTGTTGATGTCGTGGACCCCGTCACCGACTACGCGGCCCTGATGGAGACGCTGTTCGACTTCGCCGCGATCCGGGCGATGTTCGCGGGTGGGTTCCGGATGCGGATGGATTCCATGTGTGCGGTCACGGGGCCTTATGCCGTCGAAATCCTGGAGAACCGTCTCGGTGCGCCGAAGGGAACCTGCGTCAACGCAACCCCGCTGCCGGATTTTGGCGGCATGCACCCCGACCCGAACCCGACCTGGGCCAAGGCCTTGATGGACGAGATGTTCTCTGATGCGGCCCCGGACTTTGGGGCGGCGTCGGATGGGGACGGGGACCGGAACATGGTGGTCGGGCGGGGGATCTATGTCTCGCCCTCGGACAGCCTGGCGGTGCTTGCGGCGAATGCGCATCTGGCTCCGGGCTACAAGGCGGGCCTGAAGGGCGTGGCGCGGTCGATGCCGACGTCGGCGGCGGCGGACCGGGTGGCGGATGCGCTGGGGATCGGGAAGTATGAAACTCCGACGGGATGGAAGTTCTTCGGCAACCTGCTGGACGCCGGTAAGGCCACGATCTGCGGCGAAGAAAGCTTCGGCACCGGGTCGGACCATGTGCGCGAAAAGGACGGGCTTTGGGCGGTTCTGCTGTGGCTGAACATTCTGGCGGTGCGCCAGCAGTCGGTGGCGGAGATTCTGCGCGAACACTGGGCGACCTACGGCCGCAACTACTATAGCCGCCATGACTTTGAGGCGGTCGAGGTGGCAAAGGCCGATGTGATGATGGCTGCGCTGCGCGGCTCTTTGGCCGGATTGTCGGGGCGGGTGGTCGAGGGGATGACGGTCAGCGCCGCCGACGATTTCGCCTACACCGATCCGGTTGATGGCAGCGTCAGCCAGAAGCAGGGCGTCCGGGTGATGTTTCAGGACGGCAGCCGCATCGTCTACCGGCTGTCGGGCACCGGGACCGAGGGCGCGACGCTGCGCGTCTATCTGGAGCGGTATGCCGCCGGCCCGGAAGGGCTGGACCTGGACGCCCAGACGGCTTTGGCACCCGTGATCCGCGCCGCGCATGCGCTGGCCGGGATCGCCGGTAATACCGGGCGGACTGACCCGGACGTCGTGACCTAAGGCGCGGCGACGGTCTGCCAGCCGCTTGCCACCTTCAGAAAGCGCGTGACAGGCTCGGGTGCGAAGCCGTGACCTTGCCGGGCCAGCCAGGCGTGGCGGGTGACGTTGCCCGGTGCGATCTCGATCAGCGCGAAATCGTTGGTGTCGGTCTTCAACCGGGTGGAAATCGCGGTGCCGACCTGCAGGAACAGGACCCCGGCGGCGGTCTCGGCAAAGCCTGCGTGGGGCATGTGGGTGTGGCCGGACAGCACGATGTCGCAGCCGGCCTGCGCCAGGGTGCCCAGCACGCCAGCGGGGTTGGCCATGTCGGCGGGCGTGCCGTCGGCAGCGGGGATGGGCGCGTGGTGCAGAATCGCGATCCGCATCGCCTCCTTCGGCGCGGCCGCAAAGGTCCTGGTCAGCCGATCGGCCGAGTGACGGGTCAACCGACCGGACTTCCAGACCAGCGGGTTGGCCGTGTTGACCCCCTGGATGACGGCGCCGGGCAGCGTCAGGGTCGGTTCCAGCTGCGGCCCGATGGTTCGACGATACCGGGCAAAAGGTGCCAGGAGGCGCAGCGCCAGGTTCCCCAGCGGCATGTCATGGTTTCCCGGCACGACCAGCACCGGACCGGGAAGCCGATCGATGAAGGCGCGGGCCTCGACGAACTGCCCAGGCCGCGCGCGCTGGGTCAGGTCGCCCGAGATTACCGTCACATCCGGTCGCAAGTCCCGGGCCAGCGCCAGCAGGGGCGGCAGAAGTCGGTCGTCGACAGCTCCGAAATGGACGTCGGACAGATGGAGGAGCCGGATCATGCCGACTTTCCGGCCACCGGATGCGCCGGGGGCACGATCACCTGCAACTGGTGATCGGCAAGCTTGACGCGCAAGGGAAGCCGCATCTTCAGCTTTTCGCCGTCCAGCGCGACCGAGATGCGCCGCCGTCCGCGCACCGTCACCGCGATCCGGCGCGGGGTCGAGACCAGGACATCCCGCCCGTGATCGACCTTGCGGCGGATCAGCTTCCAGGCCAGCCGCAGAAAGCCCAGACGGGTCTGCTGGTGCGCGAGGAACAGCACGAAGCGGTCATCAGAGATGGCCTCGCCGCCTTCCAGGCCGAACTGGTCCAGCTGATAGGCGGACCGGGCCACGAACAGCATCGGCGTGCGGATGCGGTGGCGGGTCTCGTCCTGCAGGATGTCCATCCGGTAGGGACGCTGAAAGCGCAGGATCGTCCGCAGCGAGGCGATGTGGGCCAGGATGCGGTGGCGACCGTAGCGGGCATAGGTCGCCTCGCGCTCTTCCAGGATCGCGGGGTAGAGGCCGATGGAGACGTTGTTCAGAAACACCCGGCCGTTCAGGGTGCCAACGGCGATGTCGTGCGCTGACCCCTCCAGAATGGCCTTGGCGGCCCCTTCGGCGTCTTCGGGCATCCCCAGCCCGCGGGCGAAGTAGTTGAAGGTTCCCATCGGCAGGACGGCAAGTGCGGTATCGCTTCCGGCCAGCGCATGAGCGACCCCGGCGACAGTTCCGTCCCCGCCCGCGGCCACGATGATCCGAAAGCCGTCCTTCAGCGCGCGCGTCGCTTCATCCGCCGGGTCGCCGGAGAACGCCCGCAGCTCGGCCCGTGGTCCGAAAACCCGCATGGCCCGTTCGACAGCCCCTGGATTGCGCAGGGCCGTGCCGGAGCGCGGGTTCGACAGCACACAGATATCTGGCCCGCGGTCTGGCATGGTCACCTCATGATCTTGTCCGATCTAGGTGCGCAGACCGGTTTCTTCCAGAAGGCCCCGGCGTTTCGCTTCGTAGTAGTAGCCACGGGCATACCACATCACCGCCTGGTCCTCGGACCCGTCCGAGACAAGCCAGGCCCCACGCAGATAGCGTCCGGCAAAGGTCAGGTTGGTTTCGGCGTCCAGCAGGCCCTCGGGCGGGCCCTGGTAGCCCATCGTCCGCGCAGTATCGGGCAGGATCTGCATCAGGCCGTAATAGGGGCCATTGCGGGCCCCCGGGTTGTAGCCGCTTTCGCGCTGGATCACCCGGTGCAGCAGGCTTTCCGGGATGTCGTGGATGTCCGCGTAACGGGCAACCAGCGCCATCATCTCGGGGCTGGCGCCGGGGGCCATTGGCGCGCGGGTTGCAGGTTGGGGCTTGCGCCCGCAGGCCGAGACGGCAGCTGCGGCGGCAAGAAGCACAAGGCTGCGGCGGGAAAGGGTCATGGGGCAGGCTCCGGTTCTGGCTGCCGAGGGTTACCGAGGCCCGGCAAGGGATGCAACCCTAGGGTGGGAACCTTGGGCGGCAAGTGGCGCGGGGACCGGTCGACACCGGAACCGCCCATGTCATTGCCGTGTTACCAAGCAGGTGCAGAAAACGGACGAACCTTGGGGTGGCGATCACGCGCTTGGGGGTTGTCATGGCCGGAACGCCAGATATAGTTTCGATCAACGGGGCGGGACTCCCCGCCCTGCTGGCCCAGCGGCCGACGGGACAAGTGCGGAGTCTTTGACGGAATGGACGGCGATTTCAGAACCCAGTTCGTGCGCGATCCCGCGGCACTGAAGCACTACCCCGCGCTGGTGCTGAATGCCGACTATCGCCCTTTGTCATACTACCCCCTCAGCCTCTGGCCCTGGCAGGAGGCGATCAAGGCCGCCTTCCTGGACCGGGTGCAGATCGTCGCTGAATACGACCATGTCGTGCGAAGCCAGCGGCAAGAGTTCAGGATACCCTCGGTCGTTGTGCTGAAAGAATTCGTCCGACCCCAGAAGCGCGTGGCATTCACGCGCTTCAATCTTTTTCTGCGGGACGAATTCTGCTGCCAGTATTGCGGTGCCAAGGGCGATCTGACCTTCGACCATGTGATGCCGCGGTCCAAGGGTGGGATCACCAGCTGGGAAAACGTCGTGGCCGCCTGCAGCCCGTGCAACCTGCGCAAGGGCTCGCGCACCTTGAAACAGGCGGGAATGTATCTGAACCGACTGCCGCGCGCCCCTTCGGCCGAAGAGATGCAGTCGCACGGCCGCCGTTTCCCGCCGAACCACCTGCACGAAAGCTGGATGGACTATCTTTACTGGGACGCCGAGCTGGACGCCTGACGTCGGTCCCGCACGACGGATGGCCGGTGCAACTGCTTCACAAAGCGGAACCTTGGTGATCTTCTGTGCCTTCCCCTGCGGAGGTGCGTCATGGTTACGGGACTGGAAGCCGCGGCGTTCAATCTTGCTGTTGCGCTTGGCTGCGGCGCCTTCATCGGATCGGAACGCCAGGTGCGGCAGCGGATGGCGGGGTTGCGGACCAATGCGCTGGTCGCCCTGGGGGCCGCAAGTTTTGTCATCTTCTCGGGCCTTTATCCGGACGAAGTCAGCCCGACCCGCGTGGCGGCGCAGATCGTGTCGGGGATCGGCTTTCTGGGCGCAGGGATCATCTTCCGCGACGGCTTCAACGTCCACGGGCTGAACACGGCGGCGACGCTGTGGTGTTCGGCGGGCGTCGGCATGATGGCGGGGCACGGGGCCTGGGAACATGCGCTGTTGCTGACCGGGATGGTGGTCTTCGTGAACCTTGGCCTTCGTCCCCTGGTCAAGCTTTTGAAGCACTATACGCGGGCCGGGATGCCGGTGATCAAGGCTTACCGCGTCCAAGTCGCGGTGACCCCTGACCAGGAAGCCGCCGTGCGCAGTCTGATGCTGCGGACCTTGTCGCTGGGGGGCCTGCATATCTCGGAGATCGGCGTGACGCCGGCCGCACAGGGGCAAGGGATGGACCTGTCGGCAACAGTGACGGCGGAAGCCGTGGGCGAAGTGGCGCTGGAACAGGCCGTGCAGCGTCTTGCCGCCGAACCGGGTCTGATGCGCGTCCGCTGGGAGGCGCTGGAGGACAGCTGATGTTTCCCCTGTCGTCCGGCAATGCTAGACAGCGGCTGGGGCAGGCTGTAGAAAGCCGCCGTTAGCGCTAACAGCGCCTCGCAGGAGACGATCATGGTTTCGCGTGTCATTCCGGTCGATGTTTTCGATCTGGTGATCTTCGGGGGCACGGGCGACCTTGCGCGCCGCAAGATCCTTCCGGGCCTTTACCGGCGGTTTCTTGCCGGACAGATGGTCGCCGAAAGCCGGATCATCGGCGCGGCCCGGGCAGACCTTACCGACGAGGCCTTCCGCGAGCAGGTTCGCGCGGCGATTGGCGAATTCGTCCCGAAAGCGCGGCAGGACGCGGCAGCGATCGAAAGCTTTTTGCAGCGTATCCACTACGTGTCGATCGACGCGACGGGAACGGGGGGCTGGCAAGCGCTGAAAGCCCTGATGCGCGAGAATGTGGTGCGCGCCTTCTACTTCTCGGTCGCGCCAAGCCTTTTCGGCGACATCGCGCAGCGGCTGTCTGAACATGGCATCGCCGATGCCTGGAGCCGGATCGTGGTGGAAAAGCCGTTCGGACGGGATCTGGCCAGCGCCAAGGCCCTGAACGCGGTCCTGGCCAGGCATTTCAACGAAACGCAGATCTACCGGATCGACCATTACCTGGGGAAGGAAACGGTCCAGAACCTGATGGCAGTGCGCTTTGCCAACATCCTGTTCGAACCCCTGTGGAAGGCCGAATACATCGACCACGTCCAGATCACGGTGGCCGAAACCGTGAGCGTCGACGGGCGCGGGGCCTACTACGACAAGTCTGGTGCCATGCGGGACATGGTGCAGAACCACCTGATGCAGCTTCTGTGCCTGATCGCGATGGAGCCTCCGTACCACTTCGACCCCGATGCCGTGCGGGATGAAAAGCTGAAGGTGATCCGTGCGCTGAAGCCGGTGTCGAAGGAAGACATCGTGCGGGGGCAATACGGGGCGGGGAAGGGCGAGAAGAGCTATGTCGCCCATTCCGAGAACCCGGCCTCGAAGACGGAAAGCTACATCGCGCTGAAGGTGCAGATTTCCAACTGGCGCTGGCAGGGGGTGCCGTTCTACCTGCGGACCGGGAAGCGCCTGCGCGCCCGAGCATCCGAAATTGCCATTACCTTCAAGCAGCCGCCGCACGCGATCTTCGATGACGCCAGCGGCTGGCATGAAAACGTGCTGGTCATCCGGCTGCAGCCGAACGAGGGCATGAACCTGATGGTCATGATCAAGGAACCCGGCCCCGGCGGCATGCGCCTGATGCAGGTGCCGTTGGACATGTCCTTCGCCGATGCCATCGACGACGCCGAGGACGTGCCGGACGCCTACGAGCGTCTGATCATGGACGTGATCCGGGGCAACCAGACCCTTTTCATGCGCGGGGATGAGGTCGAGGCGGCCTGGGCCTGGACCGATCCGATCATCGAAGGCTGGGAAGCACGGGGCGACAAGCCGCAGACCTATGACCCCGGATCCTCGGGCCCCGAAGATGCGTTGATGCTGATGCACCGCGACGGGCGGCGCTGGCGGGAGATACGCGAATGAAGCTGGAAACCTACCCCGACCGCGAATTCCTGATGCTGGGACTGGCGAACACCATCGCCGGCCAGCTGGCCGATTTCCTGCGGCGCGAGGGGAAGGCGACCTTGTCGGTGCCAGGGGGGACAACTCCGGGGCCGATCTTCGATACCCTGTCCGGGGTGGATATCGACTGGGCCAATGTGGCGGTGGTCCTGAACGACGAACGCTGGGTGCCTGAGTCATCGGACCGATCGAACACCCGGCTCGTGCGGGAGCGGCTCCTCCGGGGCCGGGCGGCGCAGGCGCGGCTGGTGCCGCTTTATGCGCCAGCCGATCAGCCGGAAGAGATGCTTGGCGCCTTGGAAGACGGTTTGATCCCGCATCTGCCGATCTCGGTCCTGCTGCTTGGCATGGGGGCGGACATGCATACGGCCAGCCTCTTTCCCGGCGCAGACCGGCTGGAAGAGGCTCTGTCGTCGACAGCGCCTGCCTTGCTGCCGATGCGGGCCGAGGCCGCGGGCGAGCCGCGGATCACGCTTACGGCACGAACGCTGCGTGAGGCGTTCAACATCCACGTCCTGATCACCGGAACCGAAAAGCGCACGGCGCTTGAGCGGGCCATGACCCTGACCCCGATGGAGGCGCCGGTGCGCGCCGTCCTTGACAACGCAACCGTGCATTGGGCGGAATAAGATGAGCAAATGGTCTGACCTGCAGCGACTTCACGATGTTAACAATGGTCGGCATATCATTGATCTTTTTGACGAAAAGCGGGCAGCTGAGTTCTCGGTCAAGACCGATGAAATGCTCTTTGACTACTCGAAGACCAACATCGACGCGACGACCCGCATGGCCCTGGTGAAGCTGGCCGAGGCGTCCGGTGTGGCCGAGAAGCGCGCGGCGATGTTCGCTGGCGCGAAGATCAACGACACCGAAGGCCGGGCCGTCCTGCACGTGGCGTTGCGGGCGGGCGAAGATGCGGTGATCGAGGTCGATGGCATCGACGTTCTTCCCGAGGTGCGCCGCATCCGCGCGACCTGCGCGGCGTTTGCGCGCGATGTGCGGTCGGGGGCGTTCAAGGGGCAGGGTGGGCGGATCACCGACGTGGTGAACATCGGGATCGGTGGGTCCGACCTTGGCCCGGCGATGGCTTACCTTGCGCTGCAGCCCTTTGCGGATGGGCCACGCTGCCATTTCGTATCCAACGTGGACGGGGCGCATATCCATGACGTGCTGCGGGGGTTGAACCCCGAGACAACGCTGGTGATCGTCGCCTCGAAGACCTTCACCACCATCGAGACGATGACCAACGCCGATGCGGCAAAGCGGTGGATGGGGACGAAGGTGGCGGACCCTGCGGCGCAGTTCGCGGCGGTCAGCACGGCGGGTGAAAGGACTGCCGCCTATGGCATTGATCCCAAGCGGGTTTTCGGGTTCGAGGATTGGGTCGGCGGGCGCTATTCGATGTGGGGGCCGATCGGCCTGTCGCTGATGTTCGCCGTGGGGCCGGAGGCGTTCGATCAGTTCCTGGCGGGCGGCCGGGCGATGGATCAGCACTTCGTGACCGCGCCTTTTGCAGCGAACATGCCGGTGATGCTGGCGTTGGTGGGGGTCTGGCACAACCAGCTGTGCGGCTATGCCACACGGGCGGTTCTTCCTTACGATCAACGGCTTAGCCGCCTTCCTGCCTACCTTCAGCAGCTGGAGATGGAATCGAACGGCAAGCGCGTCGCCATCGACGGCAGCGACCTCGACATCCACTCCGGTCCCGTTGTCTGGGGAGAGCCGGGGACGAACGGGCAGCACGCGTTCTACCAGCTGATCCATCAGGGGACGCGGGTGGTCCCGTGTGAGTTCCTGGTGGCGAAGCGGGGACATGAGCCGGACCTTGCGCATCAGCACCTGCTTTTGGTGTCGAACTGCCTGGCGCAGGCCGAGGCGTTGTTGCAGGGACGGTCGCTGGACGAAGCGCGGGCGATCATGGCGAAGAAGGGCGCGACGGGGGCCGAGCTGGAACGGCAGGCGCGGCATCGGGTCTTCCCGGGGAACCGGCCCTCGACCGTGCTGGCCTATGACCAGCTGACGCCCTTCGTGCTGGGTCAGATCATTGCCTTGTATGAGCACCGGGTGTTCGTGGAAGGCGTGATCCTGGGCATCAACTCCTACGACCAGTGGGGCGTGGAGCTGGGCAAGGAGCTGGCGCTGGCCTTGCAGCCGGTCCTGGAGGGTAAGGCCGGAACCGAGGGCAAGGACGGGTCCACGACCGCGCTTGCCGCCTGGTTCAAGGGTTAAGGCCGGGAACCGATTTCCTTGAAGAAGTCGGACCGGAGCCTTCAAAGGCTCCGATCCGGAATTTTCGAAAATTCGGCCGCTTACTTCAGCGCGACGGTGACGATGACCTCGACCTTGTAGTCGGGTGTGGCAAGCTTCGCCTCACCCGTCGCGCGGGCCGGCGTGTGGCCCTGCGGGACCCAGGTGTCCCAGACCGAGTTCATTTCCGGGAAGGTTGCCATGTCGGCCAGCCAGATCTGGGCCGACAGGATGCGGGTCTTGTCGGTCCCGGCCTTGGCCAGGATCGCGTCGATGGCGGCCAGAGCCTGGCGCGTCTGATCGGCGACCGAGCCGCCGGGTTCGCCCAGCTGGCCTGCGACCCAGAGGATGCCGTTGTAGGCCACAGCCTCGGACATGCGGGGGCCGATGCCGTGGCGGGTGATGTCGGTGTTCATGGGGTTTCTCCTGTTGGGGTCGGGCGGCTGGTTAGCCGGTTCCGCGCCGGAACGGAAGTCAGTTCACGCCCTCACTTCACCCGGCGGCAGTTGAACTGGTCACCCGAGGCGCCCGAGACCCAGGTCAGCCCCGTGTCGGTGACCGCCGCCAGAGCGATCGTGTAGCCATTGGCAAATCGCAGGGTGTAATTGCGTCCGTCCCGGCTGACGCTTTGCATCCGGTAGGTGTCCGATCCGTTGTTGTAGGTCGTGTTGGTGAAGCTGAAGGTCTCGACCCCGCAATCCCATGTTCCGACAAAGGCATAGGGCTCGGACGGCCCTGTGTCCTGCACGCAGGCGGCCAGGGCAAGGCAAAGGGGCAGGGCGACAAGGCGGGGGGACATGGGGTGGCTCCTGAACAGCATTTGACGAAGGCTTAAGCGCCCGGATGCCAGTGTCAATCACAGAGAGGAGATGGAGCGGGTGAAGGGAATCGAACCCTCGTCGTAAGCTTGGGAAGCTTCTGCTCTACCATTGAGCTACACCCGCGATGTAGTCGATTTAGCCATTCCAGCGGGCGAAGGCAAGCCGGTCGCAGCGCGAATTCCGCGCCCCGCGGGTCAGGAACTTCTCGGTCTCGCAAGCACGGCACTGTGACTTAATTGTCGGCTCACGTGCGTTTTTGTTCGTCATCCGGGATCAAATCCACCCAGCCAGCAGTTCCTTGACTGCTTCGGCCCTGCTTTCATCCGGCAGGCGATACAAGCACCCTGTCACATAAGGAAAAAAATCCAATGAAACTGCTTGCTTTGACCCTGACTCTTCTCACTGCACTGCCGGCTCATGCGGGCGGACCGGTGATCATCGAGGAACCACCGGAAGAGGGGAACTCGGCCGTGTTCCTGTCACCGGGCGAAAAGATTGCACTTACCGCGGGACTTATCCTGGTCGGAGCGCTGCTTCTGGGTGGTGGTGGGTCCGCTGACTGCCCGTGCAATACGCCCGGCGAAGGGGGGCAGTGCACCTGCTGAGGCAGTCTGATTTCCAATCCCGGGAAGACTTTCACCCAGAGCTGGATGTGTGAAACACCTGCGACTGCCACCGCGGCGCGCCCGGCGCGCCGATGGGAAAGCGGGACCACCCCTGTCCACGGCGGCACACCCTGAACGGCCGGCAGTCACATGGGTAGGGACAAGCCTTCGCACGAAAGAAGCGGGCGAAGGTATCGCCCGCTTATCTTCTTGATGTAGCTGAATTTTTTGGCTCCGGCGGTAGGGATCGAACCTACGACCAATTGATTAACAGTCCGGAAAAGCGGTTGTTTCCCATGCCTTTCCAAACCTTCTCAAAGCACTTTAAACCACTAAAAATAAATGATTTTCCTGTCTTGACGCAGATTTCGTTAAATCCCATTCTGAGCGATAGGTATCCAAAATCTGCCTACTAATTGCCTACTAGATTGAAGCGCACGGGGCCTCTATGATAAAACTAGAAACCGTCAAGTTCACCGCGCCTGTAGTGCGCGACCTCCCCTTTGCCGAGACCGGGCAGCGGCTTGTGTGGGACGCTGGGCAGCCCGGTTTCGGTGTAAGGGTGGGGGCGACCAGCAAGGCATACTTTGTGGAGGGCCGCGTGAGGGGGAAGACACGCCGCGTGACCTTAGGGCGGGCCGACAAGATCACCCTGAACGACGCTCGCAAGCTGGCCGCGAAAGCCTTTGCCGAGATGGCCGACGGGAAGGACCGCAACGCTGAACTGAAGCGGGAACGGGCGAAGCTGCGCACCCTAGGCGAAGCGATGGAAGATTGGATCGCAGAACGGAAGTTCCGCAAGTCCACCGAAGTCGGCTACCGCAACGCAATGAAGCGAGAGTTTGGAGACTGGCTGGGCCTGGAAATGCGCCGGATCACTCCCGCGATCTATCAGAAACGGTTCCATGAGATCGTTGCAAGAAGCCCAGCCGTGGCGGCTCATGCTACCCGCACTTTCCAATCATTGTGGAACTGGGCACGGGCGGACCTGACCGACAAGGATGGCAACCCGATCCTCCCGGAAAGCCCTTCCGCCGTCGTGCGGCGCAAGAAGATCATGCCGAAGGCCAAGCGGAAGAAAAGCTACGTCTCGGACTGGAAGGCGTTCTTCGCGGCTCTGGACGGCTTTGAGACCAATTCGAACCGGCATCAGACTGCCGGGATGAAGTTTCGTGTCTTCATGGAACTGCTGGCCCGCACGGGCTTGCGCATGTCAGAGGCGGCGCACCTAAAGTGGTCCGACGTGGATATGAAGGCCAAGACCTTCACGATCATCGAAGACCGCGCCAAGAACGGTGAAGCCCTCACCTTGCCGATGTCGAAACAGACGGTGAAGCTTTTTGAGAAGCTACAGGAACACTTCGGGGGCAAAGAATTCATCTGGGGCGACACGCACTACGGCGACCCCAGGAAGTCCCTTGATGCGTTCCGGCAGTCTCTAGGCTTCGATGTGCAGTTCCACGATCTACGACGGTCCTTTGCCACCATGGCCACTGCTCTCGATATTCAACAGTCGAAGGTGAAGCGGCTACTTAACCATTCGTCTGCAAACGATGTGACTGCGGGGTATCAAATCCTCTTCGATCCAGAGTTGCTGCGAAATTCCACCCAGCGCATATCGGATTACATCGATGGGAAGGGATGGGCTTGAAACCTTCGCCGTAGTCGAATAAACAAATGGCGCGTTGCACCAAGGATGGTTGAGATCGCTCCAACTCGCTGCTGATCGTGGCGAAAGTGGGCGAGCGCACTCAACCGACCCCTAGGGGTCTCTTTCCTTGTGGAGAAGCGCAGTGATCACCCTAAAGAAACTCGCGAACGCTCCGGCGTCTGAAATGCTGACGCCTGTCGAAGCTGCCCAGATGCTGGGGGTTTCGCCGCAATACCTGGCCAAGGACCGTTTCGAAGCCCGGCAGGGCGGGACACCGCCGAAGGTGCCGTATTCGATGCTGGGCCATCGCAGCGTGCGCTACGCCCGCGCAGATGTGCAGGCCTTCCTCGACGCTCGCCGCGTAGAGTGAACAATGAACCAGCACTCTTACGCGCACGTGCGCGGCGCGCCTCCGCGCGAGCGGGAAGATTGGTTACCCCCGGGGTTCGTCTTCGACTTCTACACAAGATGGGCCGACCTGAACCAGCAAATCCAAGACCTGCAGGACACCAAAAAGGCGATGCTCGGCAACGTTCGGTCGCACTTTGGGCGGCATCAAGCCGAAAGCCTGAGGGTCACAATGAACCTCGCCCTCATGGACCCAAGGAAGCGGGCCGAAGTGCTGACGTTCAATGAAATGGCGCACCACTACATGGACCTGTTGGAAACCGAAATCGAGGCCCGGTCTTCCCCCCTTTAATGAGAAAGGGCACCGCGCCAGTGCAAAGCGCGATGCCCATCAAGCCCCGAGGACTAGTCAGGATTGGGACCCAAGGAAACCAAGGATCGGCAATTAACATCGCCGGTCCAAGCAAAGAATGCAAGGGCAATGGCGATGAGATCAGACAAACTAAAACGGCATGAACGGCTTTGCGAGTTAGTCGCGAAAGACCTCAAACAACATCCCCAAGAGTATGAAGGCTACGCCTGGGCCATTCGATCTCAATCCGAGTGGTGTGGTCTGCTAGATGTGTCGGACAGGACGCTACGCGACCTCATAAAGGAACCGCCGATCCGCACCATGACCACCCATGTGGAAGGGCGCAAGGCCGTGCTCTTGCGCTTGGGTGAGCCGGACACCCGCACTGATAGGCACCTTGCCAACATCATGGCGAACATCTTCGAAGATAAGGCAGGCCGCAGACCAAAGCCCAGAGACTACGGCATATTGCGGGGGCTGGCCCAGCACTGGCCCGAGGGCGCGCAGTTGGACATCTTTCGCTTTCTTCTGAAAGATTGGCCCCTGTTTAGGGTAGGGGTGTCGCTGGAGGTAGATCGGATGATACATGAGGGCGAGGGCGGGTATCATTGGAAGCTCGACTACCCCGTCATATCGGTAATGCTGCGCTTCCACAGAGTGGCTCTGGAGGCGTATGTAATGCATTTGCAAGAGAACGGTCTAACTCCACCTGATGCCATCGTCGCGCTAAACCCGGCTCTCTGGTGGCACCTCACCCCCAAGGCCAAGGCGCTGATGAAACCAATGCAACACTGACTTGAGACGTAATCTTCCGAATACCCTATGTCCTCTATAAAGAATAGAATGAATAGAAACTAATCTTCTCATTCTTGGTAGTGGACATAGTATTCGGAAGGTTATGAGAAGATAAGCGACATGCCACGGCGCTGCGCTTCGGGAAGTCAGGCTATAGATCATCAGGGTTTCGGAAGAGGTTTCGGAAGAGGAAGCAAGTTTGCAATTAATGTCACTCGTGGACCGGTAACCCTCCTCCCCCCCAACCCCCTCGCGTCATGTGCAATTAATTTCTTTTGTCAGACTGACGCCTGACCCGGACTAATGTTTTCATTCCATGCTGTTGCCCGCCGGGCCTCCACCCGGCGCTCGCTTAATGCAAGCGGGTAACAGTCTTCCAAAAAAGCTCGGCTCTGGTGGACTGTCCGGTGCATTTGACTGACTTCCTCGCTGACTTCATAAGTACCCCTGAGCGCGTTGCGACGTGCTTGGCTGTTCGGGGTCATTGCGACCGCGATTGCCCTCTCCACGCCTCGCCTATCGAGCGGCAAGACCAAGGGAACCTGTCAGCTAGGAGAGAGACCGTCCCATCTATCGAGGTGGGCTGAAGTGCCGCGCCCTAGTGCGTGTTGAAGTCATTGTACGGCGTTTCCAGCGCGACGCAGGCGTAAGCCTCCAACAGAGCCTGGCGCATCTGGTCGATTTCTTCGACGAACCGGAAGTCCATTCGTCGGATGCGAGCCTTGGCTGCGGTGAACGCATCGGCATAGTTCTGAAGCCGTATCATGTCTGCGCGCCCTTCTCCCTGTCGGTAGGTAGCCTTGTGACCAACTTCCTCCGCCATAAGCTTCCAAGCAAAAGATGCTTGATTATGCTTCGCGGACAGGCCGCAGTGCAGTGCGTATCGATAGGCGATGCGGTTGGACCGACCAACATAAAGATGGCGTCCTTGCTCGCTGAACAAGTAGACACCGCTCTTGGGCGTGGACAAACGTGATGGTGGCGTTCCACGCAATGGCTCCATAGACATTAGCCGCTCAAAAGAAGGGTGAAGGCTCTCCACCACTTCAGCAAACTTCGGGTGCATTTACAGTTCCCCCAAACTCAGAATGGCTCCGCTTTTCGACAAAGCCACGGACGGGCTGGTCACCAGCGAATTGAAGAAGGGCCGCACCAACGCCTCGATGCAGCCATTCGCTGCTCAATGCTTTGGCAGCTAACATGGGCCGACCGGTTGCATCAGCAGTAGTCATC
This sequence comes from Tabrizicola sp., assembly GCF_034366665.1. Classification (GTDB taxonomy): domain Bacteria; phylum Pseudomonadota; class Alphaproteobacteria; order Rhodobacterales; family Rhodobacteraceae; genus Tabrizicola. The sequence continues at coordinate 241 of NZ_JAXMMF010000144.1, read as the reverse complement.
AAACACATCGCCACCCTCCCAGGGCAAACCCTGGGCAAGCGCAAATGCCTTCTCGGCTCCGTCGCGCATGAAGAATGTGCCTTTGCTCTCATGCACAAATTGTATGCCTGCGGTGAAGGCCGTCTGCTCTGATTGAGTAAATGGTCGTAAGGCATTGCCTTATGGCATGCGCTTCAGTTGTTTCACCAATCGAGATCTTCGCCGCCGATGAGGTTGGCCGTCGTCGGCGCTGGTCTGACGA
>NZ_JAXMMF010000143.1:0-12381 GCF_034366665.1 Tabrizicola sp. | reverse complement strand
GTCCAGGTCGATGCGGTCGTGGCCGGTCTGCAGGTGGCCGCCGATGGCCATGATCATGATGACGGCGGTCATCCCGAAGGAGATGACGATGGCGGTCAGGACCAGGGCCTGAGGCAGGGGGTCGGCGGGCGCGTCGGTGGTGCCGACGATCGGGGCGGCGTTCACGGCAAGCCTGCCGGCGGTAAAGAGGAACAGGTTCACCGCATAGCTGAGAAAGGTCAGCCCCAGGATCACGGGGAAGGTGCGCAGCCGCAGTGTCAGGTAGATGCCAACAGCGGCGAGAAGGCCGATGGCCGAGGCGAGGAGGGCTTCCATCAGCGGGTCTCCTCAAGGTCATGGGCGGTGGTGTTCGGGCCTTCGCCGGTCCGCAGCGCCAACCGCGACAGCGACGCCAGCGCCAGCAGGATCGCGCCGAGGACGCAGAGGAAGACGCCAAGGTCGAAGATCGCGGCGGTGGCCAGTTCGAATTCCTCCAGCGGCCAGAGATGGACGTATTCGAAGCCAGAGGTCAGGAAGGGCAAGCCGAAGGCCCAGGCGCCGACCCCTGACAGCGAGGCGACCAGGACGCCCCAGCCGATCAGCGCGTGGTGGTCATAGCGCTGGCGGGCGTGGCTCCAGTCGTAGCCCGAGGCCATGTACTGCATCAGATAGGCAATGGCGAAGACCAGGCCCGAGACGAAGCCGCCGCCGGGCATGTTGTGGCCACGCAGGTAGATGTAGACGCCAACCATCATCGCCATCGGCAGAAGAAGGCGGGTTGCGACGACCAGCATCATCGGGTGGCGGTCGCCGGATTCGCGGCCTCTGGGCTGGGCGGCCAGGCGGGCGGTGACGGCGGGGTTGCGCAGCAGCGCCTCGGACAGGGCATAAATCACCAGGGCGGCGATGCCGAGCACGATGATCTCGCCAAAGGTATCATAGCCGCGGAAGTCGACGATGATGGTGTTGACGGCGTTGGTGCCGCCAGCACCGGGCTTTGATTGCGCCCAGTGGAAGGCCGAGATCGGGTCGAAGGCCGGGGCCCGCGTCATCATCGCATAGGCAAGGCCGCCGATGCCCAGGCCTGCAATCCCCGCGATGCCCGCGTCGCGCAGCTTGCGGGGCAGGCGGCTTTCGACGGGGGTCTCCTTGGGCAGGAAGTTCAGCGCAAGAAGCATGAGGAGAAGGGTCACCACTTCGACCGACAGCTGGGTCAGGGCCAGGTCCGGGGCCGAGAACAAGGCGAAAAGCGGGGCGATCAGCAGGCCGACGACGCCGGTCAGAAGCAGCGCGACCAGGCGGTTGCGGTGCAGGAAGGGCGTTGCCAGGGCCGCAACGACCATCACCACCCAGACGCCCAGCACAACCGGGTCGATCGGAAGCGTCGGTCGCGTGCCAGGGGCATGCGGTGTGGCCGTCAGGAAGGCCAGCATCGCCAGGGCCGTGATCCCCAGAACCGCGACCACCATGCTGCGGCTGAAGCGGCCGTTGTGCAGGCTGTCGGTGATCTGACGCGCGGCCTCGGCCAGGGGCTCGACGATGCCGTCGAAGATGCGCTTCGCCTCGGGGCGCGGGGTGGCGTCCCACAGGGCGCGAAGCCGGGGATAGGCACCCAGAAGGACCAGACCCCCGCCGATGGCAGCCAGCGACATCCAGAGCGCGGCGGCGTCCAGCCCATGCCAGTGATAGATGTTGGTGAAGATGCCGCGGCCCGTGGTGGCCGAGGCGGCGGGGTCCAAGAGCCAGCCGACCATCGTGTTCGGCATGATGCCCACCAGCACGACCAGAACCGCCAGCAGGGCAGGTGCGGCCCAGAGGCCGAAGCCCGGGTCATGCGGTTTCGACGGGTAGTCGTCGCGCACCGGGCCAAGGAAGCCGTGGGCCAGGAAACGGAACGAGTAGGCGACCGAGAAAAGCGCGCCAAGGGTGGCCAGGATGCCAACAAGCCAGGCGTTCGGCCAGGCGACATGCGCGGCCTCTTCCAGCATCAGTTCCTTCGACAGGAACCCGTTCAGAGGCGGGATACCCGCCATCGACAGCGAGGCGATGGCGGCAATGGCGAAGGTCACCGGCATGAGCTTTCGAAGCCCGCCCAGGCGCTTGAGGTCGCGGGTATGCGCCTCGTGGTCGACAATGCCTGCGGTCATGAAGAGGGCGGCCTTGAAGGTCGCGTGGTTCAGGATGTGGAAGATCGCAACGGTCGCGGCCTCGGGCGTGCCGAAGCCAAGCAGCATGGTGATGAGGCCAAGGTGGCTGACCGTGGAAAAGGCCAGAAGCGCCTTCAGGTCATCCTTGAAAAGCGCGATCTTGGCGGCCATCACCATCGTGATGAGGCCCGCCGACGTGACGATGATGAACCATTCCCAGGTGCCCGACAGGACCGGCCACATCCGCGCCATCAGGAAGATCCCGGCCTTCACCATCGTGGCCGAGTGCAGGTAGGCCGACACCGGCGTCGGCGCGGCCAACGCGTGTGGCAGCCAGAAGTGGAAGGGGAACTGCGCCGACTTGGTGAAGGCCCCGATCAGGATCAGGATCAGCGCGGGCAGGTAGTAGGGCGAGGCCTGGATCACCTCTTTGCTTTGCAGGATCACGCTCAGGTCGTAGCTGCCGGCGATGTTGCCCAGGATCAGCATCCCCGCGAGCATCGCCAGACCGCCGCCCCCCGTCACCGCCAGCGCCATCCGGGCGCCCTGACGGCCTTCGGGCAGGTGCTTCCAGTAGCCGATCAGAAGGAAGGAGGAGAGCGAGGTCAGCTCCCAGAAGATCAGCAAAAGCAGGATGTTGTCGCTTAGGACGATCCCCACCATCGCGCCCTGGAAGAGAAGAAGATAGGTGAAGAACTGCCCCATCGGGTCGGACTTCGCCAGGTAGAAGCGGGCGTAGACGATGATCAGAAGGCCAATTCCCAGGATCAGGCCCGCGAACATCAGGCCGAGGCCGTCGAGGAAGAAGTTGGCGTTAAGTCCAAGCGCAGGCAGCCATTCGATCCGGGTCTGCACCACCTCGCCGCGCAGGACGGCGGGGGCCTGCAGGGCCAGGAGGATGAGCGCAAGCAGCGTCACCGACCCCGTCACCGTGGCGCAGGCATTGCGTCCCGCACGGATCATCAGGCCGGGAAGGAGCGCACCAAGGAAGGGAAGCGCCGCGATCAGGGCTAGGGTCATGCGGAGAGGGTTCCTCGTCGGGGCGGCTGTGTGTTGGTTCTGGTCGCGTCGCGGCGGGTTTCGAGCGATTTTGGTCTTTGCGTCAAGGGTTTCAAGCCCCTTGCGTCGCGATAGCGCAGAATTCGACGGGATTTCAAGCGGGAGACCGCCCTTGGGGGCATCGAGCCCCCGCGGCCGGGCTGCCGCGGACACAGCGCATCGGGGTGCGCCCGTGGCCGGCTAAAGCGCGGCAGCCCTTGATCCGGGCTGCCGCGGGAGGGCTCAGGCGACTTCGGTCACACCTTCGGGCACTTTGGCGCCGGTCATGAAGGCCACGGCATCGGACATCGAATAGTCCGAGGGCTTGATCACGCAAAGCCGCTTGCCAAGGCGGTGGATGTGGATGCGGTCCGCGACCTCGAATACGTGGGGCATGTTGTGGGAGATGAGGATGATCGGGATGCCCCGGCTGCGGACGTCGCGGATCAGCTCCAGCACGCGGCGGCTTTCCTTGACGCCAAGGGCTGCCGTGGGTTCGTCCAGGATCACGACCTTCGAGCCGAAGGCGGCGGCGCGGGCCACGGCCACGCCCTGACGCTGGCCACCCGAGAGGGTTTCCACCGCCTGGTTGATGTTCTGGATCGTCATCAACCCCAGCTCGTTCAGCTTTTCCCGCGCGAAGGCCTGCATCTTCGGCCGGTCCAATTGGCGGAAGACCGAGCCCATGAAGCCGGGTTTGCGAATCTCGCGGCCCATGAACATGTTGTCGGCGATGGAGAGGGCCGGAGACATGGCGAGGGTCTGGTAGACCGTCTCGATCCCGGCTTTGCGCGCCTCGATCGGCGTGCGGAACTGGATCGGCTGGCCTTCCAGGCGAATCTCGCCCTCGTCGGGGATCACCGCGCCCGAGATCGCCTTGATCAGCGTGGACTTGCCCGCGCCGTTGTCGCCGATGACGGCGAGGATTTCGCCGGGCATCAGCTCGAAGTCGCAGTTGTCCAGCGCGGTGACCTTGCCATAGCGCTTTACCAGCCCGCGTGCGGTCAGAATGGGTTCCATGATGTCCTCCCTTAGGCCGATACCTTGCGGATCCACTGGTCGACCGCGACGGCGGCGATGATCAGCACGCCGGTCAGCAGAACCTTCCATTGCGGGTCCGCGTTCATCATGTTCAGGCCCATCGACATGATGCCGACGATGAGCGTGCCGAACAGCACCCCCAGGATCGAGCCGCGCCCGCCGAACAGCGAGATGCCCCCGATCACCGTCGCGGTGATGGCCTGCAGGTTGAAATCTGTCACCACGGTCGAGGGCGAGATCGAGCCGTTGCGGCCGATGGACACCCAGGCGGCAAGGCCCGCGATCACTCCGGCCAGCGTATATACCCCGATCAGGACCTTCTTGGTGCTGATGCCGGCCAGTTCGGCTGCATCGGAATCGTCGCCCACGGCATAGATGTGGCGGCCGAAGGCGGTGTGGTTCAGCATGAACCAGAGCGCGATGTAAAGCGCGATCATCGCGACGACGCCATAGGTCACGACGGCGGGGCCGACGCGGAAGTTCTGGCCGAAGACGTGCAGAAGCTGCGTCTGGGCGGTCAGGTCCGCCTCGCGCATCGTGGCGTTTTCGGAATAGATCAGGCAGATCGCCATGATGATGTTCCAGGTGCCCAGCGTCACGATGAACGGCGGCAGCTTCAGGCGCGCGACGAGGTTGCCGTTCACGAAGCCCCAAAGGGCGGCCACCACGAAGCCTGCCAAAAGTGCCAGCACCGCAGGCATCGCGAAATCGCCGGGAGAGCCGTCAGTCAGGACCAGATTGCCCATGATGACGAAGGCAAAGACCATGATGACACCGATGGCGAGGTCGATACCCGCGGTCAGCACCACCAGCGTCTGCGCGGCGGCGAGGATGCCGACAACGGCGACCTGCTGCATCACCAGCGTCAGCGTGTAGGCGCTGAAGAACCGGTCGCCCGCGAAGATGCCGAAGAAGGCAATGAGGCCCATCAGCACGATCAGCGGCACCAGGGCCGGGTTGCCGTGCAAGAGGTGCTGCAGCCGCGACAAGGCCGACTTCCGTTCCTCGAACTGGGCGACGGTCTGGTCCGCGCCCTTGCTGGCGCTTTCGAAGTCCTGTGCTTTTGTCATGCCTCTGGTCCCCTCCCCATTGGTCTTGTCATCCTGCATCAAGCTGCGGCTTGAAGAAAGGGCGGCACGTGGCCGCCCTTCCCGTCCCCGCCGTCACCGGCGGGTCATGCCTTGGTCAGACCTTAGCCCCAGCAGAGCTCGGTGCCCTTGGTGGTGTCGATCGAGGTCACACCCTCGGCCGGCTTGTCGGTCACCAGCGAAACGCCGGTGTCGAAGAAGTCCTTGCCTTCGGTCGGGGTGGGCTTGGTGCCGTCCGCGGCGAACTTGGCAATCGCTTCGACGCCCAGAGCGGCCATTGCCAGCGGGTACTGCTGCGAGGTCGCGCCGATGACGCCTTCCTTGACCGAGGCGACGCCCGGGCAGCCGCCGTCGACCGAAACGATCAGGACCTGGCTTTCCATGCCGACAGCCTTCAGCGCCTGGTAGGCACCCACGGCGGCGGGTTCGTTGATGGTGTGGACGACGTTGATGCCCGGGTCCTTCTGCAGAAGGTTCTCCATCGCCTTGCGGCCGCCTTCTTCGTTGCCGTTGGTCACGTCGTGGCCGACGATGCGCGGATCATCCTCGTCGCCGATGTCGGCGGCGTTCTTCACGTCGATGCCGAAGCCCATCATGAAGCCCTGGTTGCGCAGGACGTCGACGGTCGGCTCGGACGGGGTCAGGTTCAGGAAGGCGATCTTGGCGTTGGCGGCTTCAGCCCCCAGCGTCGCGGCGGCCCAGGCGCCGATCAGGCGGCCGGCTTCCAGGTTGTCGGTGGCGAAGGTCGCGTCAGCGGCGTCAGCCGGGTCAAGCGGGGTGTCCAGAGCGATGACCAGCAGGCCGGCTTCGCGCGCCTTGGCCAGCGGGCCGACGATGGCCTTGGTGTCCGAAGCGGCGATCAGGATGCCCTTGGCGCCGTCGGCGATGCAGCTTTCCACCGCAGCGACCTGGCTGTCGTGGTCGCCGTCAACCTTGCCGGCGTAGGACTTGAGCGTGATGCCCAGTTCGGCCGCCTTGGCCTCGGCGCCTTCCTTCATCTTCACGAAGAAGGGGTTGGTGTCGGTCTTGGTGATCAGGCAGGCCGAGACGCCGTCCTGTGCCGAGGCGAAGCCGGCCGACAGGGCAAGCGCGCCCGCGCCCAAAAGGGCTTTGGTGATGATCTTCATGGTCTTCCTCCCAAGGTGGGGGCTGTTGTCGCCCCCGTTTCGAAATCCGTGCGCCGGACCAAAAGGCCCTGCGACAGGCGTAGAAAAGCTGATTCCCTCCCTTCCGTCAAGATAATTAAATCACTCTGATTTATTATTGACAGGCGCGGCGTCCGGCCGCAGTCTGCGCCATGACTGATCGGGGAACGTGCTCCGGTCGCGCCGGACCCGGGAGGAGGGGGAGGCCATGCTGATCGGTATTCCGCCCCTTCTGGGGCCCGACTTTCTTGCGACCCTGCGGGCGATGGGCCACGGGGACGAGCTTGCCATCGTGGACGGCAACTATCCAGCCCTGGACCATGCGCGTCGGCTGGTCCGCGCCGATGGGCATGGGGTGCTGGCGGTGGTTCAGGCGGTGCTGACGGTGATGCCGCTGGACCAGGCGGTTCCGGCGGCGTTGTTCCGCGCCAGCCTGATGAACGACCCTTTGCAGGCGGCAGACATCCACCGGCAGATCGACGCCTTGTGTGCCCGGATGGCACCGGGGATGACCGTGGTGCCCCTGTCGGGCGAGGCGCTCTATCCCCGCATCCGGGCGGCGCATGCGGTGGTCGCAACCAGCGAAACGGCCTTGTTTGCGAACGTGATCCTCCGCAAGGGGGTTATCGGTCCGGCGGGCTAGGATGCAGGACGTCTCGCCAGGCTCGCTGAAGGTTCTGCGCGGCACGAATCAGTCGGGCATGCGCGACCACAACGAACGGCTGGTGCTGTCGCTGGTCCGCCGTCATGGGGCGCTGGCAAAATCCGACATCGCCCGGATGACGGGGCTTTCGGCGCAGACGGTCAGCGTGATCATGCGGGGGCTGGAGGACGAGGGCCTGCTGGAGCGCGGTGAGCCGGTGCGGGGGCGCGTGGGGCAACCCTCTGTCCCGATGTCGCTGGCGGCGGAGGGGGCGTTCTTCCTGGGGCTGAAAGTCGGACGGCGCTCGGCGGATCTGGTGCTGACGGATTTCCGGGGGCGGCTGCGGGCGGCGCGACGGCGCGTCTACCGCTACCCGACGCCCGACGCGGTGGTCGGGTTCGTGCGGGAGGCGGCCCCGGCTTTGGCGGGCGAGTTGCCTGCGGGCCTGCGCGGGCGGATCATGGGGATGGGCGTGGCGATGCCGTTCCAGCTGTGGAACTGGGTGTCGGTGCTGGGGGTCCCTCAGTCCGAGATGGACGCCTGGCGGTCGCGCGATCTGGGGGCGGAACTGGGCGCGGTGACGGGCCTGCCGGTCTATGTGCAGAACGACGCCACCTCGGCCTGCGGGGCGGAGCTGATCTTCGGGACGGGAGAGCGGCCGAAGGATTTCCTCTACTTCTACTTCGGGACCTTCATCGGCGGCGGCCTCGTGATGAACGGCCAGCTTTACCTAGGCCGAACCGGCAACGCGGCGGCGGTCGGGTCGATCCAGGTCCCCGCGCCTGGTGGAGGGACGCGGCGGCTGATCGACCTTGCCTCGATGTCGGTCCTGGCCGAGGCGATGGAGGCGGCGGGGGAGTCTTCCGATCATCTGTGGTCGCAGCACGACCGGTGGGAGGTGTCCGAGGGGGTGCTGTCGGCCTGGCTGGACCCGGCGGCGGGTGCCTTGGCCCATGCCACGCTGGCGGCGGCGGCCCTGCTGGAGATCGAGGCGGTGCTGATCGACGGCTGGCTGCCCGTGGCGGTGCGGGCCGAGCTGGTGCGGCGGACGCAAGGGGCGCTTCTGGGGCTGGACCTGGCGGGGATCGAGCCTCCGGTCATCCGGGAGGGGACGGTGGGGGCGGATGCGCGGGCGTTGGGAGCCGCAGCAATTCCCTTGTCGCAGAGGTATCTGATCGACCAGAACGTGGCGGTGAGAGAGGGGTAGTGTCCACGGTGGGCATTTTCTGATTTTCGTTTGGAAGCAATGGGATGGGCGTGGGCGTTTACCTCGTGATATTTTGGGGCTTTGCCCCTCACCCCGACCCTCTCCCCCTGGGGGAGAGGGGGCGCTTGGGGATGGCTGTTGGTCCCGGAGGCCGCAATGGCTGTGCCTCTGGCTGGCGGCCGGGGGATTCACACCCCCGGGGCCCCCGTGCGATATTTGGGGAGGGAAAGATTGGCGGGTTTCGCTAGCCAACGTGGCCGCAATTAGAAGTGCTGCTTAGTCTTCACAGAAGATATAGCTTTCCGGCCCGCGAAATTGAATGCTGACCATTGGATCCTTGCAGATGACCCGACCCTTGGCATCAACGACAATCATAGCACCAAGTACACCGTTTGTGTCGACCCAAACCTGCTTCTTACTTTGAGCTTTCCACTTGTTTCCTGCAATTAAAACCTCTTCGGCGCACGAAACATATTGTCCAATCACATATGGGTCGTTGCAAAGCGTTTTGTTGCCATCCTGAACGATGTACCCTGTGAGGACACCTTCAGCAAACGGTCGTTTTCCGTCCGTGACAAGCGAATTCACCTGCGCTGACACACTTGAAGAAAGAACAAGGAACATCGAGGCCACGATAAGTTTCTTCATTCCGACTCCTTTCACCAACGCACGCTTAAGCCAGTACGCACCTGAACTTCTTGTCGCAAGTGGAGCGATCACCAAAGAAGCTTGAAAGGGCTCGTGCAACAATTCAAGCCAACATGCTTCAACCTCATGGTGCGCTGTAGCGCACCCTACGATGGTTGCCAGAGGTTCGGACAAGCGACCGTCGAGTGGACACTCGCCCGACTGGTTTGCCTGGAGGCGCAAGCCGGAGGGCAAGGGGATATCCGCACTCCCGAATGGTTGGAGATCGGGGCGCGGCTCTCTGGGCTGGCGCGTCTATCGCGCCTGCCAGGGGCAGGCAGGCGCGGCCTGATTTGTCGCGGGACAAATCGGGCAAGGAATGGTGCCTTCAGCCTTTGGCGAGGTCCTCAAACAGCCGCGCCACGCCCTCTGCGCCCGGATCGTTGTGGCCCTTGAGCTTGTCGGCGGCGAGGTAGGTGGCTCGGCCTGCTTTGGCGCGGGTCATCTGGGCCGTCGCGTTCGCGCCGTCGCGGGCGGCTTTGGCGGCGGCTTGGACCCCCTGCGGGAGGGCAGCGAGGGCGGGGGCCAGGGCGTCGATCATGGTGCGGTGGCCGGGGGCGGCTCCGCCGACTTGGCAAACGCGGTCGAGGCCTGCGGTGAGGGAGCCGATCCAGGTTTTGCCGGAGGCGCTCGCGTCGCCGGCGGCGGCGAAGAAGATGGCGAGGAGGACTCCGCTGGAGCCGCCCATCGTCTGCGACAGCTCCATGCCGATGGCGCGGTAAAGCTGCGTCGGGTCGGCGAGGGGGAGGCGGTCGAGGGCGTTGAGGAGCGCTTTGGCGGCCCCGGCGAGGGTGCTGCCGGTGTCGCCGTCTCCCGACTTGGCGTCGAGGAGGTTCAGGTCGGATTCGATGGCGATCAGGGCCTTGCAGCAGCGCTCGATCAGCGCGCGGCGGGCGGGGTGGGCGCTGGGGACGGGCTGGATGGGGGCGAGGCCGTCGGGGAGGGGGCGGACCGCCACGGCTCCAAACGGGGAGAGGCCGGGCCAGGCGTGCGGGGCGACGGGGGCGGCGAGGCTGGTCACCTGCGCGTGGTCGACGGGGAGGAGCGAGACGGAAAAGCCGTGCATGTCGAGCGAGGTCATCAGGGGGGCGGGGCCGATCATCCATTTGACCTTCCCGCCGAGGGGGGAGCGGGCGAGTTCTTCGGTCAGGACGGACATTTCGAGGGGCGTGGTGGAGCCGAGGTTGTTGAGGAGGGCGACGTGGTCTCCGGTCCCGGTGTGGGGGAGGAGTTTCTCGGCCACCATCTGCATGGCGGAGCGCGCGCCGGTGAAGTCGACCTGTTCGATCCCGGCCTCGCCATGGATGCCGAGGCCGAGTTCGGCTTTGCCTGACGCGATGCGGTCTTCCTTGGGGCTGCCGGGGACGGTGCAAGTGTCGAGGGACATGCCGATGGAGACGGCGCCCTTGATGACGGTGGTGGCGGCGGCGGTGATGGTGTCGAGGTCGGCGCCGGATTCGGCCATCGCTCCGGCGATCTTGTGGACGAAGAGGGTTCCGGCGACGCCGCGCGCTTGGGGCAGGTCGGGCAGCGCGATGTCGTCGTCGACGATGACCATGCTGACCTTGAGGCCGAAGGCGCGGGCGCGTTCGGCGGCGAGGCCGAAGTTCAGCCGGTCGCCGGTGTAGTTTTTCACGATCAGAAGGCAGCCCGCCTTGCCGGTGACGGCGAGGATACCCGCGAGGACGGCGTCCACCGACGGTGAGGCGAAGACGTCGCCGCAGACAGCGGCGGTGAGCATGCCTTGCCCGACGAACCCGGCGTGGCTGGGTTCGTGGCCGGAGCCGCCGCCGCTGACGAGGGCGACCTTCTGGCGTCCCAGTCGGTGCGGACGACGACCCGGATGTGGGGGTAGCCGTCGAGCCGGGCGAGCTTGCCGCCAGAGGTTCTGAGGAGGCCGTCGATTGCTTCGGTGATGAGGCTTTCGCGGGAGTTCATGAACTGTTTCATGGGGTTGGCCTTTCTCAGATGCGGGTGCCGCTGGCGTCGAACCAGAGGGGGTTCATCGGGCGGATGTTGAGGGTTTCACCGGGTTTGAGGGCGGTGTGGGGTTCGGTCAGGGTGATGAGGCTGTGGGGGCCGAGGGAAAGGTGCAGGCGGGTCTGGTCGCCAAGGTGTTCGACGCGGGTGATGGTGGCTTCGGCCCCCTCGCCAACGTGGATGTGTTCGGGGCGGAGGCCGATTGTTGCGGCCTTCGGGGGCGCGCCGGGGAATGCGGCGGCGGGAAGGAGGTTGATGTGCGGCTGGCCAAGGCGGGAGGCGACGTAGGTCGAGACGGGCGTTTCGTAGATCTGGCGCGGGGTGCCGAACTGGACGAGTTTGCCGTGGTCGAGGACGCCGACGTGGGTGGCCATGGTCATCGCCTCGATCTGGTCATGAGTGACATAGAGGAAGGTGGCGTTGAGGTCGTTGTGGATGCGTTTCAGCTCGATCCGCAGGTCGGCGCGGAGTTTGGCGTCGAGCGAGGAGAGGGGTTCGTCCATCAGGTAGATGCGGGGGTTGCGGACAAGGGCGCGGCCGATGGAGACGCGCTGCATCTCGCCGCCAGAGAGGGCCGTGGCCTTGTTGTCGAGCTTGTGGGGGATGCGGAGGACCTCGGCCACCTCGGCCACGCGCTTGGCGATGTCGGGTTCGGGCATCGCGATCATGGGGGAGCGGAGGGGGAAGGCGAGGTTCTCGCGGACGGTGAGGTGGGGGTAAAGCGAGTATTGCTGGAAGACCATCGCCACGTCGCGCTGGGCGGGGGTGTCGTTCACGACCGATGCGCCGTCGATGCGGACGTCGCCCGTGTCGGGGCGGTCCAGACCGGCGATCAGGCGCAGCGTGGTGGTCTTGCCTGCGCCGGTGGGTCCGAGGAGGACGACGAAAGCGCCGGTCGGGATGGTGAGGGAGACGTCCTTGAGGGCCTGGGTGGGGCCGTAGGACTTGGACAGGTTCGTCAGTGTGACCTCAGCCATGATGGACCCCGGCGTTGGCGGCGGTACGCAGCGCACGCCCGGTGGTGGCGTCGAAGAGCGACAGGCGGCGGGCGTTCAGGGCCAGGCCGGCGAGGTCGCCGGTCTTGGCCGGGGCCGTCGAGGGCGTGCGCGCCTTCACCTGGCCGTGGGGGGTCGAGAGCGTGACGATCTGGGTAGTGCCAAGGTATTCGACGGCCTCGATCCGCCCGCGCAGCGGGGCGCTGTCGGACAGCGCGACATGCTCGGGGCGGACGCCAAGGACAAGCTGGCCAGAGGCAGGTTCCTGCAACTGGGGGAGGGGGATGGGGATGCCGCCGAGGGTGACCGTCTCGGCCCCCGCGGCGGCGGTGCCCTCGAACCGGAGGAAGTTCATCGCCGGGCTGCCGATGAAGTCGGCGACGAACAGGGTCGCGGGGTGGTCGTAGATGTCCTGCGGGGTGCCGAACTGC
>NZ_JAXMMF010000142.1:0-3601 GCF_034366665.1 Tabrizicola sp. | reverse complement strand
TTACCATGGCTCTTGGGAAAGAAGGGCCGCAGCCGCGCCATCTGTGCCTCCGTCAGCCAGAAAAGGTTGCTCATCGTTCAGTCTCCTTGCGGAGGCTGAATCACGCTGCCAGCGCAAGATCAATGGGTCCTGACCCTAGGGCACAGTCACCGCTGAATTCACGTCAAGGTTGCGATGCGACCACCTTCTGCAATCCGTGACCTCTGCCTGGTCATACCGCAGGAAGGGGGAATTTTTGCCGATCCGCGTCAGATCTCTGGAAAGGCTTGAACTTGCGCGGAATATTCCCGCAACTGATGCGAACGACTTAAGGCCGCGACCGACCCATGACCAATGCTTTTGCCTTCGCCGACCCATCCTCTGCCGCACGACCCCTGCATATCTTGCGGCCCGAGGAACTGGCCACCTTCCTTGCGGGACCGGGTCAGCCCTGGACCGGCTGGCTGACGGCAACCGGCTTCGAGGCCGGACTGGGCGAGTTGCGGTTGCTGCCCTCGGCTGATGGCGGGGTGGCCGGGGCCGTCGTGGGCTATGGCACCGCCCAGGCCCGGCGGCGGCTGCGTTTCGGGCTGGCGAAGGCCATAGCCGCCCTGCCCGAGGGCGACTGGCGACTGGAAGGTCAGCTTGACCCGGCCGAACGGGTCGAGGCTGCGCTGGCCTGGCTGTTGTCGGGCTACCGCTTTGACCGTTACCGCCCGAAGAAGAAGCCCCCCACCCTGCCCCGGCTGATCTGCCCCGAAGGGCTGGACGCCGCCCGCCTGATCGCGATGGCCGAGGGCGAGGCGTTGACCCGCGACCTGATCAACACCCCGGCCGAGGATATGGGCCCGGCGAAACTGGAGGCGGCGTTCCTGGCGCTGGCAGCGGAATTCGGCGCGCAAACGGATGTGATCCGGGGCGACGACCTGCTGGCGCGGAACTTCCCGATGATCCATGCCGTCGGCCGCGCCAGCCCCCGCGCTCCACGCCTGCTGGACCTGCGCTGGGGGACCAAGGGGCCGCAGCTGACTCTGGTCGGCAAGGGGGTCTGCTTTGACACGGGCGGGCTGAACCTGAAACCCTCGTCGGGCATGAACCTGATGAAGAAGGACATGGGAGGGGCCGCCACGGTGATGGGCCTGGCGCGGATGATCATGGCGCTGAACCTGCCCGTCCAACTGCGCGTTCTGGTCCCGGCGGTGGAGAATCTGGTTTCCGGCAATGCCTTGAAGCCGAAGGACATCCTGACCAGCCGCAAGGGCCTGACGGTCGAGGTGAACGACACTGACGCCGAAGGGCGGCTGGTCCTGGCCGATGCCCTGGCCTATGCGTGTGAGGGGGCTCCCGACCTTCTGGTCAGCATGGCGACGCTGACTGGGGCGGCGCGGGTGGCGGTGGGGCCGGACCTCGCGCCCTACTACACCGACGACGACGGGCTGGCCGCAGCGCTTGAGGCGGGGGCGAAGGCCGGGTTCGATCCGGTCTGGCGGCTGCCGTTCCATGACGCCTACGAGACGGTGATCGAGCCGGGCATTGCCGACCTCGACAATGCTCCGGGCTTCGGCTTTGCCGGGTCGATCACGGCAGCGCTGTTCCTGCGCCGCTTTGTGGATGTGCCGCGCTATCTGCATTTCGACATCTACGGCCACACGCCCAGCGACCAGCCGGCGCGGCCGAAGGGTGGGGTCGGCCAGGGCGCGCGGGCGCTGCTTGGGGGCTTGGGGACCATGTTGGCGCTATAGGGTCCGTCACAAGCGGGCCGGGGTAGGGAACGAGTTGGAGAGCACGTGATGGACAGACGGCTGACGCCCTATTCAGGACGCGTGGCGCATGTCTCGCTTAGCGGAGAGGTAAATGCCCCCCTGACCGAGGGGCTGCAGGCCCAGGTCATCGTGCCGGTGGCGAACCTGCGGGCCACCCCCGGAGGGGCGCGGGACCGGCAGCTTCTGTTGGGCGAAGCGGTGACAGTCATCGACCGCGACAAGGGCCATGCCTTCGTGATGGCGGCCAAGGACGGCTATTGCGGCTGGATGGCCGAAAGCGACCTGGGCCAGGGACCCGCCCCGACCCATTGGGTCGCGGTACCCGGGACGCATCTTTACACCGAACCGCAGGTGCAGGCGCCCGAGAAGGCGGCGCTGAGCCTTGGCTCGCGGCTGGCGATGATCGGGTCCTGGGGCGCCTGGGCCAACACGCCGCATGGTTATGTCCCGATCCGCCACCTGCGTCCCTTGGGCGAATGGGCCGACGACCCGGTGACGGTGGCGGAAAGCCTTTTGGGAACGCCGTACCTCTGGGGCGGCAATTCGCGCATGGGGCTGGATTGTTCGGGTCTGGTGCAGCTGGCAATGCAGGCCTGCGGCAAGCCCTGTCCGGGCGACAGCGACATGCAGATGGCCCTTGGCCGGAACCTGCCCGCCAGCGAGGCGATGCGGCGCGGCGATCTGGTCTTCTGGAAGGGCCATGTGGCGCTGGTGGTCGACAAGGACCGCCTGATCCACGCGAACGGGCATACGATGTCGGTCGCTTATGAAGGCATCCGCGACAGCGTCGCGCGCATATCCGCCGGCGGCGGGGGGCTGGTTCTGGCACGACAAAGGATGTGACCGGACCGCTCGTCGTTTGACTGCGTCACTCCTCGCTGCGCCATGCCCCTGCGACGAGAAGACGAAGTCGCACGAGGAGCCTATCCTCAGACCGGGCCGATCAGCCGCTTTTCCAGCACCTTCAGGACCTGATCCAGATCGTGCCCCCGACGCAGGACCTGGCCGTCCATGCCGACCACGGCATAAAGCCCCTGTCTGGCCCGCAGTTTCGGGCGCTTTTCGATGCGATACAGCGGGGTTTCGGCGGTGCGGCGGAAGATCGCGAAGACCGCAAGGTCGCGCATCGCGGCAATGGCGTAGTCGCGCCATTCCCCGGCGGCGACCATCCGGCCATAGACGCGCAGGATCTGACCCAGCTCCTTGCGGTCGAAGCTGACCTGATCCGGGACCTGGCCGGACTGCGGAAACGGGATCGGCGCTTCGGCGTTCATCGGCAAAGCTTACCCGCTTCGCCCTTCAAATCAACCGGGAAACCCGTCAGCCAGGCGGTAGAACCCCGTCTCCATCCCGCGCCAGTTGCTTTGCACGCCCGCCATGCGCTTGACCGCCGCCGGGTGCGCGGGGTTTAGGACGCCGATCTTCGCCAGCAAAGCCGCCACTGCCGCCTCGGACGCGCGATAGCCGCCGTCCAACACTTTCAGCGCGATGCCAAAGCCCTTTTCCGGCACGATGGCGATATAGACCGCCTCGGCCCCGCCCTTGATCGCGACGCGCCCGTCCATCGCCCGCATGAGCTCGGTGCAGGCCTGGCCTTCACCCGAGATCAGATGCGGATGCGCCGCCATCGCGCGGGTCAGCCGGTGCATCGCGCCCTCGCGCGCGCCGTGGCCTTCGCGGGCCGTGGCGAACTTCGCCATCCCGCGGGCCAGAGCGCCGACCGACATCGCGAAATTCGGGGCCGAGCAGCCGTCGACGCCCCAGCCGGCCGTCGTCTCCTCGGTCACTTCCTCGGTCGCGGCGCGGATGGCCTTTTGCAGCGGGTGGTCGATCTCGATGTATTCCGGCCCGGCCTTCAG
>NZ_JAXMMF010000141.1:0-9069 GCF_034366665.1 Tabrizicola sp. | reverse complement strand
GATGTATTCGTGCAGGTCGGTGCCGCAGATGCCGGTGACGGCAGGCGCGATCAGCACGTCATCAGGCGCAAGCTGCCCTGACGGCTCTGCGACGTCCTCCACCCTGATGTCCTTGGCCCCGTGGAACCGAACTGCTCTCATCGTGTCGTCCTCCCTCCGACCCGTGGCCACCGCCACGGCAACCGTCATTTCCACCACAGCCAGCCGACAAGCACCGGGCAAGACCAGCTTTGCCCCACAACCCGGTTCGGGCTGTCCACTTGCAGCGACCACAACGGCGATGACTCACTCCCGCCTTGATCGTTAGCAAATCCCCGACGGTCGGTCTGATGAAATTTAGCCGATCCGAATAAATTACCCCAACCACCACCGCTTCGGCGATTTACAGTCGGTGGCGGAGCGAGGGGTGGAATTCGGCATGCAGGCGAACTTGGCAGAAACGACGCGCGCGCAATCGGGTGGTCGGGGAATCGGTTGGATCGGCGCTGGCAAGATGGGCGCGCCGATGATCCGCAACCTGCTGGCAGCCGGAACCACGGTCGCCGTGACCGAACCGGATACACAGGTCGTATCCGATCTTCTGCGCGCCGGTGCGGTCAGCGCAGGCACGCTTGATCGGCACAGCCAGAACGGCATCGTCTTTGCCACCCTGCCCAACGACACCGTCCTGCGCGAGGTCGTGCTGGGCGCGCCCGGCACAACCGGTCTCATCCATCACATGGCGCGCGGCTCGATCTTCGTCGAGATGAGCACCGTATCGCCCGAATGTTCGGCCGAAATCGCCACCGCGCTCAACGATTGCGGGATCTCCTACCTGCGCGCTCCCCTTTCCGGCAGCACCGCCCTTGCCGAAAAGGCCGCGCTTACGGTGCTTGCCTCGGGCGATGAACAGGCGTGGGCCACCGTCCTGCCGACCATCCGGTTGCTGTCGGCACGTCAATTCTACCTTGGCTCGGGCGAAGAGGCCCGCTACATGAAACTGGTGATCAACACCCTCGTCGGCGCCAGTTCCGCCATTCTGGCCGAGGCCGTGGCGCTGGGCGAAAGTGGCGGTCTGTCGCGCACCAGCATGATGGATGTGATCTGCGAAAGCGCCGTCGCCTCGCCCCTGTTCAAATACAAGACCGACGCGGTGGTGTCTGGCGACTATGCGCCGGCTTTCACCATCGCGCAGATGATCAAGGATTTCAGCCTGATCAGCGATGCGGGACGCGCCAATGGCGTGCCCTTGCTGACAACCGGGCTGATCCTTGAACTTTATCGTGCCGCCGCCAATTCGGGCTTGCGAGATCAGGATTTCTTCGCTTTGGTGAAATGGCAGGCCGACATCTCCGCCTAGCAGGGTTCCGTCCGTGCAACAGATGACCGCTTCCACCGCCACTGGCACCGCTCCCGCCTCCGAGCTGACCAGCCACGAGCTTTCGCGCATCGTCGATTTCCTGCGCAAGTTGCGCGCGCCTTTTGACACCGGCGTGCCAGGGGCGACAAAGGACGTCTTCTGGAACATCGTTCTGGAGCTTGTCGATGCCCACCTGCACCGCCGGCCCATCGACAAGTCCGGCTTGGTGACGCTGGCCGGCGTGCCTTACAGCACCGGCAACCGGATGATCACCAGGATGATCGCCGACAACCAGATCCGTCAGGTGCCACGCGGCGGCGGGCTCAAGACCCACTTTCTTGAACCGACCGATACCCTGCTGCACAGCTTCATGGACTACGCCACCCATGTGAAGGGCCACCTGGCCAAGACCTTCGGCCTGCGCAAGGGCACCGAGGCGAACGAATACTACTTTGGCGGCAGCTACTTTGCCGCGCAGATCATCTCTCCCGTCCGGGGCGACGATATTGCCGTCAAGGTGCCGGGCGACATCCGCTTCCTCTTGAACGACGACAACTACTTCTCCGCCATGCGCAACATGTGGTCGGACTTCCGCAACGACCTCAGCCGCAAGAGCAGCTTTCAGTTGCACCGGCTGCCCGACCTTTACACCAACGCCCACAAGGCCTTCGACGCGCCGATACCGGAGCATGATGTCGTCGCCCTCAACATGCCCTGGCTTGGCGAATTCGCCGAAAAGGGCTGCCTGGCCCCCTTGGATGAACTGCTGAACGACGCCGCGATCAACCCGCTGGATTTCCATCCTTCGGTCTGGGGCACCGGCAACTGGAAGGGCACGCAATACGGCATCCCGCTTTACTGCACGATCGAGATTCTGGCCGCGCGCCGCGACCTGTTCGAAGACCGCAGCCTGACCTATCCCCGCACCTTCGATGAAACCATCGCCGCCGCCCGCGCCCTGCACCGCCCCGCAAACGAATTCTACGGCATTGCCTGGAACGGTCAGCGCGGCATGCCCATCGCCAATTCCTTCATGTTCTTTCTGGCCGCCTGCCAGAAGACCATCATCGACATCCCGATGCACAACCGGGAAAGCTGGACCTTCGACCGGTTTGAAAAGCTCAAACTGCAGATCAACACCGACGACTCGGTCGATGTGATCGAATACATGAAACAACTGGCCGAGGTTTCGCCGCCAGACATCGCCAAGGTGGATTGGGAACGCGGGCTCAGCTATTTCATGTATGGCCAGGTCGGGCTGGCCTATTGCTGGACAATGCGCGCCGCCCGGTTCGAACATGAACTCAGCTCGCAAGTGGCGCGCCGGGTGGCCTATCTTCCGCCACCGTCCCGCAGGATGCATCAGGTCGCGGCACCCGTCGGCGGCTTCCTGATGACCATTCCCGCCCGCGTCCCACCGGCCCGGCAACGCCAGATCATGAATGCCCTCGCCTGGATGGTTTCCCCCGAGGCGATGAAGGCGCATGTCAAGAACGGCTTTCCGGTAGCGCCGCGCTTTTCGGTCTGCGCAGACCCCGAAGCGCTGGCCTCCTCGCCAATCGTCAGCATGGTCGATCAACTGGCCCGCCGGAACCAACTCGTCACCTGGGCGCGGCCGCCGATCAAGGAATTCAGCTATATAGAAACCGTCCTCGGCACCGAAGTTCACGACGCGGTCTTCAACGGCAAGCAACCGCGTCAGGCCCTGCGCGACGCCGAAAATCGCATCTATGGCGAACTTTACCACAAGTAACGCAGGCGCCGCCAAGAAAGCGACCAGCCGGCTTTGTGCGCCCCATCGGAAACTGCCGCGTCTCGAAGCGCGCCACAGGAGACAGATGGGCCGCCAGATGCCTGGATCGCGGTAGCTGATCTGACCATGTCGCCCGCGCCTGACCAACTGCGGCCTCGATGCCTTCCGCAGCAGGGTCGGCTTCAATGCCTGAAAGGCTGCCGCAACGCCGGACCAGTTTTCGGCAGCAAGTTCGCGCAGGCGTTGCTCAAAGCCATTCACGCAGGCCGGGTCAGGCGACGACTGCTTCACCTTCAGCGTCGGTTCGACCGGAAGCAGGCTCAGGATGATGCTTGCCTGACCGCCATGACGGATGAACTGGCCGAAACTGACAATGAACCTATGGCTTCCCCTTCAGGTTGCGGGGAACCTGAATCAGATCGGGTGGAAAATCGTCAACCGCGCGTTCGGTGCCACAGAAGGTTCGACCGGAGCGCGTTGGCGGAGGGAACGCGACTACGGTCGAACCTTCTCTGAGCCCAGAGTGGTCGGCAGCGTGGCTGCTTTAGGATCAGAATCAGAGCTCATTGATTCATCCGCGGAAGATCGTGCGGCAGCCGCCGGGGGGACCGCGCCACCACCTTCCGCGCGATCCCGATGCAGGGCCGCCCGGCCAAGGAACATCAGCGTGACGGGTGTCGTCACCATGACGCAGATGCCGATGACCAGCTCGTGTACGAACACCCGATCCTGCACCCATGACCAAGTCAGAAGCGAGGCCAACAGAATGGCCGCCGTGCCCCAGCTTGTGCCCAGCGTCGGGGCATGGATGCGATCGTAGAAGCTTTTCAGGTGAATGAGGCCGAAGGCCCCCAGAAGTGTCAGGGTGCTTCCCAGGACAAGAAAGAAGGCGACCAGCGCCATCAGCCATGGCGGAAGGCTGTCCAGCGCGGTCATTCGATCACCTCGCCGCGCAGAAGAAATTTGGCCAAAGACACCGTGCCTACAAAGCCGCCGATGGCGATCACCAGCGCGGCTTCGAACAGAAAGGGAGTGCCCAGACGCATGCCGGTGACGATGAAGAGAAGCATTGTCGCGATGTAGAGCGCATCAAGGCCAAGCACCCGGTCCTGCGCCCGCGGTCCGACGGCAATCCGGTACGCGGCCAGACAGGCCGCAAGGCCAAGGGCAATCTGTGCCCATGTCAGGGCCAGCCACAGGACTGTGGTCATGCGAAAGCCTCCATCAGCAGGGCTTCGTAACGGTCGCGGATCAGAACGCGCCATTCCTCTTCGTCGATCATGTCGAACACATGCAGGAGCAGCGTCCCGGCCTCGCGGTCATGTTCCAGCCAGGCGGTGCCGGGCGTGGCTGTCAGGATGATCGCCAGCAGGGCCAGCGGCACCGGATCGCGCAGCCGCAAAGGGATCACAACGAAGGCCGAGGTGCGCGCGCCGTGGCGGCCATTGGTCAGCATCAGCTGCGCCACCGCCCAGTTCGATCTGACGATATCGACCGACACGATAGCGACCAGCCGGAACAGTGCTGACCACGATCGGATGCGCGGCGTCTCGGGCTCGATCCGCGCCAGCGACAGCCCGGCCAGTACCGCGATGGCCGATCCCAGCACCAGATGCCCCAGCGAGAACCGCGTAAGCAAGAGCCACATCAGGATCAGGGCCGCTGTCAGCAATGGATGGGGAAGGAGGCGCCTCAATCGCTGGCCTCCCCTTCCGCCGCGCGGGGAGCACCCAGCACGCCCTCGGCATAGATCGAGGGCTGCAACACCGCCTCGGCGGTATCGCGCATATAGCCCAAGGTGACATCGGCCTTGATCGTCAGAACGATCAGAAGGGCGATCAGCGCGACAACAGGCGCGATTTCGAGCGCAAGAACTTTGGGAGGTTCACCCTCGGTGGCCCAGAAGGTCTGGATGCCCACCCGCACCAGCCCGACCAGAGTGGCAAAGCCCGACAGGATCAAGAGCGCGACAAAGGCCCAGGACAGAGCCGGCGTTTCCGCGCCCTCGGCCAGCAGCCCCTGAAGAATGCCGATCTTGCCGATGAAGCCCGACAGCGGCGGAAGCCCGGCCAGGGCGATCACGCAGGCGCCGAAGGACAGGCCCAGCACGGTCAGCGTGCCGGGAATGGCCAGACCCACTTCGGGCTGGCGGTCCTCTTCGCGCGCGTCCAGCCCATAGGCATCGGCGGTCAGCGCCAGCAGAGCGGCAATGCCGCCATCCTCGCGGCTCATCGGTTCGATCAGCAGGAACAGCGCGCTGATGGCAAGGGTGGAGGACAAAAGGTAAAAGAGTGCCGCCGCAAGGATATCCGCGCCCTCCCCCGCCAGCACGAACCCGCCCGCTGCAAGCACGGTACCCGACGACACCAGCACCAGATGCGCCGCCATCCGGCCCAGTCCCTGTGAGGCCAGCACGCCCAGAAAGCCGAAAGCGATGGTCGCCATACCGCCCGCGATCAGCACCTCGGCGCCGAACCCCGCTGACGCCCCTGCGCCCGCGCCAAAGATCAGGAACGACAGCCGCAGGATCACATAGACCCCGACCTTGGTCATGATCGCGAACATCGCCGCGACAGGCGCCGCCCCGGCCATGTAGGCCGTGGGCAGCCAGAAGGACATCGGCCAGATCCCGGCCTTGATCAGGAAGGCCAGCGCCATGATCGCGGCCCCTGCCTGCAACATGGGCAACCTCGCCTCGGGCAAGACGGGCACCATCATCGACAGTTGCGCCATGTTCAGCGTGCCGGTCGCGCCATAGACAAGGCTGACGCCGATCAGAAACAGGAGCGAGCCGGTCAGGTTGATAGCGATGTAATGCAGCCCGCCGCGCACCCTGAGCTGCCCGCCGCCGTGCAAAAGCAGGCCATATGACGCCGCCAGCAGCACCTCGAAAAACACGAAGAGGTTGAACAGGTCGCCCGTCAGGAATGCCCCGTTCACCCCCATCAGAAGGAACTGGAACATGCTGTGGAAATGTTGCCCCTGCCGGTGCCACCCTGCAGCAGCATAGAGCAGCGCAGGCAGCGCCAAGAGCCCGGTCAGGACCAGCATCATCGCCGACAGCCGGTCGACCACCAGCACGATCCCGTAAGGCGCGGCCCAATCGCCCAGCAGATAGAAGCCGATGTCGTTGTTGCCGGTCAGCTCGCTTCCCTTGGACCGGATGAGCAATTCCACCGCCGCCAGAAGCGACGCGACGACGGCAACAAGGCTGATCGTCAACTTTGCGCGCCGCTGCCGTTCGTCGTAGACCAGCATCAGAGCGCCCGCAAAGAACGGAATCAGGATCGGCGCGATGATCAGATGCTCGGGGCCGAGGCTCATGGCTCACGCTCCTGCCCGTCGACATGGTCAGTGCCGGTCAACCCGCGCGAGGCGATCAGCACCACCAGGAAGAGCGCCGTCGTGGCAAAGCTGATGACGATGGCCGTGAGGACCAGCGCCTGCGGCAGCGGGTCGGCATAGGCTGCAGGGTTGATAAAGCCACCCTTGGGCATGATCGGCGGCGCGCCCAGTGTGATCCGGCCCATGGAGAAGATGAACAGGTTGACCGCATAGGACAGCAGGCAGAGCCCCACGATCACCTGAAAGGTCCGCGGACGCATCAGAAGCCAGATGCCCGACGCGGCCAGCACGCCAATGGCTGCGGACAGGACCATCTCCATCACGCGGCCTCCTTTTCGGCCGTTTCGGCGCTGTCGCGTTCGCGCATGCGGGTGGTGCGCAGCGACTGGTGGGCGATGGCGATCAACATCAGCACCGTCGCGCCGACGACCAGCGAGAACACACCTGCATCGAAAATCAGTGCCGTCGCGGCCGGAACCTGACCGATCAGGGGGATGTTGACATATTGGGCATGCATAGTCAGGAACGGGTAGCCGAACAGGAAGGCGCCAACCCCGGTCGCCCCAGCGATCAAGAGGCCAATTCCCATCCAGCGGATCGGCAGCACAGTCAGCCGCGCCTCGACCCAACGGACGTCATGGGCCAGATATTGCAGAAGGAACGCGACCGACACCGTCACCCCCGCCGCGAACCCGCCGCCCGGCAGATCATGGCCGCGGAAGAACAGATAGGCGGCCAGTACAATCATCACCGGGAAAATCCAGCGCATGATGACGGACGGCACCAGCAGCGCATCGGCCAGCGTTCGGTCCTCCAATCCGGCCTGCTCACCATCCAGGACAATGCTTTCCGGCGCGGGGCGGAATCGGCGCAGCAGCGCAAAGACCGTGATCCCGACGATGGCCAGCACGGTGATCTCGCCGAAAGTGTCAAAGGCTCGGAAATCGACCAGGATCACGTTGACGACGTTGGTCCCACCGCCCTCGTTGTAGGCGTTTCGCAAGAACCAATCGCCGACATTGGGGATCAGCGGCCATGTCATCATCACATAGGCGATGCCGGCAAGGCCGGTGCCCGCCACAACGGCAATCACGAAATCCCGGGCGCGGCGGATGCGTGCGGGCAGAAGCTTGTCCTCCGCGATCTCCTCGCGGCGCTTGGGCAGCCACCGCAAGCCAAGGAGCAGAAGGACGGTGGTCACGATCTCCACCAGCAACTGCGTCACGGCCAGATCGGGTGCCGAGGCCCAGGCGAAGGTCAGGCAGGTGACGAGCCCCGCCCCCCCAAGAAGCACGACCGAGGCGAAGCGGTGATACTTGGCCAGCCAAGCCGCGCCCACGGCACAGACTCCGCCGACGGCCCACATCAGGGCAAAGGCGGGGTTCAGGTCGGTCGCAAGCGGTGCCGGCGCCTGCCTGAGGACCCCCCAGAGCGTGGCAAAGCCAGCGGCGATGGTCAGCAGCACGATCAGGCGAAGCTGCGGCTGCAACCTCTCAGTCCCGAGGGTCCGGTGAACGACACGCGGCAGCTTCCAGGTCAGGGCCAGCAGGATGCGTTCGAACACGCGCTGCGCCCTGATCCGATGCAATAGCGGCGGCCCCTCCGGCCCCGCCGCGATCCGGCCGCCCAATAGGGCATAGAGCGCCACACCCACACCAAGGGCGACAAGGCTCATCACCAGCGGCAGGTTGAAGCCATGCCAGACGGCGATGTCCTTGTAGGGCAGGTCCGGCCCCAGAACCGACTGCGCGGCCAGGTTCAGCGTCGGGCCCAGCGTCAGCCCCGGCAGGATGCCCACGATCAGGCAGACCAGCACCAGCAGTTCAACCGGGCGCCGCATCAGCGAGGGCGGCTCGTGCGGCACCTTGGGCAGATCTGCCGCGTCCGGCCCGAAGAACACGGTCGCGATGAAGCGCAGCGAATAGGCCACCGCGAAGACCCCGGCGAGGGTCGCAAGGTAGGGCAACGAATTGTCCAGCCAGGTCCCGTTGTGCCAGTCGGCCGCTTCGGCAAAGAACATCTCTTTCGAGATGAAACCATTCAAGAGCGGCACCCCCGCCATCGCGGCCGAGGCGACGATGGCCAGCGCGCCGGTCACCGGCATGAAGCGGATCAGCCCCGACAGGCGGCGCATGTCGCGGGTGCCCGTCTCATGGTCGATGATGCCCGCCGCCATGAACAGGCTTGCCTTGAACACAGCATGGTTCACGATGTGGAACATCGCGGCCAGGATCGCGCTGTTCGATCCGATCCCCGCCAGCGCCGTGATCAGGCCCAGGTGACTGATCGTGGAATAGGCCAGAAGACCCTTCAGATCATGCCGGAACAGCGCGATGATCGAGGCCAGCACCAGCGTCAGCATGCCGGTGCCGGTGACTGCAAAGAACCAAAGTTCGGTTTCCCCCAGCACAGGAAAGAAGCGCACAAGAAGGAAGACCCCAGCCTTTACCATGGTCGCCGAATGCAGGAAGGCCGAGACCGGCGTCGGCGCGGCCATCGCGCCCGGCAGCCAGAAGTGGAACGGCATCTGCGCTGACTTGGTGAAGCAGCCCAAAAGGAACAGGCCCAGCACCAGCGGATAAAGGGGATCGGCGCGCACGACATCGCCTGCGGCCAAAACGCGATCAAGGTC
>NZ_JAXMMF010000140.1:0-43413 GCF_034366665.1 Tabrizicola sp. | reverse complement strand
AGGTGAACTGGCTGCTGGAACTGCCGGGGCCGCTTTTTGTCCTTTCTGTCGCCTGGCACCGTGGACGGGGCGGAAATCCGGCCTGAGTGTGGCGATGACGAATCGCCAATACGGTCTTCGGAAGGCCTCGGATGCATCGGATGCCTTCGGTTCGGGCGGCTCGGGTGGTTAACGGACCACGTTAACAAAAAATTCACCGTTTCGAGATTCAGCATAATTTCGTGCTTAGAACGAGTGTGCAAATGCGCCTTCACCGCGGTTGCATGCCGCACTGCAGCAGCGGCGGCCAGGCCCGCCCGCCAAAACGCGTGGAAAAACATGGCAATGCTGTGGCGAAACTTCGCTTTGTTGCCAAAATCCTCTGGACTCGGGTTCCGAGGACCCGTTTCCAACCGGTGCTCTGCTCGGCTTGGAATACAACCATAGCGTGTAAGCTGATGAGAAGTAACCACTTTCTGTGCGTTTCGTCACTTATGGCGACATTGCGGCACTGGAACCAGAATGGTAGAAGCAGGTTGTGAAGTAGACGGCGTTGCGAGTGTCAGGTTGAGACCGGGTCGGCAGTATAGGGCCGGTTTGGCAGGATTTCGCTCAGCGATTATACCCTTTCGGAGGCGTTGCAGATGGATGTTCGTTCTGAACTAAGCGAGCCCAATTTCGAGCGACCTTCGATCACTGTCGGTCAGGGTTGGGTGCGGGTCCGGAAGGAGCCGCTGTATCGTCGGGTTCTCAAGCGCTGGATGGATGTGGTCCTGGTTGTCATGGTCGCGCCGTTTGTTGTGCCGGTCGTGCTGATCCTTGCGCTTGTCCTGAAGCTGACCGGCCATTCGCCGTTTTTCTTTCAGGACCGCGTTGGCAAGGATGGCCGCATCTTCAAGCTATGGAAGCTGCGCACCATGGTTCCCGATGCTGATGCCCGGCTACGGGCCTATCTGCAAAGCGACGAGGCCGCGCGCCAGGAATGGGACTCCTTCCAGAAACTGTCGTCCGACCCCCGGATTACCGAATTTGGCCAATTTCTTCGCAAAAGCTCGCTTGATGAGCTGCCGCAGCTCTGGAACGTGCTGATCGGCGACATGAGCCTGGTCGGTCCCCGCCCGATGATGGTGGACCAGCAGGAGCTTTACCCCGGCAATGCCTACTACGCCCTGCGGCCCGGCCTGACCGGCACCTGGCAGATCTCCGACCGTAACCAGTCCACCTTCGCCCAACGCGCCGATTTCGACGCCGAGTACGAGCGCAACCTGACGTTCTTCAAGGATTTGAAGATCCTGCTGGCGACCGTGGGTGTGGTGCTGCGGGCGACTGGGAAGTAATCGGCGGCTGCGCCGGAATGTCCCGTGGACTGTTCCTGATCCAGGCGAAAAGCGCGACCCCGGGCAACAGGATGGTCGTTCCGGCCGCCGGATAGGCAAGCAGCACGGCCCAGATCGGAAAATCGTAAAGAAACAGGACCACCGAAACACTGGCAGCGCCAAACATAGCGATCAATACCAGGCCCAATGCCATCCACGTCTCCCCGCTGGAGCGCCATCGTTACATAACCCCGAACAGTTCTACAACCTAGGCTTCTCGGGGCATAGCGTCGAGAAATTAAGCGTGACTGAATCCTTTGCGACAGGCATTTTTGACAGTGTGTGGCAGAACTTGGCCGATGTTGTGCGGGCCAATGAGATCATTTCCGCCAAGTCGGGTCGGCGAAGGACCCTGACCCCGCAGCGCAGGAGATCAGGCCTGCGTGCGCATCAGCTGCGGACCGGAAGACTGGCGGGACCGGATGCTCCACACGGCGGCGGTCATCAGCAGCGTCAGGCTGCAGACGGCCGGGTAGCTGATCACGACGGCCCAGACCGGAAGCGACAGGGCCAGCGTCATTGCCACTGCGCCCATTCCGACCAATGCGGAAAACAGAACCATCCCTGCCATCATCTCGCGCATCCCCTGTGCGGTGTGTGCAGTCAGGGTGTTGCTGCGCCGTGGCAAGATTATGTCCTTGGATTGGAAAATCTGCGTCGCATCAACAGCATGGGTCCGGGGCGCATGGGGGCGATCAGGGGCCAGCCAGAGGCCGCCTGTGGAAGGCGAACAGGCGAGGCCAAGGTTCGGCCTCAGGTTGCGGGGCACGGGTCTTGTGGGATAGCGCGAGTCAAGCTATTGGCATTCCTAGGGAATTCCTTTGCAGCCGACCCGCCTGCCCATCGGCTTTCGCGGGACCAAGCCGGGTGCATCGACGCACAAACGGTAGGCGCGGCGACATGTCGCAAGCCCAAGGCTTTGTCAGGGCAGGCAAATCCGGAAGTTCCCGAGGAATGCCTTTCTTTTGTCATTCCGGGGCAGCAAGGTGGGTCCGGAAATCGGGGTGAAGTTCATTGATCGCGACATATCGCAAGCTTTTCGCATTATTCGACCAGGTCGAGCGCAAGCGATTCTGGCTGCTTACGGCGCTGATGGTCATGGTTGCGGTGGCCGAGATCATGGGCATTTCGGCAGTCATGATGCTGCTGAACGTCCTGTCTGCGCCAGATATGGTGCAGACCAACGCCCGCATGGCGGCCGTTTACGACTGGTTCGGTTTCGACAGCACCTTCTCGTTCCAGGTCTGGCTTGCGGTCGGTGTCCTGGTCGTGGTCATGGCCGGATTGGCGGTCAAGGCGCTTGGGACCTATGCGCTGATTCGGTTCTCGACCATGCGCGGCTATACGGTGTCGACGCGTCTGTTGTCGGCCTATCTGAGCCAGCCCTATCCCTGGTTTCTGGACCGCAACAGTGCCGAACTGGGCAAGAACGTCCTGAACGAAGTTGACGGCCTGGTTGCCCGGGTGATCCAGCCCTGCCTGCGCCTGGTGGCCAACAGCCTGCTGGTTCTGGCGATTCTGTGCTTCCTGATGGTCGTTGATCCTTTGGTCACGGTGTTCTCGGCCCTGGTGCTGGGCTTGGGCTATGGCCTCATCTACCTGCGGTTCCGCGGTCGGTTGCACCGCCTGGGCGAGGACATGATGAACGCCTTCGAGGACCGCTTCGTCGTCGCGCAAGAGGCGACGGGCGGCATCAAGGACGTCAAGGTGATGGGCCTTGAGGCAACCTATGTCAGCAGCTACGCCACCGCGGCCTACAAGGCCGCCCATTCCGGCGCGACGATGGGGGTCATGGCGGAACTGCCGCGCTTCATCCTGGAAGCGATTACCTTCGGAACGCTGCTAGGGCTGATCCTGCTGCTGTTGTTCCGCAACGAGGGCAATATCACCGCCATCGTCCCGACCCTGGGGGTCATTGCCTTCTCGACCATGCGGCTTTTGCCGTCGCTGCAGCAGATCTACCACTCGCTGGTGTCGATCCGCGGGGCCACGCCAATTCTGGACACCATCGTGCACGACATCGCGGCGACGCCGCCGCGGCCGATCCTTGAGGCGCCCACGCCAAAGCCGATGGCGCTGGAACGCTCGCTGGAACTGTCGAAGATCAGTTTCGGCTACGCCAATGCCGAACGGCCGACGCTGCGGGGGGTGGACCTGTCGATTGGCGCGCGGACCACGGTGGGGATCGTGGGCGGCACGGGGGCGGGCAAGACGACGCTGGTCGACCTGGTGCTGGGCCTGCTGACGCCGGATGAAGGGACGATCCGGGTGGACGGCGTGCCGATCACCGACGAAAATCGGCGCGCCTGGCAGATGACCCTGGGCTATGTACCGCAACAGATCTTCCTGACCGACGACACCATTGCCGCCAACGTCGCCTTCGGGGTCCCGAAGGACCAGATCGACATGGCGGGGGTGGAACGCGCGGCGCGCACGGCGGCACTGCATGATTTCGTCATGTCCGACCTGCCGCAGGGCTATCAGACCCTGGTCGGCGAACGGGGCGTGCGCCTGTCGGGCGGCCAGCGCCAGCGGATTGGCATCGCGCGTGCGCTTTACCGCGACCCGACGCTCTTGATCATGGACGAGGCGACGTCGGCCCTGGACAACATCACCGAGCGCGTGGTGATGGAAGCGGTA
Organism: Tabrizicola sp.; assembly: GCF_034366665.1. Classification (GTDB taxonomy): domain Bacteria; phylum Pseudomonadota; class Alphaproteobacteria; order Rhodobacterales; family Rhodobacteraceae; genus Tabrizicola. The sequence goes on along the minus strand of NZ_JAXMMF010000140.1, from coordinate 39,418 downwards.
CAGAACATCCGCGCCGACAAGACGATCATCCTGATCGCGCACCGGCTGAGCACGGTGAAAAGCTGCGACACGATCTTCCTGATGGAGCGTGGCAGGCTTTTGGCCCAGGGCAGCTATGATGAGCTTCTGGCCGGGAACGAAGTGTTCCGGCGGATGGTTTCCGGCGGGGTAGAGGAAGCCCATGCCGAAGTTTGAACGTTCCACCATTGATCCGCACCCGGGCCGCCTTCCGGTCCGTGGCAGACTAGACTGAGAGGTTATCATGTCCGTCAATTCCCTGGTCATCGACCCTGAAACGCTGTTGATCTCGGCCGATGAGGCGCGCGAGTTCGGCAAGGCAGCTGCCCCCGAATACCGCAGCCGCAGCCCCTATCCCTATGGCTGCTTCGACAACTTCATGCCGCCCGAGATCCTGGACCGGGTCCGCGAAGAGCTGCGCAGCCTGCCGGCGGCCGAAAGCTTCTTCAACCGCCCGCAGGAAAAGCTGAAGGCGGCCTACATGCCGGAACGCCTGGGGCCCTATACCCGCGCGCTGTTCCATTCGCTGAACTCCAAGGCGTTCCTGGCCTTCCTGGAAGAGCTGACCGGGATCGAAGGGCTGATCCCCGACCCCTATTTCGCGGGCGGCGGCATCCATGTGGTGTCGAACGGCGGGCACCTGGATATCCACGCCGACTTCAACCACCACGGCAAGCTGAACCTGGAACGCCGGATGAACGTCCTGATCTACCTGAACAAGGACTGGAAAGAGGAATACGGCGGGTCATTCGAGGTCTGGAACGACGATATGACCGCCAAGGTCGCGGGCTTCGTGCCGATCTTCAACCGGATGTGCTGCTTCAACACCGGATCATCCACCTGGCACGGCAACCCCGAGCCGGTGAACCATCCCACTGGCGAGCCGCGGATGTCGATCGCGCTGTATTACTACACCGCGACATGGGACTCGACGCGGGAATCGCACACGACCCTGTTCAAGCCGCGTCCCGGCACCAAGGACACGAAGGACCGGCTTGAGGCGCGCCACCGCTTCCTGCACAACGTCCTGCCGCCCTTCATCTGGCGTCGTCTGGACGGACGGCTGCGCAAGCTGGGGATCTGATCCCTAGCTGCGACAGACCCGCGCGAGGAAGGTCGCAACCTCGCGCGCGATCACTTCGGGGGTGAAGCGGACCTCGACATCGGCGCGGGCCGACTGGCCCAGGCGCAGCGCAAGGGCGGGGTCTGCCAGCAGGCGCAGGCAGGCCTCGGCCATCATGGCTGCATCTTCGGACGGCACCAGAAGCCCCGTGTCGCCGTCCCGCAGGATCTCGGCGCAGCCCCCGGCCCGGGTGGCGACCACGGCAGAGCCGGCAGCCAACGCCTCGATCAGGGCGACGCCAAAGGTTTCATAGCGCGAGGCGATCAGCGTGATCGGGTGATGGCGCCGAAGCTCAGAGATCTCGTCGCGGGTGCGATGTCCCAGGACCTCGATCCGGTCGCGGGTCGCGGCGGGCAGACGGGCAAGGGCCTGGGAAAGGTGCAGGCGGGACCCGTCCGGCTGCAGGATACCGCTGTCGGGGCCGACAAAGGTCAGGCGGGCCTCGGGATGGGTGGCGGCGACGCGGGCGAAGGCGTCCAGCAGGATGTCGGCACCCTTGATCCGGTCGAAGCGCCCGATGAACAGGAGCCGGGGGTCAGTGGACTGCGCCGCTGGTCGGTCGAGGGTGGGAAGCGCCACGGCATTGCCGATGACGGTGGTCGGGACATCTGGCAGGCCCCATTCCGCGCGCGTCCGGTCCAGAACGTCGCGCGACGGCGAGATGATCGCGTTGACACGCTGCAATCCGGCCTGTTCCCAGTTTTCGCGGCGGGCGTCGGGCCCGCGCTGCGGCCGCGTGGGCGTGACACGGTGCAGCCATTGCGGCCCGTGCAGCGTCGCCACCACCGGGATCGCGACTACCGCGCGGACGGCCCCGGCCCAGCCATAGGATTCCTCCATCAGCAGGACCTCGATCCCGTGCTCCCTTATCGCCTGCTGCACGCCCAGGATCAGCTTGCGGATGTTCACACCGCGCAGGCCCATGTCCGGGAAGAAACGGCCGGCAAGCCGTTCGGGTAGGCTGAACGGCAGGGGCGGAAGCTGCACCACCCGGGGGTCTCCGTGCGGCCCGTCAATCACCCCGGTCAGGATCGTGACCTCGTGTCCGATGGCTTTCAGGCCCTGGGCCAGATGCGCCGTGGCCGAGGCGATGCCGTTGGCCGTGGCCGTGCCGGGCCAGGCCGGGGTCAGAAGCCCGATCCGAAGCGGTCGGGCGGCAGGGCTGGGGGTCATCGTGCGGTTCCCCGAGGCTCCGACCGTTTCTGGCGCAAGGGGGGGGCTGTTTCTTCGTTCATCAGCCAGGATGCACGCAGATTGGCCCCGGCGACCGGACCCGCAAGCGCACCGGCGTCTTTCGGATCACGCCAGAGCACATAGCCCGCGATTGCCCCTGCCATGAGCCAGACATAGTTTACCAGGCCGGCGTTGGGCAAAAGGTCGATCAGGTTTGCCGAAAGCACCATCATCAGGCCCGGAGTGATCAGTGAAACCCCAAGTTGTCGATGGCGCAAGGCATAGAACAGGATCGGCGCGGTCAGAAGGCCGAAGCGGCCGATGTAGCCGATCCAGCCAAACATGCCGATGAAGATGATCCAGATCCCGTCCGTGGTACTGATCATCCGGCCGGTCGCCGGATCGTACAGCTGATTGCGACCCCAGCTGCCCCATCCGGCCAGCGGCTTGTCGTTGGCGTGGTCCAAAAGCGCGTCTTCATTGTCCAGCCGGAACCGCAGCGAGGCGGCGCGATCCTCGCTGATCGACAGGGCGAAGTTGTAGACCGTCTCGACCGGAATCCAGCCCGCACCGCGCAGCATCGGGTAGAACATCACGATGACCGCCACGACCACGGCCAGCATGATCTGCAACCGCCGCCCGAAAAACAGCACCGCCGCGCCAAAGACCACCGTCAGGATCAGCGCGGCCAGCGCCTTGGACAGGACCAGCACTCCGGCAAGCCAAAGCATCGTGATCAGCCATTTCCAGGCCGGGCGACCCTCGCGCCGGGCTTCGCGGTAAAGGATCGCCGCCGAGATGACGCCAATGCAGAAGTAGATGCCGACCATAAGCCCGTGGTTCAGGAAAACCACCGGGCGGAACCCGCCGTCGCGGATATGCTGGATGAAGTCGTGCGGGAAGAAGCCGTAAATCCAGTTGTGCAGCTGCGGGCTGATGCGGATCTCAAGAAGCGCGGGAAACGTATACAGCACGGCAGAGATCACGAAGGCTTCCAGAAGCGCGCGGTGACCGTCCTGCGTGTTCAGGTAGCGCAGCCCCAGCCAGAGCGGGATCAGCGTCGCCACGATCGTCGAGATCATGCTGAACGCGTCGTAAAGCCTTAGGCCCGGCAGATAGAGGCGGCCATTGATCATTGGCTCGGTGTTCTGCAGGACAGTCAGGAAGGGCGTCAGCAGGACCATCGACAGCAGGACGATGATCACCTGCCGCCCGAACCGCGCCTCAAGATCCGAGATGTACTGGCGTTTCGGTGCCATCAGCGCGCACAGGATCAGCGCCGAGAGGGCGGGCACCAGCGATCGGTCGATCAGCGGCAGCATCGGGATCTTGATGTGCATCGACGAGGGCAGCAGCAGATGGCCCGAGATCAGCGTCCAGATCAGCGCGCGCTGCAACGGCAGCAGCCGGAACAGCACCACCGCGAACAGCGGAAAGCTTAACAGAACAAGATAGGCAAAGGCGTTCGGCATCCGGGCCCGTTCGGCAGCGGTGGAATTGCCCTGTTCTACCCGGTCTGGCGCGCGAAGGAAAAGGCCATCTGGGTCGAAGCTGCGAATCCAGAGCAGTTTTCGCTTCTGTTGCCTTGGAAGCCTGCAGGAATTCCGTCAACATGCCGCCATGACCCGCCCGGATTCCACATGACGCCCGTGACCGACCACGACTCGACGCCGCGCCGGGTGGGGGCGGTGATTATCGGCCGCAACGAAGGGGCGCGACTCGTGGCTTGCCTCGCCTCGTTCCCGGACTGGGTGCGGCCGCTGGTCTATGTGGATTCGGGCTCGACCGATGGCAGTGTGGCCGCAGCGCGGGCGGCGGGGGCCGAGGTGGTGGCGCTGGACATGAGCCAGCCTTTCACCGCAGCGCGGGCCCGGAACGAAGGCTTTGCCCGCCTGCGCGCGCTGGACGCGCCCGAGTTCGTGCAGTTCGTCGATGGCGATTGCCGGCTGCAGCCGGGCTGGCTGGAGGCGGCCGAAGCCTTCTTGTCGACCCGTCCCTCTGTTGCCGTCGTTTGCGGGCGGCGGCGCGAAATCCATCCCGAGGCTTCGGTCTGGAACCGGCTTTGCGATGCGGAATGGGACACTCCACTGGGGCAGGCCAAGGCCTGTGGCGGCGATGCGCTGATGCGGGTGGCGGCGGTGGCAAAGGTGGGCGGCTATGATCCGGGCCTGATCGCGGGCGAGGAACCCGAGCTTTGCGTCAGGTTGCGTCAGGCGGGGTGGGAGGTCTGGCGGATCGACCGGGAGATGACCCTGCATGATGCGGCGATGACGCGGATCGGCCAGTGGTGGAAGCGCACGCGGCGCAGTGGCCATGCCTTTGCGGAAGGCGCTGCGATGCATGGGGCCCCGCCGGAAAGGCACTGGGTCGCCGAGACTCGGCGCGCTGTCCTGTGGGGCGCAGTCCTGCCGCTGGTCACTTTGCTGGGGCTGGTCGTGACGCCCTGGGCCGGGTTGCTGCTCTTGGCCTATCCGCTGCAGATCCTGCGGTTGTCGCGTCGACTGGGCTGGGAACGCGCGGCTTTCCTGGTGTTGGGCAAGGTCCCCGAGGCGCAGGGCGTGCTGGAGTATCACCTCAACCGTCTGCGGCGACGGCGGGCCGGGCTGATCGAATACAAGTAGCGACTGCTCCTCGTGCGACTTCGTCTTCTCGTCGCGAGGTTCGGCGATGGAAAGGATCGGCGCGAGCGACGCTTAGGGACGCAGCCGACCCTCTGGGCCGCCCTCACGGAAGAGTTGTGCCAGCCAGGCACCTTCCCGGGCGATGTCGAACCCTTGTTCGACGGCGCTGCGCCCGGCAAGGCCCATGTCGCGGGCGGCGTTCGGGTTGTCCATCAGCCGGATGATCCGGTCGACCAGCGTCGGCAGGTCGCCCGGCGGGACGGCATAGCCGGTTACGCCATCCTCGACCAGTTCCTGCACCCCCGCGACCCGGCTGGCGACGACGGGAATGCGTGACGCCAGCGCTTCCATGTAGACCACGGGCAGACCCTCGGCGAAGGAGGGCAGGACCAGCATGTCGGAATTGGCAAGCAGGTCGGCCACCTGACCCTGGGTCATGAAGCCCGCGAAACGGACCGCGCCGTCGATGCCAAGCGCCTTGGCCCGTGCCTCTGCCCCCGCGCGGGCGGGACCGTCGCCAGCAAGCGTCAGGGTCGCATCGGGGTGGGACTTCAACACCTCTGCCATCGCCTCGATCAAGAGAAGCGCGCCCTTGACCGGGTCCAGCCGCCCGACGAAGGCCACGCGCTTGCCATTGCCGCCGGGCGCGCGCCGGTAGGCCGCGGGAGTAACCCCACAATGGACGATGGCGATTTTCGACCAGTCGGCGGGTTTGGAGAACAGCATCAGCTGCGCGCGGCAGAAATGCGTGATCGCAACGACGAACTTGGCGCGGGCGATCTTTTCCGGCAGCGACCAGCGGTCGACCTCGAAGAAGATCGCGGGGCCATGTTCGGTGAAGCTGAAGGGGATGCCCGCCAGTTTCGCGGCGAGAACCGCGACCGAGCAGCTGGAGTTGGCGAAATGGTTGTGCAGGTGGCGGACCTTGTTGCGCGCCAGGTGGTCGGCAAGGACTCCGGCTTCCAGGAAGTAGAACAGCTGCCAAAGGAGCGCCTTGAGCCCCGGCGCCCGCATCCGGATCGCCATCGCCAGTGTCGCGGCCCAGGTGCCGGGGCTGCGCAGAACTGCGCTCCCGTGGGCGGCCAACAGTCGCAGAGGGTTCTTCGCGGCCTCGATGACGTAGAAGGTTTCGGCCCGGGCCGCGCGTTCCTCGTCGCCCATGAACGCCTCGGGTGCCGGTTTGCGGACCGAGCAGGTGAGGACCGCGACCCCCGCCGCACGGACGGCCTGGACCTCGCGCAGGATGAAGGTGTGCGACACCTTGGGATAGTCGCCGGTCAGGTAGGCGATGGGGCGGTCGTCGGTCATGCTGCTTCCTGTCATCGTCCGCGCGTCCAGTCCGCCGCCGGGGGCCGCATCCGCACGGCCAGGTGGACCGCAAGATAGACGAGGAACCCCAGCGGCACGCGCAAGGCCAGTCGCGCAAGGTCGGCTTTAGTCAGCGGGGCCTTGCCTTCGTTGGCGAAAAGGCCGGGATACAGGCGGCGCAGTTCGTCCACTCCCGCGTCCTGGCGACGGCGCACGCGGACGAGGTTTCCGAACCCCTCGACCATCGGCCAGTGATAGCGGGTAGGGACCTCGATCCGTTCGGCGGGCGTAAAGGACAGCCGGACAAAGGTGTCGTCCGAGATCACGGGCGGGAACGCGCCCCATCGCGCGCGACCGGCGACGTTGACGGCGAAAAGACCGGCCCCCACGGCCCCGCCGCGCACGAAGGGCAGGCGGCGCCAGACCGAGGCATAGGCGCGGGTCACCCAGGATTGCGCAGGGGCGACCGACAGCGTGCCCGTGGCATAGCGCGGGGCATCGGTGGCAAGGGCGGCGCGCAGCTGGGCCAGCATCTGCGGCTCGCAAGCGATGTCGGCGTCAAGGTAGATGCGGGCCCGACCCCGTGCTGCCTGGTCCCCGGCGTTCAGCGCCAGGATCTTGCCGCCCTGCGCCAAGTCAAGGACCCGCAGCGTCCAGCCCCTTGCCGCCGCCGCTGGGGCGTGGCTTTCGGCGATGGCGACCGTGCGGTCCCGGCAGGCATTGGCGACGACGAGGATCTCGACCGTGCCCGTGTCCCCCTGCTGCGCCAGAAGTGCGGCAAGGCAGCGGGCGATCCACGCCTCTTCGTCGTGGGCGGGAATAATCACGCTGAGATCAATGTCGGCCATCTGGAAATGCGTCTCGCTTCAGTCCTGGGCGAAGCTGGTCGATAACCGGGGCAGGATCAAGGCCATAGCCGCTTGTTCGTGCTTTGTCCGACCGGACGCGGCAACAATGCCTGGCAGAGAGGCGTGGTCGTCGCGGCAGACTGGATAACGGCAGAAAGGACTTGCAAAATCCGGCCAGAAGCCTTTCGGGTGAGGCAGCCGCCCACCCGGGCGACGCGATGCATGACCGACGGATGACCATGACAGCGGTGCCCCTTCCCAAGCCCGCGCCAGAGCCCCTGGGCCTGGTGAACTTTCCCACCGAAGCGGCGCTTCTGGCCGATGTCGAGGCGCACCTGACTGCCGGGCAGGGCTTTGCCATTGCGACCCTGAACCTGGACCATGTGGTCAAGATGCGTGCTAATCCTGACTTCCGGCGGGCCTACCTTGCGCACAGCCACGTGGTCGCTGATGGCAATCCCATCGTCTGGCTCTCACGGCTGGCGGGCCGCAGTCAGGTCGCCCTGGTGCCGGGGTCCGAGCTGATCCAGCCGGTGGCGGCGCTGGCGGCGCGGCTGGGGACTCCGCTGGCGTTTCTGGGGTCGACCGAGACGGTGTTGCAGGCGGCGGCGGCGCAGCTGAAGGCAGATCATCCGGGGCTAAAGGTCGTGGCCTGCCTGGCCCCGCCCTATGGATTCGATCCGGAAAGTGCGGCGGCGGATGCGCTGCTTGACCAGATTGCGGCCTCGGGCGCGCGGATCTGTCTTCTGGCGCTGGGGGCACCGAAGCAGGAGCTGCTTGCCGCGCGGGGGCTGGCGCGACATCCTCAGCTTGGGTTCCTGTCGATCGGCGCAGGGCTGGACTTCATTGCCGGCCACCAGGTGCGGGCGCCGGTCTGGGTGCGCAAGATCGCGATGGAATGGCTGTGGCGGATGCTGAGCAACCCCCGGCGCTTGGCGCGGCGCTACCTGGATTGCGCCCTGGTGCTGCCGTCGCTGACCGGGGCGGCCCTGGCGGAGCGCAGGCGGAAATGACAGGGGCAGGGATGACTGGTGGACCGACCGTTCTGACGGTGCTGTTGAACTGGCGCACGGCAGAGATGACGCTGAAGGCGGCCGATGCGGCCGAGCGCGCGATGGAGGGCATCGCAGGCGCAATCGTGGTCGTGGACAACGATTCCGGCGACGGGTCCTTTGACCGGATGTCCGAGGCCCTGCGCGACCGCCCGCGCTTTCGCGTGGTGCAGTCGGGCTGGAACGGCGGTTTCGGGGCGGGCAACAACGTCGGTATCCGGCTGGGCCTGCCGGATGGCAGCCGACCCGACTATGTCTATATCCTGAACTCTGACGCCTTCCCGGCCCCCGATGCCATCCAGTTGCTGCGGGACTACCTGGACGCGCATCCCAAGGTCGGCTTTGCCGGCAGCTACATCCACGGGCCCGACGGCGAGGCGCACCAGACCTGTTTCCGCTTCCCCTCGGTCGCGTCCGAGTTGGAGGTGGCGGCGCGGACCGGCCCGATCTCGCGGCTTCTGGCACACCGGACGGTCGCCCTGCCGGTGCCCGAGACGACGGGGCCGGTGGACTGGCTGGCCGGGGCCAGCCTGATGATGCGCGACAGCGTGTTGCGTGACATCGGCCTGTTTGACGAAACCTTCTTTCTGTATTTCGAGGAAACCGATCTGTGCCACCGCGCGGCCCAGGCGGGCTGGCCCACGCATTTCGTGCATGAAAGCCGGGTAGAGCATATCGGGTCGGTCTCGACCGGCATGAAGGCCTGGCGTCGAGTGCCGGGCTACTGGTTCGACAGCCGATGGCACTATTTCAGGAAGACCGGCGGCACGATGCGCGCCGTGGCGGCGACGCTGGCGCATGTGACCGGCGGGGTGATCCTGCGGCTGCGTCGGCTGGTGCGGCCCAGCATCCCGCCGGGCGCACCGCATTTCCTGCGGGACCTGATGGGCCACGCGGCCCGTCAGCTGGTCCGCCCGGCCCGCAAGGGGTAAGGGTCAGGGGCGAATCTGGAACTCGCGGCTTAGCGCGACAAAGACACCGGGTGAGCGCGCCCGACCGTCCACATCATCGCGCACCCGATATTCGACGCCCGTATCCAGGTTCCAGTCCTGAGTCAGCTGCTGGCTGTAGCCCGCGCCGAACGAGACCTGCTCGATCGTTTCGACGTCGGAATTGCTTTGCTCATACGCGACATCCAGCGAGATCGACGAGATTTCGTTGATGTTCTTCGACCAGGTCACGCTGACGATCGAGGTCGCGATCTCGCCATCGTCGTCGTCGAAGCTGACGCGGTGCGCCAGTTCCAGACCAAGCGACCCGTCGGGCAGGTCACGATCCCAGAGCAGGCTGCCGACCAGATCGGTGCCAGTGGTGTCGGCCCGCGTGACGCCCAGTCGCGCCGAAATGGTATCGCGCGGCGTTTCCAGATCGCGGCCGATCTCGAAGGTTTCCCGACGGTCGTCGTCTTCGTCCGTCGTCACCCGCAGCAGCGCCGAGAGGGTGCCGACCGGCATGTCATAGGTCGCGCCAAGCCGCAGGTCGGGGCCGGTGACCCGCTCGATCAGACCGAAATCTTCGGTCTCGATCTCGGCGTAGCCAAGTTCGGCGCTGAGGTCTAGCCGGTCGCTGACCGCATAATCCAGGCCGGCGTAAGAGGTCAGCGTCTGGGTGACGGTCGTGCCGGCGGTTTCTTCCTCACGCTCACTGTAGCGCAGGCCAAGCCTGCCGGTCGCCACTTCGGAAAAGCGCAGGATCACGGCCGCATCGGCACGAGCTTCGGTGGTATCGACCAGATCGGGGTCGGTGACATCCTGGTAATCCGTCGCCTCGTACTCAAGACCGAAGGCAAAGCCCACGGCCGAGGTGCGGCCAGTCTCGATCCGGGCGGACACAGCGTAATCGGTCTGGGTGCCGCTTTCGTCTGCCGACGCCAGATCCTCGAAGCTGCCGACGTCGTCGTTGCGCAAAGTGGCGCTAAGTTCCAGCAACGCCGACGGCACTTCGCGCCGATAGTCCAGCGCCATTGCGGCACGACCGAAGTCCAGTTCGGTGCCCGTGTCGCCCGCCGGGTTCTCGATGATCGCAGCGCCCGAGGCCAGGAAGGACAGCCGGTCCAGGGCCGTTTCGCTGCGCAGGCCAAACGACAGGAAGGTCGCGTTGGCCACGTCGGTCCCTTCGGACGGGACGGCAAGCGCCTCGTTGCCGACGACTTCAAGACGATTTTCGATCCCGAAGGTCAACAGGACGCCACCGTCTTGCGCCCCTGCGGTCAGGGGCGACAAGGCGGTGGTGACGGCGCAGAACCCGCCGAACGCGATACCCGACCGGCGCATTCCGACTTACTCGAACAGTTTGCGCTGCGGGATGACGATCACGTCGCCACTGACCAGACGGGTCGCACCGCCGCCCGAGGCACCACGCTCGATCGCGTCGAGGTCGAAGTTGTAGACCCGCTCGGCCCCCGACTTGTCCACGCGACGCAACTGGACGCGCTTCTTGGCGGCAAAGGGCGACAGGCCACCCGCCTGAGCCAGCGCCTGCAGCAGCGTTGCACCCGGCTTGACGTCAACCCGGCCCGGAGCGTTTGCGGCCCCAAGAACGTAGACATCCATCGTGCGTTCGGCGGCCGGAGTGGACGGCAGCCGTTCGGCCAGCGCATTCAGCGTCACGAAGACAGTGGGCGGCGAGGCAAAGTTCGGCGCAAGGCGCGCGGTCAGGTCTTCCTGGACCTGGGCAAGGCTGCGGCCCGCGGCGCGGACCGAGCCGACGAGAGGCAGTGAAATCTGACCGTCGGGCAGCACGATGGCGCTGCGGTTCAGTGTTGCGTCTTCCAGAACCTCGATCTGCAAGACGTCGCCCGAACGGACGCGGTAATCCTGGGCCCAGACCGTGCCGGCCATAAACGGCAGGACGAAAACAAGGGCAAGCAAGCGGCGAAGGATGGACATCGAAAAAACTCCCATGCGACCGACAAGGCGGGGCGCGACTAAGCCAACAGTATTTGCCGCGCGCCACTTCGGAAAGAGGAAATGCACCTGCATCTGGGCCGAATCGGGGTGGTCGTGGGGCGGGATGCCCGTTTCAGCGGCGGGGTGGCGCAAATGCCACATCAGACAGATATGCCAGACAACCCCAGGCTGTGGACGACGTCGCGTGTCACCTCTTGCATCAGCTGTGCGACCTCGGGCTCGGGTGCGGTGGCGGGCGCGCCATCGGCCCGGGTCAGCGCTGCCGGAAGGCCCACCGGATCGGCGTGGTAAAGCACCGCGTAATGGACCAGCGCGACGAGGTAATTGCCCAGGTCGTTCAGGTGGATCGGGTCCAGAGTGCCATCTTCGGCCCGCTGGAAAAGGTCGGTGCGGTCGCGGACATTGCCCAGTCCGCCCTCAGCCTCGACCTTGCGGACGAAGGCGGCCAGCACCTGACCGGCGGGAATCATCCGGATCTGGGCGGTATGGGGCAAGTCCTTCAGCGCCGGGCCAAGGACGCGCGACAGCCAGTAGCGGTCCAGGTCGCGGTCCAGCCGTTCCAGCCAGCCGTCGGGGTCGTCCAGCGGATGCCAGGTCTCGTAGAGGTAAAGCCGGACGTCGGGGCGCGCCTTGATCGCTTTGCGCGCCCATTGCGCCAGATAGCGGGGGCTTTCGAAATAGCGGATCGAATCGCGGATTTCGACCATCTCGGTCAGGACCAGGGCATCGTAGTCACCGCTGGCCACCGCCTCTTGCGCCGCACGAAAGCGGGGATGGGCGTTCTCGGTCTCGAACCCGGCAATGGTGGCGTCGCCCCAATGGGCCTGCAGGGTGGTGCCCCAGCCAAGCTGGCTGTTGTAGCTGTGGCCTTTGGGGGCAAGCTGCGCCAGCATCGCCGGCATGTCGCGGTTCACCAGGCTGTGGCCCAGGTGGAAGACGTTCAGCGCCCCTTGCGGCGCGGGCAGGGACCCCGCGATTCGCGCGCGGACCGACGCAGCCGAGGGGGCCCGGGTCAGCGTCCAGTACAGCGAGCCCGCCACTGCCGCCCCCGCGCCTGCCAGACCTGCAAGGATCGCCATTCGTCGCGTCATCTTTACCATGCCACCCCCGCAAGAATCACGCCATCCACCAGCGCCAGCCGCCCGGTCAGGACCTGCCCGGCCCGGAACGCCCCGACGCTTGCACGGAACTGGGCATTGAAGCTGCCTTCGGCAAGGGTCACCTCCACCGCGTCAAAGCCGAACATCGCACGGGCGTCGAGGGGCTGCGCCTTGAAGACCGCCTCCTTGGCGCAGAAGACCTGCCGGACAAGCCGAGCGGTGTCGCCGTCCAGCCGCGCCAGTTCGTCCGGCGAACAGAAAAGCGGCCAAAGCTCGGCCTCAAGCGGTGTGTCGGGTTCCAGATCGACGCCCAAGGGCGCGCCGTGGCGGCCCACGGCGACGGCCAGATCGGCGTCATGGGCGATGGAGCCGCACAGGCCCGCAGGCCAGAGTGCCGCACGGTCCGGACCCATCGGCAAGGCGGCGGGCGGGTGTTCAAGGGCGGCAAGCACCCGGCGCGCTGCGGTGCGACCGGCTGCAAACTCGGCCAGCCGCCGGGGGACGGCGCCAGCGACCGCCAGGTGTTCGTCCGGCCAGAGCGAAGCCGGGTCATGCCCACCGATCCGCTGGGCGGCGACAGCGACCCCGGCGGGGAAAAGCGCGCGCAGTGCCGCCTCGACCGCCGGGACAGAGGTCATCCCATCGCCTTTTCCCGCGCCTCGCGCATCGCCCGGCGGCGCGCCATCGCATCCATGCGGGTGTCGGCCACGGAGTCGGCGGGTGCGGCTGTCGCAGGGGCGGTCATCGCGGCCAGGGCAGGGGCAGGGGCTGTCGGGGCCGGGATCATCTTGCCCAGATGCGCTGCCAGCGCCGAGACGACGGGGAAACGGAAGATGTCGGTAATCGCCAGCCGGTCGGAGTTCAGGGCCACCTTCATCTCGCGGTGGGCCTGCACCGCCAGCAGCGAATGGCCGCCAAGCGTGAAGAAGTTGTCCGACCGTCCGACCTGGGGCACCCCCAGGACCTTGGCCCAGACGGCGGCGATGGTCTCTTCGATCCCGCCTTCCAGCGCGACAGGCTTTGCCGTTGACTGGGGGGGCGCCACCGGGGCGGCGGCAAAGGGGGCGGGCAGGGCCTTGCGGTCGACCTTGCCGTTCGGGGTCAGGGGGAAGGCGTCAAGCTTGACGATGTGGGCCGGGATCATGACCTCGGGCAGGTGTTCGCCCAAGGTTGCCTTGACCTTCGGCTCGTCGATCACCCCATCGGCGGTGACATAGGCCACAAGGCGCACATCGCCCGGCTGATCCTCACGCGCGATGACGACGGCCTGGCGGATGCCGGAGACGGATTCAAGCGCGGTCTCGATCTCGCCCAACTCGATCCGGTGGCCGCGGATCTTGACCTGAAAGTCGGCGCGGCCGAGGTAATCCAGCTTGCCATCGGGGCGGCGACGGACGAGGTCTCCGGTCCGGTACATCCGGCCGTGCCCCGCGAAGGGGTCGGGGCGGAAGCGGTCGGCGGTCAGGTCGGGGCGCTGGAAGTAGCCCTGCGCCACGCCTTCGCCGCCGATCCAAAGCTCGCCCTCGGTGCCGTCGGCCACGGGGGACTGGTCGTCGTTCAGCACGTAAAGCGCCGTATTCGCAATGGGTTGGCCGATATTGACCACGCCTTCGGCCCCCGTCGTCGCCTCGACCGAGGACCAGATCGTCGTCTCGGTCGGGCCATACATGTTCAGGACCGGCGCGCCGATAAGGGTGGAAAGGTCCCCGGCCAGACGCCCCATCAGCGCCTCGCCCCCGACAAGCATCCGCTTCAGGCCTTTCAGCGCGGCGCGGGCGCCGTCGTCTTCGGCCAGCATCCGGGCCATCGACGGCGTGCATTGCAGATGCGTGACGCGGTGGCGCTGGATCAGGCCGGCCATCGTGGCGTCGTCTTCGCCGCCGGAGTTGGTGATCTTCAGAACCTCGGCAACCAGTTTCAGGCCGTCCAGCACAACCCGGGTCGGGATGCCGTAGTCGATCAGGCAGGCGACCTCGTCGATATCGATGGCTTTCAGCTCTTCGACCCTCTTCACCGCATCCTCGACGGTGCCGAACAGGCCCGAATCGTCGAAATAGCGCAGGAAGGCGAAGTCGAGGATTGCTTCCAACTCGTCCGGGGCAAGCGAGCCAAGGTCGATGTCCATCGGATTGGCCACGCCCTGCGGCTTCTTGAAGGCCGGGAAGGCCCAGGCGTATTGCTTGATCAGCGCGGCAGCCGAGCGGAGGTAGTTCTTCATCGGCTCGCGTGCGACCTCACGCGCGGCCTCACGGTCCGACGCCAGGAAGGTGTGCAGCATCAGCGTGACCTTGAACTTCGCCGGGTCATGCCCGGCCTCGGCCAGAGCCTTGCGGTAAAGCTTCACCTTGTCCGCCACTTCCGTGATGGACTGGCCCAGAAGGTGCGTCAGGACATGCGCGCCCATCTTCCCGGCCTCGCGCCAGGTTTCAGGGTTGCCTGCAGTGGTGACCCAGGCCTCGACCTCTTTGGACACGGGGCGGGGCTGGGTCTTCACGGCGAAGGGCGCGCCGTCCTTGCGGGGGAACTCCACCGCCTCGCCGCGCCAAAGCCTGCGGACCTGGTCAAGCGTGTCGAACAGCGCCTGACGGTTGGCGGGCGGCGTGTTTTCCGGCCGCAGGACAAAGTCGTCGGGCTGCCAACCCGAGGCGAAGGCCATCCCGGCGCGGCCGTTGGTCAGGTTGTCGATGATCGCCCATTCTTCGGCGATGCGGGCCGGGTGGTGCAGGGGCGCCACGATGCTGCCTGCGCGCACGCCGATGTTCTTCGTGATCGCCGCCGCAGCCGCCCCGGTGACCGAGGGGTTGGGGTAAGGGCCGCCAAAGGCGTGGAAGTGGCGCTCCGGGGTCCAGACGGCGACAAAGCCGTTCTGGTCGGCGAACTTGGCGCCTTCCAGCAGCAGCTCGTATTTCGCGGGGCCGGGCAGGTCGTCGTTGCCCCAGTAGTAGACCGAAAACTCCATCTTGCGGGGGTTGATCCCGCTGCCCCCCCCAGATCCAGCCGAGGGCCGCACGCGGGCGGCGTCGTCTGCAAGGACCACGGTGAAGCCGTTGGTCAGGGTCCAGAACAGCTCCAGCACCGAGATGTCGAAGCTGAGGGAGGTGACGGCCAGCCAGGTGCCCGCGTCGGTGCCAAGGACGTCGTCCATCCCGGCGAAGAAGTTCAGCGCGTTCCGATGGGTGACAACGACACCCTTCGGGCGGCCGGTGGAGCCCGAGGTGTAGATGACATAGGCCGGATCTTCGGCAGCGGGGCCGGTGGGGGGCGTGGCCGAAGCCTGGGCAAGCCGCGGGTCGGTATCCAGGATCAGCAGCTGCGGCCCTTGCGGCAGCGCGTCGGCGACGGCGGCTTCGGTCAGGATCACGGGGCAGCCCGAATCCTCGGCATAAAGCGCCAGGCGGTCGGCGGGGTAGGCGGGGTCCATCGGGACGTAAGCCGCGCCCGCCAGCTGGATGCCAAGCGCGCCCGCGACCATGTCGGTGGTCCGGCGGCAGGCAAGGCCGACAAGGCTGCCCTGCCCGACGCCCATGCCGCGCAGGGTGTTGGCGATGCGCGCGACGCGGGCGGCAAGGTCGGCGTAGGAAAGCTGCGTCTCGCCCGCGATGACGGCGGTGGCGTCAGGTGTCCGGGCCGCCTGGGCCAGGATCGCGGCGGGAAGCGTCAGGCGGCGGTCGTAGTCGCGGGCAGTCCCGGCCAGCGTGCCCCGGTAAACTTGCGTCTCGGCATCGGAGAGAGGCGAAAGGCTGGCGAGGTCGGCCTGCGGCTGGGCGGCCATCTGGGCCAGAAGGCGCGTGATCCGTGCGACAAGGCGGGCGGCCTGATCCCCGGTCATGCGCGACGCGTCGTGCCAGAGGGACGTGCCGGTCAGCGTCACAGTCGACCCGGCAAGGGGCGCGGCACCTGCGGTGACGGCAAGGCCCGCGGGCGCAAGGGCGGTCAGGCCGGGCTCGCGCAAGGCGAGGTCGGCGGCGAGGCCCGCCGCAGTGCGGGCGGCAGAGAGGGCTTTGGCGGCGCGGGTTTCGGCGGCGGTCACTGGCCCCGACGCTTCAAGACGGACCGGGACCCAGGGCAGAACATAACCCGGCGCGGGATCATGGCCGGTGGCAAAGGCGATGTCCCCGCCGGACCGCCCAAGCGCGCGAAGTGCGGCAAGCGCAAGCCAGGTCGGACCCGCGGCGGGCAGCGGGACCTCGCGCCAATCGGGGGTGCCGGACGCAGCGCCGTCGAGCACCGGGTCGGGTTTCAGAAGCAGGCCACGCAAGCGCGCTTCCGCCTCGGCGGCCGGGGCCAGGGCTGCGTCCAGGGCAGCCGCTTCGGCATTGGTCGGGGAGGCAAGTGCGGCCCCGGCGCGGGCGGTGTCGATTGGCAGGCCCTTGAGGCAGCTCAGGCCGGACAGCTTTACCGCACCCGTTGCGCAGGCCACGGTCAGGCTGCTGTCGTCGCGGGCAAGGATTGTGCCGGGGGTCCCGGCTCCCGCGACGGTGTCGGCATGGGCGACGGCCCAGACCTGGCCGGGGACTGCAACCTTCGCAACCGCAAGCGGGTTGCGGTAGCCGCCATGGTCCAGCGCGCGGACAGTGCGGGCCACGGCCTCGGCCGTCTGGGTGAAGTCCAGTCGACCGTTGGCCCGAGGCCGATCGGCGCGGCGCCAGACATGGCGGGCACCCGGCGCTTGCGGCTGGCGCGGCTGACCGCCGGCCTCCATCGCGCTGATCACCTCGGCAAAGCTGTCCACCGCCGCCGCAAAGCAGCGCGCGTTCAGGGTAAAGGCCGTGTCATCGGCGTCGATGGCAAAACTGCGGGTGGCCAGAACCTCGCCCTCGTCGATCCCGGCGGTCATCAGATGCCAAGTGATCGCGTGCGTGGCCTCTCCGTTCAAAAGCGCCCAGACCGGGGCGTTCAGGCCTGCATAGCCGGGCAGGGGACCGTCGTGGAAATTGACGCCACCTTGCCGGGCCAGCTGCATCACGGGCTCGGGCACCAGCGACAGGTTGGCGACCGACAGCACCCAGTCGACGGCCAGTCCCGCCGTCCGTTCGACCAGCCCCGCCCCCGGAGCGATCACCCGCAGCCCTGCGCCCGAGGCCCAGGCAGCGACCCGCGTCTCACGCGTGATGACGGCGGCAAGGCTATGGCCCCGCTCCAGCCAGCGCTTGCCGCATTCGACCGTCAGGCTTTCGTTGCCGATCAGAAGGGCGGTCAGGGTCATTTGTCTTCTCCGGTCACTCAGCGGCAAGGCGTTGATCAGGTTGGCGGAATTCGCCCGCTTCAGCCGCCTGTATCGCGGCCTTCATCCGGGCGGCAAGCACCCGGACGTTCGGTTCCAGCACCATCGAGTCATGGTCGCCAGGAACCTCCACCACATCCAGACGGGGCGCGAAGGGGGTCCAGAGGTTGTCGTGGAAGACATATTCGCGCTGCGAGGACACCCAGTTGCCCCCCGTCACTTTCCAGTGCCGGTCCAAGGGCGGGCGGTAAAGAACGACCTTGCCGTCCTCCCAGACCTTGAGGTCATAGACGCCGATGGCGTGGCGGAAGGCGGTCTCGATTGCGGCGTTGTTGTAGGACGGCACGGTCGGATCAGGTTCGTTCGCGGCCTTGGCCCGGCGCGAGCGTTCCCATTCCCAGCGGCGCTTGGCCCACTCGGCCAGGAATTGCGGGCCGCCCGCGCGGATTTCTGCAAGCTTGATCAGGGCCTTGTCCGGCTTTGACAGGAAGGGGCGGACCGGCAGCGGCGTGTCGAGGAGGACCATCAGGGCCACCTCTTCGCCTTCCGCCCGCAGCATCTGGCCGATCTCCCACGCCGTCAGGCCACCGCCCGAGAAGCCGCCCAGAAGGTAGGGGCCCTTGGGCTGGACCTGCCGGATTTCGGCCAGGCACGAGGCGGCGGCCTCTTCGATGGTCATGTGCGGCTGGTCGTCGCCGAAAAGCCCCTTGGCCTGCAGCCCATAGAACGGCCGGTCGGTGCCCAGAAGGCTGGCGAGGTGCCGCAGGTTCAGCACGTTGCCGAACATGCCCGCAACCAGGAAGAACGGGGTCTTCGGCCCGCCGTCTCCGCGGTGCATGGCGACGAGGTGGGTGAACTTCGGCCCTGCCGGGTCGGCCAGCTGGGTCGGCGCGGGCGCGTTGTCGTCCTGCGGGCCGATACGGTCTATGACAAGGGCGGCGCAGCGGGCGATGGTCGGGGCCTCGAAGAGGACCGAGATCGGGAAGTCTACCTTCCACTGCCGCCGGATCATGGCAAACAGGCGCACGGCGATCAGGGAGTGGCCGCCAAGGGTGAAGAAGTCATCCTCGACCCCCACTTCCGACACGCCCAGAAGTTCGGCCCAGAAGCCTGCGAGGGTGCGTTCGACGCTGTTCCTTGGCGCGACGTAGTCGGTTTCAAGGTCGGGCCGGGCAAAGCCGGGACCTTCGGTTTCCGCTGCCACGGGGGCGTTGGCCTGTTTCACCAGCGCTTCGAGGTCGAGCGAGGAGACGAGGACCTGCGCGCCGTCCGCCGCGATGGCGCGAAGGAAGGCCTCGGCGCCTTCTGCGGGGCGGATGCCTCCGGCCAAGGCCTGGGCGAGGCGCTGTTCGGCGGGCGACTGGCCGCGCTGGTCGTCGTCGCGGATCACCTCACGCGGGTTTGGCGGTTGGGGCTTTGCGAGCGCCTCCTCGAAGGCGACCTTGCGGAAGGTGATGCCTTCGACTTCCACCAGGACCTTTCCGGCGGGGTCGGTCAGGGTGACGTCGAAACTGGCGGTGTCCTCGGCCGGGGTGCCCGACAGGCGGACCCAGCTGCGGATTTCCGCGGGCAGGGGGCCGTGGACCCGGATCGCGGTGGTCATCACGGGGGCCCAGACGAAGCCTTCCTGCACTTTCGGAAGGAGTGCGATGCCCCAGCCGGTGCCGATGTCGTAAAGCGCGGGGTGGATCGTGCAGGTCGCGGTGTCCTGCACGGCCTGGGTCGGCAGGGCGAGGGTTGCGAGACCCTCACGCTGGCCAAGCGCGGTGGCTTTCAGGACCTGCCAGCGCGGGCCGAAAGCGATGCGGTCCTCTTGCGCCGAGGGCAGGTTTTCCCCGCCTGCCGCCGTGGCCTTGTCGGGGCAGCGGGCGGCGATTGCTGCCAGATCAAGGGTTTCCGCCTGCGTCGTCAGGGGGGCGACGCCCATCTCGGCGGTCATCGCCCAGCCTTGCGGCTCCAGCGCGCGGGCCTGCAGGCGTTGGCTGCCGTCACGGGCACGGGTGAGGCTGACGCGCAGGTCGCGGGGGAGGTCCGCTTCCAGCCGCAGGGGGCGGAAGACGGTGAGGTCGGTGAGGTGCAGCCCCTGCTTCGCGCCGGTCGCCATCAGCGCCTCGTGCGCGATCTCGGGCCAGGCCGAGCCTGGCAGGACCGCCGTGCCGTCGAGCAGGCGGTGGTCGTCCAACACCCACTGGTCCTTGGTCAGGGTGGCGTGAAAACGGGTTTCATCCTCGCCCTTCTGCATCCGCTCCAGCACCAGTTGCCCTGGCAGCGGCGCGCCCGCGTCCTTGCCCTGACGGCGGGCGTCGGCGTCGGCGGCCATGCCGATACCGGACCAGATGCCCCAGTTGACCGAGGTGACTTTGGTCAGGCCGCCCGCGCGGCTGCGGGCGAAGGCGTTGAGGTATTCGTTCGCGGCGACATAGTCGGCCTGGCCTGCGGGGGTCAGGACGGTTGAGGTCGAGGAGAAAAGGACGATCCGGTCGACTGACCCGTCGGGAAGGAGCGTGTCGAGGAGTTTGGTGCCGTGGACCTTGGGCGACAGGACCGCATCGGCGCTGCCGGGGTCCCTGCCGAGGAGGGGGGCGTCGTCGACGGTGCCTGCGGCGTGGACGACGCCGTAGATCGGGCCGAACTCGGTTTTGACGCGGGCGAAGGCGGCGCGCATGTCTTCGGGGTTACAGACGTCGGCGGCGACGGCCATCACGCGGCCAAGCCGTTCAAGGCGGGAGAGGACCCCGGCGCGGACGCTTCCGGCTTCGGGGACATGGCGGCCGATCAGGGCGATCTTGGCATGGCGGTCGCGCATCAGGCGCTCGGCCACGGTCACGCCGATCCCGCCAAAGCCGCCGGTGATGACCCAGACGGAGCCTTCGGGGACTTCGGCCTGTTCGGGCAGTTTCGCGGGGACGAGGCGGGATTCCAGCCTCCGGCTGCCACGGATCGCGGCGACGGTGTTGCCCGGGGTGGCGAGCATTTCTTCGAGGACGGCGGAGACGGTCTCCGCAGGGATCGTTTTCCGGTCGAGGGTCACGTCCAGAAGGCTGGCAGTCAGACCCGGCAGTTCGCGTGGCATCACGCGGACGGGGCCTGCGACGGTGGCTTTCTCGGGGTAGGGGAGGGCTTCGGTGCGGACCTGGGCCGCGCCGGAGGTGACGACGGTCAGGTGCGGCGCGGGTTTCAGGCCGATCTCGCCCATTGCCTGGCCGAGGAAGAACAGGCTCCAGAAGCCTTGTTCCAGGTTCCGCTGGAAGAAGGAGGAGCCGGGGCGGAAGGCCTCTTTTTCCGTCACCAGCCAGAAGTGGGCGATCCGGGCAGGCGACAGGTCGCGCTGGGCGAGGTCGGCGAGAAGCGCGTCGTAACCTTCGCGCCCGTGTTCGGGGGCAAGGGGGTAGGTGTCGTCCGAGGTGCGGGCGAAGGCGTCGCCGGCGTGGACGGTGATGACGCGGTGGTTCGCGGCGCGCAGGCGCTGGACGGCGGCGCGGGCGAGGCCGGCCTCATCGGCGAAGACGAGCCAGGTGAGGGGCGCGCCGAGTTCGGTTTCCACGTCGACCGGGCAGTCGGCGGGCATGACGCGCCAGCCGATCTTGTAGCCGAAGTCGGTGACTTGGTCGTGGCGGGTGGGGGTCAGGTCAGCCTCGGTCACCACGGCGGGTGCCCCGCGTTCGACGAAATAGCGGCTGCGCTGGAAGGGGTAGGTCGGCAGGGGGACGCGGCGGCGTTTCGCCTCGCCCCACAGCTGGGAGAGGTCGGGCTCGGCCCCGCAGGCCCAGAGGCGGCCGAGGGTGGCGATGAAGTGGCGGTCGTCGCTGACGGTGTCGTCGGGGTGGCGCAGGCTGGCCGGGACCGGCTGGCCGCCCATTGCGCCGTTGGCTTGGGCCAGCGAGGCCATCGCGCGGCCGGGGCCGACCTCAAGATACACGCGGTCGGCTTTCTGGCGGAGCGTGGCCATGCCGTCGGCGAAGCGGACGGTGTTCCTCAGATGGGCGACCCAGTAGTCGGGGCTGGTGGCTTCCGCATCGGTCAGGATCTGGCCGGAGCGGTTGGAGATGATCGGGATCTGCGGCGAGGAGAGTTGCATCCCGGCCAAGTGGGCGCGGAAGGCCGCAAGGATGCCTTCCAGCATCTTCGAATGTGCCGCGATGTCGATGGCGATGCGGGTGGTGTCGATGTCGTCGGCCTTGAGCCGCGCCGCTAGGTCCTTGAGGCCGGCGTCAGAGCCGGAGACGACGGTCAGTTCCGGCGCGTTGATCGAGGCGATGTCGAGGTCGCCGAGGTAGGGCTTCAGCGCGGCCTCGGACAGGGGCACCGACAGCATCCCGCCCGCCGGGACGGTGTCGAAGAGCTGCCCGCGCAGGCGGACGAGGCCGACGGCGGCTTCCAGCGTCATCACCCCGGCAACGCAGGCGGCGGCGTTTTCGCCCATCGAATGGCCGATCAGGACGGCGGGCTTGACGCCCCAGCTTTCCCACAGCTTTGCGAGAGCCACCTCGACGATCAGGATCAGCGGCAGTTGCTTGGACGGCTGGCGCAGCGCTTCGGCGGCGGCGGCTTCCTGGCCTGGGGCGGGCAGCCAGAGGGCGCGGGTTTCGGCTTCGGCGTCGCCCAGGGCGGCAAGGCCCCGGTCCATCCATTCGGCGAAGACGGGTTCGGTCTCATAAAGGTCGCGCGCCATGTTGGGGTATTGCGCGCCGCCGCCGGGGAACATGAAGACGACGTCGGGCGCATCGCCCAAGCGGCGCTGGGTGAAGACACGGCGGGGGTCGCCCGCCTCCAGCATCTTCGCGGCTTCTTCGTGGGTCTCGGCGACCAGCACCCGACGATGTTCGAAGGCGCGGCGGCCGTGTTTCAGGGTCCAGGCGATGTCGGCGAGGTTCTGGTCGGGGTGCGCGCGCAGGTGGGCGGCAAGGCGGGAAGATGCCTCACCCAGGGCCGACTGGCTGCGGGCGGAGAGGGTGATGAGTTGGAAGGGCCAATCCGAGGGTTCGGAGTCGGCAAGGGTGGGGGCCTCTTGCACGACGACATGGGCGTTGGTCCCGCCGACGCCGAGCGAGTTCACCCCGGCGCGGCGCGGGCCGTTGCGGCGGGGCCAGTCGGTCAGGCGGTCGTTGACGCGGAAGGGGCTGCCGTCAAAGTCGATGGCGGGGTTCGGGGCTTCGAAGTTCAGGCTGGGCGGCATCTGCTTGTGGTGCAGCGCGAGGGTGGTCTTGATCAGGCTGGCAACCCCGGCGGCGGTGTCGAGGTGGCCGATGTTGGTCTTGACGCTGCCGATCCGGGCAAAGCCCTTGGCGTCCGTGGTGCGGCGGAACGCTTCGGTCAGGGCGGCGATCTCGATCGGGTCGCCCAGATAGGTGCCGGTGCCGTGGCATTCGATATAGTCGACGGTTTCCGCAGGCGTCCCTGCGACGGCCAACGCCGTCGCGATGCAGTCGGCCTGGCCTTCGACGGAAGGCGCCAGATACCCTGCCTTGGCCGCGCCGTCGTTGTTGACAGCCGAGCCTTTGATGACGCCCCAGATATGGTCGCCATCGGCCAGTGCGTCCTCAAGGCGGCGCAGGAGCACGGTCCCCGCGCCGGACCCGAAGACCGTGCCCTGCGCGCGGTGGTCGAAAGCGTGGCAGACGCCGTCGGGCGACAGGACCTCACCTTCCTTGTAGATGTAGCCGCGGCCCTGGGGCAGGTCGATGGTGACCCCCCCAGCCAGCGCCATGTCGCATTCGCCGTTCAGCAGCGCCTGGATCGCGTAGTGGGTTGCCACCAGCGACGTGGAGCAGGCGGTCTGCAGGCCGAGGCTTGGCCCCTTCAGGTCGAAGACATGGCTTACGCGGGTCGACAGGAAGTCCTTGTCGTTGCCAGTATGGCGCAACAGGAACATGCCCGTGCTGTCGACCAGCGCCGGGTTCGAACAGAGGTTGAAATAGAAGTAGCTGCCCATCCCGCAGCCGGCGAAGACGCCGATGCGGCCCTTGAACCCTTCGGGCGTGTGACCGGCGTTCTCCAGCGCTTCCCAAGCCACCTCAAGGAACTGGCGGTGCTGCGGGTCAAGGATCGCGGCTTCCTTGGGGGAAAACCCGAAGAATTCAGCGTCGAAATGGTCGAACTTTTCCAGCAGGGCCGCCGCAGGAACATAGTTCGGATTGCGCAGCAGCGCGGGGTTCTCGCCCGAGGCGAGGATCTCTTCCTCGGTCAGGCGACGCACGGCGGACCGGCCCGCGCGCAGGTTGTCCCAATAGGCCTGAATATCCGCCGAACCCGGCAGATGCGCGGCCATGCCAACGATGGCAATATCGGTTTCTGCGGGAAGGTCCTGCAGTCCGTCCTTCATGCGACTACCCTCTCGACTGGTCTTTGGCGGCGACCCTTTGGTCGCATGTCCCGAACCGCGTGAACCCGACGTCATGCCCCAACGCGGGCGGGGTCTCTGGACGCCTTGGCATAAACACGCCTACCATGCACATGCCCGAAATCTGGCAACTCCTCAGGGTCATCAACGATTCGCGCGCCGTAAAAATTTTCTTGACCTTTCCTACAGCACCTTGTCCGGATACGCACGGACATTGGTCCAAAAAAACGCCATTCCTGCGGCAAAAACTGTTCTAGGCTGCTGATTTCCCTACTTTGTTGCCAGACTGGCATCAGTATAGTCGAAGCCGTCGCCTTGCCGCTCAACATTGCTTATGAGAGGGGGGCAACTCTCTGTCAGTCCGGGGATTTGCTTAAGGGTGAGTAGATGACGCGTCAAAGATCCCGCAAGTTGTTTTCCCGTATCCTGTGGTTCGATCAGGACGCCGGCAACGATCCCGTTGCGGCGGTGCCCGCACCCGTGACGGACCCTGTGCCCGAGCCACCGCCTACCCCTGAGCCCGAAGTCCGGCCTCCGGTTCCGGTTCCGCGCCGGGTCCGGTCGCGCATCCTGTCGCTTGAGCCGCAACCCGCGCCGCAGGGCGAGATCTATACCGAGCATTTCGGTCTGAACGCGCGGCCCTTCGCGCTGACGCCCGACCCGGATTTCCTGTACTGGCCGCAATCGCACCAGCGGGCATACACGATGCTGGAATATGGCATCCGCGCCAACTCGCCGATCACGCTGATCACGGGCGAGGTCGGAGCGGGCAAGACCACGCTTCTGCTGCATCTGATCCGGTCGCTGGGTTCCGAAATCCGCGTCGGCCTGATCTCGAACCCGCACGGCTCGCGCGCGGAACTGCTGCGCTGGGTCCTGCATGCGCTGGAGCAGCCGGCCGACCTGAACGAAAGCTATGTCGACCTCTTCTCGCGGTTTCAGAACTTCCTTTTGTCGGAATATGCCGCCGGTCGCTCGGTCGTGCTGATCTTCGACGAGGCGCAGAACCTGACGGCCGAGGCTTTGTAAGAGTTGCGGATGTTCATCAACATCAACTCGGGCAAGGACGAGGTGCTGCAACTGGTGCTGATCGGCCAGCCCGAACTGCGCGACCTGGTCTCGCAGCCCAACATGCGGCAGTTCGCGCAGCGTGTTGCGGCAAGCTATCATCTGACCGCGATGGACCTGAAGACGGTTCGCGGCTACATCCCGCACCGGCTTCAGGTTGCCGGGGCGCAGAAGCGAATCTTCACCGGCCCCGCGATCGACCTTATCCACCAGGTCACCCGGGGCGTGCCGCGCCTGGTGAACCAGTTGTGCGACCTTGCGCTGGTCTATGCCTTCACCCGGGGCAAGCGCACGGTAACTCCGACAACTGTCCAGCAGGTTCTGGACGACGGCGTCTTCTTTTCCGCGAACGCCGCAAGATATACGAGTGAGACCTGAATGACGCTTGACCTGCGCTTCTACCTGTCCCTGATGCTGCGGCGGCTGCCGATCATCCTTGCCATCACGATCACGGCGACGATGGCGGGTGTCCTTTACGCCATCTCGTTGCCGCCGGTTTTCCGTGCCGAATCGCGCCTTCTGATCGAGAATGCGCAAATCCCCGATGAACTTGCGGCCTCGACCGTGCGCTCGACGGCGGACGAGATCCTGCTGTCGATCCAGCAGCGCATCCTGACGCGCGAGAACCTTCTGACTCTGGCCGACCGCCACAGCCTTTTTGCCAATGCGCCGGAGATGGCCCAGAACGTGAAGCTGGACCAGATCGGCAGTCGCATCTCGATGTACATGCCGACGACGCAGGGCAACACTGGCGTCGTCCATGTCTCGTTCGCGGCGGGCGACCCGGAACTTTCGGCCGTTGTCACCAATGACATCGCCGAACAGATCCTGCAGTGGAACACCGAGCTGCGGACCCGTGCCTCGGGCAGCACGCTGGACTTCTTCGACCAGGAAGTGCGCCGCCTGACCGACGAATTGTCCCAGCAGAACGCCAAAATCCTGGAGTTCGAGCAGGCCAATCGCGACGCGTTGCCCGAAAGCCTGGAATACCGACGCACCCGGCAGGCCAGCCAGCAAGAGCGGCTCTTGCAGGTCAACCGCGAGCTTGCCTCCTTGCGCGACCGCCGCGACCGTCTGACCGAGCTTTACGACCGCACCGGCCGACTTGTGACCTCGGAAACCGACCGTTCGCCCGAGCAGGAGCGGCTGGAGCAGGCCCGTCAGGAGCTTGCCTCGGCGCTGGTGGTTCTTGCGCCGTCCAACCCGCGCCTCAGGGCCTTGCAGACGGAAGTCGCGGCGCTGGAGGAACGGGTGAAGGCGCAGCTTGGGGCATCCGGCGGGGGCCAGCTGTCGGCGTTCGAAGTGCAGATGCTGGACATCGACGGCCAGATCACCTTCCTGGCCGAACAGAAGAAGCTGCTGGAAGAGGACCTGGTCAAGCTTGAAGCCTCAATCGAGGCGACGCCTGGAAACTCGATCCGGCTTGCCGAACTGCAGAACAACTACGAAACCCTGCGGGTCCAGTATGAAGAGGCGGTCACCAGCCTGTCCGAAGCGCGGATGGGCGACCGGATCGAGGTCACCGACCGCGGCCAGCGGATCAGCGTGATCGAAAAGGCCGTGCCGCCGCCGTTCCGGGCCGAGCCGAACCGCCAGCGCATCACCATTGCGGCGCTTGGGGCCGGGGTGATCCTGTCGGCCGCGCTTCTGGTGCTGCTGGAGATCCTGAACCAGACCGTCCGGCGCCCGACCGAAGTGATCAAGGCGCTGGGCGTCGCGCCCTTCGGCACGGTCGGCTACCTTCCCGGCCCGCCCGAGCGGACGGGCATGACGCTGAACCGCGTGGCCGTCCTCTTGGCGCTCTTGATCAACATCCCGATGATACTTCTGGCGGTGCACCTTTATGTTGCTCCGCTTGGAACCCTCCTGGGCTTTGCGCCCGACGCTGCCGCCGAGGCTCCTGCCTCTCTTACCGAGTAAGCTGACATGGAACGGATACAATCCGCCCTCGCCAAGGCGCGTTCCGCGCGCGACCGCAAGCTGCAGGGCACGAACCCGGGGACCGGGAAGAAGTCGACCGAGACCGGTCCCTGGCCCGGTCTGGCCGAGCTGAAGCTCAACCCCGGCCATCTGGAGCGCAACCGGATCGTCGCGATGCACCCCGGGCCGAATGCCTCAAGCTTCGACGTGATGCGGACCAACCTCTTGCGGACCTTGCGCACGAACGGCTGGACCCGCGTGGCGATCACCTCGCCCACGCCGGGTTGCGGCAAGTCCACGGTGACCGCGAACCTTGCCTTCAGCCTGTCGCGGCTTGCCGATACGCGGGTGCTGGTGGTCGAACTGGACCTGCGCCATCCATCGCTGATCCGGATGCTGGGTGGGGGGTCCGAGCAGAACTTTGCCGGGATGCTGGCCGAAGGGAAGATCGACTACAGCCAGATTCGCCGCTCTGGTCCGAACCTTGCCTTCGCGCTCAGCGCCTTGCCCAAAGAGAACCCGGCGGAACTGCTGTCTGCCGCCCGCACCGCCGACATGATCGACGAGATTGAAGCGCAGCTGCGCCCTGATGTGGTGCTCTTCGACCTCTCTCCGGTCCTTGTCAGCGACGATGCGAT
The DNA here is from genome assembly GCF_034366665.1 of Tabrizicola sp. Lineage (GTDB taxonomy): Bacteria > Pseudomonadota > Alphaproteobacteria > Rhodobacterales > Rhodobacteraceae > Tabrizicola. Next base: position 12,076 of record NZ_JAXMMF010000140.1, on the reverse strand, counting down.
CTCGTTCCTGGACCAGGTGGACTGCGCGCTGATGGTTGCAGGCGCGGACGAAAGCACGGTGTCCGAGATCGACAAGTGCGGCAAGGACCTGGCCAAGCGGACCCAGGTCCTTGGCGTGGTTCTGAACAAGTGCCGCTACATGGAGCAGGAAGAGTCGCTGACCTATCCCGAATAGGCAGCGCACGCCCGAAAACGACAAAGGGGCCCGCAAGGGGCCCCTCGTCTGGTCCGGATGGAGCGGGCGATGAGATTCGAACTCACGACCCTAACCTTGGCAAGGTTATGCTCTACCCCTGAGCTACGCCCGCGCCGTCTGGACAAGCGGGGATGTATAAAGACCCGCCGAAAGCCGCAAGAGGGAAAGTGACGGGCGCGCGAAAATTTCTGCAAATTCCGTGCGGCACCTCTGACCCGCTGGCATGAAAACAGCGCAGAAAGCCGCAATGCAAGTGCAGCGTCAACCCATGTTGCACCGCAGTAAAATCGGTGTGAAGTTTGCGCAACCACGCCGGGAATCGGCTTGGATTCCCAAGTCAAATGAATAACTTGCGCCACGAAGGCACAGTCGCCTTCTTGCGCGGCGGCGCTTTCTGCGCTGCCGCAAACTGGAGAGTTACCATGAACAAGATCGCATTCGTCCTGGCCGCTTCGGCCCTGTCCGCCACCGCCGCTTTCGCCGAAGGCGAAGCCCCGGCTGCTGACGCTGCTGCCACCGAGGCTGCGGCTCCGGTCGTGACCGACACCGATGCGAACGGCACCTTCTCGCTGGTCGAAGTGCAGGCCGTCTACACCGCCGTCACCGAAGAGACCTTCAAGGCCGCCGACACCGACGCCTCGGGCGAACTGTCGGCGGAAGAGCTGCAAGCTGCCGTCGACGCGGGCACCTTCGTCGCTGCCTGATCGACATCGCCTTGGCGATATCGGGCCGTCCTTCGGGGCGGCCCTTTGCTTTGGCGGCATCCCGCCAATGGGCCCCGGACCCTGGAACCGCAGCGTGGAACCGGATTGGGGGCTACGGCGTCATCTCACCATGAAGGCCGCGCCGCCGCGCCGCCCGGTTATAGGAGACCCGTGATGAACAACGACCAGATCGCCGGCAAGTGGAAGCAGATGAAGGGCGAAGCAAAGATCATGTGGGGCAAGCTTACCGACGACGAGCTTGACCAGGCCGAGGGCCACAAGGACAAACTCGCCGGGATGATCCAGGAGCGCTACGGCCGCACCAAGGAAGAGGCCGAAAAAGAAGTCAACGGCTTCTTCGACCGCTTCTGATGCGCAGGGGTAGGGTGGGCGATATCGCCCACGCTACGCTTTCACTCCAGCTCGATCAGCAGGTCCTTGGCCTCGATCTGGCTGCCCGGATGCACATGGATCGCCTTCACCGTGGCCTCGCGGTCGCAGTGCAGGCCCGTCTCCATCTTCATCGCCTCGATGTTCAGCAGAAGGTCGCCCGCGCGCACCTTTTGCCCCAGCGTCACCGCGATGGAGGCCACGGCCCCCGGCATCGGTGCTCCGACATGGGCTGGATTTCCGTCCTGCGCCTTGGGCCGCGCGGCGGTCTTCGCCTTGATCGCCCGGTTCGGCACCCGGATGACCCGAGGTTGGCCGTTCAGTTCGAAGAAGACCTTGACCTCTCCATCCTCGGTCGTTTCGCCCACCGCCTGCAGCCGGATTTCAAGCGTCTTGCCGGGGTCGATCTCAAGTGACACTTCGTCCCCCGGCTGCATGCCGTAGAAGAACACCGGCGTCGGCAGGGTACGGACCGGGCCATAGGTCTTGTGGCGACCCATGTAGTCGAGGAAGACCTTGGGATACATGAGGTAGCCGTTCAGATCCTCGTCATCGACGGTGATCCCGTTCATCTCCTCGGAGACCTTCTTGCGGACCGCCTCCAGGTCCACGGGCGGCAGCGTCTTGCCGGGACGGTCGGTCAGCGGCGCTTCGCCCTTCAGGACCTTCTTCAGGATACCCTGCGGCCAGCCGCCATGCGGTTGCCCGAGGTTGCCCTTCAGCATGTCCGCCACGCTGTCGGGGAAGGCCACGTCGATGTCCGGGTCCTCGACCTGCGCGCGGGTCAGGCCCTGTGCCACCATCATCAGCGCCATGTCGCCCACGACCTTGGAGGACGGCGTGACCTTCACGATGTCGCCGAACATCTGGTTGGCATCGGCATAGGCCTGCGCGACCTCGTGCCAGCGTTCTTCCAGCCCCAGGGACCGCGCCTGGGCCTTGAGGTTGGTGAACTGACCCCCAGGCATTTCGTGCAGGTAGACCTCCGAGGCGGGGGCCGGGATGCCGGATTCGAACGCCGCGTACTGCTTGCGGACCCCTTCCCAGTAGTCGGAAATCTGCCGGACCGCCGCAATGTCGAGGCCGGTGTCGCGGTCGGTGTTGCGCAGGGCCTCCACGATCGACCCCAGGCAGGGCTGCGAGGTCCCGCCGCTGAACGCATCCATCGCCGCGTCCACCGCATCAACGCCCGCATCGCAGGCCGCCAGCACCGTCGCCGCCGCCGCCCCCGAGGTATCATGGGTGTGGAAATGGATCGGCAGCCCGATTTCCTGCTTCAGCGTCTTGATCAGGATCTTGGCCGAAGCGGGTTTCAACAGACCCGCCATGTCCTTCAGCCCCAGCACATGCGCCCCGGCCGATTTCAACTCCTTGGCGCGGTCGAGGTAATACTTCAGGTCGTACTTCGACCGGGCCGGGTCCAGTAAGTCGCCGGTATAGCAGATCGTGCCTTCGCAGACCTTGTTCGCCTCGATCACCGCGTCCATCGCGACGCGCATGTTCTCGACCCAGTTGAGGCTGTCGAACACGCGGAAGACGTCGACGCCGGTCTTGGCGGCCTGCTTGACGAAGGACTGCACCACGTTGTCGGGATAGTTCGTGTAGCCCACGCCGTTCGAGGCGCGCAGCAGCATCTGCGTCATCAGGTTCGGCATCCGGGCGCGCAGGTCGCGCAGGCGCTGCCAGGGACATTCCTGCAGGAAACGGTAGGCGACGTCGAAGGTCGCGCCCCCCCAGCATTCGACGCTGAAAAGCTGCGGCAGGTTCGCGGCATAGGCCGGGGCGACCTTGATCATGTCGATCGACCGCATCCGGGTGGCCAGCAAGGACTGGTGCCCGTCGCGCATCGTCGTGTCGGTCAGCAGGACCTTCTTCTGTTCCTTCATCCAGTCGGCGACCGCCTGCGGGCCCTTCTGTTCCAGAAGATTGCGCGTGCCCATCGAGGGCTGACCCTTCGGCGCGGGCGGCTTCGGCGCCTTCGCCTCGGCCGGGGGCTTCGGGCGGCCCGCCGTCTCGGGGTGGCCGTTCACGGTGATGTCGGCGATGTAGAGCAGGATCTTCGTCGCCCGGTCGCGGCGTTTCTTGAAGGCGAACAGCTCGGGCGTCGTGTCGATGAATTTCGTCGTGTATGTGTCGTTCAGGAAGGTCTTGTGCTTCAGAAGGTTGATGACGAACTCGATGTTCGTGGCGACCCCCCGGATGCGGAATTCGCGGAGCGCCCGGTCCATGCGGGCGATGGCCTTTTCCGGCGTCTGGGCGTGGGCCGTGACCTTCACCAGAAGCGAGTCGTAGTAGCGCGTGATCACCGACCCCGCATAGGCCGTGCCACCGTCGAGGCGGATGCCGTTGCCGGTGGCGGACCGATAGGCGGTCAGGCGGCCATAGTCCGGGATGAAGTTGTTCAGCGGGTCTTCCGTCGTCACCCGGCATTGCAGCGCGTGGCCGTTCAGCTTGACCTCGGCCTGCGACGCGACCCCTGTCGCCTCGGCCAGCGATTTGCCTTCCTCGATGAGGATCTGGGCCTGGACGATGTCGATCCCAGTGACCTCTTCGGTGACGGTATGCTCGACCTGGACGCGGGGATTGACCTCGATGAAGTAGAACTTCTCGGTGTCCATATCCATCAGGAACTCGACCGTTCCCGCGCATTCGTAGTTGACGAAGGCGCAGATGCGCTTGGCCATCTCGCACACGTCTTCGCGCTGCGCTTGCGTCAGATACGGCGCGGGCGCGCGTTCGACGACCTTCTGGTTCCGGCGCTGGACGGTGCAGTCGCGCTCCCACAGGTGCCAGCAGTTGCCCTGCTTGTCGCCCAGGATCTGCACCTCGACGTGGCGGGCGCGGAGGATCATCTTTTCCAGATAGCCCTCGCCGTTGCCGAAGGCGGATTCCGCCTCGCGCCGGCCCTCGCGGACTTTGCCCTCCAGCTCCTCCTCGTTCAGGATCGGCCGCATCCCGCGACCGCCACCACCCCACGAAGCTTTCAGCATCAGGGGATAGCCCACTTCGGCGGCCTGCTTCTTGATGAGGGCCATATCCTCGCCCAGGACCTCGGTCGCGGGGATGACCGGGACACCGGCCTCCATCGCCACGCGGCGGGCCGAGGCCTTGTCGCCCAAGGCGCGCATGGTTTCGGCGCGCGGGCCGATGAAAGTGATCCCGGCCTGATCGCAGGCATCGACGAAATCGGGGTTCTCTGACAGAAGGCCATATCCCGGATGGATCGCATCCGCCCCCGCCATGCGGGCGACCCGGATGATCTCGGGGATCGACAGGTACGCGCCCACAGGCGTCATCCCCTCACCGATCCGGTATGCCTCGTCCGCCTTGAAGCGGTGGAGGCTCAGCTTGTCCTCCTCGGCATAGACCGCGACGGTCTTCTTGCCCATCTCGTTGGCCGCCCGCATGACGCGGATCGCGATCTCGCCCCGGTTGGCGACAAGGATCTTCTTGAACTCGGGCATCGGCGGCACTCCCCCAGGCGGCTAGACCCGTGCACATTAGGGGCGCTGCACTGCAGCGCAAGAGACTTTGACGTCGTTTTCCAACAGAAATGCGACAGGGTGCCGCATTGGCCCGTTAGCGCAAACATATCGCTGCGGCGGACCCTGAACATTCCTAGAACGCGGGACTTTCCCCCCGCGCGGAACAGGATATACTGCGGCGATGAACTCCTGGGACGAAGATCAGGCCTTCGAGGCCGCAGCCGCGCCCGTTCCGCTGTCGCAGCGCGCGATGGCGGCGCGCGGCACGCCCTATCTTGACGACCTGAATCCGGCGCAACGCGCTGCCGTCCTGGCACTTGACGGGCCGGTCCTGATGCTGGCGGGGGCGGGGACCGGAAAGACCAAGGCACTGATGGCGCGAGTGGCTCACCTAGTCACCCAAGGCAAGGCCCGGCCCGACGAGATTCTTGCAGTGACCTTCACCAACAAGGCCGCTCGGGAGATGAAGCATAGGCTCGAACGGACACCGTTCAACATTCCGCCAGTCCGGTGGATGGGCACTTTCCACGCTCTGTCGGTGAAGATCCTGCGGCGGCATGCCGAACTGGTGGGGCTGAAGCCGAACTTCACGATCCTGGACACAGACGACCAGATTCGCCTTCTGAAGCAACTGATCCTAGCCGCCAACATCGACGAAAAACGCTGGCCTGCGCGGCTGTTGGCCAGCCTGATCGACGGCTGGAAGAACCGCGCCTGGACGCCCGAGAAGGTGCCATCCTCGGAAGCCGGGGCCTACAACAACCGGGGAACCGAGCTTTACGCGGCCTATCAGGACCGCCTGAAGACCCTGAACGCCACCGATTTCGGCGACCTGCTTCTGCATTGCGTGACGATCTTCCAGACCCACCCGGACGTGTTGCAGCAGTACCAGCGCTGGTTCCGGTATATCCTGGTGGACGAATATCAGGATACCAACGTCTGCCAGTATCTCTGGCTGCGGCTTCTGGCGCAGGCCCACAAGAACATCTGCTGCGTGGGCGACGACGACCAGTCGATCTACGGCTGGCGCGGGGCCGAGGTCGGCAACATCCTGCGCTTCGAAAAGGATTTTCCGGGCGCGCAGGTGATCCGGCTGGAGCAGAACTACCGCTCGACCGCTCATATTCTTGCCGCCGCTTCCGGGGTCATCGCCAAGAACGCCGGGCGTCTGGGCAAGACGCTTTGGACGGCTGGCGAGGCGGGCGAAAAGGTCCGCCTCATCGGCCACTGGGACGGCGAGGAAGAGGCGCGCTGGATCGGCGAAGAGATCGAGGCGATCCAGCGCGGGACGCGGGGCATGGACCCGGTGGACCTGAACCACCAGGCGATCCTTGTGCGGGCGTCCCACCAGATGCGGGCGTTCGAGGACCGGTTCCTGACCATCGGCCTGCCTTACCGGGTGATCGGCGGCCCCCGCTTCTACGAACGCCAGGAAATCCGCGATGCGATGGCCTATTTCCGGCTGGCGGTGTCCCCGGACGACGACCTCGCGTTTGAACGGGTGGTGAACCTGCCCAAGCGCGGCCTTGGCGACACGGCGCAGTCGAAGATCAACGTGCTGGCCCGGGGGGCGGGGGTGTCCCTCCTTGACGGCGCGCGGGAGGCTTTGGCGAAGGGGGTGATCCCGGGGAAGGGGGCCGCGCAGTTGCGGGCCTTCGTTGAGGGGGTGGACCGCTGGCACCTGGGGACCCTGCACCCGGAATACGACCATATCCGCTTGGCCGAGACGATCCTGGACGAGTCGGGCTACACCGAGATGTGGCAGAACGACAAGACGCCGGAGGCTCCGGGGCGCTTGGACAACCTGAAGGAACTGATCAAGGCGCTGGAGCAGTTCGACAACCTGCAGGGGTTCCTGGAACACGTCTCCCTCATCATGGACAACGAGACCGAGGGGGCGGAGGAGAAGGTCACGATCATGACCCTTCACGCCGCCAAGGGGCTGGAGTTCCCGGTGGTCTTCCTGCCGGGGTGGGAGGACGGCCTCTTCCCCAGCCAGCGTAGCATGGACGAGTCTGGGCTGAAGGGGCTGGAGGAGGAGCGGCGGCTGGCCTATGTCGGGATCACCCGGGCCGAGGAGGTCTGCACGATCAGCTTTGCCAGCAATCGGCGGGTCTATGGGCAGTGGCAGTCGCAGCTGCCCAGCCGCTTCATCGACGAGCTGCCGGTCGAGCATGTCGAGGTGCTGACCGCCCCCGGTCTTTATGGCGGCGGCTTCGGGGCCGCGGCGCAGGTGGGGTTCGGCTCGGCGCTGGAGGAACGGGTCTCCAAGGCCGACGTCTACAATTCCCCCGGCTGGCGGCGGATGCAGGAACACTCGAACGTCCGCCCCATGCGCCAACCACAAGAGGCGCGGCATGTGGTGATCGACATGGAGGCAGTGTCCCCCTACGTGATCGGCGACCGGGTCTTCCACCAGAAGTTCGGCTACGGCGAAATCATGGGGATCGAGGGCGACAAACTGGACATCGAGTTCGACCAGGCCGGGTCGAAAAAGGTCGTCGCACGCTGGGTGATCCCGGCGGACCAGGTGGACGACGTGCCGTTCTGAGGCAGGGTGTCCACGCATGCCGCGATTTTCGATGCAGGAAAGGCTGGGGAGGGCGAGATGCCGGGAGATACCATCGAGCTTGCGCATCTGGCCGACCTTCTGGAGGCTCGCGCATCCGGCGGGCGGGTCATTGCGGCGATTGCGGGGGCTCCGGGGTCGGGAAAGTCGACGCTGGCGGAAAAGCTGGTGGGCAAGCTGAACGGGCGGCGGCCGGGGACGGCGGCGGTGTTGCCGATGGACGGGTATCATTTCGACGACTTGTATCTGGTGCCTGCCGGGCTGCGGCCAAGGAAGGGCGCGCCGATGACCTTCGATGTGGGCGGGCTTCACCATACCCTGAAGCGGCTGCGGGCGCGGGACGAGGCCGAGGTCGCGGTGCCGGTCTTTGACCGCAAGATCGAGATCGCGCGGGCAGGGGCGCGGCTGATCCCCAGGGATGTGCCGGTGATCGTGGTCGAAGGGAACTGGCTGCTGCTGAACCAGGCGCCTTGGGACCGGCTGCGCCCGATGTTCGATGTGACGGTGATGGTCGAGGTTCCCGAACATGTCTTGCGCGCCCGGTTGCGCGGGCGGTGGGAGCGGCTGGGGCTGTCCGAAGCGGAAATCATTGAGAAGCTTGAGGAAAACGACCTGCCGAATGGGCGCTGGGTGCGGGATGGGTCGGTTGCGGCGGACCATGTGATCCGCAACGGCTGAGTGCCGGGCCAGGCCGCAATTTCCGATTCTCCGAACCCTATTCGCGCTGGCCTTGCGATTCGTTTGGCGCTACTCTGCCGCTTGAAGACCTGGGGGATACACCCGGGCTTCCAAAGGCAGAGCAGGCGTGACAGGCGGTTTTCCATGACTGAAATGGTCTATGGCTCCAATCCCGTTCGGGTGTCGGAGCCGGTCATCCCACGGTGGTGGCGCACGATCGACAAGTGGACGCTGACCTGCGTCTTCGTCCTGTTCGGGATCGGGCTTTTGCTGGGCCTGGCCGCCTCGGTGCCGCTTGCCTCGCGCAACGGGCTGGAGCCGTTCTATTATGTGCAACGGCAGGCCTTCTTTGGCGGCATCGCGCTGGTCGTGATGATCGGGATTTCCATGATGCCGCCGGACATGGTGCGCAGGCTTGGGGTGCTGGGCTTTGCGGTGTCGATGCTGGCGCTGATGCTGCTGCCGATCTTCGGGACCGACTTCGGCAAGGGCGCGGTGCGCTGGTTCTCGTTCGGGTTCGCGAGCGTGCAGCCGTCCGAGTTCCTGAAGCCCGGCTTCGTGATTGTCGTGGCCTGGCTGATCGCCGCCAGTCAGGATCTGAACGGGCCGCCGGGCAAGTCGATTTCCTTTGCGCTGACGCTGGTGGTGGTCGCCTTCCTGGCGATGCAGCCGGACTTCGGGCAGTCGGCGCTGATCCTTTTTGCCTGGGGTGTGGTCTATTTTGTCGGCGGCGCTCCGATGCTGCTGATCGGGGTCGTGGGCGGGCTGGTCGCGGCGGGGGGGCTGGTGTTCTATGAGGTCTCCGAACACTTCGCGCGCCGGATCGACGGGTTCCTGTCGCCGGACGTCGACCCTCGGACCCAGCTTGGATATGCGGCGAACGCGATCCAGGAGGGCGGGTTTTTCGGCGTGGGCGTGGGCGAGGGTCAGGTGAAATGGTCGCTGCCCGACGCGCATACCGACTTCATCATCGCTGTGGCGGCCGAGGAATACGGGCTGCTGCTGGTTCTGTTGATCCTGGCGGTCTACGGGCTGATCGTGGTCCGGTCCCTGTGGCGGCTGCTGCCAGAGCGTGACCCCTTTGCGCGGCTCGCAGGCGCGGGTCTGGCCTGCATCTTCGGGGTGCAGGCGATGATCAACATGGGGGTCGCTGTGCGCTTGCTGCCCGCCAAGGGGATGACGTTGCCCTTCGTGAGCTATGGCGGATCGTCGGTCATTGCGGCCGGGATTACCCTCGGGATGCTTCTGGCGCTGACGCGAGAGCGGCCACGCGGGCAGATGAGCGACGTCTTCCGGCGGGGGCGGTGATGGGTCCTGGCCTGCTTCCCCCTCACCCCAACCCTCTCCCCCGGGGGGAGAGGGGGGCGCTTGTCGGTGCCGGAGGTTCCGGACGATGAGCGGAAAGCTGCTATTGATCGCGGCTGGCGGCACGGGCGGGCACATGTTCCCGGCCCAGGCGCTGGCCGAGGCGATGCTGGCGCGGGGCTGGCGGGTGAAGCTGTCCACCGACGACCGCGGCGCGCGCTATGCGGGCGGGTTTCCGGCAGAGGTGACGGTCGAGAAGGTGGCGTCGGCGACCTTTGCGCGGGGCGGGGTGGCGGCGAAGCTGATGGTGCCGTTCCGTATCCTGGGGGGTGTCGTGGGCGCGCTGGTGTCGCAGATGCGCGACAAGCCTGCGGTCGTGGTGGGGTTTGGCGGCTATCCGTCGATACCCGCGCTGACGTCCGCCTGGGTGCTCCGGCGGCCGCGCATGATCCATGAGCAGAACGGGGTGCTGGGCCGGGTCAACCAGGTCTTTGCGCGCCGGGTCGACAAGGTGGCCTGCGGGACCTGGCCCACGGCCCTGCCTGCGGGCGTGACGGGCGAGGCCACGGGCAACCCGGTGCGGGCTGCGGTTCTGGATCGGGCCTCTTCGCCCTATATCGCGCCCGGCGATTATCCGATGAGTGTGGTGGTGATTGGCGGCTCTCAGGGCGCGCGCATCCTGTCCGACGTTGTCCCGGCGGCGACTGCGCTGCTTTCCGAAGCCCTGCGGGCCAACCTGCGCGTCGCGCATCAGGCGCGGGACGAAGACGGCGCGCGCGCTGCGGCGGCCTATGAGGCGGCGGGCGTGAGAGCGGAAATCGCTCCGTTCTTCGCGGACATTCCGCGCAGGCTCTCGGAGGCTCAGCTGGTGATCAGCCGGTCGGGGGCCTCGTCCGTGGCGGATATCAGCGTGATCGGGCGACCGGCGATCCTGATCCCCTTTGCGGCAGCGACGGGCGACCATCAGACCGCAAACGCCAAGGGGCTGCGTGACGCGGGGGCCGCCGTGGTGATCCAGGAGAAGGCGCTTGACGCGAGCGCGCTTGCGGGCCACATCGCCGCGATCCTGGAAGACCCCCACAAGGCCGAAGGCATGGCGCGCGCGGCGCTGGGCGAAGGCAAGCCGGATGCGACGGCGCGCCTGGTGGCGTTGGTCGAAGACTTGGGCGGAGAGACGCAATGAACGCAGCAACGAAGCTTCCGCTGGAACTGGGGCCGATCCATTTCATCGGCATCGGCGGGATCGGGATGTCAGGCATCGCCGAGGTCCTGATGACGCTGGGCTATGCGGTTCAGGGGTCGGACGCGAAGGCTTCGAAAATCACCGACCGGCTGGTCACCCTGGGTGCGCGGTTCTTCGAGGGGCAGCGGGCCGAGAACATCGGCGATGGAGTGTCGGTCGTCGTGATCTCCAGCGCGATCAAGAAGGGCAACCCGGAGCTGGAAGAGGCGCGGCGGCGCAAGCTGCCGGTGGTGCGCCGGGCCGAGATGCTGGCGGAACTGATGCGGCTGAAGTCGAACATCGCCATCGCCGGAACGCACGGGAAGACGACGACGACGACGATGGTGGCGACGCTGCTGGACAAGGGCGGGTTCGATCCCACGGTCATCAACGGGGGCGTGATCCACGCCTACGGCTCGAACGCGCGGGCCGGGGCGGGGGAGTGGATGGTCGTGGAGGCGGACGAAAGCGACGGGTCCTTCAACCGCCTGCCGGCGACCATCGCCATCGTGACCAACATCGACCCCGAACATATGGAGCATTGGCACACCTTCGACGCGCTGCGGAAGGGGTTCCTGGATTTCGTGTCGAACATCCCGTTCTATGGGCTGGCAGTCTGCTGCACCGATCATCCCGAGGTGCAGGCGCTGGTCGGCCGGGTGACGGATCGGCGTGTCATCACCTTCGGCTTCAACGCCCAGGCCGACGTGCGCGCGCAGAACCTGACCTACGAAAATGGCGTCGCGCATTTTGACATCGCCTTGCAGTCCGAGGGCCAGGTGATCGAGGGCTGCACCTTGCCGATGCCGGGGGACCACAACGTGTCGAACGCCTTGTCGGCGGTCGCGGTGGCGCGACATCTGGGGATGAAGCGCGACGAGATCCGCGAAGCTCTGGCGGGGTTTGCCGGGGTCAACCGCCGCTTCACAAAGGTGGCCGAGGTGAACGGCGTCACGATCATCGACGATTACGGCCACCACCCGGTCGAAATCGCGGCGGTTCTGAAGGCGGCGCGGCAGGCGACGAAAGGCCGGATCATCGCTGTCCACCAGCCGCACCGCTATACGCGCCTGTCCAGCCTGTTCGAGGAGTTCTGCACCTGCTTCAACGAGGCCGACGTGGTCGCTATCGCTGACGTCTATTCCGCTGGCGAGGACCCGATCCCGGGCGTCAGCCGCGACGATCTGGTCGCGGGCCTCATTGCCCACGGTCACCGCCACGCCCGCGCCTTGCAGGACGAGGGCGAGCTTGCCCGGCTGGTGAAGGAACAGGCGCGGCCCGGCGACATGGTGGTCTGTCTGGGCGCGGGCACGATCAGCGCCTGGGCCAATGCGCTGCCCGCAAAGCTGATGGGCAAGGCAGCATGACCCGGCGCGCAGGTCAGGGTTTCACGGTATGATCTGGGGTGTCGTCACACCCCTGTTCTTCGGTTGCCTCTGGATCGTGCTGGCCGCCGTTGTGGCGATGCTTCCGATGAAGCGGCAGATGGTGCCGGGGCTGATCCTGCTGATCATCGCGCCCTTTCTG
>NZ_JAXMMF010000139.1:0-34710 GCF_034366665.1 Tabrizicola sp. | reverse complement strand
GAACGGGCAGGTGGGCCGCTCACGCCGGATGCTGGAGGTCCGGGGGCGGCGGTCGATCTTCTGAACCTTGCATTGCGGGGCCTTCGCCGCTAGCAGAAGGGCGGTTTGCGGGAGACGGGTGATGGACGGGATCGACACGCTGAAGGCCAAGTATCTGGCGGCGGTGGCTGGTGCGGCGGATGAGGCCGGGCTGGAAGAGGTCCGCGTCGGCGCGCTGGGCAAGAAGGGCGAGATTTCGGCGCTGATGGCCGGTCTTGGGAAGATGGACCCCGACCAGCGCAAGGCCGCCGGGGCCAGCCTGAACGCGCTGAAGGATGAGATCGACGCGGCCCTCCGGGCGCGCAAGGTCGCGCTGGGCGATGCGGCGCTGGATGAACGCTTGAAGACCGAATGGCTGGACGTGACGCTGCCCGGGCGTCCGCGTCCCCGTGGCACGATCCACCCGGTGTCTCAGGTCATGGAAGAGCTGACGGCGATCTTTGCCGACATGGGGTTTTCCGTGGCCGAAGGGCCGCAGGTGGAATCCGACTGGTACAACTTTGACGCCCTGAACATCCCGCCGGAACATCCGGCTCGGCAGGAGCATGACACGTTCTTCATGGCGCGGGTGGAGGGGGATGATCGGCCTCCGCATGTGCTGCGGACCCATACCAGCCCGGTACAGATCCGGGCGATGATGGCGCAGGGCGCGCCGATCCGGGTGATTGCTCCGGGCCGGGTCTACCGGATGGACATGGACCAGACGCACACGCCGATGTTCCACCAGGTCGAGGGTCTGGCGATTGATCGCGCCATCAGCATGGCGAACCTGAAATGGACGCTGGAGGAGTTCTGCCGGGCGTTCTTTGAGGTGGACAAGGTGGAGCTGCGGTTCCGCGCCTCGCATTTCCCGTTCACGGAGCCGTCGGCAGAGGTCGACATTCGGTATTCCAACGTCGGTGGGCAGTTGAAGATCGGCGAGGGCGACAAGTGGATGGAGATCCTTGGGTCCGGCATGGTGCATCCCAAGGTTCTGCAGGCGGCGGGGGTGGACCCGACGCAATGGCAGGGCTTTGCCTTCGGCATGGGGATCGACCGGATCGCGATGCTGAAATACGGCATCCCGGACCTGCGGGCCTTCTTCGAGGCCGACCTGCGCTGGCTGCGGCACTACGGGTTCTCGGCGCTGGACGTGCCGGACCTGGCGGGCGGGCTGTCGGCCTGAATGGACGACCCGGACCTTTCCGCGCGCAAGCACCTGGCGGGGAGTGACCCGGCCTTTCCCGCGCGGCGGGAGGAGGCCTGGGGGCGGATCGTTGCCGCCTTGGACGGGGTGTTGGGGCCTGCGGGCTATGGACTGACCCGGACGACCTGGAACAAGGTGACGGCGGCGGGAAAGTCGGCGGTGCATCTGCAGCGGGATCGCTATGGCTGGGATGTGCGGATCGTCTTGCGGTTCGTGACGCCCGATGGCGAGGTTCCCGATCATTCGGACTGGCCGGGTGGCGAGGATGTAAGCCTGGCCGATTTCTTCGAGGCAGCGGCCAGCGATCCGGGGACTTTGGCCTTTGTCGATGTGCTGGAGCGGCCTGAATGTCTGGACCTGGCGGTCGAAATCCTGCGAGAGCAGGTTCTGCCGTGGTTTGACGCCCTGCATGGGGACGACCCGTCCCGGACTTGATCCGGGACCTCGGGTGATGCCGGGATGCCCCGGATCAAGTCCGGGGCGGGGTCTCTTGCAGGTGCCGTGCCGCTGCTTGCCCGGCCCAGCGGCCTGTGGCCCATGAGGCGGTAAGGAGGTAGCCGCCGGTCGGGGCCTCCCAGTCCAGCATCTCTCCGGCGGCGAAAGTGCCCAGGAGGGCTTTCAGTTCAAGGTCCGGGGTGAGCGCGTCCCAGGCGATGCCCCCGGCGACGGAGATCGCTTCGTCCAAGGGACGCGGGCCTTGCAAGGGGATGGGCAGATGCTTGAGGTGGGCAAAGGGTTCGGCGCGGGCGAACTCCATCACCAGGGCGATCTGGGTCCGGTCGAGGCCAAGCTTGCGCAGGCGGTTGGGGGTGCTTTCACCGGGCTTCATCCGGTCCAGGCGACGGGCGATTTCTTCGGGACTGAGGTCAGGGAGAAGGTCGAGGGCAAGCGTATATGCACCGCGTAGATACTTGTATATACTGTAAATGCCGCCACCTTCCAAGCCTTTGGCGGATATGACGAATTCTCCGCGCTGCTCGTCGAGCACTTCGTGCACTCCTCGCGGGGGGCCGTTGCGAGGAGTGGATGAAATCCTCGACGAGCAGACCTTGAGGGCGACACCTTTGACGGGGCGTCCGAAGAAAGGTTCCATGTGCAGGGACCAGTCGACGCGAAAGCCCATGTTGGCAGGTTGCCAGGGGGCGATGTTGACGCCCTTTTCCTGAAGCCAGGGGACCCAGGCGCCGTCGGAGCCGAGACGCTGCCAGCTGGCGCCGCCAAGGGCGAGGACGGTGACTTTGGGTGTCAGGGTCTGCGGGCCGCTGGGGGTGTCGAAGCGGAAGCTTTGGCCGTCAAAGCCGGTCCAGCGCCAGCGGGTGCGGATTTCGACGCCTTGCGAAGTGAGACGTTGCAGCCATGCGCGGAGGAGGGGGGAAGCCTTCATCGCCACCGGGAAGACGCGGCCGGAGGAGCCGGTATACACATCCTGACCCAAGGCGCGGCACCAGGACCGAACCTCGGCCGGGCCGAAGTCCTGCAGGATCGGGCGGAGGTGGGGACAGTCGTAGCGGGAAACGAAGGTCTCCCAAGGTTCGTCCTTGGTGACGTTCAGGCCCGATTTTCCGGCCATCAGGAACTTGCGGGCGACGGTTGGTTTGGCTTCCACGACAAGGGTTTGCGCGCCGGTCTTGGCCAGTTCTTCAGCGGCCATCAGACCTGCGGGGCCTGCGCCGATGACAAGGGCTTGGGGGGCCTCAGGTTGGGGCATTGCGCAGTTCGACGACGCGGTGGGGGTAGGGCATGTCGATCCCTGCCTCTTTCAGCGCGTTCCAGACAGCGAATAGCACTGGGGAGCCGTACTTGTTCTTGCCGTCGTCGATGCCGGAAACCCAGTACTCGACCGCGAAATCCACGCTGCTTTCGCCAAAGCCCCGCAACTCGCAATCCGGGCCGTCAGGGGCTTGCAGGACAAAGGGAAGTTTCGATACAGCGCGCTCGATTATATCGGGCACGATGTTGATGTCTGTCTCGTAACTGACTGAAAACAAAGCTTCATAGCGGTTCGCACTGCCCTGATCGGAGTAGTTCACCACGCGGGACGTGATGAAGTGTTCGTTCGGGACGACGATCCACTTGCCGTCGAATGTCTCAAGAACGCAGGCGCGGGCGGTCATCTTGACGATGGTCCCCTTCTCGCCGCCGTCGAGTTCGACATAGTCGCCGACGGTGGTCTGGCCCTCCAGAAGCAGGATGATGCCAGAGACGAAGTTGGCGGCGATCTGTTGCAGGCCAAGGCCGATGCCGACACCCAGCGCACCGCCAAGGACAGCGACGGCGGTCAAGTCGATGCCCATGATCGACATCAACAGAAGGAACGCCGCGCCGAAGATGGCGACTTCGGACGCCTTGATCGCCAGTTCGCGCGTGGCAGGGCGGAGGTCGGGTTGGGCCTTCAGGTAACCGGCGGATTGGCGGTTGGACCAGGAGCCAAGCCAGAAGAGGAGCGACCCTGCAATCAGGCCGCGGATCAGGGCCAGGACGGTGAACTGGATGTTGCCAAGGTTGACCTGGGCGGCGTCAAGGCGCGCGGTGACTTCGTCCAAGACGCCAAGGGCGTGCAGCGCCATGACGGGGAGGAGGACGTAGCGGCCCATCAGCTTCAGGAAGCCTGGGGGCAGGACTTTGCGGACGAGTTCCAGGGCGGCTAGGAACAGGAAGACGCGCTTGCCGAACGCGATGACCTCGCCGCTGCCAAAGGTGGCGCGGGTCAGGCCTTCGCCGATGGCGGTGAGGGCGTAGGCGAGGAGGGGGAGGAGGAGCGGCAGGAACTGCAGCGCAAAGCGGCGGAGGCGGGCGAGGATGTGCGTCGACTCGGGCTTCGGGGTCAGGGTGAGTTCGATCACCGGGGAAAGGCGTCGGGAAAGCAGGCGGGCCAGTATATACGCGGCGATGAGAAGGCCGAACTGCATCAGGGCGGCGGGCGAGGAGAGCCAGCCCAGCGCCGTGTCAGATGCCTTTTGAAGCCAGTCTTGCAGCCGGTCCACGGGTTACTTCCGGTTATGGGCGATCCGCCCCAGGGTGTTGAGCAGGATCTGCGCGGCAAGGATCGTGGTGGTGCCGGAGTGATCATAGTCGGGGGCGACCTCGACAAGGTCGATGCCGATGATGTTGCCCTGTTTGGTCAGGCCGTCAATCAATTCAAGGACTTCGTAATAGAGAAACCCACCGTGCGAGGGGGTGCCGGTACCTGGGGCGATGGAGGGATCGAAGCCGTCGATGTCGATGGTCAGGTAGTAGTCGACGCCCTTGGGGATGCGGGCGAGGGTCGCCTCGATCCCCAGTTTGCGGATATGGCGGACAGAGAGGATGTCGTCGCCCATCGCGCGGGCGGCCTCGTAGCCATCCTTGGCGGTGGAGGAGACGTTGCGGATGCCCAGGGCGGTGATCCCTTTGACGTGGTCCTGTTCGGCGGCGCGGCGCATCGGGTTGCCGTGGCCGTGGCGGACTCCGTGCCTCACATCAACGAAATCGAGGTGGGCGTCGATCTGGACGATGTGGAGGGGGCGGCCCGCGAAGGCGCGGATGCAGGGGATGTTGATGGAGTGGTCTCCACCAAGCACCACCGGGACTGCCCCGGCGGCAAGGATGGCGCGGACGCCGGTTTCGATGTTGGCGTGGGAGGTTTCGGTGTCGGTGTGGACGATGTCGGCATCGCCGATGTCAAGGATGCGGACGCCTTCGAGGTAGGTCACGTCGTCTTCGTGGTCGTAGGCCCCAGCGTGGCCGAAGGAGAAGAGAGTGGAGGCCTCACGGATGCCCCTTGGCCCGAAACGCGCCCCGGCGCGGAACTGGGTGCCAAAGTCGAAGGGCGCGCCGAGGATGGCAAAGTCGGCGTCGATCTTTGACCAATCGGGCTGATAAGGGTTCTTGCCGAAGGTCGCGATGCCGACGAAGGGCAGGTTCAGGCGGCCTTTGTCGTAGGCGTTGGTCATGGCTTTTCCCCGTTGGTCATGCGTTTCAGGACGGCAACATGCCCCGGATCGGCAGCAAGTGCCTGTTCGGCCAGCGACATGGCGGTGTCGTTCAGCGTGTCGGGCGGGCAGATGCGGTCGATGAGGCCCCAGGAAAGGGCGGTCTCGGCGTCGATCCGCTGCCCGGCAAGCAGGATCATCTTGGCGCGGGACGGACCAACCAGAGCGGCAAGGCGACCGGGGTCCGACGGCTGCGGGCGGTAGCCAAGCCGCATCACCGGATAGAAGAACGTCGCCGAGGGCACGGCGATACGCAAGTCACAGGCCAGGGCCACGCCCATCGCGCCGCCCGCCAGCGTCCCGTTCAACGCGGCGATGGACAGGCCGGGAAAGGCGGCAATGGCGGCCGAGGCAGCCTCCCATGCAGGCGAAAGGCCAAGGCCCGCCTTCATGCCGTCAAGGTCGGCCCCGGCCGAAAAGACCTTTCCTTCACCCGTCAGGATCAGCACCTTGGCGCTGGCGCCCAAGACCGCAGAGGCCAGGCTTTCCAGCATGGTTTCCGTCAGCGCATTGGCTTTTTCCGGGCGCGCGAGCGTGATGGTGCAGCAGTCAGCCGCGGTGTGAACCCTGATCATCGCCGCACCATAAGGCATTCCCCACCTGCACCGGGGGAATCCCTTGACGCCCCCCGGACGAGATAGAAAGGTTGCGGCAGCGAATTCAACCCGAAAGGCATAAGCCATGATCCGTTCATTGACCTCATCCTCTGCGATTTGCCTTGTTTTCCTTGCCACCGGCGCCAGTGCCGACGTCACCCCGCAAGAGGTCTGGGCCAGCTGGCAGGCGATGGCCACGGCGGCGGGGCAGGAGCTGACGGTCGGCAATACCTCTGACACCGGCTCGGCCATCGAAGTCACGGATGTGGTCATCGCCTACAAGGACGATCTGGGCGGCAGCGCCTCGGTTTCATTCGACGCGCTGACCTTCACCGAGAATGGCGACGGTACGGTCACGGTGGGGATGCCGGAAAGCTATCCGATCCAGATGGCCTTCCCCAAGCAGGAGGATGGGCCGGGATCGTTGAAGCTGACGGTCAGCCAGCCGGGGGCGAAGATCGTCGCCGGGGGAAGTGCCACCGAAACAAGTTATGAGATAACGGCCCCCGCGACTTCAATCACGCTGGACGAGGTGACGGACGAAGCTGGCACCAAGCTGGACACGCAGGCCGAGGTGGCCTTGACCGACATGGCGGCGAAGTATTCGGTCTCGCAGAACGGCGAAGGGACTGTGCTGGACAGCAGCTTTTCGTCCCGGTCGATGGTGATGAAGATCACCGGCAAGGATGCGGAGGGCGCTGGTGGTGGCACGGTGGACGTCAGCTTTGCCGATGTCACCGGGGCGACGAAGGGCAACTTCCTGTCGGCCGAGCTGATGGCCAACATGGCGGCGGCGCTGAACTCGGGCTTCACGATGGACACCAGCCTGAACTTCGGCGCGATGACCATGACTGCCGACATTACCGACGAGGCAGGGCCCAGCAAGCTGGCCGCGACGGCGACGGGCGGCGGCTTCGTGGTGGCGATGGACAAGACCCGGCTGAACTATGGTTCCTCGCTGAACGGGGCAAAGTTCACCGTCTCGGGTGCGGATATTCCCTTCCCGCAGGTCGAGGTGGCCTTTGCGGAAAGCGGGTTCAACATCGTGATGCCGGTGTCCAAGTCCGATGTGGCACAAGATTTCAGCTTCCTGACCAAGGTCGTGGACTTCACCGTGTCCGAGGATATCTGGGGTCTGTTCGATCCGGCCGGGTCGCTGTCGCGTGAGCCTGCGACGGTCATCGTCGACCTCAAAGGCATGGGCTATTGGGAGCAGGACCTGATGGACCCGTCCCTGCAGATGGAGGGCGCGCAACCCCCCGGCAAGCTGGAAAGCCTGGACCTGACGCAGGTGCTGGCCAAGGCTGCAGGGGCCGAGGTGTCGGCCACCGGCGGGCTGACCTTTGACAACACCGACCTTGCGACCTTTGGCGGCGTTCCCCGGCCCGACGGGAAGATCACGATCAACATCAAGGGTGTGAACCAGCTGGTCGACAACCTGATCGCACTTGGCATCCTGACCGATGACGATGCGATGGGCTTCCGCATGGGGCTTGGCATGTTCGCGCGGCCCGGTGCGGGACCGGACGAGCTGGTGTCCGAGATCGAGTTCAAGGACGGTGGGCTGTTCGCCAACGGGATGCAGCTGCAGTAAGGCGTGAGGGCCGGGCGTGACGTCCCGGCCTTGCACCGGGGCGCGGGCAGGACTACCTCCTGCACCTGACCAGAGGTGGACCCATGACACGCAGCCTTTCCGACCTGAGCCACGCCCTTCTGGACGCCGCCCGCAAGGCAGGGGCTGACAGCGCCGACGCGATGGCCGTCGCGGGGACTGCGGTGTCCATCGAGATCCGCAAGGGCGCGCTGGAGACGGCGGAGCGGTCCGAAGGCGTCGAGATCGGGTTGCGGGTGCTGATCGGGCGGCGGCAGGCCTGCGTCTCGGCCTCGGATACCTCGGACGCGACGATTCAGGCTTTGGCCGAACGCGGCGTCGCGATGGCGCGCGAAGCGCCCGAGGACGCGACGGCGGGGCTGGCGGAGGCTGGGCAACTCGCCTCGGCCTGGGACCTGGCCGCGTTGGACCTGGCCGATCCGGCAGGGGAGCCGGGGGCGGCAGTGCTGGAAGCCTCGGCCCGGGCCGTCGAGGCGGCGGCGCTGGACTCCAAGGGGATCACGCAGGTCGAAGCCTCGGCCGCCTACAGCCAGCGGGCGCTGCATCTGGCGGCGTCGAACGGGTTCTCGGGCGGCTATGGGCGGACGTCGACCTCGCTTTCGGCAGTGGCGTTCACCGGCAGCGGCACGGACATGCAGCGCGATTATGCGGGCGAGGGGCGTATATACGCGTCCGATATGCCGTCGCCCCTGGAAATCGGGCGGCTGGCGGCAGAGCGGGCCTTGGCGCGGGTCGGGTCGGTGAAGCCGAAGACCGGGACCTTTGCGGTGGTCTATGATGAACGGGTGGCGGCGTCCCTGGTCGGGCATCTGCTGTCGGCGATCAATGGGTCGTCGATCGCACGCGGGTCAAGCTGGGCGCGCGACCTGCTGGGCAAGCAGGTGCTGCCTGCGGGGATTTCGCTGATCGAGGACCCGCATCGCAGCCGCATCGGGTCGTCGCGGCCCTTTGATGGTGAGGGGCTGGCGACCCGGCGACAGGCTTTTGTCGACGATGGGGTGCTGACCGGCTGGGTGCTGGACCTTGCGACGGGACGGAAACTGGGGATGGCGTCCACGGCCAATGCGTCGCGGGGAACCTCGGCGCCGCCGTCGCCTTCGACGACGAATCTTGATCTTACCCAAGGGGTTGTGACCCGCGCCGACCTGCTGAAACAGATGGGGACGGGACTGCTGGTCACCTCGATGATCGGCTCGACCATCAACCCGACGACGGGGGACTATTCGCGCGGGGCGAGCGGATTCTGGGTGGAGAACGGGCAGCTGGCCTATCCGGTCCACGAATGCACCATCGCGGGGAACCTCAAGGACATGCTGCTGCGGATCGTCCCGGCCAACGACGCCCGGGCGCATCTGTCGACGCGGGTGCCGTCCATCCTGATCGACGGGATGACCCTTGCCGGCGCGTGATCTTGCCCTGCTGACCGACGCCGCGCGCGAGGCGGGGCGGATCGCCATGCGCTATTGGCGCAAGGACCCGCAGGTCTGGGACAAGGGCGGAGAGCACGGGCCGGTGACCGAGGCCGATCTGGCCGTGAACGACATGCTGAAGGCCAAGCTTCTGGCCGCGCGGCCCGATTATGGCTGGCTGTCGGAGGAGACCCCCGATTCGGCGGACCGTCTGGCTGTAGATACAGTGTTCATCATCGACCCCATCGACGGCACGCGGGCGTTTGTGGCGGGCGAAGAAACCTGGGCCCATTCTCTGGCCGTGGCGCACAAGGGCAAGGTCACTGCGGGGGTCGTGTATCTACCGGCCATTGACCGTATATACGTGGCTTCCGAAACTTCGGACCCCTTGCGGGATGGCGAGGTAATCCGGGCCAGTGGGCGCGACCGGCTGGAAGGGGCCAACATCCTGACGACAAAGGCCAATATGGTGCCGGAAAAGTGGCCCGGCGGCGTGCCGGAGATCACGCGCAGCTTCCGCGCCTCGCTTGCTTACCGCATGTGTCTGGCAGCAGAAGGTCGCTTCGACGGTATGCTGACGCTGCGCGACGCCTGGGAATGGGACATTGCTGCTGGGTCGCTGATTGCCGAAAAGGCTGGCGCGGTTGTGACGGACCGCATGGGCAAGGCGCTGCGGTTCAACGCTCCCACCGCGCTGGCCGAGGGCGTCCTGGCCCTTCCGCCGAAGCTGCATGCCGACGCGATGGCGCGGTTGGTTGTGGCGTAAGGGTCTATACAGCCGGGCCGGTTTCGGTTACTGGCCCCGCACGGTCGAGATTCCGGACTGTGGGCGAGGAGGCCCGCACCAAGGGGACAGAGGCCGTTTGGCTTTGATGGGCGCTAGCTTCGCCCCCCTTTGGAAAAGACATCGATGACGATTGAAAACGTGGCCGCGCCGCTGGCGCAGGCTTTGGCCCTCAAGGGCTATGAAGCGCTGACCTCGGTGCAGGACGCGGTCCTGGCCGAAGGCGTCGCCGGGCGCGACCTTCTGGTCTCGGCGCAGACCGGGTCGGGCAAGACGGTTGCCTTTGGTCTGGCGATTGCGCCCGAGGTGCTGAACGGTCAGGACACGCTGCTGTATGCCGATCACCCGATTGCGCTGGTCATTGCACCGACCCGCGAACTGGCGCTGCAAGTCGCGCGTGAGCTGGAATGGCTGTATGGCGGCGCCGGGGCCAAGATCGCGACCTGTGTCGGCGGCATGGACTACCGGACCGAAAAGCGCGCGCTGGAACGTGGCGCGCATATTGTCGTGGGGACTCCCGGCCGTTTGCGCGACCACATCGAACGCCGCAGCCTTGACCTGTCGGGTCTGAAGGCCGCCGTGCTGGACGAAGCGGATGAGATGCTGGACCTGGGCTTTGCCGAGGACCTGGAGTTCATCCTGGCGGCAGCGCCCGAAGAGCGGCGGACGCTGATGTTCTCGGCCACGGTGCCGAAGGAAATCGAAAAGCTGGCGGGGACGTTCCAGAAGGACGCGCTGCGGATTCAGGCGCAGGGTGAGGCCAAGCAGCACGTCGACATCGAGTATCACGCGCTAAGCGTGGCAGTGCGCGACCGGGAGCATGCGATTTTCAACGTGCTGCGCTATTACGACGCGCGGACGGCCATCGTGTTCTGCAAGACGCGTGTGAACGTGAACCACTTGCTCGCCCGCATGGGCAACCGGGGGTTCCAGGTCGTCGCTTTGTCGGGTGAGCTGTCGCAACAGGAACGGACTCACGCACTGCAGGCGCTGCGGGACGGGCGGGCTCGGGTCTGTATCGCCACCGACGTCGCGGCGCGGGGCATCGACCTGCCGGGGCTGGAGCTGGTGATCCACGCGGACCTGCCGTCGAACTCGGAGACGCTTTTGCACCGGTCGGGCCGGACGGGGCGGGCGGGCAAGAAGGGCGTCTCGGCGCTGATCGTCGCACCGGCGGAATACAAGAAGGCGCAGCGGTTGCTGGCGGGCGCGAAGGTCGTGGCCGAATGGGGCTCGGCCCCTGGGGCGGACGACGTGCAGGCCAAGGACGACCTGCGGATTCTGGAGCATCCGTCGCTGACCATGCCGATTGGCGATGACGTCGGCATTGCGACCGACCTGCTTGAGCAGTTCGGCCCCGAAGCCCTCGCCGCCGCTTTCGTGCGGCTGTGGCGTGAGGGGCGGTCTGCGCCGGAAGTGCTGTCCACCGACCTTCCGGTCCCGCCGCCCTCGGCTCCGCGCGAACGGGGTGAGTTCGGCCCTTCGGTCTGGTTCCGCATCAGTGTTGGACGGGCTGGCCGGGCCGAGGCGCGCTGGCTTTTGCCGAAGATCTGCGACGCGGGCAGCATCGCCAAGGACGGCATCGGCGCGATCCGGGTGCGTGAGGACGAGACCTTCGTGCAGATCGCCGAAGCCTTGGCATCCAGGTTCGGCGGCACGGTCGAACTGGACAAGGGCCTGACGATGGAGCGGATCGAGGGCGAGCCTGATCTGGACGCGCCGCGCGCCGCAAAGCCCAAGTTCGAACGCCCGGCGCGGCCGGAACGGGCAGAAAAGCCCGCCTACACCCCGAAGCCGCCGCGTGTGGTCGAGGAGGGGGAAGCCGAGGCTCCGGCCCGTGAGTACACGCCGAAGCCCAAGCCAAAGTATGAGCCGCGCGTTGCGGCCAGCGAGGCGCGGCCCGAGTGGAAGGACAAGCGGCAGGACGACCGTCCGGCGCGCCCCGCCTATTCCGAACGCCCCGCCTATTCCGACCGCGCCCCGCGTGCGGATGGGGTGGAAGAGGCGCCGAAGAAGCCGCGGTGGAATCCCGACCAGAAGGCGGCCCCACGCTCGACCGGGTTCAAAAGCCACGGTGGCGCGGCGGATCGTCCGGCCCGTGCGGTGGGCTACAAGAGCCACGCGTCGGATGGCGGTGGTTACAAGGGCAAGCCCGAAAACTACAAGCCGCGCGGCGAAGGCGCTGCCCCCCGCGCCGAGGGAGACCGCCCGGCCCGCAAGCCCTATGCCGCCAAGACCGAAGGCTACAAGCCGCGGGGCGAGTATGCTCCGCGTGCCGAGGGCGACCGTCCGGCCCGTAAACCCTATGCGGCCAAAACCGAAGGCTACAAGCCGCGCAGCGAGGGGTTCAAACCCCGCGAGGATGGTCCGGCGCGCAAGCCCTATGCCGCCAAGCCCGAAGGCTTCCGCCCGCGTGAGGATGGCGACCGGCCGAAGAAGACCTATGCCCCCAAGGGCGACGACGCGCGGCCCTATGTGAAGCGTGAAGGTGCCGCCAAGCCGGGTGGCCCGAAAAGCTTTGGCACCAAGAAGCCCTTCGACCGGGCCGGCGCGTCCGACCGTCCCGCCAAGCCGCGCGCGGATGCCAAGGACACCTCCAAGCGGTTCGTGCCGCCCAAGGGTCCCAAGCGCTAAGAGGCCAGAAAACAGCAAAGCCGCCGGACCGAAGGGTCTGGCGGCTTTTGCTTGTGGCGCGACGGCTTGAGAGAAGAATGGTGCCGGAGAAGGGACTCGAACCCCCGACCCCATCATTACGAATGACGTGCTCTACCAGCTGAGCTACACCGGCACTCTTCTCTGCGCGGGGCTATTAGCACCGCCCATCCGCAGTGTGTAGCCCTAATTTGCGCGGCGGGCAATCTCGTCCAGGGGAAGCTGTGCTTCCGGCGCGGGCTCGGGGGCGGGTTCCGGCTCGGGGCGGGCGTCCATCAGGGGCAAAAGCTCGGCCAAGGCGGGTGAAGTGCTGGTCGCGGGGGGCGTCTTCCAGGACAGGGTATCGAAGCTGCCGCAGTTGTTGCAGACCGGCTGCCAGCCGTCGTGGATCGCATGGCACTTGTCGCAAACCCATTGCGGGCCGCGAGGGGCCGCGATGGCGCGCGCGACCAGATCGCGGACGATGGAATCTTCCGCCCCCTCGCCCCGCGCCACTGCGGCCAGAATCGCCAATGACCGCTGCGTCGGAGCGCGGGTCGCGACGTCGTCCAGGGCACGGCGGGCACCGGGAAAGTCTTCACTGGCCAGCAGAAGCTCGGCCAGCAGCATCTTCGATTCGTCCGCGTCCGGGCGGGCATTGGTCAGGGTCCGGAACCGCTTCAGCCGCTCCTGGGGCGTCTCATCCGGCTCGATCTCGGCAAAGGCGCTGGCCAGGTCGGGGTGGGGCAGGACTTCCCAGGCCTTCTTCAGCACGCGGGTGGCGTTCTTGCGGTCACCCTTGCCGATGTAACCCCGCGCGGCCATCGCGGCGGCGGGGATCAGGTCGGGCGACAGGCGGTTCGCCTCGATCGCGGCTTCGCGCGCCTCGATGCTGGCGGCGTCGTCAAAGACCGTGCGGGCCTGCTGCAACGCCAGAACGGCGTCGCGGCGGCGGTAGACATCCTTGGGCAGCGCGCCGGTCTTCAGCTTGGCCCCCAAGGTGGCCCGTGCGCCTGACCAGTCACCGGCATCGGATTGCAGTTGCAGCAGGATATCCTGCGTCTCGGCATGTTTGGGGCGCAGCTGGAAGGCCTTTTCCGCCAGTTTCAGCGCCACCTCGCGGTCGCCCTCGGCCAGTTTCTGTTGCAGAAGGCCGCGCACCCCGACGAACCGCGTCGCGTCGTCCTTGAGCAGCGTCTTGTACGCCTCGGTCGCGCGTTTGTGGTCGCCCGATGCTTCGGCAGCCTGGGCAACCAAAAGCGTCGTCAATTCGGGCTTTCCGAGCAAACGCTCGGCATTCTGCGCGCGGGTCAGGGCAAGGCGCGGCTCGCCCGAGGCGAGGGCCATCATCCCCTCGGACAGCGCCTTGTAGCCTTTGCGTTCGCGGTTGCGGTCGAAATAGCGCGAAATCGCAGTTTCGTCGCCGTTCAGGAAACGAAACGTTGCACCCAGCAGGCCAAGGGTCTTCAACGCCAGCCAGACTGCGATGAAGAGGACAACGCCCAGCACCACGGCTTGCACTGGGCCGATCGTGAACTCCCACCCCGCAACGATGATCCTCAGCGCCTGGCCAGTTTCGGCCAGAAGGCCCGCACCCAGGGCCAGTGCGGCGATGATGACGACGAAAAGAACGACCTTAGTCAGCGACCAGAGCATCATTCCCCCCTTGCCGACTGCAACGCGGCAGCAGACGAAAGATGCGCCTGGGCCTGGGCCAGCCAAGGGTCCAGCACGGCCTTAACGGCGGGGTCCATCGGCTGCAGCTCGGACACGGCATCGGCGACGCGACCCTCGGACAGGGCGAAATCGGCGCGGGAAAGGATGGCGTCGGGCGTGTCCCCCTCCAGCGGAGTCAGCGGACGCGCGCCGGTCTGCGAGGCAAGGAAGTCGACCAGCCGACCGGTCCAGCCGTCATCCGCGCCGGTCTCACGGGCAATCCGCAAGGCCTCGCGGGCGGCATCGGGGAACGTCGCCTGCAGCTGCGACAAGGTCGGAACGCCGGTTTCGGAAAGCGGCGCAAGGGCTTGGGCGAGGGTGGGGTCGTCCAGCGCCTGAAGTTCCGCGCCAAATGGCTCACCGGTGGCAAGCTTGGCCGCCAGCGCATCCAGCGCCCGGGTGCGTTCGGCGGCGGCCGTGGCAGCGGCGGCTTCATCGGCGCGTGCGGTCGCGGTGGCTTCCGCATCATCCAGACGCGCAAGGGCGGCGTCGAGTTGCTGTTGCAGTTCCGGCGAGGCCCCCTGCGGCACGGCGGCCAAGCGCCGCTCAAGCTCGGCCAGCTTGGCGGTCACGGCGGCAGTCGAGGCCGCGCCGTCCGTCGGCATCGCCTCGATTGCCGCCAGTCGCTGATCGAAGGCGTCCAGGCGCGACAGATCGGGCGCCTGGGGCGTGGGGGCAGATTCAAGCTGCGCCACCCGGTCGGATAGGGTCGCAAGGTCGCCGGATTGGCTTTCCAGGCTGGAAATCCGGGTCTGGACCTCGGTCAGTTGCGTGGTCAGGCCTGCCACCTCCGCCGTAGAGTCGGCCGGACGCAAGTCCAGCACGTCGAAGTGTGACAAGGCAAACCCGCCGATGGCTGCCAGCGCACCGCCGACCAGGGGGGCGAAAACACTGCTGCGCCGGACGATCACTTGCGGCGGGGGCGGGGGCTCGATCGGCGGCGGCGGGGCCGGATCGACGGGATCGGTCACCACGAAGGGGTCGCTGGCGACAGTCTCGGCCACTGGCGTGTCGAGGGGCGTGTCCTGGGGCGTCTCTGCCTCAGGCTGGGGGTCCTTGCGTCTGGTCATCTGCAGCCCTTTCCGTCCCTGGACCTAACCTAAGCACTCGCCGCCCGCAGGTTCAAGGCGGGGGGAGCCGGACAAGCAAGGTTTCGACCGCATCCAGCATGGCAGGCGCGTCGGGGTGGCTGGCGATGGTCAGAGCCGCGTGGGGAAGGTCGCCCAACCCCTCGGCGACATTGCCGCTCATCGCCGCGATGTGCAGCCGGGCGCGTGTTTCGCCGGGCAAAGCGGCGCGGAACAGCTGGGCGGTGCGGGGGGAAAAGAGCGGAACGATCACGTCCACGGGGTCCTGCAGCAGGGCTAGTGCCTGGGGCATAAGGGCCTGTGGTTCTTGTATATACACGATTGTCTCTTCCGCTTGCAGCCCAATATTACGAAGCTTTACCAATATGTTGGAGGCCGTATCTACACCACGTAAATACAAAATCGAACCAGGCGGAGGAGCCGCGGCGATGGCCATCACCAGCGCTTCGGCATCCCCTTCGGCGGATCTGGACTGGAACCCGGCGGCTGTTGCGGCCTCGGCCGTCTTGCGCCCGACGCACCACGCAAGTTTCGGCAGGCGGGCCGCCATTGCGCGCGCCGCATGAACCGCCTGCGCCGAGGTGAAGACGACCGCCGCATAATCGCCTTCAGGGAGCAACGGCGTCAGGTCGCGCGGCGCGAGAAGCGGAGACAGCACGGGACGCACTCTTGCACCGAAGCGGGCCGTCAGGGCCTGGGCGAAGGCCTGCCCCTCGGCCAAGGGGCGGGTCACAAGGATGGGTGCGGATTGTGTCGCCATGTCCAAGGTGTTACCTGCCACTGACCCTTCACGCAACGGCGGGCATGGACCGGACACTCACCCTTCTTGGCATCGAATCAAGCTGCGACGATACCGCGGCGGCTGTTGTGCGTCTTGGGCGGGCGGGGCCAGAAATCCTGTCGTCTCAGGTGCTGGGGCAAACGGCGCTGCACGAGGCCTTTGGAGGCGTCGTGCCGGAAATCGCCGCGCGGGCCCATGCCGAGCGGCTGGATGGGGTCGTCGAAGAGGCTCTGGCGGTGGCAGGCGTGACGCTGGACCAGATTGACGGTATCGCGGTGACGGCGGGACCGGGTCTGATCGGCGGGGTTCTGTCCGGCGTGATGCTGGCACGGGGGCTGGCGGCGGCGCGAGGTTTGCCGCTGGTGCCGGTAAATCACCTAGCAGGTCATGCCCTTACGCCCCGTCTGACCGATGGGGTCGACTTTCCCTACCTGATGCTGCTTGTCTCGGGCGGCCATTGTCAGTTCCTGCTGGTTCAGGGGGTGGACCGCTTTGTCCGGCTGGGCGGGACCATTGACGACGCTCCGGGCGAGGCCTTCGACAAGACGGCCAAGCTTTTGGGCCTGCCGCAGCCGGGCGGGCCGTCGGTCGAGGCTGAGGCGGCGTTGGGGGATGCGAAACGGTTCCACTTCCCGCGTCCCCTGATGGACCGCGAGGGCTGCGACATGTCCTTTTCGGGTCTGAAGACAGCCTTGCTGCGCGCGCGGGATGCTCTGGTGGCCGAAAAGGGTGGGATCACCGTCCAGGACCGCCGCGACCTATGCGCAGGGTTCCAGGCGGCAGTTGCCGAGGTGCTGGCGAAGAAAACATCGCGCGCGATTGATATGGCCGGAGAGCGACCCACGGCCTTGGCAGTGGCTGGTGGAGTTGCTGCAAACAACGCCATTCGCGCCCTGCTGGAGACCGTTTCCGCCCGCGCCGGGGTGCCCTTCCTCGCCCCTCCTCTGCGGCTGTGCACCGACAATGCGGCGATGATCGCCTGGGCGGGGATCGAGCGCCTGAGGGCCGGTCTGTCGCCCACGATGGATTTTGCCGCCCGCCCACGCTGGCCGCTGGATGACCGCGCCCCGGCCTTGCTGGGGTCGGGGAAGAAGGGGGCCAAGGCATGATCGGGATCGCCGGAGCGGGGGCATTCGGGACAGCCTTGGCGGTGGCCCTGGCCAAGGGCGGGCGCGAGGTTCGCCTTTGGGCGCGGGACCCCGATCAGGTGCGGCTGATGTGCGAAACGGGGCGCAATGACGCGGCGCTGCCGGGAGTGAACCTGTCTGGGGCAGTCTCGGTCCATGCGGACATAGGGGAAATCTGCGGCGGCGACGCTGTGCTGCTGACCATGCCGATGCAGGCCTTGGGCGGTGCCCTGGACGCCTGGCCGCAGATCGACGGCCGTCAACCGCTGGTCGCCTGCTGCAAGGGCGTGGACCTGACAACGCTTCGTGGGCCTGTGGCGGTGATCGAAGCGCGGCGGCCGGGGGCACAGGCGGCCATCCTGACGGGGCCAAGTTTCGCGGCCGATATCGCGCGGGGGCTGCCCACGGCGCTGACTCTGGCAACGCAGGAGGGGGCGGCGTTGCAGGAACTGCTCTCGACGCCCACGCTGCGTATCTACAGGACCGACGATGTGACCGGGGCCGAGCTTGGTGGGGCGCTGAAAAACGTCGTGGCCATCGCCGCGGGCACGGTGATCGGCGCAGGGCTGGGCGACAGCGCGCGGGCGGCCTTGATGACGCGGGGCTATGCCGAGATGGTGCGGCTGGCCGAAGCCCTGGGCGCGCGGGCCGAGACCCTGTCCGGCCTGTCCGGCTTCGGCGACCTGGTGCTGACCTGCACCTCGGCGCAGTCACGCAATTTCCGCTTCGGCTGCGCCTTGGGCAAGGGTGAAGCCTTCGATCCGCGCCTGACGGTCGAGGGGGTGGCGACCGCCCGCGCCGTGGTGAAGCTGGCCGCTGGAATGGGGATCGACATGCCGGTGACGGCGATGGTCAATGCCCTTGCCCTTGGAAAGATCGCGCTGAATGATGCCATCGGGCAGCTGATGAGCCGCCCTCTGAAACAGGAATGACCATGCGTTACGCCTTGATTTGTCTGGACAAACCCAACGCCCTGCAAACCCGCGTCGAGAACCGCGCGGCGCATCTGGAGTATATACAGGAAACTGGTGTGGTCGAGCAGGCCGGTCCGTTCATCGACGCGGCGGGGCAGATGTGCGGCAGCCTTTTGATCCTGGGCGTCGCGTCCAAGGCCGAAGCCGAGGCCTGGGCAACGAACGATCCTTACGCCAAGGCGGGGCTGTTCCAGTCGGTGATGGTGCAGGAATGGAAGCGGGTGATCGGATGAATTACTGGCTGTTCAAGTCCGAACCCGACGTCTGGGGCTGGGACCACCAGGTTGCCAAGGGCGACGAGGGGGAAGAGTGGCACGGGGTCCGCAACTACCAGGCGCGCAACAACATGCGGGCGATGAAGATCGGCGACCGGGGGTTCTTCTACCATTCAAACATCGGGAAAGAGATCGTCGGGATCGTCGAGGTGTGTCGCGAAAGCAGCCCCGACAGCACGACGGATGACCCGCGCTGGGACTGCGTCTGGATCAAGGCGGTAAAGCCGTTGCAGCGGGCCATCACCCTGGACGAATGCAAGGTCATTCCGGGGTTGGAGAAGATGGTGCTGGTCAACAACACGCGGCTTTCCGTCCAGCCGGTCAGCCCCGAGGAATGGGCGATCCTGTGCCGCGTGGGCGGGGTCGAGCCTTAAAGGCTGCCCCGAACGATCAGCGTCGGCTCGGTCAAGATGTGTTCGGCGACGCTGCGGCCGTTCATCCGGCTGAACAGCGCCTCGGCCGCGAGTTTGCCCAGCCGTGGGCCGTCCTGGTCGATCGAGGTCAGGTCCACCATCGCCAGTCCCGCGACAGGGGAATTATCGTAGCCGATGACCGCGAGGTCCTGCGGCACGCGGATGCCAAGGCGATGCGCGGTGCTGAGCAGCGGGACAGCGTCAAGGTCGGACCAGCAGATGATCGCCCGGGGCCGGTCTGGGGCGCTAAGGATTCGCTCGATGTCATCTGCCCGCGGGGCGCCGTGCTGGCGCAGGACCAGGACGCGGATGTGGTCGGCAAGTCCCGCGGCCGTCATCGCCGCGCGGTACCCCATCTCGCGTTGGGGGGCGACGTCGGCGTAGTGATCCTCGCGGTCGGACTGGGTCAGGAAGGCGATGTCGCGGTGGCCACGGGCGGCGAAGGCCTGCACGGCCAGCCGCGCGCCCATCTGGTCGTCGTTGTTGATCGTGTCATAGCCTTCGGCGGCGGGTTCATGGTGGCCGACGACGACGATGGGGATCTGGCGCGCGTACTGCTCCAGCGTGCCGCCGGCAATCTGGCTGGCGACAAGGATCAGCCCGTCCATCCGGTTGTCGATCATCTGCTCGATAAGTTGCGCTTCGGTCCGGGCACGGGCGGCACCGACGCCGACCATGATCTTGTAACCGGCTGATTCCGTGACACTTTCGATGCCCTGGTAGATGCCGGGCAGGAACGGGTTGTCGATCCCGACCAGAAGCACGCCCAAGGTGAACGTTCGCCCCCGCATCCCCCGCGCCGCGACCGACGGGCGGTAGCCCAGGCGTTCGATACTTGCCTCGACCTTCAGCCTTAGCGCCTCCGACACGCCATAGGCGTTCCGCATGACCTTGGAAACAGCGGCCACAGACACGCCCGCATCCGCCGCAACGGTGCGGATCGTCACGCGGGTTTCGGTATCGCCGTCGGCCATGTTGATCCTCATTCCGGCACCCTAGCAAAAAACTGTTGCAAGGCAAATCGGCCTGTAGAATGATTTACGTAGAACGGTGCACGAAACGGGAGGAGACCTGATTCGGCACCTTTGGGAGGATGTCGGAATGGGCCTTGAGGGGCAGGTGCGGGCTGTGTCCGCAGTTGGTAAAGCTTTGTCCGCAAACCAGTTTACGGCCGAGATGATCGCGCCGTCCTGCGACGCGGGTACGGGCGGGCCGGGCAGTTATGTCGCGCGGGATTTTTCTTTGGAGGCGGTGGAAGCAGGGACGGTCCTGCATCTGTCCGCGCAGGGGCTTTACCGGGCTTTCCTGAACGGCAGCCGCGTTGGCGACGACCTGCTGACCCCAGGCTGGACCTGCTATGATGACCGGATTGCCTATCAGTCCTACGACGTCTCCTCGCTGCTGAAGCCAGGTCAGAACCGACTGGAAATCTGGCTGGGCGACGGCTGGTATCGCTCGCGCCTGATGTGGGCGCTGAACCCGATCCCGAACACCTGGGGCGACCGGATCGGGGCCTTTGCCGAGTTGGTGGCGGGCGACAAGACGCTGATCAAGACGGATGCGTCCTGGCGGTCTGGCCTGACGCCCGTCACGGGCAACGGCATCTATCACGGCGAGGATTTCGACGCCCGGATCGCGGTTGTCGATACAGCCGGGGTCGAGGTCCTGCCGTTTGATCGTGCACGACTGGTTCCGCATGAAACCAGCCCGGTCAAGGAGATGGACCCGGTCGCGCCGCTGGAAAGCTGGGCGGATGGAGAGACGACGGTCTATGACTTCGGTCAGAACTGCGGCGCCTACGCCCGGATTGCGGTGCAAGGCCCGGCTGGCGCGCATGTGCGGGTGGAGTTCTCCGAGGTGCTGGGGCCGAACCGTGCCTTCGACAACCGCAACTTCCGCTCGGCCCGGGCCGAACAGCACTATACGCTGAAGGGCGAGGGGGTGGAGACTTACGCGCCGATGTTCACCTTCTTCGGCTTCCGCTATGCCCGAGTCACCCTGACCGGCGGAGCAAAGCTGCAGGCGATCCACCAGGTCCCGGTGACCTCGGTCCCGGATCAGGCGGGCGGGTTCACCTGCGGTGAGGCGTCGGTGAACCGGCTGGTCCTGAACACGATCTGGTCGCAGCGATCGAACTTCATCGAGATTCCGACCGATTGCCCGCAGCGGGACGAGCGCCTCGGCTGGACCGGCGATGCGCAGGTCTTTGCCGGGACAGCCTGCTGGCTCGCGGATTGCGAAAGCTTCCTGAAGAAGTACCTGCGCGACGTGCGGCACGACATGCGGCCCAATGGGGCCGTCCCACATTTCTCGCCCGACCCGACCCGGCTGCACCCGATCGAAGGGCGTGGCGACTGGGCAGGCTCAACCGGATGGGGTGACGCAATCGTCATCATCCCGTGGCAGTTGTATCTACATTATGGAGATACAAATGTATTGACAGAGAACTTTCCGGCCATGTGCAAGTGGCTGGATTATCTGTGGAATATCTCGAACGGTCCGATCATCCGGCCATCGGCGGAATGGGGCGGGCCAGGGTTCACTTTCGGCGACTGGATCCAGCCGGTGGGCGACAATCGCAAGCCCCGCCCGACGATCGCTGACGACTGCGCGGCGACGATCTACCATTTCATCTCGACCGACCTCGCCGCAAAGATCGCCGGGCTGATCGGGGAGGACACTCAGGCGAAGGCTTTGCGCGAGCGGGCGGAAACTATCCGCGCGGCGTTCAAGCATGAGTTCTTCTCGCCCTCGGGCCGGATCGCGCACAATGACCAGACGTCGTGGAGCCTGGCGTTCCTCTATGGCCTGGTCCCGCCCGAGACCTATGAGGCCAGCAAGGCCTATTTCCGCAAGGTGGTCGAAGATGCGGATGGGCTGATCGGCACCGGGTTCATCGGGACCCCGGCGATCCTGCCCGCGCTGACGATGCACGGGATGGCCGACCTGGCCGAGAAGATCTTCCTGAACCGCAAGGTGCCGGGGTGGCTTTACCAGGTGGACCGGGGGGCCACGAGCATCTGGGAGCGTTGGGATGCCCTGGGCGAGGACGGCACGATCTACGATCCCGACATGAACAGCTACAACCACTACGCCTATGGCGCGGTGTGCCAGTGGCTGTTCGAAGGGGTGGCGGGTGTGGCCCCTGTCGCCGAAAAGCCCGGCTTCGACGAAGTCACGCTGAACCCGCTGATCCTGCCTGCCCTCAACCCGGTCCAGGCCTGGCACGACTGCCGCCACGGCCGGATCGAGGCCGGGTGGGTGCTGGACGGCACCCGCGTGACCTATCGCGTGACGCTGCCGGAAGGCTGCACCGGGCGGCTGACCCACAGCGACCAGCGCAGCAACGTCACGCTGGACGGCAAGCCCATCGCGGTTCCTGACGCTGGCCTGCCCGTTTCGGCGGGGACGCATGAGATCACTTTCGACCTGACGACCTGACAATAACTCTGGGAGGAGACCACACATGAAAACATTGCGTTACAGCGCGGCCCTTGCCGCGGCTATCACCCTCACCTCGGGCATGGCCCAGGCAGAGACGACCCTGAACCTGCTTCTGGACGGAAACGCCGACACCATCGCGATGATGGAGGCCCTGACCGCAGCCTACACGGCGGCAAACCCCGACGTCAGCTTCGAGATTGAGAACCGCCCCGGCGGGTCCGAGGGCGACAACATGGTCAAGACGCGCCTTGCCACTGGCGAAGCGGGCGACATCATCCAGTACAACTCGGGCTCCCTCTTTCAGGCGCTGAAGCCCGCCGAGACGCTGGCCGACCTGACCGATCTGCCGGGCCAGGCCAACATCGTCGACAGCTTCAAGCCGGTCGTCACCGCGCCCGACGGGACCATCCGCGGCGTGCCATTCGGCGCGGCGATGGGCGGGGGGGTCTACTACAACCGCAAGCTTTATGCAGAGCTTGGTCTGAGCGTGCCCAAGACCTGGGACGAGTTCATGGCGAACAACGCCAAGGTCAAAGAGGCCGGCAAGGTCCCCGTCGCCACGACCTTTGGCGACACCTGGACCAGCCAGCTGTTCGTGCTGGGCGACTTCTACAACGTCCAGGCCGAGGTTCCGACCTTTGCCGCCGACTATACCGCCAACAAGGCGAAGTATGCCACCACTCCGGCAGCGGCGCGCGGTTTCCAGTATCTGGAGGACGTGTTCAAGGCGGGCTACATGAACGAGGACTTCGGCGTCGCGAAGTTCGAGGACGGGATGCGCATGGTCGCCACGGGCGAGGCGGCGCACTACCCGATGCTGACTTTCGCGATGGCGACGGTGAAGCAGAATACGCCGGATAACATCAACGACCTGGGGTACTTCGCCCTGCCCGGCCCGACGGCCGACAAGAACGGGTTGACCGTCTGGATGCCCTCGGCGCTGTATATCCCGGCGGCGTCGCCCAATGTCGATGCGGCGAAGGGCTTCCTGGACTTTGTCGCCTCGGTCGAAGGCTGCCAGGCGATGATCGGGGCCATCGGGGCGACCGGCCCCTACCTGATCAAGGACTGCGCCCTGCCTGCCGACGTGCCGCCGTCGGTGGCCGACATGCTGCCCTATTTCCAGACCGAAGGCGCCACCGCCCCCGCGCTGGAGTTCCTGTCGCCGATCAAGGGCCCGGCGCTGGAGCAGATCACTGTCGAGGTCGGCAGCGGCATCCGCCCGGCGGCCGAAGCGACGGCGCTGTATGACCAGGACGTCGAAAAGCAGGCCAAGCAGTTGGGCCTGCCGAACTGGTAACCTCCCGAAACCAGTTCCGCCCCCGCCCACCCCAGACGGGCGGGGGCTTCCTTGACCCGAGAGCATGATGGCCCCCAGACGCCCCTCGCCCTATCCCTACTGGTTCGTGCTGCCCGCCGCAGTGGTCTTCGTGACCCTGTTTCTGGTGCCGACCATCGCGAGCTTCTGGTTCAGCCTGACCCGCTGGGACCTCTTCGACGCCGAGTTCATCGGCTGGGACAACTACCGCCAGTTCTTCAAGGAACCGTTCCTGATCCAGGGCCTGACCAACACGCTGATCTACGCCGTCGTGACCTCGGGCGCGAAGACGGTGTTGGGGTTGTTGCTTGCGGTCCTGCTGACCAGCGGCATCTGGTTCCAGGGGTTTTTGCGGTCGGTCGTGTTCTTCCCGGTGCTGGTGTCGACCATCGGCGTCGGCATCGCCTTTGCGGCCCTGATGCACCCGACGAAGGGGGCAATCAATCTGGCGCTGTCCTGGGTTGGCATTGACGGCCCCGCCTGGCTGTCCGACCCGGGTCTGGCGCTGTATTCCGTCGCGATGATCGACATCTGGAAGGGTGTGGGCCTGGCGACGCTGATCTACATCGCCGGACTGGCTGCGATTTCCCCCGAATACTATGAGGCCAGCCGCATCGACGGGGCAACGCGCCTGCAGCAGTTCTGGCGCGTGACGGTGCCGCTGGTTCGGCCCGCGACGGTGACCGTGGTCACCCTGTCGCTCATCGGCGGGTTGCGGTCCTTTGACATCATCTGGGCCACGACGCGGGGCGGGCCGGGGTTCGCCTCGGACGTCCTCGCCTCGGTGATCTACAAGCAGTATCAGGCCGGGTTCTACGGGTTGGCGACCGCGGGGAACGTGATCCTGTTCATCCTGATCGCCCTCATCATCCTGCCGCTCACCTGGTGGTTCAACAAGCGCGAGGTTGAGCTGTGAGCCTGCGCCGCACCGCCGCCCGCCGCCGCAACACCGGCATCCTTGCCCTGCTGGTCGCCACGGTCCTTTTCATCCTGCCCTTCGTCTTCATCCTGTTTATGGCCGTGAAGACCAAGCAGGAGGCGGCGCTGTTCCTGTTCACCTGGCCGTCCGAGTGGCACTTCTGGCAGAACCTGGTCGACGTGGTACAGACCCGCAACTACATGCTTCTGTTGGCTTACTTCAACTCTATCGTCATTACCGTGGGGGCCGTGACCCTCCTTGTGATCTTCGGCGCGATGGTGGGCTATGTGCTGCAACGTCGACCCTCTGGCTGGAACAAGGTGATCTACGCCTGTGTGCTGATCGGGCTGATGGTCCCCCCCGCCATCGTGCCGACGATCTGGGTCCTGCAGGGCCTGGGCCTCTTCAAGACGATCCACGGCATGATCCTGATCCAGGTGGCTTACGGGCTGGCCTTCTCGGTCCTTCTCTACCGCAGCTTCATCGGCACCATCCCCCGCGACCTGGACGAGGCGGCGATCATCGACGGCGCAAAGCCCTGGCAGGTCTTCTTCAAGGTGATCCTGCCGCTGTTGAAACCGGTCACCGTGACCCTGATCGTCGTGCAGTCCATCGCGATCTTCAACGATTTCACCAACCCGCTTTACTACCTGCCGGGCAAGGAAAACGTCACCGTCCAGCTGACGCTGTTCAACTTTCAAAGCCAGTTCCAAAGCCAGTACAACCTGTTGTTCATGAACATCCTTCTGGTGACGATCCCGCCGCTGTTGGTCTTCATCTTCTTCAACCGCCAGATCGTCGCCGGGATGACCTCCGGCGCGGTGAAAGGTTAGCGCATGGTGTCGACATCTTCGGTCGTCCTGAAGGACATCCGCAAAAGCTTTGGCGCGGTGGACGTGATCAAGGGCGTCAACCTGACCGTCGAGCCGGGTGAGTTCTGCGTTTTCGTCGGCCCCTCGGGCTGCGGCAAGTCCACTTTGCTGCGGCTGATCTCGGGGTTGGAGGAGGCGACCTCGGGCGTGATCGAGATCGGCGGCACCGATGTGACCGACGCCGAGCCTTCCGCCCGCGGAATTGCGATGGTTTTTCAAAGCTATGCGCTCTATCCACATTTAAGCGTGCGCGATAATATCGGGTTCGGCCTTTCTTTGGCAAAGCTGCCCAAGGACCAGATCAAGGCCAAGGTCGAAGCCGCAGCTGCCGCCTTGAAGCTGACCGACTACCTGGACCGCAAGCCCAAGGCCCTGTCCGGCGGCCAGCGCCAGCGGGTCGCCATCGGCCGGGCCATCGTGCGCGACCCCAAGGTGTTCCTGTTCGACGAGCCTCTCAGCAACCTTGACGCCGCGCTTCGTGCGCAGATGCGGATCGAACTATCGGACCTCCACCGCAAGCTGGGCGCGACGATGATCTACGTCACCCACGACCAGGTCGAGGCGATGACGATGGCCGACAAGATCGTCGTCCTGAACGGCGGGAAGATCGAGCAGGTCGGCTCTCCGATGGACCTCTACAATTCCCCCGTCTCGCCCTTCGTGGCGGGCTTCATCGGCAGCCCGAAGATGAACCTCTACCCCGGAGAGGCGGCGGGGGAACGCTGCGGCACCTACGGCATCCGCCCCGAACACCTGCGCCTGACCAATGACTCGCCGCGCTGGACCGGGACGGTGCGGCATGTCGAACGGCTGGGGGCTGATACGGTGATCTACCTGAACGTGCCCGGCCTTGGTGAAATGGTGGTGCGCACCGATGGCGATGCGAACCCCGCCATTGGCTCGTCGCAGGGCGTGTCGCCCATCGAAGGCCGCGATTTCCGCTACGCCTGACCGGCGGGTCATTGTATGCCTTCTGTCGACAGAAGGGGGCACGATGTCCGACGAAGACCCACAGGAACGCAAGCGCGGCACCGGCGCGCGATTTGTCTATGACACGCTGCGCGATGAAATCCTGAACCTCGTGCTCCAACCGGGAGAGCCGATCGACGAGATCAGCCTTGCCGACCGCCTGTCGATGTCCCGCACCCCGATCCGCGAGGCCTTGGTGCGGCTGGCAGGCGACGGCTTGGTCACGCTGCTCCCGAACCGCTCCACCGTCGTCAGCCAGATCGACTTTCCGAACCTGCACCATTTCTTCGACGCGCTGACACTGATGTATCGCGTCACCACCCGCCTGGCCGCGCAGTTCCACGATGCCGCCGATCTGGTGGAAATCCGCGCCCGGCAGGACATCTTCGCCCAGGCCGTCCTGGCCGGGGACACCAACGGCATGATCCAGCTGAACCGAGATTTCCACGTCGCCATCGCCGAAGCCGGGCGGAACCCCTACTACCTCCAGCTCTTCTCGCGCCTGTTGGACGAGGGGCGGCGCATTCTCCGGCTGTACTACTACCCGACCTTCGAGCCCCGCCTGCCGCACCCGTATATACAGGAGCATGAGGCGATCATCGCGGCCATCACGGCACGAGATGTAGATACATGCGACCGGCTGGCGAAAGAGCATGCTGACAAGATCGTGGCCCAGATTCAGCAGATAATGGCGCGGGACTTGCGGCAAGACGTGCCGCTGTGAAAATCTTGTCGACAAATAAAATGCAAAGCGTATTCTGACCTCAACCCAACGCGGATTCGGCCGCCTTCAGAAGGATTGCAGCATGAAATCGGACATCTTCACCGGCACCGTTCCAGCCCTGATGACCCCCTGCAAGGCGGACCGGACGCCTGATTTCGACACCCTGGTCGCCAAGGCGAAAGAGTTGGTCGGCCTCGGCATGTCAGCCGTGGTCTATTGCGGCTCGATGGGCGACTGGCCCTTGCTGACAACCGAACAGCGGATGGAAGGCGTGGAGCGGCTGGTGAAGGCCGGGATCAAGGTCGTCGTCGGCACTGGCGCTGTAAATACAGCGACCTCCGCCGCCATCGCCGCCCATGCCCAGAAGGTCGGCGCGCATGGGTTGATGGTCATCCCCCGCCTTCTGTCGCGCGGCACCGTGGTCGCGGCGCAAAGGCTGCACTTCAAGGCGGTGCTGGCGGCGGCCCCGAAGCTGCCCGCCGTGATCTACAACAGCCCCTACTACGGCTATTCCACCAAGGCCGACCTCTTCTTCCAGATCCGGGCCGAGCATCCGAACCTTGTCGGCTTCAAGGAGTTCGGCGGCTATGACGACCTGTCCTACGCTGCCAACGCGATCACCGGGGCCTCGCCGGACCTCAAGCTGATGATCGGTGTCGATACAGCAGTCTACCACGGCTACGTCAACTGCAACGCCGACGGCGCGATCACCGGGATCGGGAATGTGTTGCCGCGCGAGGTGTTGCATCTGGTCTCGCTCTGCAAGGCCGCCCAGAAGGGCGATGCCGAGGCGCGGAGGTTGGCGTTCGATCTCGACAGCGCGATGCAGGTCCTGTCCGAAGTCGACGCCGGGCCGGATCTGGTGTTGTTCTTCAAGCACATGATGGTCCTGCGCGGTGAGGCTGCGTATACACACCACTTCACCGAAGGCGATGAACTGTCCGCCAGCCAGAAGGGCTTCATCGAGGCGCAGTTGAAGATGTTCGACGCCTGGTATGCCGACTGGGCCAAGCAGCCCGAAGCCCGGAAATACGCCGCCTGACATGAAGGTCATCGTCATCGGGGCCGGGGTCATCGGCCTGTCCGCCGCCCTGATGGCGCAGGCGCGGGGTCTGTCGGTCACGGTGGTGGACCGCGAAGGCCCCGCCGCAGGGGCCTCGGCTGGCAACGCCGGGGCGTTTGCGTTTACCGACATCCTGCCGCTTGCCTCTCCCGGTATCCTGAAAAAGGCACCGAAGTGGCTTCTCGACCCGCTCGGCCCGCTGACTATCCCGCCAGCCTACGCGCTGCAGATCACACCCTGGCTCTACCGCTTCTGGCGGGCCTGCTCGCCACGGGCCGTCGCGGCCTCCACCACGGCCCAGACCGCGTTGATGGACCTCTCACGGGCCGAGTTGGAACCGTTCCTGGGTGCAACCGGCACACTCGGGATGCTTCGCAAGGACGGAAACCTGCAAGTCTATGAATCCGAGGCCGAATTCCGCGCCTCGCTGCCCGGTTGGGACGCCCGCACATCCCACGGGATTGCGTTCCAGCACATGGACGCTGCAGAAATGGCCGACCTGCAGCCCGGCCTGTCGCCGCGCTTCATCAAGGGCACCTTCACACCGGGCTGGTGGTCCATCGCCGACTCCAAGCTGTATGTACAGGCGCTGGCTGACCAATTCCGCACGCAGGGGGGGACGATCTTGCGGGCCGAGGTAACTGGCCTGAAACCGCAAGATACTGGCGTGTCTATACACACGACCGGAGAGACCCTGACCGCTGACAAGGTCGTCCTTGCCGCCGGGGCCTTCTCGCACCGCATCGCTGCAACGTTGGGCGAACGCATCCCGCTGGAGACGGAACGCGGTTACAACACCACCTTGCATCCGGACGCGCTGGACCTGCGCTGCCAGGTGACCTTCGGGGGACATGGCTTCGTGATCTCGCGGCTTTCGACGGGCATCCGTGTCGGCGGTGCGGTGGAACTGGGGGGCCTGTCGCTGCCGCCAAACTACAAGCGGTCCGAGGCTATGTTAAAGAAAGCAAAGGCTTTTATGCCAGACCTCAAGACCGAAGGTGGCAACCAATGGATGGGCTTCCGCCCATCGCTGCCGGATAGCCTGCCAGCCATCGGGCGGGCCAAGGCCTCTCCGCATGTTGTATATGCATTCGGCCACGGGCACCTTGGGTTGACGCAAAGCGCCGGGACCGCCCGCATTGTGGCCGACCTTCTGACCGACCGGACCCCGCCGATCAACCTGGTCCCCTTCTCCCCCCAAAGGTTCTGACATGGCCGTATATACGTTCTCCTGCCTCGACGGGCACACCTGCGGCAATCCGGTGCGGTTGGTGTCGGGTGGCGGCCCCCGGTTGGAGGGTGCCACGATGCTGGAGCGCCGGGCGCATTTTCTGAAGGATTACGACTGGATACGCACCGGGCTGATGTATGAGCCGCGCGGGCACGACATGATGTCGGGGTCGATCCTGTATCCGCCGACCCGGCCAGATTGCGACGTGGGGGTGCTGTTCATCGAGACCTCGGGCTGCCTGCCGATGTGCGGGCATGGGCTGATCGGGACGGTGACGATGGGGCTGGAGAACGGGCTGATTACGCCTCGTGAGCCGGGGCGGTTGGCGGTGGATGCTCCGGCTGGGCGGGTCGAGGTTTCGTATATACAGGACGGGCGGTTTGTCGAGGAAGTGCGGCTGACCAATGTGCCGGGTTTCCTTTATGCAGAAGGACTTACGGCAGAGGTCGAGGGTCTGGGCGAGGTCGTGGTGGACGTGGCCTATGGCGGGAATTTCTATGCGATTGTGGAGCCACAGAAGGCCTTCCGCGACATGGCGGACCATACGGCGGGGGAGCTGGTGGGGTGGTCGCCGAAGCTCCGCGCCGCGCTGAATGCGAAGTATGAGTTCGTGCATCCCGAGCATCCGGCGATCCGGGGGCTGAGCCATATCCTGTGGACCGGCAAGGCGACGGTACCGGGGGCGCATGCCCGTAACGCCGTGTTTTATGGGGAAAAAGCGATTGACCGCAGCCCCTGCGGGACGGGGACCTCGGCCCGGATGGCGCAGCTGGCGGCGAAGGGGAAGCTGGCCGTGGGGGACGAGTTCCACCATGAGAGCATTATCGGGTCGATCTTCAAGGGACGGGTCGAGGCTGCGGCGACGGTGGCGGGGCGGGAGGCGATTGTGCCCTCTATCGCCGGATGGGCGCGGCAGACGGGGATCAACACGATCTTCATCGACGGCCGCGATCCGTTTGCGCATGGGTTTGTGGTGAAGTAGCCGCTGGACCGGCGTTCGGTGTGTTAGATCAAGGGGTTGGCTGTAGATACGGTGTCTGGAAACCGTATGGATTGCGTCTGGAGAGCGGCCATACGCGCGTTGGGGTCCTGGGTCGTTAACCATCCGTCGCGAATCGGGTCTGGGCGGGTGCCCCCCACCCCCATCCCCTCCCCACGGAGGGGGAGGGGAGGTGCTTGGGGCTTCTGGTTTGCTGAGGGGGTTGGGGGAGCGCCTGGGGGGGGCGGCGGATGCCTCCGGCGGGGATATTTGGGGACATGAAATGGTATGGGGTTTCGGAGGGGGCGGGGGAGCGGGGTTGTGGTAGGGTGCGGCGGTGCGGTTGAGGGTGGGCGATTTGGGATGAAGGTGGTTGCGGGATATCGGACGGCGTTGGTGCTGTTTCTTGCTGTTCTGGCTTTGTCGTCATGCACGAGTGAAACTTCTTGGAACCAGCGCCTGACGCTAGTGATCGAGACGCCGCAGGGCGAGGTGCGGGGGTCGGCGGTGACTCGGGTGACCAAGACGGAGACGAGCGGGTCACTTGTGCTGCCGGAAGCGCGCGGGGTGCGGTCGAAGGTTGAGGGCGAAGCGGTGGTTGTCGAAGTTGCGCCCGGCAAGTTCCTGTTTGCGCTGCTGAGTGGGTCGGGGGAAGAGAAGCGCGATGCGACGCATTGGGTTTATCCGGCCTATCGGTTGAGTGAGGCTGATAGCTACGGCGGCGAAATGATGAAGCTGCTGTCGCAGCCTTACGACGCGCCGGTTCCGCTGCCGCCCGAAGGTTGGCCGATGCTGGTGACGTTTGACGACATCTCCAAGCCCGAGACGGTGCGGCGGGTGAACCCGGAAGACCTTGTGGCGGTGTTTGGTGAGGGGGTGCGGTTGAAGGCGGTGACGCTGGAGATCACGGAGGAGGCGGTGACGGTGGAGCGGGTTGAGGGCGTTTTGACTTGGCTTGGAGTTTACCCGGAACCAGGCCTGTGTCCGGCGACAGGTGGGC
Organism: Tabrizicola sp.; assembly: GCF_034366665.1. GTDB lineage: Bacteria > Pseudomonadota > Alphaproteobacteria > Rhodobacterales > Rhodobacteraceae > Tabrizicola. The sequence goes on along the minus strand of NZ_JAXMMF010000139.1, from coordinate 3,589 downwards.
CCTTGGCAGATGCGCCCTTCTGCCGACTCGTAAAAATGGGCGACCTCATCCGAAGGCCTTAGAATGAGGCGTTGAAGCGGTGCGCTGTAGCGCACGCTGCGATGTTGGTGCCGTCACCCCTTCGCCGAAAAGTAGTCCGCGATGGTCTTGGCCATTGCCTCGGAAATCCCATCCACGGCCTGCAAATCCGACAGCCCGGCCCGCGCCACGGCTTTGGCGCTGCCGAAGTGTTGCAGGAGGGCGCGTTTGCGGGTGGCTCCGATGCCGGGGATGTCGTCGAGGGGGGTCAGGCTGACGGCCTTTGCTCGTTTGGCGCGGTGGGCGCCGATGGCCCAGCGGTGGGCCTCATCGCGCAGGCGCTGGATGAAGTAGAGGACGGGGTCGTTGCGTTGCAGGGCGAAGGGGCGTTCGCCGGGGCGGTGGAATTCTTCCTTGCCCGCGTCGCGGTCGATGCCTTTGGCGACGCCGACCATCGGGATGTCTTCGACGCCGAGTTCGTTCATGATCTCGGCCACGGCTGACACCTGTCCTGCCCCGCCGTCGATCAAAAGGAGGTCGGGCCACATGTCGGTCTTGCGCTGGGGGTCTTCCTTCAGCAGGCGCTCAAACCGGCGGGTCAGGACTTCCTTCATCATGCCGAAGTCGTCGGAGTTCGCCCCGGCCTCGGACTTGATGTTGAACTTGCGGTATTGGGATTTCAGGAAGCCTTCGGCCCCCGCGACGATCATCCCGCCGACGGCGTTGGTGCCCTGGATGTGGGAGTTGTCGTAGACCTCGATCCGCTGCGGGGGGGCGTCGAGGTCGAAGGCTTCGGCGAGGCCGGTGAGGAGCTTGTTCTGCGTGGTCGACTCGGCCATCCGGCGGGCGAGGCTTTCGCGGGCGTTCCTTGTCGCGTTTTCCACGAGTTCGGCCTTCTCGCCGCGCTGGGGGACGGCGAGTTCGACCTTGCGGCCGGCGCGGGCAGTGAGGGCCTCGGTCACCAGGTCGGGGTTGTCGACTGGGTGGGAGAGGAGGATCAGGCGCGGCGGGTCCTTGTCGTCGTAGAACTGGGTGAGGAAGGCCTCCATGATCTCGGGCGCTTCGGCTCCGGCGCCGGTTTTCGGATAGAAGTCGCGGTTGCCCCAGGACTGGTTGGCGCGGATGAAGAAGACCTGGACGCAGGCCTGGCCGTGTTCGAGGTGGAGGGCGACGACGTCTGCTTCCGAGACGCCCTGCGGGTTGATGCCCTGGGTCTGCTGGACCTGGGTCAGCGACTTGATCCGGTCACGCAGGGCGGCGGCGCGTTCGAATTCCATCGCCTCGGAGGCCTCGGTCATGGCTTTGGCAAGGTCTGCCTGGACGGAGGTGGACTTGCCTTCGAGGAAGCGCTTGGCGTCGTCGACGAGGATGGCGTAGCCCTGAGGGGTGATCTTGGCCACACAGGGGGCAGAGCAGCGCTTGATCTGATATTGCAGGCAAGGGCGGGTGCGGCTGTCGAAGATGGAGTCGGAGCAGTTGCGGAGGAGGAAGACCTTCTGCAGCTGGTTCAGGGTGCGGTTGACGGCCCCGGCGGAGGCGAAGGGGCCGAAGTAGGCGCCCTTTTCGGACTTCTTGCCGCGGTGCTTCTTGATCTGCGGATAGGGGTGTTCCGAGGAGATCAGGATGTTCGGGAAGCTTTTGTCGTCGCGCAGAAGGACGTTGTAGCGCGGCTTCAGCTGCTTGATGAGGTTCTGTTCGAGGAGGAGCGCCTCCAGCTCTGTCCGCGTCGTCAGGAACATCATCGAGACGGTTTCGTGGATCATCCGGGCGATGCGGCCGGAATGGCCCGAGGGGCGGGCGTAGTTCGAGACGCGGGCCTTCAGGTTGCGCGCCTTGCCGACGTAGAGGACCTCGGACGCGGCGTTCAGCATCCGGTAGACGCCCGGACTGCCGTCCAGTGTCTTCAGGTAATCCTGGATCACCTCATGTCCGCTGCGGAGTTTTTCGTCCATGGTTTACACTATGTCGATTCTTGGTCCGGGCTGCCACCGAACGGGGGGCTAGGCAAGAGCAAAGCTGTCCACGGAATCTGGGGATAAGTCAGAGGAGAAGATTTCAGGAGCGCGGAAATTCCCTTGTTTTCGGCCCGTTTCGTGAGGTTGCCTGTTTTTTGGGCACATTTGTAAACCCCTGATATCGCAGGAAAGATTTTCAGCTTCGGCGCAAATCCCTGAATTCTCAAGTGAATTGTGACGGACACGTGACGCTGTCGTGAGAAGTGGACAAGTTGCCGCGCCGTTGGTCTGGAAGGCCTATTCCACGCCTAGAACGTCAGGGGTTTTCCAGGCCAGATGCTGGCCTCCGTCCACTGCGATGAACTGGCCGGTGACGCCGGGGCTGTCGAGGAAGAATCCCAGTGCGGCGGTGATGTCCTGGGGGTTGGCACCGCGGCCAAGCACGGTCGCGGCGCGCTGGCGGGCAAAGTGGTCCTCGGTCTGCCGGGCGCCGCGCAGGGTGGGGCCGGGGCCGATGCCGTTGACGCGGATATGAGGGGCCAGGCCTTGGGCGGCGGTCTGGGTCAGGGCCCAGAGGCCCATCTTGGCGATGGTGTAGGTGCTGAACTCGGGCGTGAGTTTCAGGATGCGCTGGTCGATCATGTTGATGACCAGACCCTGGGCAAGTGGCTCTCCGGCGTCATCGGTGGTGGCAGGGGGGCACTGGCGGGCGAAGGCCTGGATCAGGACATAGGGCGCGCGCAGGTTGGATTCGATGTGGCGGTCCCAGCTTTGGCGGGTCGCGGTGTCGATCCGGTCGTATTCGAAGATCGAGGCGTTGTTGACCAGCACGGTCAGCGGGCCAAGGGCGGCGGTCACGGCGGGGACAAGGGTCTGGACCTGGGCCTCGATCAGAAGGTCGGCCTGAAACGCCTGGGCGCGGCGGCCCATTGCGCGGATCTCGGCCACGACGGCTTCGGCTTCGTCGGCGGACGAGGCGTAATGCACCGCCACGTCATGCCCGCGCCCCGCCAGATACAGCGCCATCGCGCGGCCCAGCCGCTTGCCCGCGCCCGTCACCAGTGCCGTCATTTCGCCTTGCCCCCGCAGTCACACGTCTTGGTGCCGATCAGGTAGCGCCCGCATGTGCCGCAGACAGGGGCGCCCTTGCGTTTCCGAATAACGCGGGGCAGCGCGCCGGGAAAGAGGGCTCGGCCGACCAGGGCGATCAGCACCATCGCCAGCAGGAAGACGAGGATGATCTTGAACAGCATCTAGAGGCCGTACCTTGCCCAAAGTGCGCGGTCCTCGACCGCACCCAGGGTCTCGTCCACCAGTGACAGGCCAAGCCGCTGGAACAGGCTGCGCCTGCGCCCGAGCGGCAAGAGCCGGACCTTGTCGCCGTAAAGCTGTTTCAACTTCGGGACCATGTGCGCGACTCCGTCGGTCAGGCCGAGGTCCACCGCCTGCTGGCCGACCCAGATGTCGGCATTGAAGAGGTCGGCGCTGTCGTCCAGCCTTATGCCCCGGCTGCGGCGGACGTGGTCGATGAAGGCCTGATGGATCGGTCCTTGCAGGGCCTTGAGGCGTTCGATGTCTTCCGGCTTTTGCGGCAGGAAGGGGTCGGCGAAGCTTTT
>NZ_JAXMMF010000138.1:0-18088 GCF_034366665.1 Tabrizicola sp. | reverse complement strand
CCGCGCCCCGTCACCTCCGGCGGCTGGGCGACCGGGGTGGTGATCGTCTCCATCGCCATCACCGCCTGGCTGGTCTGGATGCAGACCCGGGCCCTTAAGAAGACCGGCTCCATGGCCGTCGCCGGTGATCGCGCCCACTACGCCGCCGACCTGGCCGCCAATCTGGTGGTGCTGATCGGGGTGATCTCGGGCGCCTTCCTGGGGGCGCCCGGCCTGGACGCCGCCGCCGGCCTGGTGGTCGCCGTCTGGCTGTTCTGGGGGGCGACCGGCATGCTGAAGGCCGCCGCCGACCATCTGCTGGACCGCGCCGTGCCCGAGACGGACCGCGCCGCCGTCATCCACGCCGTTCTCGCCGACCCGCGCATCTCAGGCGTCCACCAGTTGCGCACCCGCATGGCGGGCCAGGTGATGATGGTTCAGATGCACGTCGATCTGGACCCCGACCTGACGCTGGACGCCGCCCACGCCATCGTGGTGGAAGCCGAGACCCGGGTGCTCAGCCATTTTCCCGCCGCCGACATCCTGTTTCACGCCGATCCGCGCGGCCGGGTCTGCCCGCCCGCCGCCGACACGCCGCCGCATGCCGCTCCCGGCGCGTCGGTATCGACAGCTGCCGCCGAACCACGCACGGCCGCCCCCACGACCGCCCCGCCCAAAGGCCCCTGGTCCTGATCCTGTCCTGATCGCGATCCGGTAAATGGACATTAACGGGTGTCGGCGCATCAAACGGCGATGTCCGAGTCCACCGTCCTGTTCCATTTCGCCTTCCAGCCCGCCTCGCGCGCCGCGCGCCTGGCTCTGGGCGAGGCGCGTATCGAATGGACCGACACCCCGGTCCGACCGTGGGAGGACGACTGTCCGGTCAACGATTTCAACCCCTCGGGCCTGCCGCCTGTCGTCCAGACCACGGATCGCGGCCGCCCCCTGACCCTGTGCGAACTGCCCGCCGTCCTGGGCTGGATCGAGGATCAGCAGAAGGCCCCCCTGCTTCTGTCCGCCGACCCCGCCGAACGGGCCGAGGCGCGCCGCCTGACCGGCTGGTTCGAGCGCCGCTTCACCGATGAAGTCGACGCCGTCCTGCTGCATGAGCGGATGGAGAAACCCCTGCTCAAACTGGGCCCGCCCGAGGCCCGCGCCCTGCGCCACGGCCGCGACGCCCTGAAATCCCACCTCGCCATGCTGGAAGACCTGGTCGCCGCCCGCGACTGGCTGGCCGGCCGCCGCCTCAGCCAGGCCGACCTGATCGCCGCCGCACACCTGTCGGTGCTCGACTATTTCGGCGAGATTCAGTGGGCCAACTGGCCGTCGCTGAAGACCTGGTACTCCAAACTCAAATCCCGTCCCTGCTTCCGCCCCCTGCTGGCGGACAGGTTCGTCGGCGTGCCGCCCTCAGCCTGGTATGCGGACCTGGATTTCTGAAGCCTACCACCGCCTCTCCCTCCCCCACGGGGGAGGGCGGTCGCGCAGCGACCGGGTGGGGCCGGCAGAGCACAAGCGCACCGCCGCCCTTACAACGCCTCCGCACCCAACCGCGCGATCCACAGCTTCGCCCGGCTGACCAGTTCGTCCTTGCGACGAAGGTCCGAGATATCCTCCGGCAAGCGATCCAGCTGCTCGAAGCGGAAATCCTCGGGCGTGTGCGCCTTCCACGCCGCCTGAAGCGACCGGTACGGGCTGCCGCCGTGGCGCAGCGCGAACCACAGCCCGTTCTGTTCGGTGTCGATGTGGCGGCTCTTGCCGACCCAGACCTGGCCCGTCGCGCTGCAGATCACGGCATAGACCCCGGCGATGGTGGGCCGCTCCTTGTATGCGGCGATCAGGCTCTTGCGATTTGTCTGGGTCATGGCGCTCTCTTATTTATCCGGGTATAAACATGACAGCTAATTTTATCCGGGTAAATACATGAGCGACGAAGATCGCGATCTGGTGCTGTTCGACGGCCCCAACCGCATCGCCAGAGGCTCGGACGCCGCTGTCGTGGCCGCTTTCCGCAAGGCCCTGGCGGCCTCGCCTCAAGCCGCGCTGCGCGTGTTCGATCTGGCGACCGGCCGCCCGGTCGACCTGGACCTCCGCGAGGCAGAACCAGCTCCGGCTCCCAGGCGCGGCCGTCCGCGCCTGGGCGTCGCCGCACGCGAAGTCACGCTTCTACCTCGCCATTGGGACTGGCTGGCGGCCCAGCCCGGCGGCGCCTCGGCCGTCCTGCGTCGTCTGGTGGACCAGGCCCGCAAGACCGGCGCGGACGGCGACGCGCGACGTCGCCGCACCGAGGCCGCCTATGGGTTCATGGTCGAGATGGCCGGCGACGCCCCCGATTTCGAAGAGGCCAGCCGCGCCCTGTTCGCCGGCGACCGCGACCGGCTCGCCGCCCTGATCGCGCCGTGGCCCACGGACATCCAGGGCCAGATTCTGGAGTTGCTAGACGGCGAGGCCGCATAGACTCGACTCTCCCTCCCCCTGCGGGGGAGGGAGAAAACTATGCTATCCCCCGCCCCGTGTCCGATCGCCTGAAAACCTTCATCCGCCAGCGCGCGGCCGAGCTCGGCTTCGATGTCTGCCGCTTCGCCTCGGCGGCCGACGCCTGGCCGGCGGGCGAGCGGCTGCGTCATTTCGTGGACGAAGGCCGGCACGGCGACATGGAATGGATGGAAACGACGCTGGACCGCCGCCAGCACCCCACCGCCATGTGGGACGAGGCGAAAACCGCCATCGTCCTGGGCATGAACTACGGCCCCGACGACAATCCGCTGGACCAGTTGGCCGACCGTTCCGCCGCCTATATCTCGGTCTATGCGCGGGGCGACGACTATCACGAGGTTATCAAGGGTCGGCTGAAACAGCTGGCGGGCCAGATCGCGGCCCGCAACGGCGCCGACATCAAGGTCTTCGTCGACACCGCCCCCCTGATGGAAAAGCCCCTGGCCCAGCGCGCCGGACTGGGCTGGCAGGGCAAACACACCAATCTGCTCAGCCGCACCCACGGCAACTGGCTGTTCCTGGGCACGATCCTGACCGCCGCCGAGATCGAACCGGACGCGGCCGAGACCGAACACTGCGGCCGTTGCACCGCCTGTCTGGACGCCTGTCCGACCAAGGCCTTCCCCGCCCCGTTCCAGCTCGACGCCCGGCGCTGCCTGTCCTACCTGACCATCGAGTTCGCCGATCCCTGGCCGGTCGAGTTCCGCACCCTGACCGGCTCGCGCATCTATGGCTGCGACGACTGTCTGGCCGTCTGTCCGTGGAACAAGTTCGCCCAGGAAGCCCGCGAAATCCGGCTGGCGCCCCGCCCCGCCTTCAACAGCCCGCGCCTGGCCGACCTGCTGGCGCTGGACGACGCCGCCTTCCGCGCCCTGTTCACCAAGAGCCCGGTCAAGGGGCTGGTCCAGGTGCCCTGCATCGAACGGAACGGCCTTGGCGCCATAAAGGCGGTCTCGGCCGCCTCCCTTTCCTTGCGCGGCGACGGCCAGCACCTCGTCTCCCTCGACGTCTGCATCGAGACGATGCGCCAAACGGGGCGCGACATGCACGAGAAATACAAGGAAACCTCGCTCGGCGGCCTTGCCGTCAACGTCCCCAACTGCTGACACGCCTTTCACATTGGACCAAATATCCCCGCCGGAGGCCGCCCGAGCCCTTTTGCGTCCTTCACGCAAAAGGGCGAGACAAAAGACTTGCGCGTCAGCGCTCTATCTGAAAAGCGCCCCGACCCGGGCGATGTCGCTTTCAGGCAGGCACCCGCCCCCGCCACAGGCTAGCCCTGTCGCATGACCCGCGACACCACCCTCCAGGGCGTCATCCTGATGCTCGCCTTCTGCGTGATCGCGCCCTTGCTGGACGTCGGCGCCAAACTTGCCGCCGAAAACGGCGTGCCGGTGGGCCAGGTCACCACCGCCCGCTTCGTCGTGCAGACCGCGCTGATGCTGCCCGTCGTCCTTTTGATGCGCCTCTCCGTCCGCCTGGACCGCAAGGCGCTCGGCTACACCACCCTGCGCGCCGCCCTCCTCCTTGTGTCCACCTATGCCTTCGTCTCGGGCATCCAGGTCATGCCGATCGCCGATGCCCTCGCCATCGTCTTCGTCGAGCCGTTCATCCTTCTCCTCCTCGGTCGCCTGATCTTCGGCGACCAGGTCGGCCCCCGCCGCATCGCCGCCTGTGTCGTCGGCTTCTGCGGCGCGCTTCTGGTGATCCAGCCCTCGCTCGCCGCCTTCGGGCTGGTCGCGCTCTGGCCCCTGGCGACGGCCGTCCTCTTCGCGCTTTACATGCTGGTCACCCGGTCGATCTCCAGCTGGATGCACCCCGTCACCATGCAGTTCCACACCTCATGGACCGGCCTTCTCCTCTGCCTGCCGGTGATGGTGCTGGCCGACGGCTCCGGCATCCCCTCTCTGGACCCGATCTGGCCGCAGGGCTGGAACTGGATGTGGCTCTTCATGGTCGGCTTCTGGGCCGCAGTCAGTCACATGTGCATGACCTACGCGCTGAAATTCGCCCCCTCGGCGACCCTTGCCCCTCTCCACTATTTCGAGATCGTGACCGCCGTGATCCTGGGCTATCTGATCTTCGACGACTTCCCCAATGCCATGACCTGGGCCGGGATCGCCGTCATCGTCTCGTCCGGCCTCTACATCATCCACCGCGAGCGTCTGGCCGCCCGCGCCAAGCGTCAGACCGCGGTCACGGTGCTTCCCGAAGCGCTCTGATCGCGGCATCCAGCCTGCGGCGGGGCAGGATCACCAGCATCCCGGTCCGGTCGAACTCCAGCACCACCCGCCGCGCCATCGCCCGGTTCGAGGTGCCGATCATCCCGTCGGGCGCGAAACTGATTCCCTCGATCGGCCACTCCAGCCCCGCGCTGCGCCCCGTGACCGGCGCCATCGGAAACAATGACACAGCCTCTCCCGGCGTGACGGCGACCTCCAGCCGGCTGGGGGCAGCGAAGGCCACATCCTGCGGCCCGATCAGGATGCAGCGCCGGTCCGACCGCGCAATCAGCGTGGAAAACGCCGCCAGCCCGTGGTCCAGTCGCGCCCCCGCAAACCCCAGCGCCAGGATCAGCGGCGCGTCGATCGACCGCAGCGCCTTGTCAAAGTCGGTTGTCACCTGCTCGGCCACAAGATACTGGCGTTCAACGGGAATTTTCGCCCGCGCCGCAGCCGAGATCGAATCCATGTCCCCGATCACCGCGTGCGGCACGACGCCGAACCGCAGCAACCGGTCCGCCCCGCTGTCGGCCGCCACCGCCAGGGGCGCGCGGGCCAGTGCAAGCGTCAGGTCGCGCGCTGAAAACGGACCCCCACCGGCCAGTGTTACACCGTGGGTTGACTGGACAATCGGCGAATTCATGTAAGACTGTATCCAATTAAGGCAGGATTTCCGAGGGCCGGCCACAATCAATCCATCAAATTACCCCCGTCTGTCCATGCATTAGGACCGTCTGAAGGTAGTATGTAGTAGCGAGCAAGGCGAAAGGCTGTCCAGCGATGACCAGTGAAAGCAAGATCCTGACCGTTTCATACGGGACCTTCAGCTGCACGCTGGAGGGGTTCGACAATCCTTTCGACACGATGAAGGCGATTGCCGAATACTTCCGCGACCTTGCCGCGCAGGATCGCCACTTCGGGGCCGAACCGCCGCCACCGGATGCCGCCATGCTGCACCGCCTGGCAGAACGTGAGGTGTCGCGCCTTGCCGCCAGCAAGCTGGACGATGCCGCCCGCCTCAAGACCGCTGAAGAAGGTCCGGCCCCGCGCATCCAGATCAACCCGGTCCTGCGCCGTGCCGCCCCCCTGGTCGAGCCCGAGCCGCAGCAGGCTGAAGCGCCCGAGCCGTCGCTGACCGACGTGATTCCGGACGGCGTCGCCGCCAAGCTGGCCCGCATCCGCCGCGCCGTGAACCCTTCGGTCCCACTGGCCGAAGCGCCGTTCCGCGCCGATCCCGAAATCTCGGCCCCCGTCGCACCTCCTGTCCAGGATGACGCGGCCGACGTGGCCTTTGCCGAAAACAGCCAGACTGACGCAGGCGACGTTGCTGCGCGCCTCGGTGCGCTGATTTCATCCGAGCCGGTGCCCACGGAAGCGGCGGAAGAGGCTGTCGTCTTCGCGGCTGATGAGACCGATCTCCGGACCAGCGACGCCCTCGGCGCCGAGACGGCTGAAGACGAAGCCTTCGCCGAAGAGGCGCGCTTTGTTGACGCCGACGCCGAACCGACGACGGCCTTTGCAGCAGACGATGATGTGCTGGCAGACGATGCCCCGCTTCCGGTCGAGCTGGAAGAAGACCTGGTCGCCGCCGAACCTGCCGCCGAACCTGCCGCCGAACTTGCCGTCGAAGCCGACGCGCTGTCGCTGGCGGACGACCTGGACGACGCTGCGTTGGCAGAGTTTTCGGACCATGCGGTCGAAACCGACTTCACCAGCGAAGATGTCGCCTTGCTGGCCCAGCTTGACGGCACCGTCTTTGACGAGGTCAGTCTGGCCGAAGCCCTGGACGAAACCTTGCCGGAAGATCAGCCCGCCGCGCTGGACATGGCTGACGCCGCCCTGCAGGACCCGCTCCCGGAAGCCGTCACCCCCGAAACCCTCACTCTGGATGCTGCGGCGGACGCCCTTCCCGAAGACCTTGCCGGCGACGTCGCCTTTGCGCCCGCACCGGAAGCGTCTGATGACCAGCCCGGCAAGTCCGGTGCCCGCACGCGCCGGGTCAACTCCCGCGTCGTGCGCATCCATCCCAGCCAGGATGTCCGTGATGCCAGCGCCACCCGGGTTCTTGACCAGACCGAAGAGGCCAGCGAAGTCGCGCGCCTGATGCAGCAGGCCGACGAGGTCATGGCCGACGTCGAAAATCGCCGCCGTCACGATGCGCTGTCGCGCCTGAAGGCCGCCGTCGTCGCGACCGAGGCCGACCGTGCCGACATCGACTACGAGGCACCGAAGGCCGACGCCAACCTCGACCCCTATCGTGACGACCTGGCCGAGGCGATCCAGCCCACGCCTGCGCCCGAGCCGCAGCCCGAAGCGGAGGTGAAGCCCACCCGCCGCAAGTCGGTGTCGATCCGCCCGGCCACCGAGCCGCGCCCCGGAACGATCCGTCCCGGCATGATCAGCCCGCCGCCGCTGGTCCTGGTCTCGGAACAACGCATCGACCGGGTCGGACCTGCCGCCATGCCGGCGCCTGCTCCGGCCGCCGCCCCGCCGTCGGCACCCAGTGCCCCGGGGATTGGCCCCTCGGACGGCCAGCCGATGGTTGCCTTGCGCACCGGACGCCTGTCGGGCGCAATCGGTGCGGGGGCGGCTGTTGCCAGCTCTGGTCTTCCCGCCCGCAACCTTGTCCTGGAAAAACCGTCCTACGGCACCGCCGCCGAGACCGAAGAGGATGAGGATCTGGCCGAGGACGCCAAGGAAATCAACGAAGCGGGCCTTGCTTCCTTTGCCGAGATGGTGGGCGCGCGCTCGATGGCCGAGATGCTGGAAGCCGCCGCCGCCTATGCCACCTGCGTCGAGAACCGCAGCCAGTTCACCCGGCCGCAGCTGATGCGCCGGATGATGGCCAGCGCGGGTGGCAAGCCGGTCAGCCGCGAGGACGGGTTGCGCAGCTTCGGCACGCTTCTGCGCACCGGCCGGATCGAGAAGGTGACGCGCGGCCACTACAGCCTGGCCGAAACCTCGCCCTACCTGGCCGAGGCCCGCCGCCTGTCCTGAGCGTTTCGTGACGCCCTTTCAGCAGCGTCAGACGGATGGGCCCGGCCCGTCCGTTTTTGCTAATCTGGCTTTTCCTCATCCGGGTCCGCCTGACCGATGCCGCGGAAGACGAACCGGAACGGCAAAGCCCAGAGAAAGCCCAAAAGGACATAGACCGTCAGTTCCACCAGAACCGAGGGCCGCTCGAACAGGTCGATGACATTCACCGCCGCCACGACGTAAAGCGGCAACCCGATCAGCAGGATCACCAGCGCCCAGCGCCTGCGGGCCTTGTAGCTTAGCGCCATCTCGTCTCTCCCCGCACCGCTCCTCGCTTCCTTCGGTCGCTCCTCGCCTGCCCAGCGAAGAGCGAGCGAAGCGACACGATGAGCCTTGCCGTCAGTCCGCGAAGGGATCGGTGACCAGGATCGTGTCGTCCCGTTCGGGAGAGGTGGACAGTAGTGCGACCGGGCACTGGATCAACTCCTCGATCCGCCGCACGTACTTGATCGCGGCCCCCGGAAGTTCCGCCCAGCTGCGCGCACCGGCGGTGGTCTCGGACCAGCCTTCCAGCACTTCATAGATCGGCGTGCAGCGCGCCTGTTCGTCCGCCGCGATGGGCAGGTAGTCCATCCGCTTGCCGTCCAGTTCGTAGGCCACACAGATCTTCAGCGTCTTGAACCCGTCCAGCACATCCAGCTTGGTCAGCGCGATCCCTGACACGCCAGAGGTCGCACAGGTCTGCCGCACCAAGACCGCATCGAACCAGCCGCAGCGCCGCTTGCGCCCCGTCACGGTGCCGAACTCATGCCCGCGCTCGCCCAGGCGTTCGCCATCCGCGTCGAACAGTTCCGCCGGGAACGGCCCTTCGCCGACGCGGGTCGTATAGGCCTTCACGATCCCCAGCACGAAGTCGATGGCCGTCGGCCCCACCCCCGTGCCCGTCGCCGCCTGTCCCGCGATGGTGTTGGAACTGGTCACATAGGGATAGGTCCCGTAGTCGATGTCCAGAAGCGACCCCTGCGCGCCCTCGAACAGGATGCGTTTCCCCGCACGCCGCGCCTCGTTCAGCACCTTCCAGACCGGACCGGCATAGGGCCTGATCTTCGGCGCGATCTCCAAGAGCGACGCCTTCAGCGCCGCGGCATCCACCGGCTCCAGCCCAAGGCCCGCGCGCAGGGCGTTGTGGTGGGTCAGAAGACGCCCGATCCGGGTATCCAGCGTCGCCTCGTCGAACAGGTCCGCCACGCGAATGGCCCGGCGACCGACCTTGTCCTCATAGGCCGGCCCGATCCCGCGCCCCGTGGTGCCGATCTTGGCGACCGTGGTCTGCGCCTCGCGGCCCCGGTCCAGCTCGCCGTGGATCGGCAGGATCAGGCTCGCGTTCTCGGCCAGCATCAGGTTTTCGGGAGAAATCGCCACCCCCTGGCCGCGCAGCTTCTCGATCTCGGCCACCAAATGCCAGGGATCAACCACCACGCCGTTGCCGATGACCGACAGCTTGCCGCCCCGCACGATGCCAGAGGGCAAGAGCGACAGCTTGTAGACCGTGTTCCCGATGACCAAGGTATGCCCGGCGTTGTGCCCGCCCTGGAACCGCGCGATCACGTCGGCGCGCTCGGACAGCCAGTCGACCAGCTTGCCCTTGCCTTCATCGCCCCACTGGGCACCCACCACGACGACGTTGGCCATTCATTCCCCCGAGTCACGTGTCAAACCACGCGGGGTATAGCGGCGCCCATCAGCGGTGGAAACCGGCAAATTCAATGACCGGGATGGCGGTGCAAGGCAGGGTTTCAGTCCGGTGTGTCGAAGGCAGCAGGCCCGGCGGCACCAGTGGGCGGCAATACCGCGACATGAAAGGTCGACAGATCGCCGGGAAAGCTGTCCAACCGGCTGGCCGGAATCTCGCCATTTAGCTGCCATCCAGGCTTTTGCGGACAAGACGTGCGGTGTTGAGGACCGTGCGCCGCGCCCGACCCAGGGCCAAGCGTCGGATAGCGGGCGCGGCCACAGCCCTTGACGGGCTGGACAACAGGCCCTGCATTTGTCACCCCTTGGCGCAGGGACCTTACAGGGAACGGCATCATGGGCATCCTTCTGCGCTGGCTTGGCGCCTTTCTGCTTCTGGCCGCGATCTTCAACCCGACGTCCTGGAACTATGTCTCCTGGGCGCGCGAGGCCTGGGGGCAGCAGACACCGCTGGTGGTGTTCCTTGGCCTGATCCTGGGCGTCATCGCGATGATCTACCTTGTGGCCACCCTGCGCTCGATCGGAATTCTCGGCTCGATCGTCATTGCCGCCATCTTTGCCGCCGGCATCTGGGTGCTGACCGACTGGGGGCTTCTTGGCCTCGACAACTCGGCGGTGAACATCTGGCTTGGGCTTCTGGTCCTGTCGCTGATCCTTGGCATCGGCATGTCCTGGTCGATCCTGCGCCAGCGCCTGTCCGGCCAGCAGACCACGGACGAGGTCGATGGCTGACACCTTCCTCTATCTCACCCTCGGCACGAACGACCTTGCCCGCGCGGCCCGCTTCTACGACGCGGCTCTTGCGCCGCTGGGGCTGATCCGCCGTGCGACCGAGGCGACCGAAGTCGGCTACGGCCTGCCCGCCGACCACCGCACCAGGCTTTGGGTCACGCTGCCCTTCGACGGCAAGGCCGCCACGGTCGGCAACGGCTCGATGCCCGCGCTGGTCGCCTCAAGCCAGCAGGCGGTGCGCGACTTCCACAGCGCCGCCCTGGCCCACGGCGGCACGGATGAAGGCGCGCCAGGCCTGCGCCCCTACGGCCCCGCCTTCTTCGCCGCCTATGTCCGCGACCCCGACGGCAACAAGCTCTCCGCCGTCCACGAAGGCTGACCGTGCGTCCCTCTTTGCCCCCATATCCCTGCCCAAGGCACCGCCCCCGCCACCGGACGAGACCCTTGCGCCCCGCCCCCCTTCCGCCTAGATAGGCGCGTCAGCGTTCGGGAAGCCCAATGGAAAACGTCATCCTCACCATCCACCTGATCCTCGCGCTCCTCCTGATCGGCGTGGTGCTTCTGCAGCGCTCCGAAGGCGGTGGGCTCGGCATTGGCGGCGGTGGTGGCGGGACCATGTCGGCCCGTGGCGCGGCCACGGCGATGACGAAACTGACCTGGCTGTTTGCGGTCTGCTTCATCATCACGTCCATCACGCTGACCATCCTTGCGACCCGCGGCGGCGAAGGTGGCTCTGTCGTGGACAGCGCCGCCACCGACACCACGACCGAGGCCCCGGCTGCCGACCTTCCGGCCACCGGCGGCGGTCTTGCCGGCACTGACCTGACCCTGCCCGGCACTGCGTCCGACGCCCCCGTCACTCCGCCCCGCGCGGATGAGCCGGCGCCGGCCACCACCCCCTGATCTACAACAGATTGCCCCGATCCCAGGCAACGCCCGCATGATCTAGCGGACCGGGCGTTGCTAACCCTTGCGGGAGTCGCTATACCTCGACTCCCGTGGTGCCGCGATTCCACCCTACCCGAATCGCCGTCTAAATCACGGGAGTCCGCCTTGGCGCGTTACATCTTCATCACCGGCGGCGTCGTGTCCTCCCTCGGCAAGGGCCTTGCCTCCGCTGCATTGGGCGCGCTTCTGCAGGCCCGCGGCTACACAGTCCGCCTGCGCAAGCTGGACCCCTACCTCAACGTCGACCCCGGCACGATGTCGCCCTTCGAACACGGTGAAGTCTTCGTCACCGACGACGGGGCCGAGACCGACCTTGACCTTGGCCATTACGAACGCTTCACCGGCGTCCATGCCCGTACGACCGACAGCATCTCGTCAGGCCGCATCTATTCCAACGTGCTGGAGAAGGAACGCCGTGGCGACTACCTCGGCAAGACCATCCAGGTCATCCCCCACGTCACCAACGAAATCAAGGACTTCCTTCGGATCGGCGACGGTGAGGTTGACTTCATGCTGTGCGAGATCGGCGGCACCGTCGGCGACATCGAAGGCCTGCCGTTCTTCGAAGCGATCCGCCAGTTCATCCACGAACGCCCGCGCGGCCAGTCGATCCTGATGCATTTGACGCTCTTGCCCTACCTCGCGGCCTCGGGCGAACTGAAAACCAAACCCACCCAACACAGCGTCAAGGAACTCCAGTCCATCGGCCTTGCCCCCGACGTCCTTGTCTGCCGGTCAGAACACCCGATCCCCGACCGTGAGCGGGAAAAGATCGCCCTTTTCTGCAACGTCCGCAAAGAGCACGTGATCCCGGCCTATGACCTGAAGACGATCTACCAGGCCCCGCTCGCCTACCACCACGCAGGGTTGGACCAGGCAGTCCTTGACGCCTTCGGCATCACGCCCGCCCCGAAACCCAACCTCGCCCGTTGGGAGGACGTCATGGACCGCATGACCCACCCCGAAGGCGAAGTCCGCGTCGCCATCGTCGGCAAGTACACCCAGCTGGAAGACGCCTACAAATCCATCGCCGAGGCGCTGACCCACGGCGGCATGGCGAACCGGACGAAAGTCCGCGCCGAATGGATCGACGCCGAGATTTTCGAACGTGAAGACCCCGCGCCTTACCTGCAGAATTTCCACGCCATCCTCGTTCCCGGCGGCTTTGGCGAACGTGGCACCGAAGGCAAGATCCGCGCCGCCACCTTCGCGCGCGAAAAGAAGATCCCCTACCTTGGCATCTGCCTGGGCATGCAGATGGCCGTGATCGAGGCCAGCCGCAACCTGGTGGGACTGAAGGATGCCGGGTCCGAGGAGTTCGACCACGAAGCCGGCGCCAAACGCTTCACCCCCGTCGTCTACCACCTGAAAGAATGGGTCCAGGGCAACCACACCGTGACCCGCAAGGCGACCGACGCCAAGGGCGGCACCATGCGCCTTGGGGCCTATACGGCGAACCTCAAGGAAGGCTCCGCCGTGGCCCGCATCTACGGGACCACCGTGATCGAGGAACGCCACCGCCACCGCTATGAGGTTGACATCCAGTACCGCGACCAACTGGAAAAGTGCGGCCTGATCTTCTCGGGCATGTCGCCCGACGGCAAGCTGCCCGAAATCGTCGAGGTCAAGGACCACCCCTGGTTCATCGGCGTCCAGTTCCACCCGGAATTGAAGTCGAAACCCTTCGCGCCGCACCCGCTGTTCGCGGATTTCGTGCGGGCGGCGGTTGAGGTGAGCCGGTTGGTGTAAAATAGTTAATCTGAGGTAACATTGGAAAACAATTTGGAAAACACTTGGAAGCCGCTGGTATCCGAGGTTCTTCCAGATCAGTTTCTGTTTGATCTCGGCGCTTATCTTCAGACGTGCGCGCATATCGAAACGACGGCCTGTGATTTTATCTGCGCCGTTGAAGGAGTCCGGCCAGATTCACAGGCCTGGAGGAAGAGATTTAGCGCGCTCCGGAAGATGACGATTTCAGACCTGCTACCCGTTCTCCGAAAAAGTGCGGGTCGGTTGCCAGAGCCTCTTCCCAGTCAATTCTTTGACTTTGTTGACTGGATCAAGGAATATTCTCGTAACAGACACATTGCAGTACATGGAGCTTTCTACACATCGAAATCTCCCGGGAAACTGAGAGTCATATATACTCACAAAGTGAAGTCCTCTGTTGGAACTGAGTTTCATCAGGATGAAACTGAACTGGATCGGAAATCTGCGCTTGAAATTTTGCACGATGCCGACCGAGTTTTGCGCACACTCGCCGGTCTTGTCGCCGCAATTGATCGAGGTGAAGTTACGATGATGCCTCAGGGCGATAGCCAAAGGTGAAGGCCCTCGTGCGACCGTCTGCTTCGAGGTGGACACTCCCGCAGTATGCAATTTGCTAAGGCATTTACTGCCTTTGCCCCCATTAAACACCCTGCAAAAGCCCACAGCCAAGCTGTTGATCTTTTCTAACGGCACGACAACGCCGACCAGCGTGGTCAGCCCAGCGCGCCCATGAGGACCGGCTCCACCTCATGCCAGCCTTCCCACATCATCTTCAGCGCGACGTAGAGGATGATCAGCAGGCCGATATAGGCGATCCAGCGGTACTTGTTCAGCAGGTTCGCGATGAAGCTTGCGGCAAGGCCCATCATCGCGATCGACAGGATCAACCCGATGATCAGCACGGTCGGGTGGTCCTTCGCCGCCCCGGCCACCGCCAGCACGTTGTCAAGGCTCATCGACACGTCCGCCACCACGATCTGCGTGGCGGCCTGGGCGAAGGTCTTCCTCGGCGCGTCGTCCGCGATGGCTCCGTCCTTGTCGATGTCGGCGTTTGCCAGGGCCTCGACAGCCTCGATGTCGTGCTGGTGCGCCCCTGCGCGCAGCTCCTGCCACATCTTCCAGCAGACCCACAGAAGAAGGATGCCACCGGCCAGAAGCAGCCCGACGATTTCCAGAAGTTGGGTGGTGACCAGAGCAAAGCCGATCCGCATGACAGTGGCGGCCGCGATGCCGACCAGAATCGCCTTTGCCCGCTGGTCTTTCGGCAGGCCCGCGGCGGCAAGGCCGATCACGATGGCATTGTCGCCCGCCAGGACCAGGTCGATGCCGATGACCTGCATGAGGGCGATCATGCCCTCGTAGGTGAAGATTTCCATGACTGTCCCAATCGGTTTTTACCGGTGCTACGCCTACAACGCGGCGGGTTCAACCCGGTTGCAGCGGGCCTTTGGGGCGGGTAGGCAGGGTTATGCTGTCCTACCAACACCTCTATCATGCCGGGAACCTGGCCGACGTGCAAAAGCACGCCGTGCTGGCCTGGGTGCTGGATTACCTGACCCGCAAGGACAAGCCGCTGACCTATATCGAGACGCACGCCGGGCGCGGGGTCTATGATCTGGGGGCGGATCAGGCAGTGAAGACCGGCGAGGCCGCGGCGGGCATCGCGCTTGCCGAGGCGCTTTTTTCGCCCAACCACCCCTACCGGCAACGGCTGGAGGAAGCGCGGGCCGCCTATGGTCCGATGGCCTATCCGGGCTCTCCCCTGATCGCGGCACTGGGGCTGCGCGAGACCGACAGCTTGCACCTGGCCGAGCTGCACCCGCAGGAAGTCGCCCACCTGAAGGCCGAGGCGAAGGACTGGGGCGCTCACGTCTACCAGCAGGACGGGTTCGAACTGGCGCTGGCACTGACGCCCCCCACGCCTCGGCGCGGGGTGATGCTGATCGACCCCTCGTACGAGGTGAAGGCGGACTACGAGGCGATCCCGCGCCACATGGCCAACATCCACCGCAAGTGGAATGTGGGCATCCTGATCCTGTGGTATCCTATCCTGAAAGGCGCTGCGCATATCCCCATGCTGCGCGCATTGGAGACGGCCTTCCCGGACGGCCTCCGCCACGAGGTCCGTTTCCCCCCGGCACGCGACGGGCACCGGATGGAGGGGTCGGGTCTTTTCATCGTGAACCCGCCCTACGGTCTGGACGAAGAGGTGAAGGCGCTCACATCCCGCTTCACACGGCTTTCCAAGGCCGCCCCGAAGCCCTAGGTTCTGCCCATGATCGATCTTCTCCGCCGTCTTCTGGCCCCCGAACCCGCCCGCCTGCCCGAACCCGACGCTCAGCTGGCGCTGGCGACGCTTCTGGTGCGCATTGCCCGCACCGATGGGCTTTACGCCGTCGAGGAGGTCGAGCGGATCGACCGCGTGCTGTCGCGCCGCTATGGGTTGGACCCCTTTGCCACGGCCAAGCTGCGGACCGAGGCCGAGGCGGTGGAGGGCGAAGCGCCGGACACCGTTCGGTTCACCCGCGCGCTGAAGGACGCGGTTCCGCTGGAGGACCGGGCCGAGCTGATGACCGCCCTTTGGTCGGTCGCCCTGGCCGATGGCCTGCGCGAGGCGCATGAGGACCGGCTGATGCGGCTGGTGGCGAACCTGCTGGGGCTGACGGATGTGGAATCGGCGCTGGCACGGCAGAAAGCCGAACTGGAATGATCGCAAGCCTTGGGATGTATGATTTCGGGGCCGCCCAGGCCGCGAATGACCGGCTTTGGGCACTGATACGGACGGGCTTGCGCGGGCGCGGGATCGATGCTCCCGACGCTTTGACGCGGGGCGAAGAGGCCTATTGGGACGCCTGGCAGTCGCCGGACCTGATCCTGTCGCAGACCTGCGGCTATCCGTTCCGGGCGCGGCTGCACGGCAAGGTGACCTATGTCGGCACCCCGGATTACGGCGTCGAAGGTTGCGCGCAGGGGCACTACCGGTCGGTCTTCGTCGCCCGCGCCGATGATCCGCGCGAAAGCCTGGCCGACTTTGACGGCGCGCGGTTCGCCTACAACGAACCCTTGTCGCAATCCGGGTGGGCCGCGCCTCAGGTCCACGCGGCAAAGCTGGGCATCCGGTTGGCACCGACACTGCAGACCGGCGGGCATCGTCTGTCGGCATTGGCCGTGGTCGAGGGTCAGGCCGACATCGCAGCACTGGACGCGGTGACATATGCCCTGATGCAGGACGGTGGTCTTGCGGCTGGTCTGCGCGTCATCGGCGTGACCGACCCTACCCCTGGACTGCCCTTCATCACGGCCACCGGCCGCGACCCCGGTCCGGTCTTCGATGCGGTCGGCGAGGCCATCGCGGCGCTGGCGGCACCGGATCGTGCGGTCCTGCACCTGAAGGGCCTGGTGCGGATCGCGGCGAAGGATTACCTCGCCGTGCCCAATCCGCCGTCACCCGGGCAGATTGCCGCGCCGATCTGATCAAATCACCAGCGCAGCAAGCCGCAAGTGCCCAAATCGCCGTTGCATTGCTGCAAAATCTGCGTCCTACTCGGCTCCCAAACCGCTTCCAGACTTGGAACACCATGCCCGACCCAGCCACCGACACCCCAGTCATCGACATTCGCGACCTGCACAAAAGCTATGGTCCGCTTGAGGTGCTGAAAGGCGTCGACCTGGTCGCGCCGCGCGGGCATGTGGTGTCGCTGATCGGCTCCTCCGGGTCAGGGAAATCGACGCTTCTGCGCTGCTGCAACCTTCTGG
This sequence comes from Tabrizicola sp., assembly GCF_034366665.1. Lineage (GTDB taxonomy): Bacteria > Pseudomonadota > Alphaproteobacteria > Rhodobacterales > Rhodobacteraceae > Tabrizicola. The sequence goes on along the minus strand of NZ_JAXMMF010000138.1, from coordinate 1,457 downwards.
AGGAAAGCCAGCAGGGCGAAATCCTCTTCGAGGGTGAGGCCGTACGCTGGAAGGGCGAAGGGCACAACCGCCATCCCGCCGACCGCGATCAGGTGACGCGCATCCGGACGAACCTGTCGATGGTGTTCCAGCAGTTCAACCTCTGGTCCCATCTGACCATCCTGCAGAACGTGATGGAGGCCCCGGTTCAGGTGCTGAAGCGCGACCCCAAGGAGGTCGAGGAGAAGGCCCGCCACTACCTTGCCAAGGTGGGCATCGTCGAAAAGTGCGACGCCTGGCCCGCGCAGCTTTCGGGCGGCCAGCAGCAGCGTGCCGCCATCGCGCGGGCGCTGTGCATGGAACCCCGGGCGCTTCTGTTCGATGAACCCACCAGTGCGCTGGACCCCGAGCTGGAGCAGGAGGTTGTCCGCGTCATCAAGGCGCTGGCCGACGAAGGCCGCACGATGCTTCTGGTCACGCATGACATGAAGCTGGCGGCCGACACCTCGGACCACGTGATCTTCCTGCACAAGGGCAGGATCGAGGAACAGGGTCCACCGGAAAGCCTGTTCGGCAGTCCCCGCAGCGAGCGTCTGCGGGGGTTCCTGTCGGCGACGGCAGCCTGATGTCCTGCGTCGGCGCGATTGCTGCGGCCGTGACCGGGCTGGTCCTGGCCTCGTCCGAGCCGATCACCATCGGCACGGACGCGCCCTTTCCGGAATACACCTATGTCGATGCCGCGGGCACGATCACCGGTTACGAGCGGGACCTGATGGACCAGATCTGCACCCGCGCCGCACTGCGTTGCGACTGGGAGTTGGCGAATTTCGACCAGTTGATCCCGGGCGTGATGTCGGGGCGTTTCGACGTGGTGCTGGGCGGAATGGCGGTGACGGAAGAACGCCGGGCGCTGGTGGATTTCACCCAGTCCTACCACGGCACCGACCCCGAGGAATGGTACATCGGCCCACCCGGCGCGCCTGCGCCCTCGGCCGCGCTGGTGGGGGTGCAGTCGGGCACCGTGCACGAGGCGCATCTGCGCCAGATGGGCTATCGCTACACCGTCTTTCCGACCGAACCACAGGTGCTCAAGGCGCTTGCCGATGGTCAGGTCGATCTGGCTCTTGGTCCGTTTCAGACGCGGTCCGACATCCAGGACTTCGTCGCGGCGCAGGGCCTCGACTACCTTTATTCCGAGATGATCCCCGATGACGGCGTGGCAATGGCCGTCTGCAAGGGCAACACCGACCTTCTGGACACGCTGAATGGCGCCCTCGACGCGATGCGTCGCGACGGAACGCTTGCAAGCCTGGAAGCACGCTGGTTCGAATGAACCATTCCTCCATCCGACGTTAAGGGAGACACAAGGATGAAAAGACTGCTGATCGCGACCGCTCTGGCCACCATCGCCGGCGCGGCTTCTGCCCAGGACATCGTGCGCCTGGGGACCGAGGGCGCCTACCCGCCCTACAACTTCA
>NZ_JAXMMF010000137.1:0-5905 GCF_034366665.1 Tabrizicola sp. | reverse complement strand
GTAACCATCCGGCGTAGGCCGCCGCGGACGGTGCTCAGCGCGTTCCCTTGGGGGCTTTGGGCTTGCCGGTCCGCGGCGCCCATTTCTTTGCGAGCTGATCGAAGCGTTCAACGATTCTGTCGATCCGGGCATCTTCCGGATCGAAGGGGCTGCCTGACCAGCGCACCATGTCATCATGTTGCTCATGTTCCGGATCGGCCGGAGCCTCGAGGAACTCCTCATAACCGGGGGCACCGCCGACGTCCTCGGGCGGGCAGGCCCCGCTGGCCTTCAGAAGCCTTGGATAGGTCACGCCCGGTGCGGCCTCGGTGACCCGTTCGATCCGGATGCTGTGGTCCCAGTCATCGCCGAAGTCGTAGACATACTGGATCGTCCTGGCGCCGGTGTCTTCGAGCACCTTCTGCAAGGTTGCCTTCTTCGCGGGCATGGGACCGTCGTAGAACCCATCGGGGTCGGGCACGCCCCAGCCGGCGCCACCGGCCCGGAATTCGTAGAGGTGAGTGTCCGTCCAGCCCATCGCCGCCTGGACCACCTCATGCAGCCGGTCGAGCCTGATCTTCAGCGGCACCTCGATCTGGCGCATCGGCTGCGGGTCCACGTCGTTCAGGATGATCCGGAGGCGGGCGATCAGTATCATGCGGCCTTCCTTTGCAAGGTTTGCGACCAGTGCCAGGGAAGGAGTTCCGGCAGGCGCGACAGGGGCATGTCCGGCAGCCGGGCAAGAACATCGGCCAGCCAGGCCTGAGGATCGACATCGTTCATCCTGGCGGTGACGATCAGGGAATACATGAAGGCGGCGCGGTCGCCTCCGCGGTGCGATCCGGCGAAGAGCCAGGCCTTGCGGCCCAGAGCAATGCCGCGGAGGGCGCGTTCGGCCGCATTGTTCGTCAGGCAGATGCGACCGTCGTCGAGGAAGCGGGCGAAGGCATCCCAACGACCATCTTCATCAAGCATGTAGTTGATGGCCTTGGCGACGGGGTTGTGCTTCGACATCCGGGCACGCTCGGCCCGCATCCAGTCGTGCAGGTCATCAACCATCGGGCGCACCAGCCTCTGGCGTGCGTCACGTCGTGCCACGGCGCTCAGGCCGCTGATCTCGCGCTCGGCCTCGAAGATGAGGTCGATGCGTTTGACCGCGTCCATCGCGATGGGCGAGATCTCTTCGGCGACCTTTTTGCCCTTGCGCGCCCCATTCTTGGCAGCGGCCTTGATGTCTGCCAGTTCGAAGAACTTGCGGCGGGCATGGCTCCAGCACAGGGCGCGGAGCACCGGCGCAGGTTTGCGGGCGGCGTCGCAGACACCGTTGTATCCACCATAGGCATCGGCCTGCAGGATGCCGGTCCATCCCGCCAGGTGCCGGGTTGGGTGCTCCATCCTGCGGTCTGTCGAGAAGGAATAAAGCGCCGCCGGCGATGCCCCGCCGGCAAAGGGCCGGTCGTCGCGAAGATAGGTCCAGAGCCGGGCGGTCTGCGTGCCGCCCTTGGCCATCAGCGGCACGGTTGTGTCGTCGGCATGCAATCGTTCTGCCGCGAGAACATGGGCACGGATCAGATCGTGGATCGGCTGCAGCGCCACGGCACAGGCGCCGACCTGGTCGGCCAGGGTGGACAGGCTGATCTCCACCCCTTCCTTGGCGTAGCGTTCAGCCTGCCGGTTCAGGGGCTGATGTTGGCCGAACTTCTCGAACAGCACCATGGCCAGCAGGTTGGGCCCGGCCCATCCCCGCGGTGTGGGATGGAAGGGCGCGGGCGGCTGGCTGATACGTTCGCAGTCGCGGCAGGTGAACTTCTCACGGACGGTCTGGATGACCTTCCACTGCCGGGGGATCACCTCAAGACTCTCGGTGACATCCTCGCCCATCTTCACGATGCGCGCCGACCCGCAGCAAGTGCAGGCGGACGGCGCCTCGATCACCACTCGCTCGCGGGGCAGATGGTCGGGGAATGGCTTGCGGGCGGGGCGACGGCGTTCGAAGGCCGCGACAACTGCCTTCGGGGCCGTCGCCTCGGCCTTGGCCCGGTCATCGGCGAGGTCGGTCTCGAGATCCTCAAGCCGCATCTCCAGCTGTTCGATCAGCCGGGCCTGCCGCTCGGCGCTGTGGCCGTATTGGTCGCGGCGGAGCTTGGCGATCTGCAGCCGCAAATGCTGGATCACCTCCTCGGAGGCCGAGACGACGGCGCGCGCTTGCGTCAGCTCCCGCTCCGCTGCGGACGCGCGGGCCTCGGCCGCAGCGAGCGCAGCACGCAGAACAGCAATCTCCCAGGTGGTCTCCGACATGCCGGAAACCTACCACGGAACCCCGAAATAGTCCAATAAAACAAGGGTCTTTTGGCTATCAACCTGCCGAGGCAGGCCGCTGCGTCCAGCGCGGATTGCGCCAGTCAATTCCTTCCAGAAGATAGCCGAGCTGCGCCGCTGAAACCGGAACGGCCGAACCATTCTGGCTCACCGGCCAGATGAACTTCCCCGCCTCCAGACGCTTCAGATACAGCGACATGCCGACGCCATCGTGCCACAGCACCTTGATCAGATCACCCTTGCGCCCCCGGAAGCAGAAGATCTCCCCGCCATGCGGATCGCGGCCGAGCCCCTGCTGAACCTTCAGCGCCAGGCTGTTCATCCCGCAGCGCATGTCCGTCACCCCGCCCGCGATCCAGACGCGCGCCCCCGCCGGAAAGGCGATCATCGTGGATCCAGCACGGCAAGCAGTGCTGCCAGATGCGAAGGGGCCAGCGAAGCAGGGATCGTCATGCGACGTCCGTTCGTCAGTGTGATGTCGATCCGGGCATCATCGGCTTCCCGCGAAGGCCGGTCTTCTGGCGCCAGCGGGGCGCTCTCCATCACAAGCGGCACGAAACCGCCGCCAGCCTCCGGCGTGCCAAGCGTCCCGCCGCGATACTCGCGCCGCCAGATCGAAAGCAGCGACCGCGAAATCCCATACCGGCGCGCGGTCGCCGAGCCCTGCCGGTAACCGCGCAGGCTCTCCTCGACGATCCGGATCTTGTCCTCGTCAGACCAGCGCCGACGACGGCCAACCTCATCGGCGGCGAAGATCTCGATTGGTGAAACAACTGAAGCGCATGCCATAAGGCAATGCCTTACGACCATTTACTCAATCAGAGCAGACGGCCTTCACCGCAGGCATACCCCCGGGTCAGGCCCGGGGCGGGTTTTGGGTGACGCCGGGGTGCAAAGCTGACCGCGACAGGCACGCGTGGGCGGGTCGGGCGCGGTCAGATTTGCTTTGGGTAAATTTGACGGGGTGGGGGTGGTGGGTGGGCACCCACCCTACGCTTGCTTCAGCCTAAAATAGAAGAAATAAGCCGAATGATGCCTTCGGCGGCGAGATTCCCGCTCGCACCTTCAAGCACGTTCTTTGCCCGAACTAGAATGCCAGATTTTTCATGAGCAGACGTTGCTACACTTAATTCTTTGAGGCTCTCCTCAACTTGGTTCCTAACGGAATCCGGAAGAAGCGGAAGCGCCCTACTAGCTTGATCGATTAAGCTTTCAATCTTTCTCTGGTCAAAGGCTACGTCGCCAGAGCTCGACTGCGATATTGTCGCGCGAGCACCTCCCGACAGATCCCCAACGTGCCCAATGTTTTGAGCGAAGATGTTTTGAGTAACCGGTCCAGCTTTCTCTTTTTCAACCATAGTAAAGCTCATCCCTTCGCCAATGATGCCCACTTTCTCTAACTCAAGGCTCCAGTTAAGGATGAGTGAGAGTACGCTTTCCAGAATAGTCTTAAGTTGACTTCTCGATAGCAACAACACTGGCTCCAGCGCAGTGTCCAGAAGTTCGATTATAGCAGTCCTGTGAACATTGCCCATGTTATAAATTAGCTGCTTGTCCCCACCTTCTGATCTAAGCAGAGATTGCACAGTTCCCACGCCCATCGTTGTAGGTGCGCGAGTTATCAGGTGTTCTGTTTCGGCATCCTGAACATGGACTGGAATAAGCCCGTGATAAGGATTTTTCACCTTCAAAACGCCATGAGTCTTCCGATAGGATGGAAGCTCGTCATATGAGCAATCGTATCCATCTAGCTCCCTGTCGATCCATACAACCGCATCGTCCTGCCCAAGCTTTACAGCAGCAGCTTTCGCTTTTCTGAGAAGCGTCGCGACATCAACCTCACTAGAAATTGCAAGTTGCTGTATCTCAAGGATTAAGGAAGAATTAGGCTTCGGCATCAAACATCCAACTCCTCCACGAACCGCGCGTTCTCCTGGATGTACTGGAACCGCAGCTCCGGCTTCTTGCCCATCAGGCGCTCCACCAGGTCGGAGGTGTCCCCCGGCTCGTCCTCATCAATCGACACCCGGATCAGCTTCCTCGTCGCGGGGTTCATCGTGGTGTCTTTCAGGTCCTTGGCGTCCATCTCGCCCAGGCCCTTGAAGCGCTGGACGTCGATCTTGCCTTTGCCTCCCAGGCCCTTGGCGAGCCACAGCTCTTTCTCGGCGTCGTCGGCGACGTACATCCGGCGTGCGCCTTGGGTCAGGCGATACAAGGGCGGGCACGCCAGATACAGGTGGCCCTTGTCGATCAGGGGGCGCATCTGGGTGAAGAAGAAGGTCATCAACAGGCTCGCGATATGCGCGCCGTCGACGTCGGCGTCGGTCATGATGATGATCTTTTCATAGCGCAGGTCGTCCAGCTTGAAGCGGGTGCCCATGCCGGTGCCAAGCGCCTCACAGAGGTCGCGGATTTCGGCGTTCTCGTTCAGCTTGGCCGAGGCCGCGCCGAGGACGTTCAGGATCTTGCCCTTGAGGGGGAGGAGGGCCTGCGTCTCACGGCTTCTCGCGCCCTTCGCTGACCCCCCGGCGGAGTCGCCTTCGACGATGAACAGTTCGGTGTTCTCGCGGGTCTTGGAGGAGCAGTCGGTCAGCTTGCCGGGCAGGCGCAACTTCTTCGTGGCGGTCTTGCGCTGAGTTTCCTTTTCCTCACGCCGACGCAGGCGTTCTTCGGCGCGCAGGACGAGGAAATCGAGGATCGCCCCGGCGGATTTGGTGTCGGCGGCAAGCCAGGTGTCGAAATGGTCGCGGACGGCGTTTTCGACCCATTTGGCGGCTTCCTCGGTGGAAAGCCGGTCCTTGGTCTGGCCGACGAATTGCGGCTCGCGGATGAAGATCGAGAGGAGCGCGCAGCCGCCGGTGAGAAGGTCTTCGCGGGTGATCTGTTCGGCCTTGCGGTTTTTCACGCGTTCCCCATAGGCGCGGATGCCTTTCAGGATGGCGGCCCAGAACCCGGCCTCATGCGTGCCGCCTTCGGGGGTGGGGACGGTGTTGCAGTAGGAGTGGAGGTAGCCGTCCTGCGCGGGCGTCCAGTTGATCGCCCATTCGACGGAGCCGGGGAGCTGGTATTTCTCCTCGAAGCTGACGCGGCCGGCGAAGGGGCGGTCGGAGTAGGTGGTGAGCTTCTTGAGCGACTCGTTGAGGAAGTCGGCGAGGCCGCCGGGGAAGTGGAAGGTGGCCTCTTGCGGGGTGTCGCCGTCGGGGATGGCGGATTTCCAGCGGATCTCGACGCCCGAGAAGAGGTAGGCCTTGGACCGTGCCATCTTGAAAAGGCGGGCGGGTTTCAGGGTCTGGGAGCCGAAGATCTCCGGGTCGGGGTGGAAGGTGAACCAGGTGCCGCGGCGGTTCTGGATCGGGCCGAGTTTCTGGATGGGGCCAAGCGGGATGCCGCGCGAGAAGCTTTGTTCGTAAAGCTCTTTGTTCAGGGCGACTTGCACTGTGAGGGCGTCGGAGAGCGCGTTGACCACCGAGGAGCCGACGCCGTTGAGGCCGCCGGAGGTGGAGTAGGAGTTCGCGTTGAACTTGCCCCCGGCGTGGAGGGTGCAGAGGATCACCTCCAGCGCGGATTTGCCGGGGAACTTGGGGTGGGGGTCGACGGGGATGCCGCG
>NZ_JAXMMF010000136.1:0-35584 GCF_034366665.1 Tabrizicola sp. | reverse complement strand
GCCGTGGCTTTGCGCAACCGTTGGCGCAGGAAGCGCCTGGGCGACGATCTGCGGGATGAGGTCTATCCGAAGAACATCCTGATGATCGGCCCCACCGGCGTCGGCAAGACCGAGATCTCCCGTCGCCTCGCCAAACTGGCGAAAGCGCCCTTCCTCAAGGTCGAGGCGACGAAGTTCACCGAAGTCGGCTATGTCGGCCGCGACGTGGATTCCATCGTGCGCGATCTTGTCGATGTCGCGATAAACGACACCCGTGCTGCGATGCGCGAAGAGGTGAAAGCCCGCGCCCACAAGGCCGCCGAGGATCGCGTGGTCGAGGCCCTCGCCGGCAAGGACGCCCGTGAACAGACCCGCGAGATGTTCCGCGGCAAGCTGAAGCGCGGTGAGCTTGACGACACGATGATCGAGATCGAGGTCGCCGATGCCGCCCCCGCCATGCCGATGGGCTTTGGGATGCCCGGCATGGAAACCCAGATGCAAGGGTTGCAGGACCTGTTCAAGGCCTTCGGTGGCCGCTCCACCCGCAAGCGGATGACCGTACTGCAAAGCTACGACATCCTGATCGGGCAAGAGGCTGACAAGCTTCTCGACGACGAAGCCGTCCGCGCGGCCGCCTTGGAGGCCGTGCAGGAAAACGGCATCGTCTTCCTGGACGAGATCGACAAGATCTGCGCCCGAAGTGACGCGCGCGGGGCCGATGTCAGTCGCGAAGGCGTCCAGCGCGACCTTCTCCCCTTGATTGAAGGCACGACCGTCAGCACCAAACATGGTCCGGTCAAGACCGACCACATCCTCTTCATCGCCTCTGGCGCCTTCCACATCGCCAAACCCTCAGACCTTCTGCCCGAACTGCAGGGCCGCCTCCCCATCCGCGTCGAACTCGCGCCCCTGACGGAAGAGGATTTCGTCTCCATCCTGACCGAAACCGACAACGCCCTCACGCGCCAGTACACCGCCCTGATGGCGACCGAGGATGTGCAGGTCACCTTCACCCCCGACGGCATCGCCGCCCTCGCCCACATCGCCGCCGAGGTGAACCGTTCCGTCGAAAACATCGGCGCCCGCCGCCTTTACACAGTGATGGAGCGCGTCTTCGAAGAACTCAGCTTCCACGCCCCCGACCGAGGCGGCCAAAAGGTCACCGTGGACGCTGGTTTCGTCGAAACAAACCTCGGCGCGCTGGCCCGGTCCGCCGACATCTCCAGATATGTCCTGTAGGTCGGGGTTCGCCCCGACTCTCTCTCGATCCCGCAGCCCCGGCACGCCGCCCTTGTGATCTCTGTCCAGTTTCTCCGCCCGAGGCAGTGCCGCGTTGCCCCGGGAAACCCCTTTTCATACTGGCCCAAATATCCCCGCCGGAGGCATCCACCAACAAGGCCAGGCGCGCCATCGCAAATTGGGCGCTCCAGCACAGCCACACGCTCCTCTCCCCTCCGTTGGTAGGGGCACGGAGTGGAAGCATCGGCCAGATCAAATTCCTGATGCCCGGTAAACGCCCACGGCCAACCAACGGAAAGGAAACGGCAATCTGGAAATGGTCACCGTGGACACGCCCCCTTCCCCGGCCCGCCCCAACCCGATACTCTCGCCCCAACCCGGGGGACCACAGTGACCGAAGACACCGTCACGCCGATGATGGCGCAGTATCTGGACATCAAGGCCCAGAACCCCGGCGCGCTTCTGTTCTACCGGATGGGCGACTTCTACGAGATGTTCTTCGACGACGCCGTCGCCGCCTCCGCCGCCCTGGACATCGCCCTGACCAAGCGCGGCTTTCACCAGGGCGAACCCATCGCCATGTGCGGCGTCCCGGTCCATTCCGCCGAAGGCTACCTCCTCACCCTGATCCGCAAAGGCTTCCGCGTCGCCATCGCCGAACAGCTGGAGGACCCCGCCGAGGCCAAGAAACGCGGCTACAAGGCGGTCGTCAAACGCGACGTCGTCCGCCTCGTCACCCCCGGCACGCTGACCGAGGACTCGCTCCTCGAAGCCCGCCGCCACAACTTCCTCGCCGCCTATTCGGAAGTCCGCGATCAGGCCGCCCTCGCCTGGGCCGACATCTCGACCGGCGAGTTCCGGGTCATGCCTTCCTCCCTCACCCGCCTTGGCCCCGACCTCGCTCGCATCGCCCCCCGCGAACTCCTCCTCTCCGAGGCTCGCGAAACCGAGATCACGTCAACCCTCGACCCCGGCCTCGCCATCACCCCCCTCTCCCGCGGCAGCTTCGATTCCACCAACGCCGAGCGCCGCCTCTGCGACCTCTTCCGCGTCGCCTCCCTCGACGCCTTCGGAACCTTCGACCGCGCCGAGGTCTCGGCGATGGGCGCCCTCGTCGACTACCTCCACCTCACCCAGCGCGGAAAGATGCCGCTCCTCCGGCCACCCGTCCGAGAACCCGCAGGCGGCACGATGCAGATCGACGCCGCAACTCGCCGCAACCTCGAACTCACCCAGGCCCTGTCAGGTGGCCGCGAAGGCTCGCTCCTTGCCGCCATCGACCGCACCGTCACCGCCGGCGGCGCCCGCCTTCTGGAACGCCGCCTCTCCTCCCCCTCGCTTGACCTCCACATTATCCACGCCCGCCAAGCCGCCCTTGACTACCTCCTGGAATCCCCCACCCTCCGCGACCAACTTCGCGAAGCGCTCCGCCGCGTCCCTGACATCGACCGCGCCCTCTCCCGCCTCGCCCTCGACCGCGACGGCCCCCGCGACATGACCGCCATCCGCGCGGGCCTGGAACAGGCGGGCCGCATCGCCCAACTCCTGACCGACGCCCCGCCCCTTTTGACCGAGGCCGCCCAGGCCCTCACTGGCCACGACCAACTGGTCCAACTCCTGACCCAGGCCCTCGTCGCCGAGCCCCCGCTCCTCACCCGCGACGGCGGCTACATCGCGCCCGGCTACGACCCCGAACTCGACGACACCCGCGCCCTGCGCGACGAAGGCCGCGGCGTCATCGCCCGGATGCAGGCAGAATACGTCGAGGCCACCGGCGTCCAGTCCCTGAAGATCAAGCACAACAACGTGCTGGGCTACTTCATCGAGACCACCACCACCCACGAAGACCGCATGCGCGCCATGCCCGAGCTCTTCATCCACCGCCAGACCACCGCCGGACAGGTCCGCTTCACCACCCTCGCCCTTTCCGACCTCGAAACGAAGATCCTGAACTCCGCCAACCACGCGCTGGAGATCGAAAAGCGTCACTACGCCGCCCTGAAAGCCCAAATCCTCGACCACTCCGCCCCCACCGCGCTGGCCGCCCGGGCTTTGGCCGAGATCGACCTCGCCGCCGCCTTCGCCGATCTCTCCGCCGACGAGGGCTGGTGCAAACCCGAGGTCGACGACAGCCGCGCTTTCCAGATCACCGCGGGCCGCCACCCGGTCGTCGAACGCGCCCTGCGCCGCGACGGCCAGCCCTTCGTCGCCAACGACTGCGCCCTCACCGACAAGAACACCCCCGCCATCTGGCTGCTGACCGGCCCCAACATGGCCGGCAAATCCACGTTCCTTAGACAGAACGCCCTGATTGCCCTCCTGGCCCAGGCTGGCTCCCACGTCCCCGCCACGCAGGCCCGCATCGGCCTCGTCTCCCAGCTTTTCAGCCGGGTGGGGGCCTCCGACGACCTCGCCCGGGGCCGCTCGACCTTCATGGTGGAAATGGTCGAAACCGCCGCCATCCTGAACCAGGCCGACGACCGCGCCTTGGTGATCCTTGACGAGATCGGCCGCGGCACCGCCACTTACGACGGTCTCAGCATCGCCTGGGCCACCCTTGAACACCTGCACGAAGTCAACCGCTCCCGCGCCCTCTTCGCCACGCATTACCACGAGATGACCGCCCTCGCCGGCAAGCTTCCAGGAGTCAAAAACGCCACCGTCACGGTCAAGGAATGGGAAGGCGACGTCATCTTCCTGCACGAGGTCCGCGAAGGCGCCGCAGACCGCAGCTATGGCGTGCAGGTCGCACGGCTGGCGGGCCTGCCGCACACGGTCATCGAACGCGCCAAGGTCGTTCTCGACGCCTTGGAAAAGGGCGACCGCGAGGGCGGCAAGCAAGCCACCCTGATCGACGACCTCCCCCTCTTCCGCGCCGCGCCCGCACCAGCGCCGCCGCCAAAGCAGAAGACCTCAGCGGTGGAGGAGCGGCTGAAGGACATCCACCCGGATGAACTCACCCCGATGGAGGCGCTCAAACTGATCTATGAAATCAAGGGGCTGGCGTAGGGTGGGCGATTCGCCCACCGCCCTTACCCAGCCGTATTCGACGACACCCCGACCTGCGCCGGGCGCAGCAGGCGGTCGAACAGCATGAAGCCCTCGGTCGCCACCTGGATGATCTGCCCGGCCTTGGTCCCCGGCAGAGGCGCCTCGAACATCGCCTGATGCAGCTGCGGATCGAACTGATCCCCCACGGCGGGCGAGATCATCGTGATCCCGTGCTTGGTCATCACATTGGTCAGCTCGCGCAGCGTCAACTCCACGCCCTCGACCAAAGCCGCCGAAGCCGCCCGGCTCTCCTCCGGGATCGCCTGGATCGCGCGGTTCAGGTTGTCGTAGACCGGCAACAGGTCGCGCGCCAAACGCGTCCCGCCATACATCTCGGCCTCTTTCCGGTCCCGCTCGGCCCGCTTGCGGCTGTTCTCGGCATCGGCCAGCACCCGCATGAACTTGTCGCGAAGCTCGTCACGCTCGGCCCGCAGGGCTTCCAGCTCTTCCATCTGGGGATCAAACTCTTCCAGCTCCACCGGCGATCCGGCGGTTTCTTCCTGCGACATGCGCCACATCCTTCTTCAACCCTTGCCGCGGTCCGAAACCAGGCGGCCCACCAGCTGGGCGGTGTAATCGACAATTGGAACGATCCGGCCATAGTTCAGCCGAGTCGGACCGATGACGCCTACCGCGCCGATGATTTTCCGATCAGCGTTCATATAGGGAGAAACCACCAGACTTGAACCGGAAAGTGAAAAAAGCTTGTTCTCCGAACCGATAAAAATGCGCACACCCTCGCCTGCCTCGGTCAGGTTCAGGAATTCGGCGATGTCCCGCTTGCGCTCCAGATCGTCGAAAAGACTGCGGATGCGGTCGATCTCGGATTGATCCGCCGCCTCGCCGATCAGGTTCGACCGGCCGCGCACGATCAGCCGCTCCGACGGCTCCCCGGCGTTCTCCCACAGGGCAAAGCCGCTTTCGACCATCTCGCGCGCCAGCGAATCAATCTCTTGCCGCCGTTTGCCGATTTCCTGGACGATATTCGCCCGCAGTTCCGACAGGGTCCGCCCCTCGGCCAATGCGTTGAGGAAATTCGCCGCCTCGCGCATCGAGGACGGCGTCTGACCCGCAGGTGGCACGAAGACCCGGTTCTCCACCTGCCCATCGGCAAAGACCAGCACCACCAGCGCCCGGTCGGCTGCCAGACTGACGAACTCGATATGCCGGATCGCCGCTTCCCGCTTCGGGGCCAGCACCACGCTTGCCCCCCGCGTGATCACAGACAAGGCCGCCCCGACCTCGTCCAGCAGGGTCGCCACGTCCTGATCGTTCGAGCCCGTGGTAGCGTCGATCTTCTCCTGATCCTCGGGCGCGACCTGGCCGACTTCCAGCAGGCTGTCTACGAACATCCGAAGCCCCATCTGCGTCGGTATCCGCCCGGCCGAGATATGCGGGCTGTCCAGCAACCCCAGATATTCCAAATCCTGCATGACATTCCGCACCGTCGCCGCCGAGACCTTTTCCGACAACGTCCGCGTCAGCGTGCGTGAGCCGACTGGCTCCCCAGACGTCAGATAGCCTTCGACAACGCGGCGAAAAACCTCGCGTGTCCGGTCGTTCATGTCGCTGAGGATGGGTTGCGCGCTTGTCATGGGTTCAGCAATCGGCCTTGCATCCGGTGCCTGTGGTTGCATATGTGGCCGCATTCCAGCGAAAGGTCCAGCAATGCGCCCGTCAGGCAGAAAACTAAGCGATCTACGGGCGGTTTCAATCGAAACCAACGTGATGCGGCACGCCGAAGGCTCTTGCCTGATCAAGATGGGCGACACGCATGTCCTGTGCTCGGCCACGATCGAGGACAAGGCGCCCCCGTTCCTGAAGAACACCGGCCAAGGCTGGGTGACCGCGGAATACGGCATGCTGCCCCGCGCCACCAACTCGCGCACCCGGCGTGAGGCTGCGGCGGGCAAGCAATCCGGCCGGACGCAAGAGATTCAACGCCTTATCGGTCGGTCCCTCCGCGCAGGCGTCGACCGGCAGGCTTTGGGCGAACGTCAGATCGTCGTCGACTGCGACGTGATCCAGGCCGACGGCGGCACGCGCTGCGCCTCGATCACCGGCGGCTGGGTTGCGTTGCGGCTTGCCGTGAACAAGCTGCTGACCTCGGGCGTGATCACGTCCGACCCAATGCTGGACCATGTGTCCGCCGTGTCCTGTGGCATCTATGCCGGTCAGCCGGTGCTGGACCTCGACTACCCCGAGGATTCGGCGGCTGGCACTGACGGCAACTTCGTGATGACCGGCGCTGGCAAGCTGATCGAGGTCCAGATGTCCGCCGAGGGCTCTGCCTTCAGCCAGGACGAACTGCTGCAACTCCTCGACCTCGCCCGCCAGGGCAACGCGGCTTTGGTCGCCGCCCAGAAAGCGGCGCTGGGGCTGTAAATGCTGCAGCGCGGGGATCGCCTTCTTGTCGCCACCCACAACCGTGGCAAGCTGGAAGAGATCGCCGATCTCCTCGCCCCCTTCGACGTGACGGTCGTGGGGGCCGGAGACCTCGGCCTCCCCGAGCCCGAAGAGACCGAGACCACCTTCGTCGGCAACGCCCGCCTCAAGGCCCATGCCGCCGCGAAAGCCTCCGGCCTTGTGGCGCTGGCCGACGATTCCGGCCTCGCCGTCGATGCCTTGGGCGGCGCACCGGGAGTCTTCACCGCCGACTGGGCCACCACTGCCAAAGGCCGCGACTTCGCCGTAGGCATGGAGCGTGTCTGGCGCGAGCTGGAGGCCGCACACGCCCCCGAACCCCGCACCGCTCAATTCTGCTGCACCCTCGTCCTTGCGTCACCCGGCGGCCAAGACCTTGTCTTCGAAGGCAAATCCCCCGGCCGCCTCGTCTGGCCCGGTCGCGGCGAACAAGGCCACGGCTTCGACCCGATCTTCCTGCCCGACGGCTATGCCCAGACCTTCGGCGAGATGGACCGCTGGGAAAAGAACCGCCTCTCCCACCGTGCCGACGCTTTCCAGAAACTCGTCGCCGCCCTGTTCCCCTGATGGAAGACTGGAAACACGCGGGCTTTGGCCTGTATATACACTGGCCCTTCTGCCAGTCGAAATGCCCCTACTGCGACTTCAACAGCCACGTTGCCACGCGCATCGACCAATCCCGCTGGCTTCAAGCATTCCAATCCGAAATCGACCGCATCGGCGCGCTGACCCAGGGCCGCGTCCTCAACACCATCTTCTTCGGCGGCGGCACCCCTTCGTTGATGGAGCCCGCCACCGTCCAGGGCATCCTCGACCGCGTCCGCGCCACCTGGACGCTTGCCAACGACATCGAGATCACACTCGAAGCCAACCCCGGCAGCGTCGAGGCCGCCCGGTTTGAGGCCTACGCCAAGGCAGGCGTCAACCGCGTTTCCCTTGGGATTCAATCGCTTGACCCCGAAGACCTCCGCCGTCTCGGCCGGATGCACACAGTGGACGAGGCCGCAAAGGCCATCGCCATCGCCCAATCGACCTTCGACCGAGTGTCCATCGACCTGATCTACGCCCGCCAGAACCAGCCCCTCGCCGCCTGGCGCGACGAACTGAACCGCGCGCTCGACTTTGGCACCAGCCACCTCTCGCTTTACCAACTGACCATCGAAGACGGCACGGTCTTCGGCCAGATGCACGCCAAGAACCTCCTGAAGGGCCTGCCCGAGGAAGACCTGTCCGCCGACATGTTCGAATTGACGCAAGAGATCACCCGCAACGCCGGCCTCCCCGCTTACGAGGTGTCGAATCATGCCCGCCCCGGAGACGAATCACGCCACAACCTGATCTACTGGCGCATGGGCGACTACGCGGGGATCGGCCCCGGCGCTCACGGTCGCCTGACTCTCGACTCAGCCCGGTTCGCGACCGAGGCGGAACGGCAGCCGACCCCCTGGCTTAACCAAACTCTATCCCTCCCCGGAAGCGCCGAGGCGACGGACCGGCTGTCAGCCGAGGATCGCGCCTCGGAATACCTGATGTTCGCGCTGCGCCTGAAAGAGGGTGCTTCCCTCAGCCGATTTGCCGCTTTGGCCGGTGCGCCGCTGTCTGCCGCCGCGCTGTCCGAGGTGACTGCTCTGGGCTTCCTTCACCAGGACGGCGACCGCATCCACACGACCGAAACCGGCGTCATGATGCTGAACGGCATCTTGCGGGCGCTGCTGGCAAACCGGCAAAGCGCTGGCTGATCAATCTTCATCTGGTAGTTGCGACAGAATCCGGCACAACCTGTCGAGATCTTCAAGCGAAGTGTAGCGGATCGTCAGCTCTCCACTTTCCCCACCCGCGGAATGGTCGATGCGCACCGGCAGCTTCAGGTTTGCCGCCAGATCCGCCTCCAACGCCCGGGTATCCGCGTCCTTTTCTGGCACAATCCGGGCCTTCGACGTCGGCGCCTTCGCGCTTTCCTGCGCCTTCACCAGACGCTCGGTTTCCCGAACCGACAGCCCCTTGGCAACGATCTGCGCTGCCAATTCAGCCGCTTTCGGGCTGCCGATCAGCGCCCGGGCGTGACCAGCCGACAGCGCGCCGTCGCGCACCATGTCCTGCACCTCGGTGGGCAAAGTCAGCAACCGCAGCAGGTTCGCCACGTGGCTGCGGCTTCGGCTAAGCGCTTCGGCCAGCTTCTCTTGGGTATGCCCGAATCGGGTCATCAACTGCCGGAACCCCAGCGCCTCTTCGATGGCATTCAGGTCCGCCCGCTGAATGTTTTCGATGATCGCGATCTCCAGGACCTCGGTATCGTTCAAGTCGCGCACGACAACGGGAACTTCGTGCAGTTGCGCGAGTTGCGCAGCACGCCACCGACGCTCACCGGCGACGATTTCATAAGTGTCCCGCCCGGGTTTCCGCCGCACGATCAGGGGCTGGATCACACCCTTCTGCCGAATCGAATCGGCGAGACTGTCCAGGTCCTCCTTGCGGAAATCCATCCGGGGTTGCTGGGGATTCGGCTCAAGCTTGTCAACGGGCACATGCAGCTCGGCCTTCCGCGGCACCGCCATCTGTTCGGGGCCCGCCAGATGCACATCGGCCATCAACGCCGAAAGTCCACGGCCCAGACCGCGCTTCTCGTTCTTGCTGGTCATGCTCAGGCCTCTGATACTTCTGGAGTTTTGCGGCGGTCCGCGATTTCTTTCGCCAAGGCCCGATAGGCTTCGGCGCCTTTGGAGCCAGGATCGTAGGTCAGCACCGGCAGCGCATAGGACGGCGCTTCGCTGATTCGCACGTTCCGGGGAATCGTCGTCTTCATGACCAGGTCACCCATGTTGGCCCTGGCATCGGCTTCAACCTGCGCCGTCAACCTGTTGCGGCGATCATGCATCGTCAACACAACACCTTCGATGCGCAGCTCGGGGTTTGCCGAACGCCGCACGTCTCGGATTGTCAGCATCAACTGCGAAAGCCCCTCCAGCGCAAAGAACTCACATTGCAGAGGCACAAGCACGGAATGCGCCGCCACAAGCGCGTTCACTGTCAGCAGGCTCAAGGCCGGCGGGCAATCGATCAGGATATAGTCGAAGCCGTATCCGTCCATCTCTGGCCGCCGAAGCGCATCGTGCAGCAAGTAGCTGCGCCGTTCGTTCGATACGATGTCCAGGTCAGTCGAGGACAAATCAGCGTTGGCGGGGATGATCATGATATCTGGAATA
Organism: Tabrizicola sp.; assembly: GCF_034366665.1. Lineage (GTDB taxonomy): Bacteria > Pseudomonadota > Alphaproteobacteria > Rhodobacterales > Rhodobacteraceae > Tabrizicola. Next base: position 25,688 of record NZ_JAXMMF010000136.1, on the reverse strand, counting down.
TTGGTTTCCATCACAACATCCAGTAGGCCCACGCCGTCGACAATCAAGTCATAGCTGGTCTTCTTGCGTGCATCCGGTCTGACGCCAAGCCCAGTGGATGAGTTTCCCTGCGGATCGATGTCCACCAGCAGGACTTTCTTGCCAAGCTCGGCAAGCCCCGCTGCCAAGTTGATGGCGGTCGTTGTCTTGCCGACGCCGCCCTTCTGGTTGGCTAAAGCAAGGATGTACGGGCGGTCAGACATGGTGATGAATGTTCCTGATCACAAGAAGTGCAGCGTCGCCTTCGGACAGGCTTGGCCGCGTGTCAACGTCGAAGTCCCAGGCTTTGCGCGCGTGCAAGATTTCGTCCTGATACCGCGCGCCTTTTGGGAAGATCGCAATACCGTCCGGTCGCAAATGGGCTTTCGCAAACGCGAGAAGGTCGGAAAGCGGTGCAAGTGCGCGGGCTGACAGGACATCGGCGCTCAAGGGTGCCAGTGATTCGATGCGTTCGCTTCGGACCGTCACGTGCAACGCCAGCGCGACAGCGGCTTGCCGAAGGAATGTTGCTTTGCGCAAATCGGATTCAACAAGAGTGACGTGAAGCTTTGGTTGAAGCTGTTTGGCAAGAAGGGCGACGACAAGACCGGGGAAGCCACCGCCAGAGCCAAAATCTGCCCAAGACACAGCAGTGGACGGGCACACAGCAAAAACCTGCGCAGAATCCGCGATGTGCCGGTCCCATAGGTCCGGCATCGAGTTCTTGCTGACAAGGTTGATCGCTGGATTCCAGCGCCGCACAAGCGCTTCGAACGCGCGTAGAGCCTCGAATGTTTCACGTGAAACATTCACTCCACCGACAGAGAGCTCCGTTGCAGCAGTCATCCGGCCAGCTTTTCCCCGGGCTTGCGCAAGTGTGCAAGAACAAGCAGCAGCGCTGCAGGCGTGACGCCTTCAATGCGCGACGCCTGCAGAATCGAATCGGGCCGAGCGCGCAGGAGCTTCTGTTTCAACTCGTTCGAGAGGCCGGAAATGCGGCTGTAGTCGAAGCCCTCTGGAATGCGCTGGGTCTCCTGCCGGCGCAGATCGGCCACTTCCTTCGACTGTCGATCCGCATACTGGTCGTAGGTGGAGTCGATCTGTAGCTGCTCTAGGACGTCACGTCCCAACATCTGGTAGGCTGGAAAGGCCTTCTCCATCACATCAAGCGCGACTCCAGGAAGTGAGAGGACATCGTAGGCCGACCGCTTCGCGCCATCCTTGCTGACAGCAATCCCGACTTCGTTCAGCGCTTTGGGACCCATCATCACGCTGGACAGGGTCGCCCTTCCCGTTTCAAGCGACTCAAGCTTTTCAAGGAACGCGGCACGGCGCGCCTCGGAGATACAGCCAAGGTCGATACCGATGGGCGTCAACCGGCGGTCCGCATTGTCGGCGCGCACCGTCAGCCGGAACTCGGCCCGCGAGGTGAACATGCGGTACGGCTCGGTCACGCCCCGCGAGGTCAGGTCGTCGATCATGACCCCGATGTAGCTGTCCGTGCGACTGAACTCGACAGGCGCATGTCCACTAGATGCTGCGGCTGCGTTCAACCCAGCTACGATCCCTTGCGCGCCCGCTTCCTCATATCCCGTTGTGCCGTTGATCTGGCCGGCAAAATACAGCCCCTGGACAGCACGGGTTTCCAGCGTCCTGTGCAGCCCGCGCGGGTCGAAGAAGTCGTATTCGATGGCATAACCCGGCTGCAGGATGATGGTCTCCTCCAGGCCCGGGATCGTCCGGATATAGGCGTGCTGAACCTCTTCCGGCAGCGAGGTCGAAAGGCCGTTCGGGTAGACCGTGTGGTCGTCCAGGCCCTCCGGCTCCAGGAACACCTGGTGCGAGGTCTTGTCGGCAAAACGCACGACCTTGTCCTCGATCGAGGGGCAGTAGCGCGGCCCGACGCCCTCGATATGTCCCCCATACATAGCGGACCGACCCAGGTTGTCCCGCACGATCTGGTGCGTCGCCTCGGACGTATGCGTGATCCCGCACGAAATCTGACGTGCTTCCGGAACCCGGTTCAGGAAGGAAAACACCGACGGGACGTCATCCCCTGGCTGGCTTTCCAGCCGCGCCCAGTCGATCGTCCGGCCATCCAGCCGCGGCGGAGTGCCCGTTTTCAATCGCCCCACCGGCAGTGCCAGGTCCGCCAGTTGCGACGCCAGCAGTCGGGAGGGCAGGTCGCCCATCCGTCCCCCGGACATCCGTTGGTCGCCGATATGGATAACCCCGTTCAGGAACGTTCCGGCAGTCAAGACCACCCGGCCGGACGACAGCTCTGCCCCCGAAGCGAGCACGACCCCCGCAACAGCCCCAGAAGCCAGACGAAGCCCGGAAACTTCGCCCTCAATCACATCCAGCCCCGGCGTCGCCAGCAGTTCGGCTCGCATCGCTTCACGATAGAGGCGCCGGTCGATTTGCGCGCGCGGGCCCTGCACAGCGGGCCCCTTCCGGCGGTTCAAGAGACGAAACTGAATCCCGGCGCGGTCGGCCATCCGACCCATCAAGCCGTCCAAAGCGTCAATCTCACGCACAAGGTGCCCTTTGCCCAGACCACCAATCGCCGGGTTGCAGGACATCGCGCCCAGAGTTTCCACGCGCAGCGTCACCAAAGCCGTCGACACACCCATCCGGGCTGCAGCCGCAGCAGCCTCAGCGCCCGCGTGGCCGCCGCCGATCACGATGACGTCGTAATGTTTCACGTGAAACCCTCACTTACCGATGCAGAAGCTGGCAAAAATCTCACCCAGAAGGTCGTCGACATCCACCCGGCCGACCAGCGCATCCAGTGCCCGGACGGCCTGCCGCAGATGCTCCGCCGCCAGCTCGACGCGTGAGTCGGGTCTTACCACTTCCGCCCGTGACTCGGCCAGAGCGGCAATCGCAGTTGTAACAGCAACGCGATGCCGTTCGCGCACCAACGCGCCGGCCGAGCCTACCCGCTGACTTAGGGTTTCACCGATCCGGGCCATCAGTTCTGGCACACCCTGACCAGTCTTGCCCGATACAGCTAGCCCAGGCCAACCAGATTTGGTATCCGATTTGCCCATTACCACAAGATCATCGCCCATTGGTTCCAACAGCAAAGGTGACCCATCCGTCAGGAACAGCCGCAGGTCTGCACATTCGGCCCGGGCCAAAGCCCGCTCGATCCCGGCGCGTTCCAGCCGATCCTCAGTGTCCCTCAGGCCCGCCGTGTCCAGGAATGTCACTGGCAGCCCGGCAATCTCCATCCGAACCTCGATCACATCGCGGGTGGTCCCGGCAATCTCGGACGTAATCGCCGCTTCGCGCCCCGCCAGCTGATTCAGCAGCGTCGACTTGCCCGCATTCGGAGCCCCCACGATGGCCACCTCGAACCCGTCCCGGATGCGCTCTGCCGCCGTCACCCCCGCCGCTTCGCGCCCCAGGTCGGCCATCAGCCCGTCGATCAGCGCCAGCACCTCGGGCGAGACATCCACCGGCACGTCTTCATCCGCGAAATCAATCGTGGCCTCCAGCAAAGCCCCGGCCCGGATCAGATCGCGCCGCCAGCCGTCGACCTTCTGCCCAACCGACCCTGACAGCACCCGGACCGCCTGACGCCGCTGCGCTTCGGTCTCGGCGTCGATCAGGTCGGCCAGGCCTTCAACCTGTGCCAAGTCCAGCACGCCGTTTTCCAGCGCGCGGCGGGTGAACTCCCCGGGTTCTGCCAGCCGCAGCCCCGGTTGCGCGGACAATGCCCGCAGCACCGTGCCCACGACCGCCGGGCCACCGTGACAGTGCAGCTCCACCACCGCCTCGCCGGTAAAACTGGCCCCCTCGGCGAAGGAAACCACCAGCGCCTCGTCCAGCAGCTCGCCATCCCAAACCAGCCGCCGCAGCCCCGCCACCCGCGCCGCTGGCAAGGACCCACAAAGCGCAAGACCGGCCGCAAACGCGCCCGGTCCCGAGATCCGTACCACGGCGAGGCCCGACCGACCCCGCGCCGTGGCGAGGGCATAGATCGTGTCCATCGCCTTCGCCCTTTAGGTGTTCATCGACTCGAAGAAGTCAGAGTTCGACTTGGTCTGCTTCAGCTTGCCGATCAGGAACTCGATGGCATCCGTCGTCCCCATCGGGTTCAGGATGCGGCGCAGGACGTAGGTCTTCTGCAGGTCCATCTTGTCGACCAGAAGGTCCTCTTTCCGGGTGCCGGACTTGAGGATGTCCATCGCCGGGAAGACGCGCTTGTCGGCGACCTTGCGGTCCAGCACGATTTCCGAGTTACCCGTGCCCTTGAATTCTTCGAAGATGACTTCGTCCATCCGGCTGCCGGTGTCGATCAGCGCGGTGGCGATGATGGTCAGCGACCCGCCTTCCTCGATGTTCCGGGCCGCACCGAAGAACCGCTTCGGGCGCTGCAGGGCGTTCGCGTCCACACCGCCCGTCAGCACCTTGCCCGACGACGGCACGACGGTGTTGAACGCGCGCCCGAGACGGGTGATCGAGTCCAAGAGGATCACCACGTCGCGCTTGTGTTCGACCAGGCGCTTGGCCTTTTCGATCACCATTTCCGCCACCGCGACGTGCCGCGTTGCCGGTTCGTCGAAGGTCGAGGCGACAACCTCACCCTTCACCGTGCGCTGCATGTCGGTGACTTCCTCGGGGCGTTCGTCGATCAGAAGGACGATCAGATAGCACTCCGGGTGGTTCTGCGCGATGGAGTTGGCGATGTTCTGCAACAGCACCGTCTTGCCGGTCCGCGGCGGGGCGACGATCAGGCCCCGCTGGCCTTTGCCGATGGGGGCCACCAGGTCGATGATCCGGGCCGAGCGGTCCTTGATCGTCGGGTCCTCGACCTCCATCTTCAGCCGCTCATCGGGGTAAAGCGGCGTCAGGTTGTCGAAGTGGACCTTGTGGCGCGCCTTTTCCGGGTCGTCGAAGTTGATCCGCGTGACCTTGGTCATGCTGAAATACTTCTCGTTGTCCTTCGGGGCCTGCATCAGGCCTTCGATGGTGTCCCCGGTGCGCAAGGAAAACTGGCGCAGGATTTCGGGGCCGACGTAGATGTCATCCGGGCCTGGCAGGTAGTTGGCCGAGGGCGAACGCAGGAACCCGAACCCGTCCTGCAGCACTTCCAGCACGCCGTCGCCGCCGATCTCCCAGCCTTCCTCGGCATGCTCTTTCAACAGCGAGAACATCATCTCGCCCTTGCGCATAGAGGGCGCGTTCTCGATCTCCCACTCCTCGGCCATGGCGAGAAGATCGGCCGGGGTCTTGGCCTTGAGTTCAGAGAGGTTCAAGCGTTCGACAGTCATGGAATACCTTTGGGCGGATCAGCGCCGTAAGGGCGGATCGTCGCGAGTTTGGAACGGGAAGTGCGTTGGACCGGACGGCCCTGCGGCGCCCGTTTACACTGCGGCGGCAGACAAAGTCAATCTGGCAAACCGGGATCGGCCAACAGCGCCGCGCCGGGGGCCAGAAAGACCAGCCGGTTCTGCGGGAAATCCCACAGCGTCGGATGATCTGCCAGAAACTTTGCCCCAAGGCGCAGAAAGTCAGACGGGCCGCTGCGGCGGAAATCCGTCGGACCGCCTGCCTTAACCAGCGACACCGTGATCGGCCCAAACTCGGTTTCCCCCAGCCGGATGGAGGACAGGTCCCACAGATCGGGTCCGCCGGTCAAAAGGCCGGACGCCACCAACGCCTCTTGCGTCTCGGGTCGCAGATACAGCGTCCCGTTGTCGCCGGTGTCGATATCGACCAGCATCACCCGATCGCCGATCTGCACCGCCGAGGTCGGCTGTTCGCCCTTCCAGTAGGAAAAGACCACCTCGCCACGAACATCTTCCGGGGTCAGCGCAACGGTTCCCTCTCGCAGGATCACCAGCCGCTTGCGTGCATAGTCCACCAGAAACGGGTGCGGCTCTACGGCAGGTGAGCCGAGAAACCCCATGAACCCTTCACCGAAGCCAGCTTCAACAAAGCCGAAATCACCGCTGACCACTTTTGCAGGCAAAGCCAGGACTTGTCCGTCAACCTGCAGCTCCGGTGCGTCGTGCAGCATCACGATGATCGGCTGACCCGAGGCCGCATTGCCCCGCGCAACCTCCTGCCCCAGTGCCAGCTGGGCCGCGTCTCGGTTCAGCATCACCACCTCGGGCGTCCCGTTGTCCAGCATCAGCTGGCCCGGCTGACCGCCTACAGTCACCTCCAGCATCGGCTTGCCATCAACGACCGCAAAGGGAATGTCCCGGCGATCCTGCCCCTCGGGCAACAGGTCCGCAAAAGCCGGCGCGGCGCAGAACGCCAGAAGACAGACCAGCCTTACCACCGAAGGATGACCGAGAAGACGATGATGACCATCAGCACTGTCGGCACCTCGTTCATCATCCGGTAGGTCCTCCCCGGGCGGCTATTGGTGCCGGCAAGGAACTCCTTGCGACGCAGGCCCAGCCAATGGTGAAACCACGTCATCGCCAGCACCGCCGCGGCCTTGGCCCAAGACCAGGGCGCTGACCAGTCGACGATACCCGGCGTGAACACCAGCGCCAGCCCGAACACCCAGGTCGCCATCATCGCCGGGTTCATGATCCCCCGCAAAAGCCGCCGCTCCATCGTCTGGAACATCTTGTCCGTCGCCGACCCGGCCTCGACCTGCTCGACGTGGTAGACGAACAGCCGGGGCAGATAGAAGATCCCGGCCATCCACGAGATCACCGACACCACATGCAGCGACTTCGTCACCAGGTACCAGTCGGCCAGGAAATCCGTGATCGTCTGAAGCATCTTGTCCACCAGTACTGCCGTCGTCCTTCTTCTATAAAGAAAGAATGAAAGAAGGAATGTTGATGATGTAGGGCCTGTGCAGAACGGGATTTCTTGACCCGCCCCCAGAGCCATCCACAGGGAGGGGGCTGGGGACAAGTCCGGGAAAAGTTCCACTCTCGATGGAGTCTTTATAATAAATCAATGTAAATCATATGGTTATAGGAAATATAGCCTGAACACAATCCACAGGCGAGTTGCATCCCCACCCCCGGCACAAGAACTTCTCCCGTCCCGCGTGACAAGCCCATGCACAGCGGGATATCTCTGGCCCGAACGCCGCCGACCGTGCCAGATGCCCACAGACCCCCGGCGGCTGCCCGTTTTCGCCCGACAAGGCCCCAGGAACAAACCGCGGATATCCACAGCCCCCATGATCCTCGCCTCCACCTCCTCGACCCGCCTCGCCATGCTTCGCGCCGCCGGCCTCGACCCTACGCCCGTCGCCCCCCGCGTCGATGAGGCGACCATCCGCGACGCTCTTGTCGCCGAGGGCGCGCATCCCCGCGACATCGCCGATACCTTGGCCGAGATGAAGGCCCGCAAGGTCGCCGAGAAGCACCCCACGGACCTCGTCCTTGGCTGCGATCAGGTCCTGGCGCTCGACCGCGAAACCTTTGCCAAGCCCGAAACCCCCGACGACGCGCGCGCGCAACTTGGCCAACTGCGGGGCAAGACCCACAAGCTTCTCTCCGCCCTCGTCGTCTATGAGAACGCCGAACCCGTCTGGCGTTTTGTCGGGGAAGCCCGCCTGACCATGCACCAATTCACGGATGCCTACCTTGACGACTACGTCTCCAGAAACTGGGACTCGATCCGCCACTCCGTCGGCTGCTACAAGATCGAGGAAGAGGGTGTTCGCCTCTTCTCCGCCATCACCGGCGACCACTTCACCATTCTCGGCCTACCGCTTTTGCCGCTGTTGGCTTGGGCAGGGAACCGGGGCATGATCGCCACATGACCGACCATCCCCGCATCCCGCTTGCTGCCGTCCTGGGCCACCCCATCGCGCACAGCCGCAGCCCCGCCCTGCACGGCTACTGGCTCAAGCGCTACGGCATCAAGGGCCACTACATCCCCATCGACATTGCCCCACTCGACCTCTCGCGCCTTCTGCGCACCCTGCCGGAACTGGGCTTCGTCGGCTGCAACGTCACCATCCCGCACAAGGAAGCCATCCTTCAGATCGCCGACGTCGTCACTGACCGCGCCGCCCTGATCGGGGCGGCCAACACGCTGATCTTCCGCAAGGACGGCAAGATCCACGCCGACAACACCGACGGCTCGGGCTTCATCGCCAACCTCCGCCAGAACGCGCCCGACTGGAAACCCGCCTCCGGTCCCGCGGTCGTCCTTGGCGCAGGAGGAGCCGCCCGCGCTGTCGTCGCCGCGCTGATCGAGGTGGGCGTTCCCGAGATTCGTCTCACCAACCGCACCCGCGCCCGGGCCGACGCGATCCGCCACGACTTCGGTGCCAAGATCCATGTCCACGACTGGACCCAGGCCCCGAACCTGATGGACGACGCGGTTACAGTCATCAACACGACGTCGCTTGGCATGACCGGCAAGCAGGACTTCCACGTCCCACTGTACCGGATGAACCCCAGGGCCCTGTGCAACGACCTGGTCTACACCCCGCTGAAAACCCACTTCCTGATCGAGGCCGAAGAGCGCGGCGCCACCGTCGTCGACGGCCTTGGCATGCTTCTGCACCAGGCCGCCCCGGGTTTTGAACGCTGGTTCGGCCAGCGCCCCGAAGTGGACGAAGCCACCCGCAAGGCCGTCCTCGCGGCATGAGCTTCATTCTCGGCCTTACCGGCTCCATCGGCATGGGCAAATCCACCACGGCGGCAATGTTCGCCGATGCGGGCCTGCCCGTCTGGGACGCCGACGCGACTGTCCACCGCCTGTATCAACCCGGCCAACCCGCCGCCCTGACCATCGGACAGCTCTTCCCCACGGCCATCGACGCGAATGGCACCGTCAACCGCGCCACCCTTCGCACCTTGATCCAGGACGATCCCAGCGTGCTCGACCGCCTGAATGCGGCCGTCCACCCGCTTGTTGCCGCCGACCGCGCCGCCTTCCTTGCAGCCCATGAAGCCGCCGAAATCGTCCTTCTCGACGTGCCCCTGCTGTTCGAGATCGGCCTCGACACCGCGTGCGATGCCGTCGCCGTCGTCTCCGCCCCACCCGAGGTCCAGCGCGACCGCGTCCTCTCGCGCGGTGCAATGACCGAGGCCGAGTTTCAGACCATCCTCGCCCGCCAGCTGCCCGATGCCGAAAAGCGCAAGCGGGCCACCTACGTCATTCCCACAACCAGCCTTGAAGCCGCCCGCCAAGCCGTGAAAGATGTGCTGGCAGACATCCGGCGGACCAAAGATGCGTGAAATCGTCCTCGACACCGAAACCACCGGGTTCGAGCCCGCCGAAGGCCACCGCATCGTGGAAATCGGTGCCATAGAACTCTTCAATCACCTGCCGACAGGGCGCACCTACCACCAGTACATCAACCCCGAACGCGGCATGCCTGCGGGCGCGTTCGAAGTGCACGGCATCGGCCACGACATCCTGGAAACCCCCGGAAAAGCTGCTCCTGGCGGGGTGACACTGCGCGACAAGCCGGTCTTCGCCCGGATCGGTCAGGCCTTCCTTGATTTCATCGGCGACGCGAAGCTTGTGATCCACAACGCCGCATTCGACATGAAATTCCTGAACTTCGAACTGGAACGCAGCGGTCTGCCCGGCCTGCCCTTCGCCCGCGCGACCGACACCCTGATGATTGCCCGATCCAAGTTCCCTGGCTCCCCGGCCTCGCTTGACGCGCTGTGCCGGCGCTTCGGCATCGACAATTCGATGCGCGAAAAGCACGGCGCGCTTCTCGACAGCGAAATCCTGGCCGAAGTCTATCTAGAGCTGATCGGCGGTCGCCAGCCGGATCTGGTCCTTGCCAGCGTTGCCCCCGCGCCTGCCCGCAGCGCGTCGGGTGAGGCGATCACCTGGCGCCCCCGCCCTCGGCCCGAGCCGCTTGCGCCCCGGATCACTCAGGAAGAACTGGCCGCCCATGCCGCGATGGTCAGCAAGCTGGGGGATGCGGCGATCTGGAAGAAAGACGCCTGACGGTCGGCCATCCGGGAACTGCCGGTCCACCTTGCGTCCCCTCTCCCCCAGGGGGAGAGGGTCAGGGTGAGGGGGAAATCCCCTCAGTTGACCTGCGATGACGGTGCAGCCGAGGCCGCCTGCGCCTGCGCCCGGCGCGCCAATTCCTGCCGATACAGCGCCATGAAGTCGACGGTATCGACGTTCAGCGGCGGGAAGCCTCCATCCCGCGTCACGTCCGAGATGATGCGGCGCACGAAGGGGAACAACAGCCGCGGGCATTCGATCAGCAGGAACGGATGGATCTGCTCCTCCGCCACGCCTTCGATATGGAAGGTCCCGCCGTATTCCAGCTCCAGCAGGAACAGCACGTCGCCGTTGACCTTGTTCTTGGAGGTCACCTTGAACTTGGTGATCACCTCGTACTGGTTCGCGACCGGGCGTTTGCGGGCGTCAAGGCTGACCGCAACCTGGATATCGGGCTGAACCTCGCCTGCCGTCAGGCCCTTCTGCACAACCACATTCTCGAACGACAGGTCGCGCACATACTGGGCCAGCACCTGCATCTTGACTTGCGGCGGGGTGGCGGCTGCGGTTGCGGCGCCGTTTTCTGCCGGGGTTTCCTGTCCCATTTCGGTCTCTCCTCGAGAATTTCGCCGCCTTCTATCAGGTCGGAGGGCCGCTCTCAATGCTGCGGTTGTCGTCAATGAAAAGGGCCGACCCCCGGGGCCGGCCATTCCTTGAGTTTTCGCGAACGACTGCAAGCAAGCGCCTGATTTCATTCACTCGGCAAACCTGCCCGCGCGCAGTGGCCTTACAGAATCTCGGTCATCTTGACGATCCGCCCTTCGGCGACCGACTTCAAGGCCGCCTCGGCCAGCGCCAGGGCCAGCAACCCATCTTCACCCGAAGGCGAGGCCTTGGCCTTGCCCGCCATCGCGTCGATGAAGGCCGCAATCTCGGCCGCATAGGCCTCGGTATAGCGGGTCATGAAGAAGTCATGCAGCGGCGGCCGGGTATAGCCCGCCCCGGTTGCGACCTCGATGGACACCGGCCGCTGGTTTTCCGCCGCGACCGACCCTGCCGACCCGTGCACCTCGATCCGCTGATCGTAGCCATAGGTTGCCCGGCGCGAGTTCGAGATCACCGCCATCTTCCCCGTCGCCGTCTTCAGCATCACCTGAACCGAGTCACTGTCCCCCGCCTTGCCGATGCCTGGGTCCACCAGAACCGCCGCCATCGCCGAGACCTCGGACACTTCCTCCCCCAGCAGGAACCGCGCCATGTCGAAGTCATGGATCGTCATGTCCCGGAAGATCCCGCCCGACCGCTTGATATAATCGACCGGAGGTGCCCCCGGATCGCGGCTGGTGATCGTCACCATCTCCACATCGCCGATGGTCCCCTTGTCGATCTCGCCCCGCACCGCCATGAAATGCGGGTCAAAGCGGCGGTTGAAGCCGACCATCAGCGTGCCCTTGTTGGCGCGGACGACCTCCAGGCACTGCTTCACGCGGGCCAGCGACAGGTCGATGGGCTTTTCGCAGAACACGGCCTTGCCGGCCTTCACGAACTGCTCGATCAGGTCGGCATGGGTATCTGTCGGCGTGCAGATCACCACCGCGTCGATATCCTTGGCCGCGCAGATCGCATCAATCGAACGCACGTCACAGCCATACTGATCCGCAATCGCCTGCGCCGCCGCTGGCATCGCATCCGACACCGCCACCAACGTCGCGCCGGGGTTTCCGGAAACCGCTTTCGCATGAACCTTCCCGATGCGCCCCGCACCCAGAAGCCCGAACCTGATCGTCATAGTCTCTCCTTAGCCCCGGGCTGACCCCGGCTTTCAAACTTCAGGCGTAGGTGGCGTCCGTGCCACCCTTTACGCCCGTGATGTAGCTCACGATGTCATTGCCGTCGGTCTCGTCCTTCCGCAAGGAGGCGACGATGCGACCGCGGCGAAAAACCACGATCCGGTCGACCAGATCGAACACCTGCCGCAGGTTGTGGCTGATCAGGATCATCGGGATGCCGCGCTCCTTCAGGCCCCGGATGATGTTTTCCACCTGAGCCGTCTCCTGCACCCCCAGCGCCGCTGTGGGTTCGTCCATGATCACCAGTTTCGACGCAAAAGCCGCCGTCCGCGCGATGGAGACGCACTGCCGTTGCCCGCCCGACATGTTGCGGATCGGGTTGTCGACGTTGGGGATCTTCACCGCCGTCGTCGCCAAAGCCTCCATCGTCCGCTCGCGCATCGTCTTGCGGTCCAGCCAGGAGAACGGCCCCAGCTTGAACTTGAAAAGCTCGCGCCCCAGGAACAGGTTCGATGGCACATCCAGATCATCGGCCAGCGCCAGCGTCTGGAACACCGTTTCGATCCCGGCCTGCCGCGCCTCCAGCGGGCCCGCAAACTGCACCGGCTGGCCGTCAAAGATGACATCGCCCGATGTCCGCTGCTCTACCGCCGTCACCTGGCGGACGAAGGTGGATTTCCCCGCCCCGTTGTCCCCCACCACGGCGACATGCTCGCCCTCGTGCAGGATGAAATTGGCATCGTCCAGCGCATGCACGCCACCGTAATGCTTGGTCAGGCCGCGGGTTTCCAGAATGATCTTGCTCATCGCACTTACCCCCGGGTCCGTTTGCGTTGACGCCACTGGTCCAGCACCACCGCGCCGACGATGATCGCGCCCTTGACCATTTCCTGGTAGTAGGCGTCCAGCTTGATCGAGGTGAAGCCCGAGATGATCACCGAAAAGATCGCCGCCCCCAGCACCGTGCCGATGATCGAACCGCGACCCCCCGCAAGGCTGATGCCGCCGATCACTGCCATCGCGATGGCGTCAAGTTCGTACATCACCCCCATCCCGGCCTGAGCCGTCAGGTTCTTCGACGTCAGCAGCACCGCTGCAACGGCCGCCAGCAGTCCGGCGATGGCATAGACAAGCACCTTGTGCCGGTCGACGTTGATCCCCGACATCCGCGCCGCCGCCTCGTTCGAGCCGATGGCATAGCAGCGCTTTCCATAGAGCGTGTAGGTCATGATGACGTGGAACAGGATCGCCAGCAGGACAAAGACCACGGCCGGGTTCTGGCCCTGCCACGACAGAAGCCCGAAGGTCATGCCGCCAAGAAGATCGCCGTTTGCAAGGGTCGCATAGGTCTCGGTCGGAAAGCTGACCGGTTGGCCGTTCGACCACCAGCGCGCGACGCCCCGGGCCGAAACCATGACGCCAAGCGTGGCGATAAAGGGCGGTATCTTGGTGTAGGCGATGAGCAAGCCGTTGATCAGGCCCGCGAAAAGCCCGCAGGCAAGGCCGATGACAATCGGGACGATCACCGGCAGGTCCATCGCCCAGTCGCCGAAGATCGCCTTCGGGTTCGGGTTGCCGTTGACCATCGCAGTCTGGGCAAAACTCATCACCACCATCGCCGTCGCACCCACCACGGACCCCGACGACAGGTCGATCCCGCCGATGATGATGACCTGGGTCACCCCCAGCGCGATGATCCCGATGATCGCGACCTGCAGGATCATGATATCCAGCCGCTGCTGGTTGAAGATCGCGTCGACATTGTCGCGCATGTTGAACAGGAACGAGCCCCCCTGAAGGCGGTTCAGGATCTCGAAGACCAGGACGATCAGGACCAGGGCGCCGAATACGTTCCATTCGGGCGCGCGGGTGCGCTTTGCCGGGTCGTATTTCAGGCCGCCAAGCCCATGCGTTGCGTCTGCCACGTCGCGCCCCTCCCCCAGGATGCAATCAGGTTGGCCGATGTTACCCCATCCGCGCCAGAAAAGCGGGGCGACTGTTGCCAGCCGCCCCGCAAGGTACCCGGAAGGGGCTTAGTTCTTCGACAGGTAGCCGTCGATGTTCGCCGGGGTCACCAGCTCGAACGGGATGTAGACCTTCTTCTCGACGGCTTCGCCCTTCGACAGCTTGACCGCCGCATCCAGCGCGCCGCCGCCCTGGGCCGCCGCGTTCTGGAACACGGTGATGTCGAGTTCCCCGGCCTGCATCGAGGCAAACGCGTCCTGCGTCGCGTCCACACCCGATACGATCACCGCATCCATGCCGATGCCAGCAGCCTTGATCGCCTGGATCGCGCCCAGAGCCATCTCGTCGTTGTTGGCCAGCACGCCGTCGAAGGCAGCGCCGGTCGAGAGCCAGTTGGTCATCAGCGACTGGGCCTGGTCACGCGACCAGTTGGCGGTCTGCTGGTCGATCACGGTGACCTTCACCGCGCATTCGCCCGCTTCCATCACGTCGTAGTAGTTCTGCGTGCGCTGCACGGCGGCCTGGTTCGACAGTTCACCCTGCATGACGTAGACGCTGACTTCTTCTTTGCCGGCAGCCTTCCACTGGTTGCACTGCTCGATGAAACCCTGGCGCGACGAGTCGGATTCGTTGGACGCGACGAAAGCCTGGCCATCGGGCAGCGTGTCGACGTTGATCGGCTGGCGGTTCACATAGACCAGCGGCACGCCTGCGGCAGCGGCGGCATCCGACATCGCCTGCGTGGCCGAGGTGTCGACCGGGTTCACGATGATCGCATCCACACCGCTGGCGATGAAGTTGTTGATCTGGTCCAGCTGCTTGGCGACGTCGTTCTGGGCATCCTCGATCTGCACCGAAAGGCCAGCGGCATCAGCCTGCGACTGGATGCCGTTGCGCAGCACGGTCAGAAAGTTGTCGTCGAAAGCGGCCATCGAAACGCCGATCCCGTCGGCCATCGCGGTCGTGGTCATCAGCGAGGCAAAGCCTGCTGCGATAAGAGTCTTCTTCATGGGTCACTCCTCCCGGTTATTGTCCGCCGTCCATACAGCGGTTCAATTCTGATTGCCGCGACGCCGCCTCCCTGCGGGGCGCGGATGAACCTGTCAGGTCCGCACTCGCAGACTGGGCAGTCGCCTCTTCTGCGTCAACCGATTCTTGCAACCGGTTGCAAAGCCGGTCATGCCGGAACCCGCGCCATGTGGTCCATGCTGGCCCGCAGCGCCGGGGCAGGGTCCGTCAGCGCGTGGATGTCTGGCGAGAACGCCTCGAAGCTGACGGGACCGTTCCAGCCTGCAGCTTGCAGAGCGGCAATCTGTTCGACGTTGCCCAGACGGTCGCCCGGCGTCACCAGCACCCGGTGCGGGTCGCGCATCTCGCTGATGCCAACCTCCTGGTCGACCACGCCCGAGACATGGACAATTCCGGTATGGTCCGGGAACAGCGGGCCACCGTGGGCCAGCGTATGATGGAACGTGTCATGCACCAGCTTGAACCGGCCCTTGCCGCCCACCGCCTCGATCCCCTCGACGGCCTCGGTCTTGTAACGCAGCGCGCAGATCTCGAAACCCAGCGGCTCGACCAAGCCGACCAGCCCGTGATCCTCCAGCATCGGCTTCAGCGCCTTCAGCGCCACGCGCAGGTTCGCCTGTCGCTCACCGTTGCCCATACCAAGGTTGTCGTTGCGCGGGATCAGGCTGACGGCTTCCGCACCGGCAGCCTGCGCGATCTTCATCAGCGCCAGCGCTTCGGCCGCCTTGTCTTCGGACCAGTCGTTGAAGCGCTTGACCTCGGCGACGGCCAGCAGGCGCAACCCGTTCTCGCGGACAAAAGCCCCACCCTCGGCCGGGTCCATCCCGTCGAACAGCGGCTGGGGCAGGTCGTTGCGGACCTCGATCCCGACGCAGCCCAGATCCTTGGCCAGAGCGACAAGGTCACGGAACGAAAGGCGGGCCACCGTCATGTGGTTCAAAGCGAAGTGGGTCATTCCCGGCCTCCCAACCGCGGCAGTTTCTTGGGGCGGACCATCCCCGAGACTCTGCCATCGCGTCAATCCGTCGCGGGGCGTTCCCATCATC
Organism: Tabrizicola sp.; assembly: GCF_034366665.1. Classification (GTDB taxonomy): domain Bacteria; phylum Pseudomonadota; class Alphaproteobacteria; order Rhodobacterales; family Rhodobacteraceae; genus Tabrizicola. Next base: position 9,922 of record NZ_JAXMMF010000136.1, on the reverse strand, counting down.
CCTGACGAATTGACACGCAGGACGGTGATGTCTTTTCGTCAAACGCTTTCGGGCAGGTAAAGGTCGGGCTGCAGGAAATGCTGGCCCTGAACCGGGACCATGCCTTCGGTCACCGCTTCGGTCGCCAGTCGAACCAGATCATCGCACAACCGCTGCAATGGGGTCGCTATGACCATCGTCACATGCCGCCCGATCAGCGCGGCCCGGCTTTCCGGCGTCAGTTCGTTCACGACCAGCGCCACCTCGCCGGGTTGCCGTGCCTCACGCACTGCTGCGATGGCCCCCTCCATCCCGCCGCCGGCGCAATAGATGCCCCGCAGGTCGGGGTGGCGCGACAGCAGGTCCAGCGTCGCCTCATAGGTCAGCTGCCGCGTCTCCAGGTTGATCAGCGTGTCCAGGACTTGAAACTGCGGCGCGTGTTCGCGGAAATAGCTGCGCACCCCCGTCTCGCGTAACTCATGCCCGTGCCAGCGATAGCCGCCCACGAACACCGCGATCTTCCCCGCATGGTGGGACGAGGTGGCAATCATGTGCGCCGCAATCCGCCCGACCTTCAGGTTGTTCAGGCCAAGGTAATTCTGCCGCACGCCCTGGCCGAAGTCGTTCAGCAGCGAAAAGCACGGGATGCCCTTGGCGTTCAGCCGCATGACCGCTTCCGTGACCTCGGGGTGCGTCACCGCCGTCGCCGCGATGGCATCGACGCGGCCCACCATCGCCTCCATCAGCTCGGTGAAATCCTTGGGCGACTGCGACGATGCGAAGGCCACCTGCAACGACGCGCGGACGCCCACCGCCTGGGTCACCGCCCGCTCGGCCTCGGCCCTAAACTGCTGGTAGAAGGACTGGCGTTCCTTGTGCAGGACAAGACCCAAGCGCAAGCGGGGCAGGTCGGCATGGACCCGCTGCCCGATCAAGGGTGCCGCGTGATAGCCGATCAGCCGCGCCGCCTCATAGACCTTGCGCGCGGTTTCCTCGCGCACCTTCTCGCGCCCGTTCAGGACGCGGTCCACCGTGGCGCTGGACACGCCTGCTTCGCGGGCGACATCGTGGATCGTGGGCCGGTTTGCCATCTGGTCTGACGAAATTCCATCAAGTTGATGCCCAATCATGATGGATCATGACGAAACCTGCAATCAAGCCTATTGGTGATTTGCCCAAGGCCGACTTATCCACGACACGGAGGCGCCCTTGTCAGGGGTGTGACAGCGGAGGTCAACGGATGAGCAATCGCGACTACAGCCTTTTCGGGCCCGACGCCAAGCGCGCCGTCGAAAGCGGGCTGACGGCGGCCGAGTGGTATCATACCGAGGTCCCCCGCAAGGTGATGAAGGACCTGATGGCCCGCAGCGATGCGCCCGCGATCCGCGATACGATCATCTATTACGGCAGCATGATCCTGCTGGCGGGCATCGGCATCGCGCTGTGGCCGTCGTTGTGGTCAATCCCGTTCTGGCTGGCTTACGGCGTTCTTTACGGATCGGCCTCGGACTCGCGCTGGCATGAATGCGGCCACGGTACCGCGTTCAAGACGCCCTGGATGAATGACGTCGTCTACCAGATCGCAAGCTTCATGATCATGCGCAACTCGGCCACCTGGCGCTGGAGCCACGCGCGCCACCATTCCGAAACCTACTTCGTCGGCCGCGACCCAGAAATCGCCGTGATGCGGCCCCCGGAACTGGCGAAGCTCATCCTGAACTTCTTCGGCATCCTGGACGTTATTGCCTTCGTCCCCCGCATCCTGCGCAACGCCGTCTCTGGTCCGACGCCCGAGGAACGCACCTACGTCCCGCAAAGCGAATGGGGCAAGGTGCAGCGTGTCGCCATCATCCATGTCTCGATCTACGCGGCGACCATCGCGCTGGCGGTCTGGATGGGGTCGATCCTGCCCCTGATGGTGATCGGCCTGCCCCGGATGTATGGCGCCTGGCATCACATCATGACCGGGCTTCTGCAGCACGGAGGGCTTGCGGACAACGTCGTCGATCACCGGCTGAACAGCCGCACCGTCTACATGAACCCGATCAGCCGCTTCATCTACTGGAACATGAACTACCACGTCGAACACCACATGTTCCCGATGGTCCCCTACCACGCCCTTCCGCGCCTGCATGAAGTCATCAAGGCCGACCTGCCGCCGCCCAACACCTCCATCGCCCAGGCGTTTCGCGAGATGTGGCCCGCGCTGAAGCGGCAGATCATGAACCAGGATTACTTCATCCGCCGCGACCTGCCGCCCACCGCCAAGCCCTACCGCGAGGATTTCCACCAATACGTGCCGGGCATGATGCCCCCCGCCGCCGCAGAATAAGGACAGCGACATGCCCTGGATCGACGCCTGCTCTACCACCGACATAGACGAGGAAGACCTGATCCGCTGGGATCACGCCGGCCAGACCTTCGCGCTCTATCACTCGCCCGAGGGGGAGTTCTTCGCCACCGCCGGCCTCTGCACCCACGAAAACGTCCACCTCTGCGACGGGCTCGTGATGGGCAACCTGATCGAATGCCCCAAGCACAACGGCCAGTTCGACTATCGCACGGGCGAGGCGATGCGTGCCCCGGTCTGCGTCAACCTGCGGACCTTCCCCGTAAAAGTCGAAGGCGACCGCGTCTTCGTCGAGGTCGTCTGATGGCCCGCCTGACGGTCAAGGACCTGCTCGACCAGCGCGGCAAGCACCAGTTCGCCATGCTGCGGGTCGAGACGCTGGAGGAAGCCGAGGCCGCCGCCCGCGCCGGAGTCGAGCTTCTGTCCGTCCCGCCCGCGATGGTCTTCGACGGTCGCTTCCGCGAGGTCGCGCCGGATGCCTTCATCTTCCCGGGCGACAACTTCTACGAAATCGGAGCCACGGACGATTTCCTGCGCTGGGCCTTCCCGCTGTATAAACACGGGGCGGATGCCTTCTACTGTTCCGGCTCTTTGGCGACCGTGAAAGCGATGGCCGACCACGCCCTTCCGGTCTGTGGCCATGTCGGCCTGATCCCCTCAAAGCGCACCTGGACCGGCGGCTTCAAGGCTGTGGGCAAGACGCTTGAAACCGCTCAACTCGTCTGGCGGCAGTGCAAGGCGCTGGAAGACGCTGGGGCCTTCGCGGTGGAAATCGAGGTTGTGCCCCATTCCATCACCCGCCTGATCGCGGAACGGACAAACCTCTTCCTGATCTCGATGGGCGCAGGCGCGGGTGGGCACGCGCAGTACCTTTTCTCCGACGACGTACTGGGTCAGAACCGAGGCCGCATCCCTCGCCACGCCAAGGTCTACGCCGACTTCGCCGCCGAATACGACCGCCTTCAAACCCTGCGGATCGACGCGATGAGCCGTTTTGCCAAGGACGTCCACGACGGCGACTACCCCGCCCCGCAACATCTTGTGGACTGCGACCCCCAGGTCGTTGCGGACTTTGCCGACTGGCTGGACCAGAACGCCTAGACCGCCAGGATCGCCTCGATCAACCGCTGGGCCGGGGGCGTCATCTGCGCCCCGGCTCGCGTGACCAGGCTAAACGGCGCCACCGCCAGACCCATGTCGATCGGCAGCGACACGAACGGGACCGACGGGTTACCGGCAAAGCTGTCGACGACCGGAGTCGCCAGCGGTGCAATCGCATCGGTCTGGTTCAACAGCGCCAGCGTGAACAGGAAGGACGAGGTCGAGATCCGCCGTTTTGGCTGCGGCAGGCCCAGTTCGGTCAGGCGGCTGACCACCGTCTGGGTCAACAGCGTCTCGTCATCACCCATCACCCAGTCGTAGGTCATGAGGTCGTCCAGCGACAGGATCGGCCGGACCAGAAGCGGATGGCCGCGCCGCACCACCAGCGACAGGGGCTCGACCGCCAGGACGCGCGCCTCAAGCTGGGTTTCACCGGGCGAAAGCCGCGCAAGCGCAAAGTCCAGCCGCCCGTCGCGCAGCTGCTCGCACAGGTTCAGTGAGGTGGCGACCGTCACTTCGGCGCGGAACTCGGGCAACTCGCGTTGCAGGGCGATCAGCACCGGCATCACCAGGCTAAGCGCCGGACCCGTCACCGCGCCGACCCGCACCACGCCTGCCCGCCCGGTCGCCGCCTCGGCCAGCTCACGGGCGGCATCGGCCAGCTCGATCTCGATCCGGGCGGCCCGCCGTGCCAAGGACAGGCCCACTTCGGTCAGCCGCAGCCCACGCCCCTGCCGTTCGTGCAGGGCCAACCCCAGCAGCTCTTCCATCTCGGCCAGCAGGCGTGAGGCGGCAGGCTGCGCCACCCCGATCCGCGCCGCAGCCACCCCCAACGCACCCACCTGGCTTAACTCCGCCAACAGCCGCAGTTGCACCGGCTTCAGGCGGCGAAGCTGGATCGCAAGGGTCGATTCAGTCGGATTCATATCAAAATAGCCAAGTCTTCATGCATAGACCCTATTTGACACGCATGGGTCACCTGCGCAATCTGCGCCTCGTCCGTAAGCAGGGGTCGCCCCGGCGTGCCCAAAGCGGATGCAAACGAAGAATCATCGGGAGGAAACAAGATGATCTTGACCCGCCGCGGCCTTATGGCCCTTGCCGGCACCACGGCTGCTTTGTCGGCGCTGCCCGCCTTCGCCCAGGACAAGGGCACCATCGGCATCGCGATGCCGACCAAATCCTCGTCGCGCTGGATCTCGGACGGCGAGTCGATGGTCAAGGCGTTCCAGGACGCTGGCTATGCCACCGACCTGCAATACGCCGAAGACGATATCCCGACCCAGCTGAACCAGATCGAGAACATGATCACCTCGGGCGTCAAGGCGCTGGTGATCGCGGCCATCGACGGCACCACGCTGTCGAACGCGCTGGACAACGCCGCCGCACAGGGCATCAAGATCATCGCCTATGACCGCCTGATCCGCGATTCCGGTTCGGTCGACTATTACGCCACCTTCGACAACTTCAAGGTCGGCGTGCAGCAGGCCGAAAGCCTGGTTGCCGGTCTGAAAGAGCGTTTCCCCGACGTGAAGCCGTGGAACGTCGAACTCTTCGGCGGCTCGCCCGACGACAACAACGCGTTCTTCTTCTACGACGGCGCGATGAGCGTGCTGCAGCCGATGATCGACGCGGGCGATATCGCCATTCCGTCGGGTCAGACCGGCATGGACGTGGTCGGCACGCTGCGCTGGGATGGCGCGGTGGCGCAGGCGCGGATGGACAACCTGCTGTCGTCGAACTACGGCGACAAGCAGTTGCATGGCGCGTTGTCGCCATATGACGGGCTTTCCATCGGCATCCTGTCGTCGCTGAAGGGCGTCGGCTACGGTTCGGGCGACATGAAGATGCCGATCGTCACCGGGCAGGATGCTGAAATCCCGTCGGTAAAGTCGATGATCGCGGGCGAGCAGTATTCGACCGTGTTCAAGGACACCCGCGAACTGGCCAAGGTGACCGTGAAGATGGTCGACGCCGTGCTTGCCGGTGGCGAGCCGGAAATCAACGACACCGAAACCTACAACAACGGCGTCAAGGTCGTGCCGTCGTATCTGTTGGAGCCGGTGTCGGTGAACCTGTCGAACTACGAAGAAATCCTCGTCGGTTCGGGCTACTATACCGCTGACCAGCTGAAGTAAGCTGATCTGGACGGGCCTGCCTGCGCCATTGTCGCGCAGGCAGGTTCCTTGCGGGAGGGGCGATGTCGACACTTCTGGAAATGCGGGAGATCTCGATGGTCTTCCCGGGCGTGAAGGCGCTTGACCGGGTCAGCCTGACGGTTGAGGCCGGAGAAATCCATGCGATCTGCGGCGAAAACGGTGCCGGCAAATCGACGCTGATGAAGGTGCTGTCGGGGGTATATCCGCATGGCAGCTTCGACGGCGAAATCATCTATGACGGCCAGCCCCTGCGCAACCGGCGCATCCACGACAGCGAGGAAAAGGGCATCATCATCATCCATCAGGAACTTGCGCTGATCCCTTTGCTGTCGATCGCCGAGAACCTGTTCATGGGCAACGAGGTGGCGTCGAAAGGCGTGATCTCGTGGCCGCTGGCGTTTCAGAAAACGGGCGCTCTCTTGCGCCGCGTGGGCCTGAACGAGCCGCCAAGCGCGGTGGTCGGCAAGCTTGGTGTCGGCAAGCAGCAGTTGATCGAGATCGCCAAGGCGCTGTCGAAGAACGTGCGGCTGTTGATCCTCGACGAACCGACCGCCGCCTTGCAGGAGGCGGATGCGGACCGTTTGCTGGACCTGATGCTGGAGTTGAAGGCGCAGGGCGTCACGCAGATCATGATCAGCCACAAGCTGAACGAGATTTCCCGCGTGGCCGACCGGATCACCGTGATCCGCGATGGTGCCGCCGTCTCCACCCTGACCAAGGCCGAAATATCCGAAGACCGGATCATCCGCGACATGGTGGGCCGCGACATGGCGCACCGCTACCCTGAACGGGAAAGCCACCCCGGCGAGGTGTTGTTCGAGGTAGACGGCTGGTCGTGCTGGCACCCCGAACAGACCGGGCGCCAGATGATCAAGAACGTGTCGATGACGATCCGCAAAGGCGAGATCGTCGGCATCGCCGGGCTGATGGGCACCGGGCGCACCGAACTTGCCATGTCGATCTTCGGGCGCAGCTACGGCAAGGGCCATCAGGGCAGCGTCAGGATGCACGGCAAGCCGGTGGACGTGTCGACCGTGTCAAAGGCGATTGCGGCCGGGATTTCCTACGTGACCGAGGACCGCAAGGCGCTGGGCCTGATCCTTGACGAACCGATCCTGCGCAACATCAGCCTTGCCAACCTTGCCGGCATCGCGACGCGCTCGATCCTGGACAAGCGGCGCGAGGCGCAGGTGGCGGAGGGGTATCGCAAGCAACTGGCGATCCGCACGCCCGGCGTGCAGCAAAAGGTGGTAAACCTGTCGGGCGGCAACCAGCAGAAGGTGGTGCTGTCGAAGTGGCTGTTCACCGACCCGGCGCTTCTGATCCTTGATGAACCGACGCGCGGCATTGATGTGGGCGCGAAGTTCGAGATCTACACGATCATGAAGGAGCTGGCCGAACAGGGCCGCGGCATCCTGATGATCAGCTCGGAAATGCCGGAGCTGCTGGGGATGTGCGACCGGATCTACGTGATGAACGAAGGCCGGATCGTCGGGGAACTGACGCGGGGCGAGGCCAGTCAGGAAAAGATCATGGCGCTGATCGTCAAGGATGTGGGGAGGGTGGCCTGAATGTCGGAACCAAAGCAAAGCGCACTGGGGGGACACCTGCGGGAAAACGGGATGCTGCTGGCGCTGGTCGCCATCGTGGTCCTGTTTTCGATCCTGGTGTCGGCGCAGGGCAAGCCGATGTTCCTGCAGGCGCCGAACATCACCAACATCTTCCTGCAGAACGGGCATGTCATCATCCTCGCGCTGGGGATGCTGTTGATCATCGTGTCGGGGCATATCGACCTGTCGGTGGGGTCGGTTGCGGCGTTCACCGGGGCTGTGGCGGCGTGGCTGACGGTGGATCTGGACCTGCCGGTGCCGGTGGTGATCGTGCTGACGCTGATCGTCGGCGGCGCGATCGGGGCGGCGCAGGGCTATTGGGTGGCGTTCTGGCGCATCCCGTCGTTCATCGTGACGCTGGCGGGGATGATGGTGTTCCGCGGCGCCACGATGCTGATGCTGGGCGGCCAGAACATCGGGCCGTTCCCGAAGGCGTTTCAGGCGATGTCGTCGGGGTTCATTCCCGATCCGACCGGGCTGATGAAGCCGCACGGGCTGACGCTGATCATCACGGCGCTGGCGATTGGCGCGGTGATCTGGATCGGCGTGCGGGCGCGGGCGCGTGATGCGGAATTTGGCGTGACGCCGGAACCGGCAGGCCTTTTCTGGGGCCGCACGGCGGTGATTGCGGCGGCGACGGCGTTCGTGGGCTATCAGCTTGCCTCGTTCCGGGGGCTGCCGAACGTGCTGATCGTGCTGACGGTGCTGATCGTGCTTTACGCCTTCTTCACCGAAAACACCGTGCAGGGGCGGCGCATCTATGCCACCGGCGGCAATGAAAAGGCGGCCAAGCTGTCGGGCATCCGCACCGAACGGCTGGTGTTCTTCTGCTTTGTGAACATGGGCGTGCTTGCCGCGCTGGCGGGCATGATGGTGACCGCGCGCCTGAATTCGGCCACGCCAAAGGCCGGGACCGGGTTCGAGCTTGACGCCATCGCCGCCGTGTTCATCGGCGGCGCGGCGATGGCGGGCGGGTCGGGCAAGATCGTCGGCGTGGTGATCGGTGCCTTGATCATGGGCGTGATGAACATGGGCATGTCGATCCTTGGCGTCGGCATCGATTACCAGCAGATGATCAAGGGGCTGGTGCTGCTGGCTGCGGTGATCTTCGACGTCTACAACAAGAACAAGTGAGGCAGGACATGCATCTATCGACGGTCAAGGGCGCGGGCGTCGTGGCCCGGACGGGGGCCGAGGCGCGGCGGGTGCAAGGCACGGCGTCGGTCTATGAACTGGCAACGGCGGCGATTGCGGCGGGGCATGGGCTGGCCGAAGAAGTGGCGCGCCGCGGTCTGGGTGAGGCGGTGGACCTGAGCCGCGCCACCTTCGAATTGCCGGTCAGCCACCCCGATCCGGCGCACCTGCATCTGACGGGCACGGGCCTGACGCACCTCGGGTCGGCCTCGGCCCGCGATGCGATGCACGCCAAGCTGGAAGGGGCCGAGACGCTGACCGACAGCATGAAGATGTTCCGCATGGGGCTGGAGGCCGGGCGTCCGGCCAGGGGCGAGGTCGGGGCGCAGCCCGAATGGTTCTACAAGGGCAACGGCCATGCCGCCGTCGCCCCCGGTGCTGCCCTTGAAGCCCCGGCCTGCGCCGAGGATGGCGGCGAAGAGCCGGAGGTTGCGGGCGTCTACCTGATCGGCCCGAACGGCGCGCCCTACCGGATCGGCTGGGCCTTGGGCAACGAGTTTTCCGACCATGTCACCGAACGGGTGAATTACCTCTGGCTGGCCCATTCCAAGCTGCGCGTCGCCTCTTACGGGCCGGAAATTCTGGTGGGCGAGTTGCCCGCAGATGTGCGCGGCACCAGCCGCATCCTGCGCGGTGGCGCGGTCTTGTGGGAAAAGCCGTTCCTCAGCGGCGAGGCGAACATGTCGCACACGCTGGCGAACCTGGAGCATCACCATTTCAAGTATGGCATCTTCTGTCAGCCGGGCGATCTGCACGTGCATTTCTTCGGCACCGCAACGCTGTCCTATGCCGATGGCATCAAGACCGAACCCGGCGACGTGTTCGAGATCGAGGCCGACGCCTTCGGCCAACCGCTGCGCAACCCGCTGTCGTTTGCCCCCAAGACCAAGGGCGCGACGTCCGTCCTGCCACTTTGACCACCGAAATCGAGGCCTTCATGCTGACCGGAAAACACCTGATCGCGGGCGAATGGGTAGGCAATGCCCAGACCTTCGCCTCGTCGCCCGCGCATGGGCCGTCGCATGACTTTTCGGTTGGCACGCCAGCGCATGTCGCCGCCGCGTGCGAGGCGGCAGAGGCGGCGTTTCCGGCCTATGCGGCCACCTCGCGGGCCGAGCGGGCAGCGTTCCTGACCCGCATCGCGGACGAGATCGACGCGCGCGGCGCCGAGATCACCGAGATCGGCACCCAGGAAACCGGCTTGCCTGCGGCACGGCTGGAAGGCGAGCGGGGGCGCACGACGAGCCAGTTGCGCCTGTTCGCCGCGCATATCCTGAAGGACGGCTGGCTGGACCGGCGGCATGACGCGGCGCTGCCTGACCGGCAGCCCGCGCCACGCCCGGACCTGAAGCTGATCCAGCGGCCCGTCGGCCCGGTCGCGGTGTTCGGCGCGTCGAACTTTCCGCTCGCGTTTTCGGTCGCCGGGGGCGACACGGCCTCGGCGCTGGCGGCCGGGTGCCCGGTGGTGGTCAAGGGCCACTCCGCCCACCCCGGCACCGGCGAGATCGTGGCGCAGGCGATTGACGCGG
>NZ_JAXMMF010000135.1:0-8516 GCF_034366665.1 Tabrizicola sp. | reverse complement strand
CGAACGTGAAGGGGATGGGCCAATGGCCAGACTTCTTGTCATCGTAGGAAGGACGCGCATGGGCCGGTGACGGTTGACCATAGTGGTTCCCATGCGCCCCCGAAGGAAACTTCCGGGGGCTTTTTGTTGCGCTAAGGAGAGTTGAGATGTCGAAGCAGATGACCGGTGCGAAGATGGTGGTCCAGGCCCTGAAGGACCAGGGTGTCGAGGTCGTCTTCGGCTATCCCGGCGGTGCGGTGCTTCCGATTTATGACGAGCTCTTCATCCAGAACGACATCCGCCACATCCTGGTGCGCCACGAACAGGGCGCGGTCCACATGGCCGAGGGCTATGCCCGCAGTACGGGCAAGCCTGGCGTCGCCCTCGTGACCTCGGGTCCCGGGGCCACCAATGCCGTGACCGGCCTGACCGATGCGCTGATGGATTCGATCCCGATCGTGGTGCTGACCGGCCAGGTCCCGACCTTCATGATCGGCACCGATGGCTTTCAAGAGGCGGACACGGTGGGCATCACCCGGCCCTGCACCAAGATGAACTGGCTGGTGAAGGACACGGCAAAACTGTCCGACACCATCCACCAGGCCTTCCACGTCGCCACCCACGGCCGCCCCGGCCCGGTGCTGATCGACATTCCCAAGGACGTGCAATTCGCCACCGCCGACTATGTCCCCGCGGAAAAGGCCAAGGTCAGCCACTACCAGCCGCGCACCGAGGGCGACCCCGAGCAGATCGCCCGCCTGGTCGCGATGATGGAAGAGGCCGAGCGTCCGATCTTCTACACCGGCGGCGGCGTCATCAACTCGGGCCCCCGTGCCAGCGCGCTTCTGCGCGAGTTGGTGGCCGAGACGAACTTCCCCATCACCTCGACCCTGATGGGTCTGGGCAGCTACCCCGCCTCCGGCAAGAACTGGGTCGGCATGCTGGGGATGCACGGGCTGTACGAGGCGAACCTGGCGATGCACGGCTGCGACCTGATGATCAACATCGGCGCGCGCTTTGACGACCGGATCACCGGGCGGATCAAGGATTTCAGCCCGAAGTCGAAGAAGGCGCACATCGACATCGACCCCTCGTCGATCAACAAGGTGATCCGGGTGGATGTGCCGATCGTCGGCGACGTGTCTCGCGTGCTGGAAGAGGTCCTGCGCCAGTGGCGTGCGCGGGGGTCCAAGACCAACCAGCGCAGCCTGTCGCAGTGGTGGGCGCAGATCGACGAATGGCGTGCGGTGAAGTGCCTGTCCTACAAGCCCTCGACCACCACGATCAAACCGCAATACGCGCTTGAACGTCTGGAAGCCCTGACCAAGGGCATGGACCGCTACATCACGACCGAGGTCGGCCAGCACCAGATGTGGGCCGCGCAGTTCCTGGGGTTCGAGGACCCGAACCGCTGGATGACCTCGGGCGGTCTGGGAACGATGGGTTACGGCCTGCCTGCCAGCATCGGCGTGCAGATCGCGCACCCCGAGGCGCTGGTCATCAACGTCGCGGGCGAGGCGTCCTGGCTGATGAACATGCAGGAAATGGGCACCGCGATGCAGTTCCGCGCGCCGGTCAAGCAGTTCATCCTGAACAACGAACGCCTTGGCATGGTCCGCCAGTGGCAGGAGCTTCTGCATGGCGAGCGGTATTCCTCGTCCTGGAGCGAAAGCCTGCCGGACTTCGTGAAACTGGCCGAGGCCTTCGGCTGCAAGGGGATCAAATGCGAGGACCCCAAGGACCTCGATGACGCGATCATGGAGATGCTGCGCTATGACGGCCCGGTGATCTTCGACTGCCTGGTCGAAAAGCACGAGAACTGCTTCCCGATGATCCCCTCGGGCAAGCCGCATAACGAGATGCTCTTGGGCGACGCCGATACCCAGGGCGTGATCGGTGCGAAAGGCGCGGTGCTGGTGTAATGTCTTGGGTCCCCGGGATCACGTCCCGGGGCCGCCCGGCGCGCCACAGCAAGGCAGACCAATGATGTCCCTGACCGCCGATGCACCCCCGAAGACCCGCGACATCTCGCTGGATGTCGCGAAGGGTCTGGGTATCATCCTTGTCGTCATCGGCCATGCCTGGCGCGGGCTTGATACGGCCGGGATGATCGGCAACGACTGGCTGTTCCAGCTTGTCGATCGGCTGATCTACAACTTCCACATGCCGCTGTTCTTCCTTCTGTCCGGCATGACCTTCCAGTCCTGGGCGCTGAGACGTCCGGTGGGCGAGGCCGTGCGAAGCCGGTTCACCCGCCTTCTATGGCCGCTTCTGCTTTGGACCTACCTCTTTGCCGCCGCGCGACTGGCAGCGGGGGATGAAGCCAACACGCAGATCTCAGGCCTTCAAAGCCTGCTCTTCTGGCCCCTGCCCCCCCGCGAACACTTCTGGTTCCTTTGGGCGCTGTTCCTGCAGCACCTTACCATCCTGGTCCTGATCCGCTTCGTCACCGGCCCGCTTTCGGCCCCGGCCTGGGCGACGCTGGCGGCGCTGGTCGTCCTTGCCACCAGTTTCACCCCGGTCGGCCTGAATGCCTGGACCGTGGGCGAGGCGACCTATGCCGGCGCCTTCGTGATCGGGCTGGCGCTGGGGGCGACGACCTGGCGGCCGCAGGGGACACCGGTCTTCCTTCTTGCCGCAGCACTTTTCGTCGGCTTGCAGGCGCTCAGTTTCCAGTTGCCGCAAATCCTGCTGACCGCCGAGGTCCTGGGCATCTTCCTGTCGCTTGCGGCCCTCACGATGGTCCAGATCCTGTCGGACGGGGCTGGGACCGGATACCTGCGCGTTCTGGCCTTTCTTGGCGTCTCGTCGATGGGCATCTACCTGTCGCACACAATCTTTTCCGCCGGCACGCGCGCCGTGCTGCGCCGGTTCACCCCCGACCTCACCGCCCACATGATCCTTGGCACGCTTGCCGGGATCATCGGCCCCCTGATCATCTACGCCGTCATCCGCCGGGTCGGTCGCCCCTCCTGGATCGGATTCTGACGCCGTGTTCCACAGCAGAAGGTAGGACCGCATGTCCGCACTGAACATCAAGAAGGGCTCGACCAGCCATTCCGCCTATGACCTCCGGTCCGCCAACAGCGAGGTCGAGGAAAGCCACACCCTGGCTGTGATCGTGGAAAACGAACCCGGTGTCCTCGCTCGGGTCATCGGCCTGTTTTCAGGGCGCGGCTACAACATCGACAGCCTGACCGTGGCCGAGGTGGACCACACCGGCCACCGCAGCCGGATCACCATCGTCACCCGCGGCACCCCTGCCGTGATCGACCAGATCGAGGCGCAGCTGAAGCGCATGGTCCCGGTTCATGAGGTCCAGGACCTTACCGCCGAAGGCCCCTCGGTGCAGCGCGAACTCGCCTTGGTCAAGGTCAAGGGCCACGGCGACCACCGGATCGAGGCCCTGCGCCTGGCCGAGATTTTCCGGGCGAACGTGGTGGACAGCACGCTGGAAAGCTTTGTCTTCGAGATGACCGGCACGCCCGAGAAGATCGACGCCTTCGCCGACCTCATGCGCCCGCTGGGCCTGGTCGAGATCGCGCGCACCGGCGTCGCGGGCCTGAAGCGCGGGGTCTGACCCTCAAGTGTTCCGCGCCGGATAAAGATAGTCGCGCGTCATCGGCACGGTGCCGCGCGCCTTGGCCAGCTGCAGCTGGTGGATCACCAGATGCCCCTCGGCAAAACCCATCTCGGCCGATTGCAGATAATAGCGCCACATCCGCACAAAGCGGTCGTCCTGCAACTGCCGGACCCGGTCAAGGTTGGCATCGAACCGCTTCAGCCATTCCTGCAGGGTCCGTTCGTAATGCCCGCGCCAGACCTCCAGATCCGCCAGGATCATCCCGGTCCGTTCAACTGCCCGCATCGCTTCGGAGATCGTCGGGCAATAAGCGCCGGGGAAGATGTACTTGTTGAACCACGGCGAGATCGTGTCAGGTGGCGACCAGCGACCGATGTAGTGGATCAGCGCCAGCCCGTCCTGCGGCAGCAGGTCCGCGACCTTCTGGAAATAAGTCCGCAGGTGCGGCAGACCCACATGCTCCATCATGCCGACCGAGACGACGCGGTCATAGGTTTCCGTCACCGTCCGGTAGTCCTGCAGGCGGAACTGGACCTGTCCCTCCAGCCCTGCCGCGCGCACCCGGGCCTGGGCTTCGGCCAGTTGCACCTTCGACAGTGTAATCCCCGTCACCGCAACCCCGTGGTCACGCGCCAGGGTCAGCGCCAGCGTCCCGAAACCGCAGCCAATGTCCAGGACGCGCAGTCCGGGGCGCAAGAGAAGCTTGCCGCCGAGATGCGCCATCTTGGCGGCCTGCGCTTCCTCCAGCGTCATCTCGGGACGCCGGAAGTAGGCGCAGGTGTATTGCTTGGTCTCGCCCAGGAAAAGGTCGTACAGCCCCGGCGAGAGATCGTAGTGATGCGCCACATTGCGCCGCGCGACGCCGATGTGGTTCCAGATCGCCCAGGATTTCGCGCGTTTCCAGGCCGCCACGGCCTGCGGCAGGGGTGGCGGCAGCTTGCGGCCTCGACCATTGCGCAAGGCAAAGGTCAGAAAGCTGCGGACATCATTGTCGCGCAAGGAAAGACGGCCGTCCATATAGGCCTCGCCCATCGCAAGATCGGGGTGCAACAGCAGCTTCCGGGGCAAGTCTGGATCATGCAGGGTGACGCCGGTTTCGGGCGGACCGCCCGGCCCGAAAACCTGGGTCGAGCCATCAGAGAAGGTCAGCTCCATCCGACCCGTCCTCACGCCAAGACGCAGAAGCGCCGCCAATGCCCGGTTCCACATGGCCGCCCACCCTTCGTTGCAGCGAATCGCCTAACGCAGAGACTGGGAAAAGGTTCCTAGCGGCCCTGAAAGACCGCCGGCCGCTTGCCAAGGAAGGCGGCGACCCCTTCCCGGAAATCAGCGCTGGCGCCGCACTGGCCCTGCAGGCTGGCCTCGGTCGCCAGCTGCTGGTCCAGGCTTTGGTCGAAGGCACCGCGCAGCGCCTGCTTCAGGGCCGCATAGGCTGCGGTCGGCCCCTGGGCCAGCTTGACGGCCCGCGCGGTGACAACCTCGGCGAAACGGTCGTCGGGCACCGCCTCCCAGATCATCCCCCAGCCCTCGGCCTGCCGCGCGGTCACCGGCTCGGCCAGAAGGGCCGCGCCCATCGCGCGTTGCAACCCGACCCGTCGCGGCAGGAAACTGGTGCCGCCCGCATCCGGGATAAGCCCGATCCGGGTAAAGGCTTGCAGGAACACCGCGCTGTCGCAAGCGATGACCAGATCGCAGGCGAGCGCAAGGTTCGCGCCCGCCCCCACCGCCGCCCCATTGACCGCCGCGATGACCGGGACGGGGGCCTCGGTGATCGCCCGGATCATCGGCACGTATTCGTCGTTCAGGATAGCCTCGAACCCGGCGGCCTCCAGCCCTTCGGCATCGGTCAGGTCCTGGCCCGAGCAGAACCCGCGCCCTGCCCCGGTCAGCACGATCACCCGAGCGTTGTGGCCTGCCGTAAGGGCCGCCAGCAATTCCAGCCGCATCTCGCGGTTCAGCGCGTTCATCACCTCGGGCCGGTTCAGTGTGATGCGATGCACCCCACCTTCGACCGTGACCTTCACCAGTTCCGTCATCCGTGCCTCCCGCAGTTGCCGCCAGATTAGCGGGACTGCGCGCAAGGCCAAGCCGAACGCCGCGTCACGGGCCGGGGACAGGCGTAGGGTGGGCGATATCGCCCACCCTACTCCTTGAGGATTTCCTTCAGCCGCGTCTCTTCCTCGGCCGAGAGCGCCACTTCGGGGGCCCGACGGCGCCGACCCGCCGCCAGCGCCACCCCGATCCCGCCCAGCAACAGCGCGGGCCCGGCCAGCCAGAGGACCAGGTTCGCCCCCTCGGCGGGCGGGTTGAAGAGCACCCCCTCACCATAGCGTGCGACGATATAGTCGACGACCTCGGCATCGGTATCCCCAGCGACCAGCCGCTCGCGGATGATCAGCCGCAGGTCGCGGCTGATCGGAGCGTTGCTGTCGTCGATGGTCTCGCCCTGGCAGACCGGGCAGCGGATGTCGCGGCTGATCTCTCGGGCGCGGGATTCCAGGATCGGATCGGCCAGCATCTCATCCGGCTGCACCGCAAGGACCGGGGACGCCGCCAGAAACAAGGCAAGGGCGTAGGGTGGGCAATTTGCCCACCATCCCTTCCACGGACGGCTCATTCCGCCGGCACTCCGGCCGGGACCTTGCGCGCGCCCGCCGCCACGCGGTAGCGCCGGTCAGACAGGCTGAGAAGCCCACCAAGCGCCATCAGGATGCACCCGCCCCACAGCCAGTTGGCGAAGGGCTCGATATAGCTGCGCACCGCCCAGCCCCCCGACTGCTGCTTGTCGCCCAGCACCAGATAGACGTCACGCAGGGGACCATAGTCGATCGCAGCCTCGGTCGTCGGCATCTGCGCCACCGGGTAGATGCGCTTTTCCGGGTTCAGGACCGCCACAACCGCGCCGTTTCGCGTGACCGTCATCCAGCCCATCGTCGAGGTGTAATTCGGGCCCTGCACCTCCTCGACCTTGTCGAGCCGCACCTCATAGGCCCCAAGCGGAAAGGTCTCGCCCTCCTGAACGACGCGGATGTCCTCGATCTTCCAGGACATCATGGCCGAGACGGCAAAGATCGTGACCCCAAGCCCGAAATGCGCCGTGGCCTTGCCCCAGTCCGCCCGCGGCAGGCGGCCAAGCCGGGCGAAACGTGCGCCCACCCCTTCGCGTCCGGTCCGCGCCCAGATGTCGGCCATCGCGCCAAAGCCGACCCAGGCCCCCAGCATCAGCCCGATGGGCCCCAGCGCGGTCTGCCCGGTCTGCATCGCGAAGGCCAGCGCCCCCAGGGCCACCGCCAGCACCATCACTGGAATCAGCCCGCGCAAACTGCGCCCGATGTCACCCCGTTTCCAGGCCAGCATCGCCCCCGGAGGCAGGATCAGCGCCAGTGCCACCATGAAGGGCGAGAAGGCCGCGTTGAAGAAGGGCTCCCCGACCGACAGGTCGCGCCCCAGCAACATTGACCCTACAAGCGGCCAGATTGTCCCGATGAACACCACAAACGCCGCCACGGTCAGCAGGATATTGTTCGCCACCAGCGCGCTTTCGCGGCTGACCAGGCTGAACACCCCCCGCGCTTCCATCGACCCCGCCCGCAGCGCGAACAGGATCAGCGCGCCGCCGGTGAAGAAGCCGAGGATCATCAGGATGAACACCCCCCGCTCGGGGTCGTTGGCGAAGGCGTGGACGGATGTGATGACGCCCGACCGCACGATGAAGGTCCCGATCAGGCTGAACCCGAAGGCCATGATCGCCAGCAGGATCGTCCAGGCTTTCAGGCTTTCGCGCTTTTCCACCACGATGGAACTGTGCAGCAGCGCCGCCGCCAGCAGCCAGGGCATGAAGCTTGCGTTCTCGACCGGGTCCCAGAACCAGAAGCCGCCCCAGCCAAGCTCGTAATAGGCCCACCAGGACCCCAGCGCGATGCCGATGGTCAGGAAGACCCAGGCCGCCAGCGTCCAGGGCCGCACCCAGCGGCCCCAGGCGGCATCGACCCGGCCTTCGATCAGGGCGGCCACGGCGAAGCTGAAAGCCATGCTCAGGCCCACGTAGCCAAGGTACAGGAACGGCGGATGAAACGCCAAACCCGGGTCCTGCAGCAGCGGGTTCAGGTCCTGCCCGTCCAGCGGAGGCAGCGCCAGCCGCCAGAACGGGTTCGATGTCAGCAAAAGGAACAAGAGGAACGCAACCCCGATCATCCCCTGCACCGCCAGCACCCGGGCCTTCAGCCGCGACGGCAGGTTGCCCCCGAACACCGCCACGGCCGCGCCGTAGACCGCCAGGATCAGCACCCACAAGAGCAAGGACCCCTCATGGTTCCCCCAGACGCCCGAGACCTTGTACAGCATCGGCTTCAGCGTGTGCGAGTTCGACACGACCACCGCCAATGAGAAGTCCGACACCACGAAGGCCCAGGTCAGCGCCGCAAAGGACCCCGCGACCAGCACCACTTGCAACAGGGCCGCGGGTCCCGCCAGCGCCATCAGCCGCGCGTCACCCCGATGCGCGCCCCACAAGGGCAGCGTGGACTGCACCAGTGCCACCATCAGCGCCAGGATCAGCGCGAAATGCCCAAGCTCGACGATCATCAGCTTCTCCTTGTGATTGGTTTCAATGATAGGCGTTGCAGCGGTCCGGGGAAAGCCCTGCGCCCTTCCGCCGCGCCAAAACGCGAGTGTGCCCGCCCATCCCCGATGATCCCGCCGAATTGTTCGTTGCCACCGGCAGTCCGCCCCCGCTAAACCGGACCAAAGCGCCCGACCAAAATGGAGACCCGCATGCCCAAGACCATCCTGATCGGCGCGCCCATCGACACCGGCCAGAAGGTTCCCGGCTGCCTGATGGGCCCCGCCGCCTACCGCGTCGCCGGCATCGCCCGCGAAGTCAGCGCCGAAGGCCACGGGGTCGAGGATTGGGGCGACCTTGCGCTCCCCGAACTCAAGCCCGTCACCTGCGCAA
>NZ_JAXMMF010000134.1:0-17529 GCF_034366665.1 Tabrizicola sp. | reverse complement strand
CGTCGGCTGGTCGCCGGTGTAGCTGTGGATCGTGGTCATCATGCCCTTTTCGATCCCGATGGCGTTGTTAAGGACAAAGGCCACGGGCGACAGGCAGTTGGTGGTGCAAGACGCGTTCGAGACGACGATGTCATCCTTGGTCAGCGTGTTGTGGTTCACGCCGTAGACGATGGTCTTGTCCGCGCCGTCGCCGGGCGCGCTGATCAGCACGCGCTTGGACCCATTCTCCAGATGTGCCTGGCACTTTTCCTTCGAGGTGAAGATGCCGGTGCATTCCAGCACGATATCGACATCGCCCCAGGGCAGCTCGGCCGGGTTCCGCAGCGCGGTCACCCGCATCGGCCCGCGCCCGACGTCGATGGTGTCAGCCCCCGTGGTCACCGTGGCCGGGAACTTCCCGTGCACCGAATCGTAGCGCAGGAGGTGGGCGTTCGTCTCGACCGGGCCCAGATCGTTGATGGCCACGACCTCGATGTCGGTGCGGCCCGACTCGATGATGGCACGCAGCACGTTGCGCCCGATGCGTCCAAATCCGTTGATGGCAACCTTGACGGCCATGACTAGTCCTCCGAAGCTGGGGATATCCCGATAGCGCTAACAAAGGCATATCGGCGGGAATTGCAACCGCAGTTTGACGCGGTCAGTTCCAGAAATCCACCCACTCGATGAGGTCGAGGAATTTCCGCGCCAGGAACAGCAGCGCCGAGCCGCCGTTCAGGGCGGCGTCGGCGATGATCGCGGCCACGATCACGATGCCCAGCCAGAGCGCGATGGTGTTGGTCAAGACGGTCCCCGGAAGCGGGGCGCCAGGCCCCGGTTACTGCGCAAGCCGCCCCATGACGCCAGCCACATCGGCCATCCGGCAGGAGAAGCCCCATTCGTTATCATACCACGCCAGCACCCGAACGGAACGCCCCGCGACCTTGGTCTGATCTGGCGCGAAGATGCACGATTGCGGCGTGTGGTTGAAATCGATCGACACCTTCGGTTCGGGGTCATAGGCCATGACCATGCCCATGTATCCTGCGCAGGCTTCCCTGACGATTTCGTTAACCTCCGCCACAGTGACGGATTTCTGCGCGATGAAGGTCAGGTCCACCGCGCTGACGTTCGGGGTCGGCACCCGGATCGCCGATCCTTCCAGCCGCCCCGCCAGCTCCGGCAGCACCTCGCCGATCGCCTTGCCCGCGCCGGTCGAGGTCGGGATCATCGCCATTGCGGCTGACCGCGCGCGGTAGAGGTCCTTGTGCCGTCGGTCCAGCGTTGGCTGGTCGCCGGTATAGCTGTGGATCGTGGTCATGATCCCAGAGTCAATCCCGATCGCGTCGTTCAGCACCTTGGCCAGGGGTGCCAGGCAATTCGTCGTGCAGGACGCGTTCGAGACGACCTTGTGTTCCGGCAGCAGGCTGCGGTGGTTGACGCCGTAGACCACCGTCAGGTCTGCACGCTTGGCCGGGGCCGAGACCAGCACCCGCTTCGCCCCACGCCCCAGATGCACCGCCGCGCGGTCGCGGTCGTTGAATTTGCCGGTACATTCCAGCACCACATCCACCCCGGCCCAATCCAGTTCCTCGGGGTTGTAGGTCGACATGATCCGGATCGGGCCGCGGCCAAGGTCCAGGCCGTCTTCGGTGACCTTCACCAGACTCGGAAACCGGCCATGCACGCTGTCATAGCGCAGAAGATGCGCGTTCGTTTCGACCGGTCCTGTCGCATTGATCGCCACCACCTGCACGTCATTGCGGTTCGATTCCGCGATATGTGCCAGCGTGCAGCGCCCGATGCGGCCGAAGCCGTTGATGCCGACGGTCACGGTCATGATAGGGTCCCCTGCTGATGCCTGGGCAGGGTCTTAGCCGGTCCACAACGGCATACAAGGCAGAAATCGACACCTTATCAGCATGTTAGCGCAATCTTCGCCTGTTTGCGCTAACCCCATGCAGCACTTTGCCGAATCCTGCGTTTCCCGGTACACCGACGGTTGCAGGCAAGCTGGGGCAGGGCATGAGCGGACTTCTCGCACTTCTCGACGACGTGGCGGCCATTGCCAAGGTGGCGGCCTCGTCGATCGACGACATCGCCGCGGCTGCGGCCAAGGCCGGGACCAAGGCCGCGGGCGTTGTGATCGACGATGCGGCGGTGACGCCGAAGTATGTCCACGGCTTCTCGGCCGACCGGGAACTGCCGATCATCTGGCGCATCGCGCTTGGGTCGTTGCGCAACAAGCTGATCGTCCTGCTGCCCGGCCTTCTGGCGCTGGACCATTTCGCGCCTTGGGTCATCACACCGCTTCTGATGCTGGGCGGGGCCTATCTGTGCTTCGAGGGCGCGGAAAAGCTGGTCCACGCCTTCGCCCCCCATGCTGATGAGGCCGTCGCGTCGGATTTCGACACCAAGGACCCGACCCACCTGGAAGAGGAAAAGGTCGCGGGTGCCATCAAGACCGATTTCATCCTGTCGGCCGAGATCATGACCATCGCTTTGGCCACCATCGAAAGTCCGAACTTCTGGATGCAGGCGATCACCTTGGCCGTCGTCGGCACGTTCATCACCGTCGTGGTCTATGGTGCCGTGGCGCTGATCGTGAAGATGGACGACGTGGGCCTGCATCTGGCCGCGACGGGCCGCACCTCTGGGGGCAGGGCGCTGGGGCGGGGGCTGGTGCTGGCGATGCCGAAGCTGATGGCGTTCCTGTCCACCGTCGGCACCGCTGCGATGCTGTGGGTTGGCGGCAACATCGTGATCCACGGGCTGGAGGTCACGCATCTTTGGGCCTGGCCCTACGAGACGATCCACCACATCGCGCAAGGTGCTGCCCAGGCGGTGCCCGCTGCGCAGGGCTTTGTCGAATGGGTGGTCACCGCGGCCCTGGACGGCGTCTTCGGGCTGATCCTGGGTGTTCTGCTGATCCCCATCGCCACCCGTGTCATCGGCCCGCTCTGGGCTGCCGTCACCGGCAAGAAGGCTGCCGCGCACTGACGGAACCCGTCGGTCGTCGCGGCGTTGTCGCTTCAGCAACGGAGGCCGCCATGAACCGCCAAGATTTCGACGCCTGGGAGACCCGTATCCGCGACCGCGCAGACCAGCTTTGGGTTGACGCGGGCCGCCCCGACGGGGGACGTGACCGCTACATCGACCAGGCGCGCGAGCTTCTGGCGATGGGCGAGGTCGCGCTTCCGACGCTCGACCCCGAAGAGGCCGCCGAGCCGGTGATCGAGGAAGCTTCGATCCAGGGCAACCTTGGCGAGTTTCCCACGCTCACCGACCAGGGCGAAGAGCAGACCTATCCGCACGAGCAGGATGCCGACGGCCCGCGCCTGTCGGACGGCGATGCCTCGGACGAGGGCGGCGTATTGCCGCTGGACGAGGAACCGCAGGACGCGTTGTCCGAGGTGTCCGAAGCCGATGCCGACGTGACCTCCAGTTCGGTCAACGCCGGGGATGGTCCGGAAAACCCTGATCTCAACGACGACGGCATGCCCGACCCCCAGGATCTGGACGACGATGTCGACGGCGAGATGCCTCCTGGCGACGAGTACGAGGACAGCGCCCCCCCGCGCTAGATGCCGTTGCACTAGGTCTGCAGCAGTGCCAGCCGCTGCGCCAGCGCCGAGACAAGGTCGGTGCGGGTGACGATCCCGACAATGGCCGGGCCTTCGACCACCGGCACCGCCTCTGCACCCCCATCCGCCAGAAGCGGCAGCAGAGCCCCTACGGGTGTCTCGGGCGTGACCCAAGGCACGCCGGTCTCCATGATCTCGCCCGCCTTCGGGGGGCGTTTGCGATGGCTGTCGATCAGATGCGCAAAGGCGCGGATCAGGCTGTGGTGCTGGCGGAAGGCGTCCTGCCGCGCGCGGCGGATGAGGTCGATCTGGAAGATCAGACCCATCAGCCGCCCGCCTTCGACCACGGGCAGCGAGGTGAAGCCTCGCGTGCGAAACAGGTCGGCCACCTGGGACAGCGGCGCCTCCGGCCCCACGGTCACCAGGTCGCGCGACATGATGTCGGCGGCGGTGAAGCCTTCCATCCGCCGCGCTGCCGCCGCCTGTTCCGCCGCGCCAACAAGCCGGGCAAGGTCGGCGACGCCCAGGTTCGATGACTGCCGATACTCCTCCAGGATCGCCGCCAGCTCGGCGGGATCAAGGCCGATGCGCGCCTCGGGTGTCGGGTCCTGCGTGCCATGCGGACCGGGCTGGGTCGGTTGGCGGAACGGATAGACCCGGCCCACCGCGCCGTTCCACAGGATGCCGATGCCCACCAGCAGCGCCGACCCCGACGCCACGCTGCCCGCCGTCGCGAGCCAGTCAGCCGGACCGCCTAGCGCCACCAGCAGAGCCACGGCCCCTCCAGGCGGATGCAGCGCGCGGGTTGCCAGCATCGCGGCAATCGCCAGGCCCACGGCCAGCGGAACCGCCCAGTCGGCCTGGGGCAGGGCGGTCAGCACCGCCAGCGCCACCAGCGCCGAAAGCGTGTTGCCCATCACGACCGACCAGGGCTGCGCCAGCGGGCTGTTCGGCACGGCATAGACCAGCACCGCCGAGGCCCCGAAGGGCGCGATCAGCCAGCCCAGGCCAGCGCCCCGCAGCGCCAGCCCCGCCAGCAACAGCCCCAGCCCTGCGCCAAGTCCCGCACGGGCCAGGTCCACCCCCTTCGGACCCGCCATCGCCGGGCCGAATCCTCTCCAGTCCATGATCCGCCTCCCTGTCGGCGCGGACCCTGACCTGAGGCGCGGCAAATGAAAAGCCGTCAGGGCGTCGTCGCCGCCCGCACCCGCCGCCGGTTCTGCCTGCGGCGCAAGCGGGGCATCAGGAAAAGGATGATCCCTGACAGTCCGAAGATCACCATGGACGCGGCCGTGATGTCGGCCAGCCAGGTGCCAAAGGTCCGGGTCAGCCAGCCGCGTTCGTGCAGGCGCTTGAAGATGCCCTCCCAGTAGGTCCGCGTCTCCAGCACCGTCCCATCCGGGGCATGGGTGACGCGGGAAAGGTCGGTCTTCACCCAGTAATGTCCCGTCTGCAGGGCAACGATCACCTGCGCATCGCCCGCCGCGAAGACCGCGGCAGCGCGTCCGTGGTAGGTCTTGTCATCCTCCAGCGTCAGCGCCACCCCGGGATAAAGCCCCTCGGCCAGCACGCGGGCCTCGTTCACTGTCAGGGCCTTCGCCCCAGGCCAGGTGTCGAACTGCGCCTCGTCGTAGCTTTCGCCCTCAAGCCAGCCCATCACCAGCCGTTCGTGATTGAGGTACAGACCTGTCAGCCCAATGAGGATGACCCAGGGCAGGACGATCACGCCCAGCCAGCCATGCACGGTCTTCAGAAGTCGCATCCCGGTCCTCCAGTTCGACCGGACCCTAGCCAGCCGCGCAGCACCGGTCAGCCAAAAAGCAAGCGGCGGCCCTAAGCCGCCGCTTAATCCTTGGGTCTAAACCAAAGGCTCAGAGCATCGCCTTGGCAGCCGCCACGGTTGCGTCGGCGGTGATGCCGAACTCGGCATACAGCCGCTCCATCGGGGCCGAGGCGCCGAAGGTGGACATGCCCACGAAGGCGGCCTTCGCCTCACGGCCCCGCTCGCCCAGAAGCCAGCGGTCCCAGCCCATGCGGACGCCGGCCTCGACCGCCACCCGAACCGGGCCGGGCGGCAGGACCTTGCGGCGGTAAGCCTCGTCCTGTGCGGCGAAGAGCTCCATCGACGGCATGGAGACGACACGAGTGCCGATCCCTTCCGCCTCCAGCGCCGCGCGGGCCTTGAGCGCGATCTCGACCTCGGAGCCCGTCGCCATCAGGATCACCTGCCGCTTGCCCGTGGCTTCCTCCAGCACATAGGCACCCTTGGCGACCATGTTGGTGTTGGTGTGGGTCTTGCGCACCGCGGGCAGGTTCTGCCGCGACAGCGCCAGGACGGTGGGCCGGGTCTTTTCGGTCAGGGCAATTTCCCAGGCTTCGGCGACCTCGACCAGGTCAGCGGGGCGAATGACCAGGGTGTTGGGCGTCGCGCGGCTGATCGCCAGATGCTCGACCGGCTGGTGGGTCGGGCCATCCTCGCCCAGACCGATGCTGTCATGCGTCATCACGTAGACCACGGGCACGCCCATCAGGGCCGACAGGCGCATCGACGGCCGCGCATAGTCGGTAAAGCACATGAAAGTCCCGCCGTAAGGCCTTACGCCGCCATGCAAAACCATGCCGTTCATCGCGGCGGCCATGCCGTGCTCGCGAATGCCGAAATAGACGTAACGGCCTTTGCGATCCTCGGGCGTGAAGACGCCAAGGTCGGCGGTCTTGGTGTTGTTCGATCCCGTCAGGTCGGCCGAGCCGCCGATGGTCTCAAGGCAGATCGGGTTCACCGCTGCCAGCACCTTTTCCGACGAGGCGCGGGTCGCCAGCTTCGGCATGTCCGCGACGGCCTGTTTTTTCACCGCACGAATGGCGGCAGCCAGCTTTGCCGGGGCCTCCAGCGTGAAGATGCGCCTGAACTCGGCCTGCTTGGCTGGGGACAGGGCGGCGAAACGGGCTTCCCACTCGGAGTGGGCCTTGGCACCCTTGGCGCCCAGCGACTCCCACCAGGTCTTCACATCAGCGGGGACCTCGAACGGCCCGCCCTTCCAGCCGTAAGCGTCCTTGGCCGCCTGCAGCTGCGCCTTGTCTGTCAGGGCACCGTGACCCTTGGAGGTATCCTGCGCCGCATGGCCGATGGCGATGTGGGTTTTGCAGGCGACCATCGCCGGGCGGGGCGAGGCCTTGGCCGCGCTCAGTGCCCGGTCGATGTCCACGGGGTCATGCCCGTCGCATTCGAACACGTCCCAGCCCGAGGCTGCAAACCGCGCTTTCTGGTCGGTGACGTCGGCGATGCTGACCTTGCCGTCGATGGTGATGCCGTTGTTGTCCCACAGCACGATCAGGCGGCTCAGCTCAAGCTTGCCCGCCAGACCGATGGCTTCCTGGGAAACACCTTCCATCAGGCAGCCGTCGCCTGCGATGACCCAGGTGTAGTGGTCCTGGACCTTGGCCCCCCAGCGCGCGCGCAGGGATTCCTCGGCCATCGCGAACCCGACGGCGTTGGAAATCCCCTGACCCAACGGCCCCGTCGTCGTCTCGACGCCCGCGACATGGCCGAATTCCGGGTGGCCTGCAGTGATGGCACCCCATTGGCGGAAGTTCCTGATCTGCTCCAGCGTCATGTCGGCATAGCCGGTCAGGTAAAGCAGCGAGTAGATCAGCATCGACCCATGTCCCGCCGACAGGATGAAGCGGTCGCGGTCCGGCCAGCGCGGGGCCTTGGGGTCGAATTTCAGGTGCTTCTCGAACAGCACCGTCGCCACATCGGCCATCCCCATCGGCATTCCCGAGTGGCCCGAATTCGCCGCCGCCACCGCGTCCAGCGTCAGGGCCCGGATCGCGGTCGCCCGCATCCAGTGGTCAGGGTGGGTCTGGCGGAGGGTCTGGATGTCCAAGGCGGCATTCCTTCGGCTGAATGGGGTTGCGAAGGCCTTACCCACCACGACCGGCAAGATCAAGCTTGGACCCCAAGGCCTTGGGAAGAAAGGCCGGTCGCCTTTCCGGGGTTTCACGCTAAGATCGGTTCCGACCGGGAAGGGGGCGATTCGTCGCCGCTGGACGGGCATCGGAACGGTCGCGACGTGCAAGGGGTAAGGGATGCAGGATATAACCGAACTGGAAAAGCGGATCACCGCTGCGCTGGAACGGATCGGCAAGGGCGTGGACCGGCTGGCCGCGCAACCCCGGGCTGCTGCCTCTGCGCCGCCCACCGCCGCGGCATCACCCCAGTCCGACGCCGCCCTCCGCGCCCAGCTGGAGGAGGAGAAGTCCCTTACCGCCCAGCTGCAGGCCCGCCTTCGCGCCGCCAGCGCGCGTGAGGCGAAGGGCGACCTGCAGGACAAGGTCGACCGCCTGACGCAGGAGCTGGACGTCAAGGGGCTGGAACTGCAGCGGATGCGCCGCGTCAACGCCAGCTTGCGCGAACAGCTGGAGGCCCTGCGCACTGCCGCCGCCGCGGGTGCCACCGAACCCCATCTGATCAACAAGGCCATGCAGACCGAGCTTGAGACCCTGCGCGCCACCCGCCTGACCGAGATCGCCGAGATGGACGAAATCCTGGCAGCGCTTGAACCCCACCTGACGGAGGCCGGCAATGCCTGAACTTGAAGTCACCATCGGCGGCCGTCCGTTCCAGGTCTCGTGCCAGCCGGGCGAGGAACATTTCCTGCGCGCCGCCGCCGGGATGCTGGACGCCGAAGCCTCGCCGATCATCGCCCAGATGGGCCGCTTGCCGGAAGCCAAGATGCTGCTGATGGCGGGGCTGATGCTGGCCGACAAGACCGCCGCCGTGGAAGATGAACTGCGCAGCCTGCGCGCCCGCGTGGCGGAACTTGAGGCCCGCCCCGTCGCCACCCGCGACGTCGCCGTGATCCCGCCTCAGGTCAACGAAACCCTGGCCGAGATCGCCGCCCGCGCCGAAGCGATGGCCGCCCGGGTCGAGGAACAGCTGAAGGCATGAAGGCGCTCTGGCTACTGGCACTGGTGCCGACCACCGCTGTCGCGCAGGATTTCACCGGCGCGATTTATGTCTGCGACCGGGATGTTCGGGTTCCGGCGACCTACGTCAACGGCCCCGATCAAAGCCTGGTCGTCATCAATGTCGATGGCAACCAGATCACGCTGCTGGGGGAGCCTGCAGCCTCGGGCGCGCGCTACGGCTGGCCGTCGGACGGGTCCAACTATGTCTGGTGGACAAAAGGCGACGAGGCGACACTGTACTGGAAGACGCCCGAGGGTGAGACGCTGCTCCTGACCTGCCGCGCAGAATAAGCGAAAAGGCCCGCCGACGCGGGCCTTGCGCCTCTCAGGCGTTTGCTTCGCGGATCTTCTCGGCGGCGGCCTTGTCGAAGGTCACACCCTTGGCTTCCAGAAGCTGGTCCAGCTCGCCCGACAGCGTCATCTCGGTGACGATGTCGCAGCCGCCGACGAATTCGCCTTTGACGTAAAGCTGCGGGATGGTCGGCCAGTCGCTGAAGTCCTTGATCCCCTGCCGGATGTCGGCATCGGCCAGCACGTTGACGTCGGCAAACTCCACCCCCATGAAGTTCAACACCCCGGCCACGCGGGACGAGAACCCGCATTGCGGCATCATCTTGGTGCCCTTCATGAACAGCACCACGTCGTTCTTGGTGATCGTCTCGCGGATTTGGTCCTGTGCGCTCATCGCCCGTTCTTCCTTTTCCATCTGCGGAATTCCCACTTCCGGGTAATCCGCCAGTGTCTTGGCCCATATTTCAACAGCGGCCAGTGGCTTGCAACCGATATGGCGGCAAACACCACCAGCAAACCCGCCAGCCACGGCCCGACCCAGGGAGCTTTCTCCACCAGCCAGGCTGCAAGCCCCGGGTCCAATCCTACTCTCGACTGTCGCGCGAGGCCAGATAGGCCGCCATCCGCCGTTCGGATTCCAGCGTTGCGGCCTGGCGCTTTTCGAAATCTTCGTCCACCGGCGGCTCGCCGCGCTTGCGTGCGGCCCGGGCCTTCAGGATCGTGGCGATCCCCACCAGCGGCAGCAGCACCCCTACCAGCCCGCCAAGTCCTGCACCTGCCGGCATCATCATGCTCCTTCAGACCAGCCCAAGGTCACGTCCCACCAGATAGGCTGCGGCCAGCGTTCCCACAAGGATCAGCCCCAGAAACAGCGCGCGCAAGTCCGGGCGGTCGGCGACAATGTGCGTCAGGCGTGCAAGGGCGATCAGCAAGAGCAGCAGGATGGCGCCGTGCAGGGCGACGTTGAACGCAACGTACCAGTCGGGCCCGGTTTCCACGAATTCCCCCGGCTGCGGCCGGTCCAGCCATTCAAGCCCCGCCACCACAGTTGCGCCCAGCGACAGAACCGTTGCGCCGATCCGTTCCTGGCGAGGGTCCGCGGCCATGCTGTGCCCCTAGTCTGGCGCTTTGGTGGTCAGAGCCAGCGCATGCAGCGCGCCGTTCGGGCCGTCCATCTTGCCCTTCAGGGCAGCATAGACCGCGCGTTGCTGCTGGACACGGTTCAGGCCTTTGAAGGACGGGTCGATCACCTCGGCCGCAAAATGTGCGCCGTCGTCGCCCTGCACGCTGATCCTGGCATTCGGGAAAGCCTCCCGGATCAGGGCTTCGATGTCGCGGGCTTCGATGGGCATCAGGCGGTCTCCTTCTTCATCACAAACCTAGGCTTGCGCGGGAAGGGGTTCAAGGGATTCCCATTCGTCGCGCAGCATCCCGTACAGGATCAGGTCCACCACCCGCCCCAAAGCCGGGCGGTACCAATGGTGCCGCAGCCGCCCCTCCTGCGTGAAGCCCGCCCGGTCGTAGGTCTTCATCGCCCGCGGATTCTCGGACGAGGCGTCCAGCCAGACCCGAGCGGCACCCAAGGTGCCGAACCCGTAGTCGACCAGCGTCCGAAGAAAAACCTGACCCGCGCCCTTGCCGGTCTGGGCCAGCGCCAGCCTGCGCAACTCTACAGCGCCTGAAGGTTCGCCAACCTGGCAGAAGAGCGCATAGCCCGCGGGCTGTCCCTGCGGCTGCCAGATCAGCAGGCGCACGCTTGGGTCGGCCAGATAGGCCGCCAGCGCGGCCTCGTCCTCGTCGGTAATGAAGGGCGCATTCTCAGCCCGCCCGGCCAAAGCGCGGATGAACGGAAAATCCGCCGCCGTTGCTGGGCGCAACATCAGACGCCCACGGTCGCCGCAAAGGCCGTGCGATAAAGCTGCGACAACTCGGCCAGCGCTGCGCTTTCAGTGCCGAAGGTCACGCGGTCGCCGCCAAACTTGCCGACCTGGGCCACCTTTACCCCGCCCGCTGCCGCCATGAAGGCGGCAAGGTCGTCGTGCCGGATCGCCACCACGTAGCGCGCCTGATCTTCGCCGAACAAGGGCCCGATCTCGCCCGATTTCAGCGTCAGACCGATCCCCGCGCCTTCGGCCATCCGGAACGCGGCCAGCGCAAGGCCGCCATCGCCCAGGTCCCGTGCCGCGCGGATGCGTTTGCGGTTGGCAAGCAGGGCCTTTGCGGCTGACACCTCGGCCGACAGGTCGACGTAAGGCGGCTCGCCTGCCTCGATCCCGAACGCCTCGGCCAGAAGGGCCGACTGCCCCAGATGGCCCCGCGTCTCGCCGATCACCACGACGATGTCGCCGTCCGCGGGTTGGCCCGAGATCAGGTCATCCGCCATCATGATGCCGACCGCGCCGATCGTGGGCGTGGGCAGGATGCCCGAGCCGTCCGTCTCGTTGTAAAGGCTGACGTTGCCCGACACGATCGGCATGTCCAGTGCCTTCACGGCAGCGCCGATGCCTTCCAGCGCGCCGACGAACTGCCCCATGATCTCGGGCTTTTCGGGGTTGCCGAAGTTCAGGTTGTCGGTCGTCGCCAGAGGCTTCGCGCCCACGGCGATCAGGTTCCGGTAGGATTCCGCCACCGCCTGCTTGCCGCCCTCGAACGGGTTGGCCTTCACATAGCGCGGCGTCACGGTCGAGGTGAAGGCCAGAAGCTTCCCCGTTCCATGCACCCGCACCACACCCGCACCAACACCCGGGGGCACGATGGTATCGGCCCCGACCTGGCTGTCATATTGCTCATAGACCCACCCCTTGTGGGCATAGGAGGGCGACCCGATCAGCGCCTTCAGCGCCACGATGGGCGTAATCGCCGGCACCTGTGGCACGGGCGCCGGGGCAGGGGAGGGCACCCAGGGCCGGTCATACTCCGGCGCGCTGGACGAAAGCTTGGACAAGGGAATGTCCGCCTTCACTTCGTTGCCGTGCAGGATCAGGAACCGATCTTCGGGGATCGTCTCGCCGACAATGGCAAAGTCCAGGTCCCACTTGACAAAGATCGCCCGCGCCTCGGCCTCCATGTCCGGCTTCAGCACCATGAGCATCCGCTCCTGAGACTCGGACAGCATCATTTCGTAGGCCGTCATCCCGGTTTCGCGCTGGGGCACGTCGTCCAGCTGCAGCTTGATTCCAAGGCCGCCCTTGTCGCCCATCTCGACCGCCGAACAGGTCAGCCCCGCGGCCCCCATGTCCTGAATGGAGATCACGGCACCCGAGGCCATCAGCTCCAGGCACGCCTCCAGAAGACGCTTCTCGGTGAAGGGGTCGCCCACCTGCACTGTCGGGCGCTTTTCCTCGATGGTGTCGTCGAACTCGGCGCTGGCCATCGTGGCCCCGCCCACCCCGTCGCGGCCCGTTTTCGCGCCAAGATAGACCACCGGCATCCCCACACCCGACGCCGCCGAGTAGAAGATCTTGTCGGTATCCGCCAAACCCGCCGCAAAGGCGTTCACCAGGCAGTTGCCGTTGTAGCTGCGGTGAAACCGCACCTCGCCGCCCACCGTCGGCACCCCGAACGCGTTGCCATAGGAGCCGACGCCCTCGACCACACCTTTCACCAAGTGCGCGGTCTTGGGATGCGACGGCAGACCGAAGGACAGCGCATTCATCGCCGCAATCGGCCGCGCGCCCATCGTGAAGACGTCGCGGAGGATGCCGCCGACGCCAGTTGCTGCACCTTGGTGCGGCTCGATGTAGGAGGGGTGGTTGTGGCTCTCCATCTTGAAGATCACCGCCTGGCCATCGCCGATATCGACGACCCCCGCGTTTTCGCCCGGTCCGCAGATCACTTGCGGCCCCGTGGTCGGCAGCTTTTTCAGATGGATCTTCGAGGACTTGTAGGAACAATGTTCGTTCCACATCGCACTGAAGATCCCCAGTTCGGTGAACGACGGCGTCCGCCCCAGGATACCCAGCAGGCGTTCCCATTCATCGGGCTTGATCCCGTGGCTGGCGACCAATTCCGGCGTGATGGCGGGCTCTTGCATGGCGTTCCCTCTGGCAGCTTGGCCGCCTCATAAGCGAAAGGCCGAAAAAGCGCAAACCGGCCCCCCGGCGATCCGCCCGCAAATTTCGCCCTGATTCCAGAACTTTGGCCACAGGGACGGAAAAAATCCGGCTGGATCGGAAAAAAATTTCGTGCCCGATGTCGAAATCGGCAAACTGGCAGCGTCCTTGGGTCACGAAACCCGAAACAACACAGGAAAACACAGACATGTCCTTCCCGATTACCACGCTGTACGCGCTGCCGCTGATCCTGATCTTCATCGTCCTCTTCTTCCGCGTGTCGGGGAAGCGGACCGAACTCAAGGCCTCCATCGGTCACGCCAACGATGCCGCGCTGCACTAACGCATCCGCCATCACGGCAACTTCGTCGAATGGGCGCCCTTCGTCCTGCTGCTCCTTGCCCTGGCCGAGGCGAACGGCGGCAACTCCATCGCGCTGCACTGTGCCGGTGGCTTCCTGGTCCTGGGGCGCGTCCTGCACCCGTTCGGCCTGAAGGCGGATAACCCGACCCATGTCCTGCGCATCATGGGCAACTCGCTGAACCTGTTGGCCACGGTCATCCTGCTGGTCGTCCTGACGATGGCCCGCTTCGGTCTCTGATCCCCCCTGTCACCCAAGGACCCACATCATGAACTACATGCTTCTGATCTATAACGATCCCGCGCTTGAACCGGCCTATGGCACCCCTGAGTTCCAGGCGATGATGGGCGGCTTCTTTGCCCTGAACGAAAAAATGAAGGCCGACGGCGTGTTGCGCGGCGGTGAGGGGCTGCAGGGCGTGGAAACCGCCACCTCCCTGCGCATCAAGGGCGGCAAGGTGGAAACGATGGACGGCCCCTTTGCGGAAACCCGCGAACACCTGGGCGGCTACTACATTGTCGAGGTTCCCGACCTGGACGCCGCCTTGAAATATGCCGCGATGATCCCTTCGGCCAGTTTCGGCACCATCGAGGTCCGCCCCCTGATGGACTACAACCCGAACGGATGAGCCGACCATGACCCTGGCCGCCCCCAAAGCCATCGCTGCAACCCAGGCTGTCGAGGCCGTGATGCGCGACCATCGGGGGCGGCTTCTGGCGGCGCTGATTGCCCGGCTGCGTGATTTCCAGCTGGCCGAAGATGCGCTGCAGGATGCCGCCATCTCGGCCATTTCGCATTGGGGCAGGGCGGGGTTGCCGGACTCGCCCCAGGGCTGGCTGTTGCGGGTGGCGTTGCGCAAGGCCATCGACCGGCTGCGCAGCGCCACCCGCGAAGGCCGCAAGGCGCAGGATCAGGCGCTGCTGGTGGGCGAGGAAGCCGATGAAATGGAAACCGACATTATCCCTGACGACCGGCTGCGGCTGATCTTCACCTGCTGCCACCCGGCGCTGGAAGAGAAGTCCCGCATTGCGCTGACGCTGCGGTCGCTGTGTGGCCTGACGACCCCACAGGTCGCGGCTGTCTTCCTGGATGCCGAACCGACGATGGGTCAGCGCCTCAGCCGCGCCAAGGCCAAGATCGCCGCTGCGCGCATCCCCTTTGCCGTGCCGGGGCCCGAGGACCTCCCCGACCGGTTGAACTCGGTCCTGACCACGGTCTATCTGATCTTCACCGCCGGTTACGCGCAGGGACCGCAGGCCGGCACCGACCTGTGCACCGAAGCGATCTTCCTGGCGCGGCTTCTGGTCCAGCTTGCCCCCGACCAGCCCGAGGTCGAGGCCGCGCTGGCGCTGCTATTGCTGACCCATGCCCGCTCTGCCGCCAGGACCGGCCCGGATGGCCAGACGCTGCCGCCGACGCGTCAGGACCGCAGCCTGTGGAACCAGGCGGACCTGGCCGAGGGGGGCCATCTTCTGGACCGGGCCGTGGCGCGCCGTCAGCCGGGCCCGTTCCAGATCAAGGCCGCCATCGCCGCGCTGCACGCGGCCGAGGGCACCCCGGACTGGCCGCAGATAACCGCGCTTTACGCCCGGCTGCATGACTTCGAGCCGACGCCGGTTGTCGCCTTGAACCATGCCGTCGCGCTGGCCGAGGCGGGACAGCCGGGTCTTGCGCTTGTCCAGGTCCGCGCGCTGGCGCAGGACCTGGACGGCTACCAGCCGTTCCATGCGGTTCTGGCCGACCTATCTGCCCGCACCGGCGCGCTGGAGGAGGCAAGGGCCGCCTATGCCCGCGCGATCGCCCTTGCCACCTCGGCTGCCGACCGCGCGTTCCTGGACGGACGGCTTGCTGCGCTGGACTGACGCCGGGCGCTGGAACATCCGCTGCCGCCAGCGGTTGACCTGTGCATGCCGACCCATCGGCACCACATCAGGAGACGACGCATGTTCAATTCCAAACCCTTTCTGGCCTCGGTCACGCTGGCCGCACTGGTCGCTGCACCGGCCTTCGCGCTTGACCTCAGCTCGGACATCACCCTTGGCGCGACGCCCGGGGACATGACCACCGTCACCGTGGTGAGCGATTCCGCCTTTGTCGGCAACGAGGTCCGCACCAAGGACCAGATCGTGATCGGCCAGGTGGAAAACGTCTATGAGGCCGACGGCGGCCCGGTCGCCGTGGTCACGCTGAACAGCGACTTCGGCGCCAAGTCCAGCGTCAAGTCCTTCACCGTGCCCTTGGCAGGCGATGTGACTGCCGATGGTTCGCTGACGCTGGGCTGGACCGAGGCCGAGCTGATCGCCGCCATCTCGTCCAACATCGACCCGACCGCCCCGGCCCAGAACGATTCGACAGACCAATCGGGCGATGCGGTCGAGGGCAGCGGCGGCTGATCCCGGACCATCTGCACACCGAACAATCTGCACACCACGGCCCGGCAGGCGACTGCCGGGCCTTTTTCCTGCGCCAGCGCAAAAAAAGGCCGAGCTTTACGCTCGGCCAAGTCCAACAGGGAGGTACGAAGGGACGAGAGCACGCTCATCGCCGCTTCGAGGTTTCAAATAGTGCCCCATGCTTGCGCAAACAAGTCCGGAATGCCCGACGTTTGGGCATTGCCGCTATGCAATTGCTGCATGGCAGCAATTCAGGCGGCAGCATCCTCGGCCTGCCTGCGGCGGAAGGCCATGATTTCCTCGGTCACGAAGTCCCGGAAGGCCGCCACGCGCTTGGAATGGCGCAGCTCTTCGGGGTAGGCCAGAAAGACCGGCACCTCGGCGCTTTCAACCTCGGGCAGGACCCTGACAAGATTGGGGAAATCGTCGGTCAGGTAATCCGGTAGCACCCCGATGCCCAGATGGTTCAGCACGCCCTGCAAGACCCCGAAGTAGTTGTTCACCGTCAGGGTCGAGGGGATGTCATGCGTCATGAGTTCCGCCACCAGAAGCGCCCCCGCCGCCACCTGCGGGGTACCCGCGTGCTGGCTGATCAGCCGGTGGCTGCTGAAATCGTCCATCGACTGCGGCTCGCCATGCGCAGCCAAATATTCGGGCGTTGCGAACATCTGCATCTTGATCTGCATCAGCCGCTTGCGGATCAGGTCGGCCTGGCTGGGCTCTTTCATGCGGATCGCCACGTCCGCCTCACGCATCGGCAGGTCCAGGACCCGCTCCTCCAGCATCAGGTCGATCTTCAGCGCCGGATACTTCTCGTACAGACGCGCCAGCCGGGGGGCGAGCCACAGGGTCCCGAACCCCGTCGTCGTCGTCACCCGCAATTCGCCGAAGACCTCATCCTCGCTGTCGCGGATGCGCGCCGCCGTCGCGTCCAGCCGCCGCACCATCTGTGTCGTGGCATCAAACAGAAGCTCGCCCTGTTCGGTCAGGATCAGCCCCCGCGCGTGGCGATGGAACAGCGTGACGTTCAGGCTTTCCTCCAGCGCGCGGATCTGCCGGCTGACGGCCGATTGCGACAGGTGCAGCACATCCCCCGCATGGGTCAGGCTGCCCTTCTCCGCCACGGCGTGAAAGATCCTCAGCTTGTCCCAATCCATACTCACCCTCGCCTCAAAGCGTTTTGCACCCTACCACGTCCGCCCCTACATAGGGAGACCACATTGCATGTGAAACCCCGGCATGGACGACCGGCGGGCGCTCGCTTGGGCCTTTCGTCCCCGGTCCGTCCCCCTTATGATTGCCGAACAGGCATCCCGCGCAGCGATTGCGCCCAGGCGAAAGTGGCAGGCATGGCAGTTGGCGTCTTCGATTCGGGCCTTGGTGGGCTAACTGTTCTTGATGCGCTGACAAAGCGGCTGCCGGATGTCCCTTTTGTCTATTTCGGCGACAATGCGCATGCTCCTTACGGCGTTCGCGACCATGACGACATCTTTGCGCTGACCTGCGCCGCCACCGAACGCCTCTGGGCCGAGGGCTGCGATCTGGTCATCCTTGCCTGCACCACCGCCTCTGCCGCCGCGCTCAAGCGGATGCAGAAAACCTGGGTCCCGCCGGAGCAGCGCGGCCTCGGGCGTCGGCATCCGGCGCTTCAGGGCCTCGACATGGCTGCGGACCAGCGCTTCGGCCAGGATCTCGTCACCCTGTTCGATGGCATCGACGACGCCGCCGCAGGGCTGCGCCTCGACATCGACGCCGAGGGCGCGGAAGGCAAGCTCGCGCTGGAAGGCGCGGCTGGCGACGGTGGCGGGGGTGGCGAAAAGGGCGACGTGCTTCACCGCCACTTCGCGCGGGGGGGAGTTGTCGCCCCATTGCCGTTCGGTCAGCGCCTCGATCAGGGG